>JBMNMN010000023.1:0-75121 GCA_050953365.1 Anaerovoracaceae bacterium | reverse complement strand
GTTGAACTAATAAGGAATCCATAGTGACGATTTCTGTTGTAAAATAGTTTTACCACAAAACATACACAGAAAGGCGAATCACTATGGATCACTCACAGTTTACACCTAATCCGCGAAAGAATAAACATCTATCTTTTAAAGGTTAGTGTCAAGTAATCGTTGGCAAGTTTTGTCCACACAAGTTTCCTGTGATGTTTTGATGGATATGCCGCATTTATTCCACGGTCCTGTTTACATGGGGCCCCTGTCCCTCTGGACACCCCTTTTTTCAGGCAGAAGATAGACCCGCTCTCTGTCGGGCGTCATTTCTGCCGCCGAGAGTTTACCAGAGGGACAGCCCCAAATAAACAGGCTTTCGCGGCATAAACGCTCTTTCTCACCGGCGCAGGCGTCGCAGCAGCAGCTAGTCATTGTGGAGAGTGTGGGCAACGTGTCTTTTGTTGTCCAAGCCTTGTGCGTCAACCTCTCAGGTTGTCCACATGGCGGCACTATCCACAGTATGGTTGGTTTGTTCGTGATTTTGCTTCCGCCTGCCGGCTATCCATCTTACCGATAAATCAGTTCACTGCTAACTCTATCATTTAGCAGATTGATAATCGCTTTACGGCCGTTTGTTACGAATGTACTGTTAAAGGGCTTGCCTCCTCTAACTGGGTAAAGATAGCCTTGCCCATCCGTCTTCGGAGCTTTTGCTGCACTTAGGATTTCCTCTATCTCTTGCGTATACCGCTCCGGCAATTCCACCTTTGATAAGGACGTTACGGCTTGATGAAGCTTTCCACATACTTTCTTGCACAAGATACGTCCTAGGTTTGATGCACCTTGCTTGCTCCAACTGGCTTTCTGATGCTTCATCCGCTTGGCTGCACCATCACATACATGGTGCTCCATTGTTCCAAGATTTCGGTATTCTACACCCACCGGTGGCGATGGTAGTTTCAACCCTCTTTCCTGATAGGGAATGAGACCTTCCTGATTGCTTCTGAAGTATTGATAAAGCTTCAGAAGCTTCTTCTGTTCATCCGGCTCCTCTTCCTGTTCCCCGATCCATCTTAAATATTGCAATAGCTCTGCAATCCTCTTTTCCGAAAGCAATTTGTGTATGATCTTTCTCTGCTCTACATTCTTTACTTTCCTTAGGATCTCACGGTTCTTGTGGAATGGGTCCAGCTGGAAATGTACATCTTCATCCACAAGCCCTCCCTTGATCCACTCTCCTCCATCTCCGTTTAGAATGCGTATTTCAATTTCATCGGTGTTGAATACGGAAGCGATGGCTCCTTCCTTCTTTTTTTGAAAGGATCCTGCATCTTCGAAGCCGCAAACCATTATCTTGTTTCGCAGGGAATAACGTCTTTCCGACTCCTTTTCCCATCCATCATAGGCTACTGCCATCTTCATCTCACGTTTCCTTGCATTTTCCGGACGGTCTTTCCCCTGCATATTGATCCAAACGCCATCCGCTTCTTCAAACAGTATGGCTGTGGTTATCTCACCTTTTCCTTCACCTTTTTCCGCCTTCTGCGCTTCGGCTTTCTCTACTTTCTCTAGCTTCTCGCCCAAGTCCTGTATCACATTCCAGGCACCTCCGTGGCTAATTGCTTGCCCTGTCATGCTGCTCACTTTATCCGCTGTTTCCCGGTAAGAACAGACACTTACACTCTCGGCGATCCTTGTTGCGAGATTCCTTGTCACTTTCCCAAAGGTAGCCATTTTCAACACTTCATCCAACAGGTAAACGCAGGCTTTTTCACCCGTTTCAAGGGTTGTCTCATATACGGTTCTATCATAGGTAACCTCACCCATTAGTGTTTTTAATGTTGTAGCCCGGCTGCCCTTATGCCGATACGTCTTTTTATCCCTGCTTTCTGCAAGTTGTTTATCCATCTGCTTTAGCACTTCTTCCATCAGGCTTGCTGCATACTCGCATCCAATTCGGAAAATCTCTTTCTCTAAAGTATTGAAGTCTAGTTCCTTCTCTGATAATATAGTTTTCATCATACAAGCCTCCTGTTGGTTGTTGTCACAAACTTATCTTACAGGAATTCTTGTATGAGGGGAAGGGGGCTTTGCTCTCTTCCTTTTTTCTTTCTTTGCCAACTAAAATTATACTCTAAGCTTTTAAAGAGCGGGTAAAAATCGAGTTATTGGCTGGTGAAGGCAAAACTGCTTATGCCATCGCAAAGCTGCTAAATCGTCCCATAAACACCATTACAAACGAACTTAGGCGTGGCACAGTGGAACAGATAAAGCAGGGCAAATTTGTAAAAATCTACTATGCTGATGCCGGTCAGGCTAAATATGAGGCAAATCGCCGCAACACTGGTCGCAGGTACGAGCTGCTACAGTGCAGTGAGTTCGTAGGCTATATTGAGAAGATGATGTTAGAGGAAGATTGGTCCGTGGACTCTGCCGTGGGTAGGGCCGCAGCAACTGGTAAATTTGATAAGATGCTTTGCACCAAGACCATCTATAACTACATCGACTTGGGGCTCCTAAAGGTTAAGAATACTGACCTGCCACTAAAACTGAGGCGCAGCCCTAAAGGGGTTCGTATCAGGGCAAACAAGCGAAACCTCGGTGACAGTATTGAAAGCCGTCCTTCCCATGTGGAGGAACGAGAAGAATTCGGCCACTGGGAGATCGATACAGTCATCGGTTCAAAATCCAAGGAGGACGAAAGCTTGTTGACTATCGTCGAACGGAAGACCAGAAACGCACTGATTCGTAAAATTTCAGCAAGAACAGCAGAAGCAGTAATGAAGGAAATTGATACGATCAAGGAGGAATTTGGCAGTCAGTTCCATGAAGCTTTCAAGACTATCACTTCCGACAACGGATCTGAGTTCGCCTCCCTGTCCAGACTGAAAGAACAGAATGTAGGAGTATACTTTACCCACCCCTTCTCCTCATTTGAACGAGGCACCAATGAAAACCATAATGGCATGATACGACGCTTCATCCCGAAAGGGAAGAAGATTTCCGATTACAGCTTAGAGGCCATCGAGCGAATAGAGGAATGGATGAATGGCCTCCCTAGAAAGATCCTAGGCTACAAAACCCCGGAGGAGCTCTTCGAAGAGGAACTCGATTTAATCTATGCTCTTTAACAACAGAGATTGGTCAAGGTACGGAGAATAGTTCAACTTGTTATTGCAATTCAGGAAATATTAAAAATTATTAAAATTAGTATTGATTATTATGCACAACTATGTATAATTATTAATCATATATATTAAAGATGATTAATAAATACTCATTAGAATTAAGAATCGGAACCATCCCTTTGATAGTTCGATTTTGTGAATATGGAAGAGAGGTAATCAAAATGAAAGTGAATTTAAAAGGAAAAAGCTTTCTAACCTTAAAGGACTATACTCCCGCCGAAATCCGCTACCTTTTGGATCTTGCCCATGATTTGAAAGCAAAGAAAAAAGCGGGAATCACCGGTTCGCTGCTCCGCGGGAAAAACATCGTCCTGCTTTTCGAAAAGCCCTCCACAAGAACGAGATGCGCATTTGAAGTCGCATGCCTTGATGAAGGCGGACACGTAACTTTTTTAGATCCCAACTGCTCTCAGATGGGCAAAAAGGAATCCCTTGAAGATACGGCAAAAGTACTGGGCAGAATGTATGATGGCATCGAATATCGGGGCTCTGACCAGAAGGTGGTGGAAGACCTGGCGAAATATTCAGGGGTTCCTGTATGGAACGGGCTGACGGACGTAGATCACCCGACGCAGATTCTGGCCGACTTGATGACCATCGAAGAGCATTGTAAAAAGCCGCTTAAGGATATTAAAGTTGTATTTTGCGGCGACATCAGAAACAATATGAGCTATGCTTGGATGTACGGCTGCGCGAAGATGGGAATGCATTTTGTGGCCTATGGCCCAAAAGAACTGAAGATAGACGGGCAGGTGCTGGCCGATGCGAAGGCAATCGCCGAGGAAACGGGCGCAACTATTGAGGTAAGCCATATGGCGGACTGTCTGAAGGATGCGGATGTAATTTATACAGACGTTTGGTGCTCCATGGGAGAAGAAGACCAGATTCCTGTCAGAGTAAAAATGCTGACTCCTTATAAAGTAACTGCGGAAACCCTCAAACAGACCGGGAATCCCAACGTTCTTTTTATGCACTGCCTGCCTTCCTTCCATGATTTCGAAACAAAAATGGCAAAAGAGTGGATGGAAAAAGGTTATGACATCCGTGAGGTAACGGATGAAGTGTTCAGAAGCCACCATTCGGTAGTCTTTGATGAAGCGGAAAACCGCATGCACACCATAAAGGCCGTACTTGTGGCCACGTTATATAACGCCAAGTCAATAACGTTGGTGGAGACTGAAAACATGAAGGATCAAGCAAATATTCAGATCGCAGGCTGAGGGAGGATTGCATGACAGAAGGAAAGAGCAAAATAGTAATCGCGCTGGGAGGCAACGCCCTTCAGGATTCCAATTCTGCTGCCACTGCGGAGGCCCAGTTGGAAGTTGTAAAAAGAACCTGTGAATACCTGGTAGAGATTATAAACAGAAACTATGAAATTGCCATCGTGCACGGAAACGGCCCTCAAGTAGGGAGAATATTGATCGCATCGGAAGCGGCAAAGGACGTAACTCCTGTTATGCCTTTTGATGTTGTAGGAGCTATGAGCCAGGGCTATATCGGCTATCACATTCAACAGGCCCTTGGAATGGCGCTGGCTAAGCAAAAAAAAGGTATACCCGTTGCTACACTTGTAACACAGGTAGTGGTAAATAGCGATGATCCCGCATTTCAAAATCCCACAAAGCCCATCGGCTCTTTTTACACCGAGGAAGAGGCCAAAGTGTTGATGGAGGAGAAAGGGTATGTGATGAAGGAGGATGCGGGAAGAGGCTGGCGTCGCGTGGTCGCTTCTCCGATCCCGCAGAGAATTGTTGAGATTGATACAGTGAAGCAGCTTTGCGGCTCCGGTATTGTCATCGCCGCAGGCGGGGGCGGTATTCCGGTAATCGAACAGCCGGATGGTTCGTTGGAAGGTGTGGCCGCCGTTATCGATAAAGATTTTGCCGCCGAACTGCTGGCGGAACAGTTAGAAGCGGATGCGCTGCTGATCCTTACTGCTGTTGATAAAGTTGCCCTAAATTACAACAAGCCGAATCAGAAGGACCTGGATGCCCTTACGGTGGCAGAAGCGGAGAGTCACATGGCAGAGGGCCATTTTGCGCCGGGAAGCATGCTGCCAAAGGTTCAGGCGGCTGTCAAATTTGTAAAAGCCAATCCCGGCAAAAAAGCGATTATTGCCTCTCTGAGTAAAGCCCTGGAGGCGCTGGAAGGAAAAAGCGGTACTGTCATCACATTTTCCTAGGAGGCTGTCAGCGGTTGAGGTGACTAATGAATTGCTCTGATCTACTCTATGTCCCCGGCTTTACGCAGGATGAAAAGCTTGATGCATGCAACTACGGGAACGGCGAGTATCATGCCCAGGAGTCCCCAGAAGTAGCCGCCGAAGGTGACTGCCAGCAACACGAATACAGGATGAAGGCCGGTGCTTGAGCCCACCACTTTGGGATAGATGAGATTTGCATCGATCTGTTGGATAATAACAAAGGCAATCAATACTACAAGCGCTTTGGAAAAACCGCCGGTAAACAGCGCTACGACGATTGCCGGAATGGCGCCAAAAACGGGGCCAAAATAAGGAATGATGTTGGTAATGCCGGCAAAACAGCCCAGTAGGACAGCGAAATCCAGACGCAGAATCGTCAAGACCATAGAGGTTATGATGGCCACGATGAGAGCGTCCAAAAGCTGTCCCCGCAGGAATTTTGAAAAAATCACGTCCATATCGTACAATACTTCGTTTATCTTTGCGGCTTGTTTCATTGGGAATAGCAGGTGAATCGCCTTTCTCCAAAGCCTCTTGAAAAAGTCCTTGTCTTTAATCAAATAGATGGACACCACCATACCCAAGGCCACGTTGACCAAGCTTCCTCCAAGTCCTGCGATGAAGTCGAGAACCGCTTCGCCGCTGAAATTTCTGGAGATCCACTGCGCCACATCGTCAATCAGCGTTTCAAATCGAGCTTCCAGTCCGTTGTCCGGCAGCGAGTTTATGAAATTCCGGAACAACTCTTCGTATTGCGAAAAATACGTGACAATGCTTTCAAGGACGCCCGTGAGTCCGGTGAAGACCAATTGTCCCACGATGAGGAAAGCAAAGGAATAGATCAAAAGGATTATTATAAGCAAGATTATAATATAGGTAAGGAGTATGCTTAAAGTTCTCCGCGCCTGCAGCTGTTTTTCCGCCTTTTTCTGGCTTCGCGGCAGCTTGAAGAAAAGCTTGCTAATGATTTTATTGTCTACGATGTCCACGAGGGGACTGAGCAGATAAGCCAACACAAGGCCGATAAAAAGGGGGGAAAGAGCGGCGCAAATACTGCCGAGAGCGCCGAGGACCCACGTGAACACGGCGCTGAAATTCTTTATGATAAAATACAGTATATAAAGCAGCGCGGCCGTGAAAATAATATAAAACGAAAATTTCAGGTATCGCCAATCTGTGAATAATTCTTTGAGCTTGTTCATGTGCACCCCCTAAATTTGTTTTCATTATATAATGGATTTTCCATATTACGCAATAATATCCGTAAATTCACCCATATCCTTATATGATTATGGTGAAAAGGAAATGAATCAATACCCAACTTTATTACAGCTTTTCCTTGCGCTTTACTTGATTAAATCCCTAATATTTAATATAATATTATGCGACTTGTTAGACATTGTGGGGCTCCACATTTCTAAGATTTATACTTTTGAATATGGCAAATACAGACACAACAATTATAATTATATAAACACAGACAATCAGGAACAATATGGTTGGGAATGTATTTGATGTATTAATATAGATTGTACAGCAAAGGAGAAAGATATGGGGCAGAAGAAAAACATGAAAACCATGGACGGCAACACCGCTGCGGCGTATGTATCCTACGCGTTTACGGATGTTGCGGCGATCTATCCCATCACGCCTTCTTCCAATATGGCAGAAGCAGTTGATGAATGGGCAGCTTATGGAAAAAAGAACATCTTTGGACAAGAAGTTAATGTTGTTGAGATGCAGTCTGAGGCCGGCGCTGCAGGGGCTGTTCACGGCTCCTTGGCGGCAGGCGCTTTAACGACTACTTACACCGCTTCGCAAGGACTTTTGTTGATGATTCCGAATATGTATAAAATTGCGGGAGAATTGCTCCCGGGCGTGTTCCACGTTTCCGCAAGGACACTGGCCACCCACGCCCTTTGTATTTTCGGAGATCATTCCGACGTAATGGCCACAAGGCAGACGGGTTTTGCCCTTTTGGCATCCTGTTCCGTTCAAGAAGTTATGGATCTGGGAGGGATCGCGCATCTTGCGGCTATTAAAAGCCGGGTGCCTTTCCTTCATTTCTTTGACGGTTTCCGTACCTCCCACGAGGTTCAAAAAATTGAAGTCATTGAGTATGAAGATTTTGCAAAGCTGCTGGATATGGACGCGGTGCAGAGATTCCGCGACAACGCGCTGAACCCGGAGCGCCCGGTTATCCGCGGCACGGCGCAGAACCCGGACATCTTCTTCCAGGCAAGGGAAGCTTCCAATAAGTTTTACGAAACCGTACCGGCCATTGTGGAAGATTATATGAACAAGATCAGTGATCTGACCGGCAGAAAGTACAAACTTTTCGACTATGTAGGGCATCCTGAGGCGGAGCATGTAATCATTGCAATGGGCTCTGTCTGCGAGACGATTGAAGAGACTATTAATTATCTTATGAAACAGGGCCGGAAAGTGGGCCTGATTAAGGTCAGACTGTACAGGCCTTTTGCTCCCGAATACCTGAAGGCCGTTATGCCGAAATCGGTTAAACGAATTGCCGTATTGGAACGGACAAAGGAGCCCGGCGCCCTTGGCGATCCTCTCTATATGGACGTGAGGACCATGTACTTCAATGACAAAGACGCTCCGGAAATCTACGGCGGCCGCTACGGACTCGGGTCCAAAGACACGACTCCCGGCCAGATTGTTGCTGTCTATGATAACCTTGCAAAGGACGAGCCTAAGGATCAATTCACCATCGGAATTGTGGATGATGTGACCCATACTTCCCTTGAAACGGTAAAAGGAATCTTTACGGAACCGGAAGGCACCATCCGCTGCAAATTCTGGGGATTGGGTTCCGACGGCACGGTGGGCGCCAACAAGAACGCCATTAAAATCATCGGAGACAAGACAGATTTGTACGCTCAAGGATACTTCTCATATGACTCGAAGAAGTCCGGCGGCGTGACCGTTTCTCATCTTCGTTTCGGGAAGGAAAAGATTCGATCGACTTATCTGATCAATGAGGCGGATTTTGTCGCATGCCACACCCAGGCGTACGTGCATCAATACGACCTGCTGAAGGGCTTGAAGAAGGGCGGCACTTTCCTGCTGAACTGCCTGTGGGACGAGAAAGAGCTTTCCGAGCATCTTCCGGCGTCCATGAAGAGATATCTTGCAGAAAATGAGATCAACTTCTATACCATCAATGCGACAAAGATCGCAGAAGAACTGGGGCTGGGAAATCGGATCAATATGATCATGCAGTCCGCTTTCTTTAAGCTGGCCAAGGTCATTCCCATTGAGGATGCGGTAGCATATCTGAAAGAGGCCGTGGAACACACCTACGGCAAGAAAGGCGCAAACATTGTGGCCATGAACAACGCGGCCATCGACAAAGGAATAGAAGAGCTTGTAAAGGTCAACGTACCGGCCGAATGGGCGGATGCGATTGACGAAGAAGTTGAAGCCAAGGATGTTCCCGAATTCATCGAGGAAGTTTTGATTCCCATGAACCGCCAGGAAGGGGATGAACTTCCTGTCAGCGCATTTGTCGGCAGAGAAGACGGGACCTTCCCATCGGGAACCGCAGCCTACGAAAAGAGAGGCGTTGCGGTCAATGTGCCGGAATGGATTCCGGAAAACTGCATTCAGTGCAACCAGTGTTCCTTCGTATGCCCCCATGCTTCCATTCGCCCGGCGCTGCTTTCCGCTGAGGAGAAAGCCGGTGCACCCGAAGGCTTTAAGACCTTGAAGGCCGTAGGAAAGGGCCTAGAAGGTCTGGAATACAGAATGCAGGTATCACCTCTGGACTGCCTGGGCTGCGGAAACTGCGCGGACATCTGCCCGGCAAAGACCAAGGCACTTGTGATGAAGCCCATCGGCACCCAGCTGGATCAGGCGGAAAACTGGGATTACAGCCAGACTGTATCCATCAAGGATGACCTGATGAACAAGTCCAGCATTAAAGGCAGCCAGTTCGCACAGCCCTATATTGAGTTCTCCGGCGCTTGCGCAGGTTGCGGTGAGACTCCTTATATCAAGCTTGTGACACAGCTCTTTGGCGATCGGATGATGATTGCCAATGCCACGGGTTGTTCCTCCATTTGGGGCGCATCGGCTCCCAGCATGCCTTACTGCAAGGATGAAAACGGAAGAGGACCTTCCTGGGCCAACTCGCTGTTTGAGGACAACGCAGAGTATGGCCTCGGTATGGCCCTCGGCGTCCGTCAGATGAGAGATAAGATACAGGACTGCATGGAGGTCTTGCTTACAAAAGATATTCCTTCGGAAATGAAAGAAGCCTTTGAAAACTGGATCGCCACAAAGAGTGACGGCGCGGTCTCCAGAGAGGCCAGTGAAAAAGTGCTTACGGCTCTTGAAAATACGGCGTCTCTCGATGAAGAATCCAAGGCTCTCGTTGAAGAGATCCTGGACCGGAAAGACTTCCTTGTTAAGAGATCCATCTGGGCGGTCGGCGGAGACGGCTGGGCCTATGATATCGGATACGGCGGATTGGACCATGTGTTGGCATCGGGAGAAGACATCAACGTTCTCGTATTTGACACGGAAGTGTACTCCAATACCGGCGGCCAGTCCTCAAAATCAACGCCCACGGCTGCCATTGCCAAGTTTGCGGCTTCCGGAAAGAAGATCAAGAAAAAGGATCTGGGCATGATGGCCATGTCCTACGGCTACGTCTATGTGGCGCAGGTGGGTATGGGGGCAGACAAGAACCAGCTGCTCAAGGCGCTTATCGAAGCCGAAAAATACGATGGTCCTTCGCTGATTATCTGCTACGCTCCCTGCATCAACCACGGCATCAAGAAGGGAATGGGCAAGACCCAGGAAGACATGAAGGATGCGGTGGAGACCGGTTACTGGCATCTGTATCGCTACAATCCGGAGTTGAAGAAAGAAGGCAAGAACCCCTTCATCTTGGATTCCAAGGCACCGTCCAGACCTTTCCGTGAGTTCCTAATGGGTCAAGTAAGGTATACGGCTCTGCTCTCGGAGTTCCCGGAGGTAGCGGAGCAACTGTTTGAAAAGGCGGAGGCGGATGCAGCCGAAAGGTACGAAACCTATAAAAAGTTAGCGGAACAATAGCTAATCAAATAAAGGGAATCAAATAAAGAGAGCGGTTGCAACCGCTCTCTTTGTATATGTGTATGTGATTTGCCACAATATGCGATTTATGGCCCGAATTCGGGTTTAGACCACACCCTGTGCCATCATTGCGTTGGCTACCTTCATGAAACCGGCAATATTCGCGCCGGCGACCAGGTTGTAACCGAGTCCATAGTCTTGTGCCGCTTTGGCGGCGCTGTCATGAATATTGACCATGATGCTCTTGAGCTGGGCGTGAACCTGCTCGGGTGAGAATACAGTGTGTCCTGCGTTCTGGCCCATCTCGATGCAGGAGCAGGCCACACCGCCGGCATTGGCAGCTTTGCAAGGACCAACGATAACGCCGTTCTTCATCAGATAATCCAGGGCCTCATTGGTGGTAGGCATGTTTGCGCCTTCGCAAAGATACTTAGCTCCGGAAGCAACGATGTTCTTGGCGTCTTCCAGGTGGATATCATTCTGCATTGCGCAGGGGATGTACAAGTCGGCTTTAACTTCCCAAGGTTTCTTTCCGGGAACGAATACTGCGCCGGGGAATTTGTCTGCATAAGGCTGGCAGATATTCTTTCCGCTGTTTCTCAGTTCGAGGAAGTAATCGATTTTCTCTCCCGTAACGCCGGCTTCGTCCAGAATATATCCGTCCGGACCGGAGAAAGCGATTACTTTAGCGCCTAACTCTTCTAATTTGAGCGCTGTGCCCCAAGCTACATTACCGAAACCGGAGATAACGACTTTTTTGCCCGCCAGCTCTTCGCCGTTGGCTTTCAGCATGCAATCGGCAAAATAGACGATTCCGAATCCTGTGGCTTCCGCTCTTCCGTTGAGCCCGCCGTAATTAATATGTTTACCTGTTACGGTCTCGTCGAATCTATTGACGAGCTTCTTATACTGACCATACAGGTATCCGATCTCTCTGGCTCCGACGCCTAAATCGCCGGCAGGGCTATCGGTGTACGGGCCGATATGTCTGTACAGCTCATTCATGAAAGCTTGGCAGAATCTCATTATTTCACCATCGGATTTACCGGTCGGATCAAAGTCTGCTCCGCCTTTTCCTCCGCCAATGGGAAGACCGGTGAGTGCGTTCTTGAAAATCTGCTCAAAGGCCAAGAATTTCATTACGCTTGGATTTACGTTCGGCGCAAATCTGAGCCCGCCTTTGTAGGGGCCGAGGGCGCTGTTAAACTGATATCTGTACCCTCTGTTAACCTGAACTTGACCGGAGTCATCAACCCAGGCAACTCTAAATTGAATTGCTCTCTCAGGCTCGATAAGCCTTTCAATCAGACCGGCCTTCTCAAATTCGGGGTGCTTTGCCAAAACCGGCTCCAGAGAGCGGAGAACTTCTTCTACGGCTTGCTGGAACTCTGGTTCGCCCGGATTCCGTTGTTTCACGATCTCAATATACTTTTCGGCTAAGTTTGTCATTTTCTCTCCTCTTTTCATAAATAATGATCTTCTGAAAGCGTTAGAACTAGTACACCGTATCGCTTCTTAAACAATAGCATATTGACAATTCTGTGTCAAGGGGAGAGGCTAATTAGTAACCCAGGTTCTCATTTATGAGATAAATTGTAATGGGAACGCCTCCGGGCTGGCGATCGAGGATAAGAGTCGCTTTGCATATGCGGTCGGGATTATCGCAATTCATACATTTTCCCACTGTAGCGCAGGGTGTTTTTAGATTCAGCCGCTTTGCGTTGGCCGGAGTTGCAATATTTTTGATGCGGACAAAGGCTTCGTCCAGGCTGCGGGCAATCTTGTTTACGCCGGATACGATAATGACCTTGTCGTGTCCATAAAGTAAACCGGAGAGCCGGTTTCCCGTTCCGTCAATATTGAGCAGTCGGCCGCATTCGGTTATGGCATTGGTACCGGAAAAATAGACATCCGCGGTGACTGCCCGCTTTAATAGGGTTTTTCTGTCTTCACCTTCACCGGCCTTCCAATGCCAGTAAACATGATTGCCTTTCTCTTTTAGGGCCTCGTAAATACCTAAATCTGCTACGGTCATGGAGCCGCCAAAGCCAACGGTTTGATCCGGTCCGATTTCGTTGAGAATGGCCTCTTTTGCAGACCGGCTGTCTTCAAAATACTTGACGCTAAAGCCGTTTCTTTTGAGATTTTCAATTGTCCGTTCGATAACTGCCCGTTCCATTTTCTCCTCCTTTATGTACTACACTTGTATTTAATATTGCGTTTAGGGATGTTGCATTTGGCATCAGGCACTTTTAGCCGTAAAAAGTGTCTGATGCCAAATACAACACCCCCGAATACAACGATCTAGAACAGCGCCTTCCATAAAATACTATAGCCCCAAAATGAGGGTGGCGAGAGCGAAATAAGTTATGACGGAAATCATATCGATGAGGGATGCGATCATTGGGCTTGCCATAAGCGCCGGATCGATACCGAGCTTTTTGGCCAGCATGGGCAGCATTCCGCCGATGGTCTTGGCCATCACAATAATGATGAGCATGGCACCGCATACCGTAAGGGCTATGGCGGCGCTTTCACCATCCAGCAACATGATCTTGGTGAAATTCAGCAGGCTGAGTCCCGCGCCGATCAGAAAACTGACCCGCAGTTCTTTCCATAATATCCGCCAAGCGTCCTTGGGCAGAATGTCTCCCACGGCAATTCCGCGTATGACCAGAGTCGCCGACTGGGAACCGGAATTTCCGCCCGTACCCATGAGGAGCGGAAGATATGCCACAAGGATAATGACTTTAGACAGGAGAACTTCAAACTGCGCGATGATCATTCCTGTAATCATCAAAGAAACCATCAGGAAAAGCAGCCAAGGGAAGCGATTCTTCACATGCTTCCATACGCTCATATCCAGATATTCCTCTGTAGAAGCGGTAACACCCACCATCTTCTGGAAGTCTTCCGTGGTTTCTTCATCGATAATATCGAGAATATCGTCAACGGTAATGATGCCGACGATTCTATTTTCGTTATCCACAACAGGCATGGCGAGAAAGCCATACTTTTTAAACTGGTTTGAAACCATTTCCTGGTCATCAAGCACATGGACGTATACAAAATCCGTCTGCATGATGTTTTCCAGAGTTACATCGTCGTCGGAAATGACCAGAGACCGCAGGGAAACGATGCCGATGAGCTTTCTTCCCTTATCCTTGACGTAACAGGTGTATACCGTCTCGCTGTCCATGCCTTCCTTTTTAATATAAGCCAGCGCTTCTTTTACCGTCATATCCTTCTGCAAGCTGATATAATCCGGGGTCATCAGACTTCCTGCGCTGTTCTCCGGGTAATTGAGGAAGGTGTTGATAAGTTTACGCTCTTCTTTCGTGGATTTTTCCAGAATCTTATCCACGATGTTGGCAGGAAGCTCCTCCAACACGTCGATCATATCGTCAAAAGGAAGTTCCTCAAAGATGTAGTGGAGCTCTTTGTCGGTAATTCCGTTAATAATTTTGACCTGTTCTTCAATGCCCAAATAGGAAAAGACCTCCACGGAGATATCCTTGGGAAGGGTGCGGAAAAGTATGATGGTCTTATCAACTCCTGCAACCTCCATGATATCTTCCAGGATTTCTGCAATATCCACTTCGTTATATTTTAAGAGCTCTTCGCGTGCCTTGATGTAATTTTTTTCTTCAATTAATTGCAAAATCAGAGAGATGCTTTCCTCTGACAGCTTTTCTCTATCGTATTCCATGGGCACATACCTCCTTGCTTATTTTGGCACATTGTCCACAGCTTATGAGAAAATCCGTCAGGTTAAAGCGCCGGGTTAAAACCGAACAAAAAGGTTAATAACCGAAAGAGCTATAAACCGAAAGAAATTCTGTGAAAGCAGGGACATGTGTATTTTTTCTAATGGCAATGCATTGATCGGTAGGACTGGGACCGGAATCCATGTATACTTTCACCTCCTAACATGTACTGTAAAATAGATAACCGGCATTTGCATGGCATAATCATCCATGCGACCTTACAAAAAATAATTATAACGCGAGAACCCATATTTGCGCAAGTCTATGGTGGAAACAAATACAAAAATCATTATCATAAAAGAATCAAAATTTTGAGCAAAAAATGAAGTTGTGTGTGGATCAACAGCTGTAAAAAGGTCCATTCTGTGCAAAAAGTTGAGTTATGTGTGGGATTTCAAGGTTATCGCACCAAAAATCCACACATAACTCGGTTTTTTGCTCATTTTCCTTTATCTTATTGACAAGGCCGACTTTATGACAAGTTCTTTACTTTATCGGCGGGAAGGTTTACGAATGCATGGAAAGAAGATAAAATAATAGCGTGTTTCGGTGAAAGCCGCAATAGGATCGCAATAATAGAGAAGTATGATTGGAAACAGGTAAACCGGTGAGCACAATAGGAAAGGGAATAACCTAATAAGCGCAATGGATCAATTGAAAAAGGAAGGACAAAAAATGGACAACCTTCGTTTAATTGATGAAGCCTTTGTCAATACTTTCATCAAGAAGCGAGATAAGGAGCTACATAAAGGTGACTGCGGAAAGGTTCTGATCATCGCCGGCTGCGTGGGTATGGCCGGGGCAGCAATTCTAAGCGCCAGAGGCGCCCTGCGAAGCGGAGCCGGTCTGGTACGGGTCTCTGTACCGGAACAACTTTTTCCCATTTTGCAGGTCGGCGTGCCTGAAGCCACCTGTGTATCCAGATCGCTTCCACCGGAACGGCTTGAAGAGCATCAAGCCCTAGTTATCGGTCCGGGGTTGGGAGATGAGTTGTCCAATGTTCCGTTAATTGAGTCTGTATTAAAAAGCAACTGTCCCGTTATTGTTCTAGATGCGGACGGTCTCAATTTACTTGCCCGAAATGACGGATTGAAGGAGGCGGCAAAAAGCGCCGCCGGGCGGCTGATTATAACGCCTCATCCCGGAGAAGCAGCAAGACTGTTAGGCTGCAGCGCCGCGGAAATCAACGCAGACAGGGTAGGGTCTGCCGGCCGCTTGGCGGAACAAACAGGCGCCGTTACCGTCTTAAAAGGGGCGGGTACCCTTGTGGCAACCCCAAACCGACAGACATATATTAATACGACAGGAAATCCGGGCATGGCCACAGGCGGCAGCGGTGATGTACTATCCGGCATCATCGGCGCACTGGCAGGACAAGGCCTTTCCTGTTTCGAAGCCGCAGCATGCGGAGTCTATATTCACGGGTTTGCCGGGGATATAGCGGCAAAGGCACTGGGAGAGTACGGTGTCGTCGCTTCAGACATCGCAGCTATGACCGGCTTAGCCATCCAGAAAATTACAGGGTCCTAAGATTTGACAAAATGCGACACGTAATTTATACTCGATATATGTTCGGATATAAGAAAATATATACGAATGTATATACGAGAGGAAAGCAAGAGGTACGCAAATGTCAAATCTGAAAAAAGTAATCATAAGCCTGCCTGCTTCGCTGTTAGAGCAGACAGACCGCATAGCAGAAGAACAGAAGAAAAACCGGAGCGAGTTGATCCGAGAAGCTCTCAACCTCTATCACGAAGAGGAAAAGAAAAAGCGCATACGCACGGAGCTGATTCGGGGATACGAGGAAATGAGCGGGCTCAATCTGCTTTTAGCGGAGGAAGGTATGGGAGAGGCCCTGATCGATTTAGAAAAATATGAAGCAAGGCTGTTATAAAAAGCATTGTTGTAAAAAGTGTCAGTCCCGGATGCGGTAAGGCGCTTTTTACAACAAGAGATTTGCAACTGTAAGCATACTACAACTAAATAACACCCGTTACGGGTTGGATTCCCGTCGGTGTGTACGGAAGAGAGTGTGAATGACTTGATTGTAAAGAAAGGTGAAATATATTTTGCCGATTTAAGTCCTGTCATCGGCTCGGAACAAGGCGGAGTTCGGCCTGTTCTCATAGTTCAGAATGACGTTGGAAATAAATATAGTCCCACGGTTATCGTGGCCGCAGTTACTTCGCAGATCAATAAGGCTAAACTTCCCACCCATGTGGAAATTCCGGCCGAAGGGAACGGATTAGCCAAGGATTCGGTGATCCTGCTGGAGCAACTGAGAACGATTGATAAAAAACGGTTGAGAGAAAAAATCGGCCGCATCGACGATAAATGTCTTCAGAAAACCAATGAAGCCCTGACCATCAGCTTGGGAATCGTGGATTTTTGACGCCCCGGCGAAAGCTTGGGATCGCGGCTTTCTGACGGCCATCCAAAACAAAGCACAAAGGAGAAAGGACATGAACAAAGCAAATGTCACGGTAATGATCGTTGCGCTAGCCCTCATCGTCACAACGGTGGCGGTGGGGGCTGCCGGCTATGAGCCCGGTTCGGCGGAAGACCCAGTGGTAACCAAGAGTTACGTGGATGCGCAAATTGCATCCTTAAAAGGCACAGGAGGCTCTTCCGCGGTGTTTCAGCCTGTCTTTGTTGAAGCGGGTAAAAAACTGATCGGAGGAGAAGGAACGGAGATTATCTTGCGCAGCGGAAGCGCTCTTGCCGTCGCATCGGGGCAGGACGGGCTTTCCGATGTAACGGAAGGTAAGGACCTAAAAGGAGGCTTTGCAGTTACGAGAAACCATCTGCTCCTGATTCCAAGAGCCGATGGCAGAGGAATCAGCGCAGCCGAGGACATTTGGGTCATGGTAAAAGGTACATACTCCATCGAATAAATTCCGACAAAAACAAATCCACAACTCACAACACTGCTAGTTAAAAAACAAAAGGATAAGGGATGATAACATGAGAAATTTTAAAACACGGCTATCGTTGCTGTTGGCGATAGTGCTGCTTATCAGTGCTTTCACAGGATGGACAGCATTTGCAGACAGCCTGGGGGACAAGCTTTACGGAAAATCACTGCTCATCGGTGAAAAAACGCGACTGGCAAACGGGATCTATTGGAATGCCGGATACACAGAAAAGATTGCGGAGAACTATATCGAATACTATCCGGGAGGGGAAGTAATTCCCGTAATTTCTCATGGAAACGATGTGTATGGGGCGGCAAGCTTCAAAGCCGTGGTTGAAAAAGCGGCGGGAGAAGGCAAGTATGTAATAGCCGGCATGAACGGAGACTATTTTGACATGAGCACCGGCGTTCCCATCGGAATGACCATTAAGGACGGACTCCTCGTCACATCCGAAAGCATGTCCTATCCAACCGTGGGATTCTACGATGACGGTACGGCCATCATCGGAAGAGCAAACCTGAATATTCGAATTGACAGTCCTTACTTATCTTCACCCATAGGGTCCATTCATTTGAATAAAACCGTTACCAAGGCATCCGGTGTAGTGCTTTACACCAGGGTTTTCGGTAATGATTATACGAATAAAGCAACAATACCTACCTATAATATTCTGCTTTCCGTTGATTCGGAAGAGCTGCGGCTGAACGGTACCGTGGAGGCAACAGTGGACTCTGTGCTGAACGCAACGGGGCCTACCTTTATCCCTCCCGGGAAACTGCTTCTCACCATGGCCTCCGAAACCAATTATCCTGGTACCTTGGCGAACCTGACACGATTGGTTCCGGGTGATCCGGTTACCATCACGTTTCCTGCAGATCCTGCATGGGACGACGTTGCCTTTGCGGTGGGCGGGGGAGAAAAGCTCATCACGGCGGGTGTCAATGTGGCTCCTTCCAATGGGGAAATCCATCCTCGCACGGCCATCGGCATCCGGGCTGACGGAAGCGTTGTGTTCTACACGGTAGACGGCAGGCTTACCGGTCACAGTAAAGGAGCGACCTTGTCACAGCTGGCAAACCGTCTGCTGGAACTGGGTTGCGTGGAAGCGGTCAATATGGACGGGGGAGGCTCAACGGCTATTCACTCCCTTTATCCCGGCGATAGCAGCCTAACTACCGTCAACAGCCCTTCCCAAGGCTCCCTGCGCAGTTGCGCGAACTATATTCTATTGGTAAATACAGCGTCGCCCACAGGTCGTCTCGCCAACATCCACCTCTATCCGTACAGCGTGAGGATGCTGGCCGGAGCAACACAGATCTTCTCTGTAAAGGCGACGGACGAAAACTATTACCCCGTTGAGGCTCCTGCTCTCACATCTCTTACATTCAGCGCTTCAAACGGCATCGGAACCTTCGACGAGAACAATGCATTTACTGCCGGCGCTTCGGCCAAAGCCGGCCAGATCACGGCCAAGCTGAGCAGCAACACTGTTGCCACGGCCGAGGTCACCGTTGTCGCCAAGCCGGACAGCATCACCATCGCAAACCAGACCGACGGAAAAGCGGTTACCGAAATCACCGTCAACTCGGGGGAAACCGTCGATCTGACCGCATCCGCAGTTCATCAGCGCCTGCCGCTTGTTTCCCAGGATAAATGCTATACCTGGAGCGTCGGAGGGGGAATCGGAACCATCGATGAAAACGGAAGATTTACAGCAGCCAACATCACCAGCGGAGCGGGTACCATTACCGCTTCCGCCGGAGGAACGTCTGCAACGATAAACGTACGTATTACCAGCGACGGATGGCGGCTTGAAACCTTTGAAAATTCAACGCACGTCTTCCAGATGCAGCCGGAGCCGGGCATATCCGTTAACCTGAATACGGACCTTACAAAGGTGCGCTACGGATACCAAAGCGCGGAAGTGCGCTACGATTTTGCCGCGGCAGCTAAAAGCGAGCTCCTCATTCCGTCTTCTTTGACGTTTACCAAGAAAACCGGCAGTTTGAGCTTGTGGGTGTACGGTGACGGATCGGGAAATACATTGAATTTGATCGTAAATACGCCCGAAGGCGTAAAGGAGATCATCGGAACGAAACTGGACTTCATGGGTTGGAAGCAGGTCCATGTGAACTTGCCTGCAGGAGCAACCGCTCTGGCATCCATGAAGATCCTGGCCACAGGGAAACAAACAGGAACCTTCTATTTGGATCAGGTAATGGGAGGCTTGGGTTACTACGTTGACCTGGAACCGCCTCAGATCCAGATGAGTGTCAGCGGCGGGACTTTGACAGCGATTGTCAGCGACGGAGTGGATGTTGGAATTGCAGCCGCGGATATGGTTTTGACATATGACGGCAAACCGCTGCAATTCCAGTACAACGGAAATACCAGGACCCTTACGGCTGCTTTGCCCCCCGCAGACGGCGCCATGCACCGGGTTGCGTTGATGGCCTCTGATGAGAGCGGAAATCTCTCCCGCAGCAGCCTGACCATTCCGGGAGATCCTGCCGCGCCCCAGCCTTTCATCGATATGCAGGGACACTGGGCAAAGGATAACACTGTATTCCTCTATGGACAGGGCGTAGTAAACGGAGTGAAAACGGACAGCGGTTTGGTTTATCACCCGGACAAGAGCATTACCAGAGCGGAATTTGCCGTTCTTATGAGAAACTGGATGGGCGAGAAAGCAGCCGGATATGAGCATGTTGTTCTGCCCTTCGTAGATGCCGCCGACATACCCGCATGGGCGCTTGAATCCGTTAAAGCCATGTACGGAATGGGCATCATCATGGGAACCGCAAAGGATGGAAAAGTATACTTTAACCCAATGGGTGCCATCAGCAGGCAGGAGGTTATGACGATAATCGGGCGAACCCAGGTACGCGGTTTTGCCGAGGCGGATCTGACCGTCTTCGCAGATCATAGCCAAATTGCCGACTGGGCGCTTCCCTATGTAAAAACCTTGGTGAAACAGCAGGTTGTTTCGGGCTATAGCGGAAAGGTTTGGCCGAAAGACCCGGTGACCCGGGCACAGGTGGCCACCATTATAACAGGCTTGTATTAAACGAATTTACCGGACAGGCCTGTCCGATATAAGTCTGTAGAGGACAGGCCGTGCCGGGCAGCCGGAAGTGAAGGTCGTATGTATATTTGGAGGATCCAATGAGAATTATGTTGTTTGCAGCCGGTGGCGACATCGGAGGCGGCAAAACCCATATCTTATCTTTGGCACGGGAGCTGTCGGAAAACAACGATCTCAGGCTGGTGAGCTTTCGCAGCGGCGTTTTAGCCGACGAAGGCAGGGAAATGGGCCTGGACGTGGTGGTCATCGAAAACGGCTGGAATGTTTTCAATGATATGAGGATGGCCCTGAGAGAAGTGGACAGCTTCAAGCCCGATGTAATCCACTGTCACGGCGCCAAAGCGAACATGTTGGGAGTGCTCGTGAAAAAGCTGCGGACGATTCCGGTGATGACTACGGTCCACTCGGATCCCAGGCTGGATTACTTAGGCATGCCGCTGAAACAATATACCTTCGGTCTGATCAACGCCATAGCCCTTCGGAACATGGACTTCTATATGGCGGTGGCCGGCAGGATGGAACAGAACCTCATTGAGAGGGGATTTGATCCCTGGCGGATCTTTACGATTTACAACGGTCTTGATTTCTCCGGCGCCAACGAAACCCCCAAACCTTCAAAAGGAGAAGACGAAGATATCATAGTCGGCATTGCGGCCCGGCTTACTCCTATCAAAGATATCGGCACGGTAATTCGAGCCTTTAACATTGCTTACGGGAAAAACCCCAGGTTAAAGCTCTTGATTGCGGGAACCGGCGAGGACGAAGATGAGTTGAGGGCCTTGACCAAAGAGCTTAAGATCAGCCACAGAGTCGAATTTGTGGGATGGATCAACGACATTAAAGGTTTCTTTTCCAAGGTGGATATCAACGTGCTGGCTTCTCTTTCGGAAACCTTCCCCTATTCTCTATTGGAAGGCGCATACGAACATTGTCCTGCGGTGGCCAGCCGCGTGGGAGGTATTCCCGCCCTCATTAATCACGGCGAGAACGGTTTCCTTTTTGAAGCCGGCGATGTGGAAACTTTCAGCGACTACATATATCGGTTGTCCGTGGATGAAGAATTGAGGCGCAGGCTGGCAGAAAACTTGTTTCAAAAGGCAAAGAAGGATTTCTCTCTGGAGCGTATGCGGCAAGACCAGGAGCAGGTCTATCGTACCATTCTCCGCCGCAAACAGTATAAAGGCAGGCATGGCGCGGTTATTTGCGGAGCTTACGGCAGAGGCAATGCCGGGGACGAGGCCATTTTGAAGGCCATTCTGTCCCAGTTCCGTGAAATCGATCCCGATATGCCTTTTTGGGTCATGTCGAGAAAAAAGAATGAAACCAGGGTTGCCAATAAGACCAGAGCCATGTACATCTTTAATGTGCCCGCCTTTATCCGAAGTCTCCGGAAGGCCGAGATATTTGTCAACGGCGGAGGCAGCCTGATTCAGGACGTAACCTCTTCAAGATCCCTGTACTTCTATCTGTTTACCTTGCAAGCGGCCAAGTGGTGCGGTTGCAAAATCATTATGTACGGCTGCGGCATCGGCCCCATCAATTCCCAAAAGAACCGCCGGATTGCCGCCAAGGTGCTAAACAACACAGCGGATATCATCACCTTGAGAGACAGTGTGTCTTTAGAACTGTTGAAAGAAATGAAGGTGGAGAAACCGGAGATTATCCTGGCTGCAGACCCCACGGTGAACATTTCAAAGGTCGGCCCTGCGGCGGTAGAGGCGGCTTTTGCCAAAGAAGGAATTCCTTCCGGGATTCGAAAGATCGGTTTTTGCCTGCGCAACTGGCCGGATTTTCACCATCCTGAGTGGGTGGGGGAAGCGGCGGATTACGCATGGAAAACTTACGGTGTAACGCCGATATTTTTGCCCATTGAGATTCCCAAGGATATTTCTGCCGCAGACAAGGCTGCGGCCAGCATGACAAGTCCGTATTATAAATGCAGGCACAAGCACACTGTGGAGGAACTCATCGGAATGCTGGGTTCCATGGAGGTTGTGGTGGGGATGCGTCTTCACTCTTTGATCTTTGCCACGGCGGGAGGAGCGCCTGTCATCGGCATTTCCTATGATGTGAAGGTGGACAGTTTTATAAAGGATATCGGATCCACTGCCTGCATGCCCTTGGCATCTCTATCCACAGAATGGCTCTGCAATGAAATCGATTTGGCAATGCAAAGGGGGCCCGAAAAGGCGCAGGAGGCGGCAGAGCGTCTGAAGGAGGCACAGAAAATTAATATCGATGCGGCCAGACGGCTTTTGGCCCGCCCGTCGGAAAGGAGGGCTTAATGCGTCAAATCGTTTGCATTTCCACCTCCAACTATTATCCGGTCCCTACCCGCAAACAAAATGTGATGAATCGGTTGAGAGATGCGGAGATTCTGTATATAGATCCTCCGGTTTCGCTGCTGGCGCCTCTTAAAGACAGATCGGCCCTTAAGCGGCTGACGGCTTTCAGAAGACCGGGACAGAAAGCAAAAGAGAACATCACGGTCTATTCGCCTCCTCCCGTTTTCCCTTTTTTTAATAAGTACCGCTGGATCAACCGGATCAACCAGAAGCGGCTTGCCCGCTATATTCGAAAGCGAATGAGGGAGCACGGATTTAAGGAACCATATCTTTGGTGTTACTCGCCTACCTCATGCGATTTGATACATCTCATTCCCAACAAAGGGGTGATTTATGACTGCGTGGACCGGCATTCCGCATACAAGGGCATGATCGATCCGGCCGTTGTAGATGCTATGGAGAAGGACCTGGCTTCCGCTGCGGGTCAGGTGTTCTGCACGGCGGCGGGGTTGTATGATACCTTGCGTGAGTACAACGAAAATACAGAGTTAATTCCTAACGGGGTAGATTACGAACTCTTTTCCCGGGCAGCTGCCGCATCGCCTGACGCATCGGGTGCTGCATCGGAGGGATTGGCTTCAGAAAGGGCTGTCTCGCCACAGGAGGGGTCGATAGGGCAAAAAGAAATTGCCGGCGCGCCGAAGCCGGTGTTCGGCTTTGTGGGGATGCTCCAGGAATGCATCGATTACGAATGCATGAAAGCCGTGGCGGAAGCTTTTCCCGAGGGAGAGCTGATCTTGGTCGGGCGCAGCCTGCCGGGGGTAGATCTGTCTTCGTTGCAAGCGTATCCAAACATACGATTTATGGGACTGGTACCCCAAACCCAATTACCGGAAATCATTGCCGGATTTGACGTTTGCCTCAACCTCTTTAGGGAAGGCAGATTATCCAAGGATGTAAGTCCTTTGAAATTCTATGAGTATCTGGCCACGGGGAAACCCATCGTCAGCACCCGGGAACCGCTGCAGGTGCTGGATTATGCCGACGTCGTATATATTGCTGAAAACCGGGAGGATTTTGTGGTAAAATGTAGGGAAGCGCTGCAGGAGCGGGATCCTTCCAAGGCGGAAAAACGTATGGAGTACGGAAGGGCGTGCTCTTGGGACAGAAGGGTGCAGCAGATGGAGCAGACCCTTATGTCACGCGGGATTTTTGAATAAGCGGGTAGAGATAAAATAGGCCGGCGAGCTTTTGAATAGGCGGGTGAAATTAAAATAGGCCGGCGAGCTTTAGAATAGACGGGCGAAATTAATAGGCCGGCGAGAGAATGTGCAAAAAATCAACTAATGCATGTTGGTTAATGTAAATAATGTAATATATTTACGATAATTCATGCATTAATTGAAATTTTGCACAAAGCTTAGTCTTGTTTTACATAAAATTACAGAATATTAATGCATTAATTGAAATTTTGCACATTTGCGTATTGGTTGCGTATTGGTCATACTTTTTTACTAACTGCCATTGCAGTATTAGCACTATAGATTGAAATCTTGCACTATAGGGACGATGCCAATCGTCGTCCCCACCGTATACGGAGGTTGGAATGAAGATAATCAACGAGAAAGGCAAGCTTTTTGGAATTATTAACGTAGTGGATCTGTTGATTTTGATCGCCGTCGTTGTGGTTGCGGGAGCCATCGGTGTTCAGCTTTTCGGGCAGAAGATCAACGATGCAGTATCTGCCCAGGTAGATCTGACGGCAGAGGTTGTCATCATCGGCACCGCCCCGCGGCTGGTTGACGAGATCATCCGGCAGGATTTGGTGGGGGAAAAGCTGGTAGCCGGAAACGAGTACATGAACGCCACCATCACCGACGTGTGGCTGGAGGACTATGTAATGCAGGCGATTCGGGATGACGGGGTCATCGTGGATGCCACGGACCCAAGCAAAAAGGACGTGGTGATTCAGATCAAAACAAAGGTTGCCAAAGATACCCCAAGCCCCAAAATCGGCAGCCAGGAGCTGCGGGCAGGGAAGACTTTTATCGTAAAAACGCAGACTTTTGAATGCAGCGGGACCATTCGCTACGTGGAGATCGGCCAGTAGGCCGTTACGCTGAATCGGCGAGTGTGATCGCTAGTCGCAAGTCGGTCGATAAGTTTGAAAGTCGAAAATCAGCCGGTAAGTTTGTAAGACGGAAATCAGCCGGTAAGTTTGCAAGACGGAAATCAGCAGGTAAGTTTTCAAGATGGAAATCGGCGGGTTTATTCGCAAGTTGCAAATCGGCCGATAGCCTGAGGTGAATGCATGACAGGGATTATTCAGAACAGCTGGATTTTTAAAGGATTGAGGGCCTTCGTTTTGGCATTATACAATGCCTGGCCACACAGCGCGCTAGGCAGGTTATCTATTTTTTTGAAAAGTAACTACGAGATTTCATATACAAGGAAGATATGGACTCGTTTCTGCGATGTGGAGAACACGGCTGCTTTCTCTCGCTACGGCAGGGCTCTTGGGAGGTTGCGCAACCTGTTGCTTTCTGTCGGCCGTGTACTGCAGCAGAGCCTTTTCTATCGTTTGCTGGTTCTGCTTCGAGATACGTATTTTCGCATCACAAAGGGAAGCTTTGTGTTTGAGCAGATTCACAGGCTGAGCCTTCGCCAATGGCTGCTTGTGGCGTTTGCTTTCTACCTTCCGTTGGAATACATCATCCGCGATAAGATCTCCTTAGGTTTCTTTGCCTCCGTTTGGGAAGAACTCTTTATTTTTGCCGCCGCCTTTCTGATCCTATGGAGGAAGGCGCTGGGACAGAGCAAAGCCATCGGCAGGGAGACTCCCGTGGACGGATATATTATTCTATTTATGGCCGTCGGGTTCCTTCTCATGTCACTGGTGGCGCCGTATCCGGCGGTGGCCTTTGCCGGGTACAGGGCCGTGGTAACCTACATGGTCTGGTTCTTCCTGGTGATTCGGCTTGTTGAAAATGACCGAGATTTCAAGCTGGTTTTCTATGGGCTGCTTGGGATGGGCGCGCTGCTCAGCCTTCATGGAATCTATCAATACATCATTGCCGTGCCTATACCGGCGGGCTGGGTGAGCCAGACGGAGATGGGCGTCCGGACCCGGGTGTTTTCGCTCACGGGTAGTCCCAATATATTCGGTTCGCTGATCGTTCTGACGGCACCTCTTGCGGCTTCCATGATTTATTATTGCAAGAGGATTTGGGCGAAACTGTTTTTCCTGGGAGTGACGGGGATTATGTGTCTTTGCCTGCTGTTTACCTTCTCCCGGGGCGCCTGGGTAGGCATGGTGGTAGCCGTTATTCTTTTCGCGCTTTACATGGACAGGAGGTTGCTGGTGGTTCTCGGAGCCGCCGTGGCATCGGTTTTGGTTTTCGTCCCTTCCATTACGTCCCGGCTGACGTATCTGTTTACCAGCGACTATGCGGAGGCCTCCGCTGTAGGAGGCAGAGCTTTGCGATGGGCAACCGGGCGGCTTCTTTTGATGGAGAACAACCCCTGGACAGGTTTTGGGTTGGGCCGTTTCGGCGGGGCTGTTGCTATGAACAACAAGCTCTTGGATGAGACGGAGGAATTCAGTTATTTCTACATGGACAACTACTATCTGAAGACCATGGTGGAGATGGGATATATCGGGATCGCCTTTTTCCTGCTGCTGCTGGCAGGGCTGCTGATTTGGGGCTTGCGGGCTATCTACCGCAGCGGTACGAAATTCTCTTCCGGAATGGAGCCGCTTCTGCGGGCCGTCGGAAACGAAAAAGCCATGGCGGTAGGCATTTTTTCCGGACTATGCGGCGTCTTGGTCCACTGCTACTTTGAAAACATCTTTGAAGAGCCCTATATGATGGCCTATTTCTGGGGTCTGGCTGCCATGCTCATGTATCTGGGCTTCTTTTCAAAGCCCAAGGCGGATCAGATTCCAAACTGATTGCTGATGCTGCCGCATGTGCAAGGGAATATGCGAATATCAAATCGGTTCCTAAAGATCATGCCTTCAATTCAAAATAAATGGACCCTACGCGGTCCGTTTCCTTTTTGTGGACGTAATAACCATGGCGGATTGATTATAATGGAATCAGGTTATAATGGAATTAGGTTCACATCACATCCGACATTGTAATAGTAGACCTATATTATGTCTATTATGTCATTTTAAGCTTCAGATTTTCTATTTGGCAGAAGAAATAGGTTTAAAAAAGAAAAACGGCCGGAGCAGAAAACCATAAACTAGAGAAAAGTAGGTTTACCTTACAACTAACATTGTAAAAGTAGACCTATATTATGTTTTTTTAAGCTTCAAATCTTGTATTTGGCAGACGAAATAGGTTTAAAAAAGAAAAATAGCCGGAGCAGAAAACCTATGAACTAAGGAAAAGTAGGTTCACATCACATCCGACATTGTAATATTAGACCTATATTATGTTTTTTTAAGCTTCAAATCTTGTATTTGGCAGACGAAATAGGTTTAAAAAAGAAAAATAGCCGGAGCAGAAAACCTATAAACTAGAGAAAAGTAGGTTTACCTTACATCTAACATTGTAGAAGTAGACCTATATTATGTTTTTTTAAGCTTCAAATCTTGTATTTGGCAGACGAAATAGGTTTAAATAAGAAAATAGCCGGAGTAAAAAGCCTATGAAGTTGAGAAAAGTAGGTTCACATTCTATGTAACATTATAGAGTTATACCTAAATATCTGGTTATTATGATCATAAACCTGCTTTAACAGCGGGAAATAGGTTCAAATATAGAAATTGTCAAGCCATCTAGGCCTATAAGGATTTTCGAAATAGGCCCTGATGGCTATCGCTGATGGCAATAACAGATGGCTATCGCTGATGGCAATAACAGATGGTCATTAACAGACGGTCATTGCTGATGGCAATAACAGATGGTCATTGCTGATGGCAATAACAGACGGTCATTGCTGATGGCAATAACAGATGGTTATTACTGATGATGATCTTGTCAGGCGAAAAATGCTATAAGAAAGATGGCAATAACAGATGGCTATTGCTGATGGCAATAACAGATGGTCATTGCTGATGGCTATAACAGACGGTTATTACTGATGATGATCTTGTCAGGCGAAAAATGCTATAAGAAAGATGGCTATAACAGATGGTTATCGCTGATGCTATAACAAATGCTATAATAAATGACTATCGTAGATGGCTATAAATGACAGGCCTCTACTAAGAAACAATTCTATTTGCTATTTGCTGCCCAGGAGATAATACCGGAAGCCGGCCTCCTCAGCCAATGAGGCAGAAACGAAGTTGCGGGTATCGTAGAAATTCCTGTGCCGCATCAACCTCCCCAGAGTTTGGAAGGGAAGGTCTTTAAACTCATCATGATGGACACCGAGTACCAGCAAATCGCTTCCTTTCACTGCTTCTTCCAGATCACTGCTGCTAATATCTTCTGCGCTATCCTGAGGCGTCACGTAGGGATCAAAAGCCCGCACGTTTATATTCTGCTGCTTCAGAATCTCTATTAGATGCAAGACGGGGCTCTCTCTCGTATCGTCCACATTGGGTTTATAGGTAACGCCTAAAACGGTTACAACCGGATCTTTAATTTCGCCCAGAATCTCCAAAATTTCCGACGCCACATGGGAAGGCATGGAATCGTTTATATTGCGGCTTAAGTGAATCATCTCTGCCGTATCCGGCTGCTTTTCCACGATAAACCAAGGATCGACGGCGATGCAATGGCCGCCTACGCCGGGGCCGGGTTGGTGGATGTTGACCCGGGGATGCTTATTGCACAGATTGATGGCCTCCCATACATTGACTCCTAAGTTTTCGCATATCTTTGCAAGTTCGTTAGCGAAAGCGATGTTCACGTCTCGGAAGGTGTTTTCCGCCACCTTGCAGAGCTCGGCAGTGCGGGTATCCGTCGTGTAGATATCGCCTTGAACGAAGGTTTTATATATCTCCGCAATCCGCTGGGCCGATTGGGGATTTATGCCACCGGCAATGCGGCTGTTATTAACAAGCTCCTTGAGAATTTGTCCGGGAATAACACGTTCGGGAGAATGGCCCACAAAGAGTTCGGTTCCGATTTTCAGACCGGATTTCTCTAAAATGGGAAGCATGAGCTCGTCCACCGTACCTACGGGGGAGGTGGATTCCAATATAACCGTGTTTCCGGGCCTCAGCCAAGGGACAATGCTTTCTGTTGCTGAGACCACATAGCTCATATCGGCTTTTTTATCTTCGGTAATGGGCGTGGGAACGGCAATAATGAAGGCATCGGCTTCTTCCGGCGTTAAGGAGCCTCGAAGGGTGCCTTCCTTCACCACACGGCTGACCAGATCTCCGAGCCCTTTTTCCTCGATGATAATTGCCCCCCGATTCAATGCTTCTATGATCCTTGGATTGCGGTCAACGCCGACGACTGAGACGCCTGCGGAGGCGAACATTGCAGCTGTTGGAAGTCCGATATAGCCTAAACCGATCACGCAAATCTTCATTGATTTTCTCCCTTGATTTATCCTTTGTACGTTGTAATTGCTCCCTGCTAATTGTCTCTAATAAAATATAGCATTATGTCTTCAAGTTTAGCCTAATGCCTAATGTCTAACTCTAATATTGCGCATGCATTATGCCTAATGTCTAACTTTATTATTGTGTTATGCCTTATTCCTAATGCCTAACTTTAATATTGCGTAATGTCTAATGTCTAATGTCTAACTTTATATTGCGTATGCGTTATGCCTAATGTCTAATGCCTAATGTCTAACTCTAATATTGCGCATGCATTATGCCTAATGTCTAACTCTAATATTGCGTATACATTAAGCCTAATGTCTAACTTTAATATTGCGTTATGCCTTATTCCTAATGCCTATCTTTAATATTGCATTATGCCTTATGTCTAAAGTCCGGCAGTAACGTTTCGGCTAATTTGTATGTTTGGTTTACCCTGCAAAACAATGCAGATCACTAAAACGAAAACAGACGGATTCTTATCCGCCCTCACCGTTAAGAGGCGATCCAATCGCCGATTTTCAAAAATATTTTAAAATAGCCCTACAATTTAAAGCAGATAAATGATAGCATATATTTATTCTGATGTAAAGAAAAGAGACCGGGCCGATGGAAAGGCCGAAAATGGAAAGGCCGAAAATGGGGCCGTGAAGGCCAGGCCAAAAGAAGGTTCATATTAACTATTATGGGAGCAAATGATCCTATGACAATTAATACATTTAATCCTTGGAAGCTGCTGGTTGCGGGGTGCTTGATCATAAAGCCCCTGTTGTTTTACCGTTTGATGGATATCCAAGGTAATCTACTGTTTCTATGGATTGCAACGGCTTTAATTTTAATCCTTTTATTTGGAAGCTTTAAAAATCTATGGGTTCCATACGGGCTTTACGTGCTGTTTTCCGTGCTGATGTTCTGTGACGTCACCCATAATGCATATTTTAGCGGATATGTGTCGCTGAATCTGGTCGGTTCGGTCAAGTATCTGGGGGATGTTGGAGATGTAATAAAGGCTGTGATTCGGCCGGAGTTTTGGATGGTGTTTCTCGATCTCCCGCTGCTTGCTGTGAGTATATATAAAATAAGGCTTGCTGCTGCAGGGAAAGAGCGGCTTTCTACAGTGGGAGATGAGCAATTTGGAGTTATCCGAAAAGGGCAATTTGCCAACGGGGAAGAATGGTTTTCACCAATTCGGAGAGAACGATTTTCCGCCGCGCTGCTGGTGGCGACGGTCTCTTTTCTGGTTCTAGGCAGCGTGAGTGTAAGCAGCACCTTGCGTTCTGCAGGGAATTTGGAATTCTTTTCCGCGCGGATAAAGGATATGCTTCAGACCACTACTACCTTCGGATCGCAGCATGCCGAACTTAGCCAAGAAGTTTTTTACATTATTGAAGAAGAACCGGAGGACAGCCTTTTCGGCATTGCAGAGGGGAGAAATCTCATAGTTATTCAAATGGAGGCTCTGCAGAACTTCGTTATCAACAGGGAATATGAAGGGCAGGAGATTACACCGAATCTGAACCGCCTGGTCCGTGGGGAAGGAACGCTATATTTTGACCGCTACTATATGCAGATCGCCGCAGGCAATACTTCCGATGCTGAATTTGCCACCAACAATTCACTTTATGGGACAGAAAAGAGTTACACTTATGAGCTGTATAAAGAAAATACATTTCGGGGACTGCCTGTTCTTCTGAAGGAGAGGGGCTACTCTACTGTAGCTATGCACGGCTACGACGGGGCATTTTGGAGCCGCAGAGACATGTATCCGGCGCAGGGCTTTGACCTGTTTATCGATGCGGCGGGCTATGAACCTTCGGTGATTCATGGTTGGGGGATTCTTGACGAAGAATTTTATCTGCAGTCGGTAGAGTATTTAAAGCAGCAGTCCCAGCCTTTTTACAGCTTTATGGTTTCTTTGTCAAACCACACTCCCTTTGTCATGGATGAGAAGTACTGCAGATTGCGCTTATCCGAAAAGCATCAAGGGACTAGGTTTGGCAACTATTTGAACAGCACGGCTTACTCGGATTATGCAATCGGAGTGTTTCTTGAAGCGCTGAAGGAAGCGGGTCTTTATGAGAACTCGGTGATTGCCATCTACGGGGACCACTTTGGACTGGCGCAAAAGGATGAGAACAATGAAGAACTGATGAGCGAGTTCCTTGGGAAGCCCTATCGTTTCGATGCCATGGCCAACGTGCCACTGATTATTCATATTCCCGGAGAAACGATTAATAGGACCTATAATATTGCCGGCGGGCAGATGGATTTTTTGCCCACAATGGCGTATCTAATGGGCTTTGAAGAACTTGACACCATCTATCTGGGGCAGAATTTGCTCACTGCGGAGGCGGGCTTTGTTGCTCAGAATCGCTATGCGCCTCGCGGATCCTTTATAACGGATGACATCGCTTTTTGGATGTCCTATGATATGGTTTTTGAAAACAGCAAGGCATGGTCTATCGACACCGGGGAGGAACTGCCCTTGGATGGGCTTAGCAGCCTTGCAGAGAGATCTATGGCTCTGATCGCCGCGTCGGAAAAATGCTTGGAGGAGAACTCCCTAGCGGAATTTCAGAGGAGCGGCAGCGGCTTAGAGGTCACTGCCGGAGCCGACAGGAAAGAATCCGGGGAGACAGCCGGAATGATAGCTGAGGAGGCCGATGATGGTGAGTGAAGTAAAAAAACTGGAGATTTTAGGCATACCCGTTGACATGGTCGATATGGCGCAGGCCGCCGGAAAACTGGAGGAACTCATGCGGTCGGAGGGTTGCAGTCTCATCGTTACGCCAAATTCGGAGATCGTTGTCAACGCGGGAAAGGATCCGGAATTGATGGAAATCATCCGGTCGGCGGATCTGGTCATTCCCGACGGGATCGGTCTGGTCTATGCCTCCAGGTTACTGGGATCGCCTCTGACAGAGAGAGTGACGGGGATCGATTTTCTTAATTGGGCTCTGGATTTGCTGGAAAGAGAAGGGAAATCCATCTATCTGCTCGGAAGCCGTCCGGGAAGCGACGGGTCTTTGAGCGTGGCGGAGGCGGCGGCGGCAAAGATGAAGGAGGCTTTTCCGGGGCTTAAAATCGCGGGCACGCATCACGGATATTTCAGTGAAGAAGAGGAACCGGAGATAGTGGATGCCATCAACAATTCCGGGGCAGACTTCCTGTGTGTGGCTCTCGGTTCGCCCAAGCAGGAGAAATTCATAGCCCGCCATCGGGATGACCTGTGCGTAAAGGCAGCCATCGGAGTGGGCGGCAGTTTAGACGTATGGGCAGGCACTGTAAAGCGGGCGCCGGAATTTTACCGTAACCATGGGCTTGAGTGGCTGTACCGTCTTGCCCAACAGCCTTCCCGATATAAGAGGATGGCGGCTCTGCCCAAGTTTATGATACGAGTATTGCTGTCAAAGTAGATCGCAACAATTAAATGTATATTGAGGGAAGAAAGCGCGATGACATTTTATAAGAAGCTCGGGTTTACGCCCGTTGACATGCATTTTTATGTAAAGTACTTTTAGCCACGGAGACAGACCCCTGAACGGTTCATTGATATGGACCGTGTTTTCTTATATAATGAAGTGTAGCGTTGTAATTGAAACTAATTCGGACAAATGCGTCCGGTATGTGGCTTTCACATATCATGGAGATAAAATGGACAGTGTGAAATTACTAATAGAGAACTTTGTCTATCCTTATATGGAGAAGCGGCGGGGCAATCAAATCCGTCGAAAAACAGAAGAACTTAAAAGAACACAGAATTTGCAGCCGGATGAACTGGCTGCATTTCAAAGGCAAAAACTGCAGTCCCTTCTGCTTCACTGCATCCATAATGTGCCGGCGTACGCGCCGTACAAGCATTTAGAGGAGGAGCTCCAAAGAGATCCCTTAAGCGCGTTGCGTCAATTTCCTGTGCTGACAAAAGGCGGTTTTAAAGAGAATTTCGATTCTTATCTGGCCCAAAATGCAGACCGCAAAACCTTGATTGAAAACTACACCGGCGGCTCTACCAGCGAACCGGTTAAATTTTATATGGACCGGCACATGGTGGAGTACTATGAAGCAGCCAGGTGGCGAGGACTCAGTTGGTGGGGAATAACGCCGGGAAGCCGCAGTGTGATGATCTGGGGAAATCCATTGGAACTTAACCGGTATGAGACGAGAAAATACAGCCTGAAGGAAAGATGGCTGAAAAATAGGATTATGATCCCCGCATATTCTATTAGGGCCGAGCAGATCGAAACCTACGTAAAGACCATCCGACGCTTCAAACCGGAATACATTTACGGCTACGCCTCGGCTTTGACCCTCTTCTCACAATTGATGATCGGGAAAAATCTAAGCCTCGGCTTGAAATTAAAAGCGGTGGTTTCCACGGCGGAAACTTTGCACGATTTTCAGAGAGAAACCGTAGAAAGGGCCTTCGGGTGCCCGGTGGTTAATGAGTACGGCGCAAGGGACGGCGGTATCATCGCTTATCAATGCAGGAAAGGCAGTATGCATATCAGCGCCGAAAATGCCATTCTTGAAGTGGTGGACCCTGTAAATTTCGAAACCCTGCCGACAGGGGAAAGCGGAGTTTTGCTTGTGACGGACCTGAACAACCGTGTGATGCCCAGGCTTCGATATCAAATAGGGGACAGGGGCGCATTGTCGGACCAAAGCTGTGAATGCGGTCTGGGGCTGCCTGTTTTGGATAAGCTTGACGGGCGGGAGGATGATATGTTTGTCACGGTGGACGGCAAATTTGTCCACGGGCATGCCTTTAACCATTTGTCCCGGCGCATGCATTCCATTCGTAAGTTCCAGATTATCCAGGAAAGTCCCGATTTTGCCCGTTTGTTCATCATACGAGACGAAGGGTTTGATCAGAGGGAAATTGATGAGTTTATTTCGAAGGCAGAGCAGCTGTTGCCCGGAACGCGGATTGATGTCAGCATGGTTGAGGATATTCCCGTAAGCGGTTCAGGAAAGTTTCGATACACCATTCGAAAATTTGAGTTATAGCGGAGTGTTGTATTTTGAGCGTAGGGCTACGCTCCTGCGAGCCATAAGTCTTCATTTTTCAGAAAGATGTCCGACTTTCAGAAAGATGTCCGACTTTCAGAAAGATGTCCGACTTTCAGAAAGATGTCCGACTTTCAGAAAGATGTCCGGCAGATTCTAAGGAGTGATAATGTGGATGAAAAAAGGGTAATGAAAACCTCGTATCTTCTTAGAAGATTCATACCGTATTTTAAAAAATATCGCTGGATATTGGTATTGGATCTGTTTTGTGCTGCCCTGACCACGGTCTGCGAGCTTGTGCTGCCCCTCATCATCCGCTATTTGACCGATATGGGCATGAATAATCTACAGGCTTTGACGGTAAGGCTGATTCTGACCATAGGGGCGATATATATTGCATTGCGTCTGGTGGATGTTGCCGCCAACTATTTTATGGCCTATGTGGGACATATGATGGGAGCAAAGATCGAGACGGATATGCGGAGGGACCTTTTTGCTTATTTGCAGGAGCAGTCTTATTCCTATTACGACAACACTAAGGTTGGGCAGATAATGGCTCGCATTACCAGCGATCTCTTCGATGTCACCGAGTTTGCACATCACTGCCCCGAGGAGTATTTCATTGCTGCCTTGAAAATCGGCATTGCCTTTGGGATACTGGCCCAAACGGATTTAACGCTTACGCTGATCATATTTTCTCTCATCCCCATTATGCTGGTCTGCGCCATGTCCTTCAACTCAAAGATGAGACAGGCATTCAAAAAATCCAGAAACCAGATCGGTGAGCTGAACTCACAGGTGGAGGACAGCTTGCTGGGGGTCCGGGTGGTGAAGTCCTTTGCCAATGAAAGCGTGGAGGAGGAAAAATTCCGCAAGGGAAACGAAGGCTTCCTCAAAATTAAAAGGGAAGCGTACCGCTATATGGCGGGGTTTCACAGCACTATACGGTTTTTCGACGGCATCATGTACATCGTTGTGGTCATTGTGGGAGCGGTTTTCATGGTCTATGGCCGTATCGAAGCTCCGGATTTGGTGGCCTACTTGCTCTATGTTTCCATGCTGCTTACTTCTATCCGCCGAATAGTGGAGTTTACGGAGCAGTTTCAGCGTGGCATGACGGGTATTGAACGATTCATCGAAATCATGGACGCCCCCATCGAAGTGGATGATGCGGAGGATGCGGTGCCGCTGCCGCCCGTAAAAGGAGAAGTTCGATTTGATAAGGTGAGCTTTCGCTACTCGGATAACAATAAAAATGTACTTTCCAACATTGACCTTACGGTGGCGGCGGGAGAAAATGTGGCTCTGGTCGGCCCGTCGGGCAGCGGGAAAACCACTTTGTGCAATTTGATTCCGCGATTTTACGATGTGACCTCCGGAAGGATATTGATCGACGGATATGATATTAAGAACGTCACGATAAAATCTCTTCGGTCTCAGATCGGCATGGTCCAACAGGAGGTCTATCTGTTTTCGGGCTCCGTATTTGACAATATCGCCTACGGAAAACCCGGGGCCTCGATGGAGGAGGTCGTGCAGGCCGCCAAGGATGCGGGCGCCCATGACTTTATCATGGAGTTGCCCGAAGGCTATGATACCTACGTGGGGGAAAGAGGCGTGAAGCTTTCCGGCGGGCAGAAGCAACGGATCAGCATCGCCCGAGTGTTTCTGAAGAATCCGCCGATCCTGATTCTGGACGAGGCTACTTCCGCCCTCGACACAGAGAGCGAACTTATTGTCAGGAAGTCTCTGGAGCGGCTTGCAGCGGGAAGAACCACATTTACCATAGCTCATCGCCTAACAACGATAAAGAATGCGTCCATCATTTTGGTGCTGACGGAGAACGGCATCGAAGAGCAGGGAACCCACGAAGAGCTGTTAGCCAGAGGGGGGACCTATTCCCATCTTTATCGAATGTACAGCGAGTAAATTCGTAGTAATTTATTTATTTTGACATCGACGCAGAAACAGGCAGGAGAGTATCTTGGAAAACCTTATCATTTCGTTTAATGCTGTCATGCCCATGTTCCTGATCATAGTCTTGGGATTTGTGATCAAATGGAAAAACATGATAAGCCTGCAGACGCAAAGCCAACTGAACAATTTGGCATTTCGCGTCTTTATTCCCATGATGCTGGTCAACAGCCTCTACCGGACGGATTTCCGCCACATATTTCAACCGCGGCTGTTTGCCTTTCTTGTGCTGTCCATCATCATCACGTGGATACTTGTATCTGCCCTTGTGGTAAAAATCGAAAAGAGTGATTTTAAACGGGGAGCGATCATTCAAGGGATTTGCCGGAGCAATTACATTCTTTTTGGGCTGGCTATTTTGATTAATCTGTACGGAGCGGACAATATCGGCATTCCCAGTCTCCTTACGGCTATTGTACTTCCCCTTTTTAATGCCTTTGCAGTGATAACACTGGAGATTTTTCGCGGGAGCGGCGTCGGAGTAAAGGACATGGTGAAGGAAGTGGCGAGAAATCCGTTAATTATCGGGGTTGCCATGGGCATTGCCATTTCACTTTTGCAGATCCGGCTTCCGCTGTTTTTGGAGAGCGCGATTTCTAGCCTTGCGGATATGGCAATGCCTTTGGCGCTGGTTGCAATGGGCGCATCGCTGAGCTTTGAAAAGACATTCAAGGATAAAAGAAATTTGTCCCTCGTCGTTATCGGTAAACTCGTTGTTATTCCGGCCGTCTTTGTTCCGCTTGCCATACTGGTTGGTTTCCGGAACATGGAACTGGCGGCGCTGATGGTCGTGTTTGCTTCGCCCACATCCGTATCTTCATACCCGATGGCAGATCAGATGAACAGCGATTCGGAGCTGGCATCTGCGGCGATCATTCTTTCCACGCTAATATCCTGTTTCACCATGTTTCTGTGGATATTTGCGCTGAAGCATCTTGGGTTTATATAACTCTTGGACTTATAAAGATCTTGATAAGCGGGTAATTGAAATAAGAAAGCGGATGATTAAAGCTTTAAAGCTGACTATTGTTAATAGGCGGATGATTAAACTGAAAAAGCCGATTATTGCTTAAAAAGCAGATTATTGAATTTTCAAAGCGGATATTGCTTAAAAAGCGGATTATTGAATTTTCAAAGCGGATTATTATTTTAAAAGCGGGTTATTGAAATAAGAAAGCGGATGATTAAAGATTAAAAAAGTGAATTATTTGAATGAGAAAGTGGACTATTAAAAGAATTAAAACCCGCCAATTGATTTATAGGCGAATCATTGAACAGAGAAAGCTGACTATTGATCAAAAGCCGACTACTGATTAAAAGCCGACTACTGATTAAAAAGCGGATTATTGAATTAAGAAGACAGATAAAAAATATAGAAATCGGAGAGATACGTAGATTGCCGGGGAAGGGTATAAAAAGCGTTAAAATACTGCAAGGCATCGTCCCACCGCTTCTTGGATGGTATGACAGGAACGCGAGGGATCTGCCGTGGCGAAATGATCCCTCGCCTTACAACGTTTGGGTTTCGGAGATCATGCTGCAGCAGACTCGGGTGGAAGCGGGAAAGGACTATTTCCTGCGCTGGATGCGGGAACTGCCCGATATCGAAGCCTTGGCCAACGTTCCGGACGAAAAGCTGATGAAGCTTTGGGAGGGATTGGGCTACTATAACAGGGCGCGTAACCTTAAAAAAGCTGCAGGTATTGTAATGGAAAAATACGGAGGCGCGTTGCCTGGCAGTTACGAGGAACTGCTGTCCTTACCGGGAATCGGACCTTATACGGCGGGAGCCATCGGTTCCATTGCTTTCGGGTTGCCCGTTGCCGCTGTGGACGGAAACGTGCTTCGAGTGGTGGCAAGGCTGACGGCGTACAAAGGGGACATCAGCTCTTCTGCCACGAAGAAAAGGTATGAGCAGATTCTCACGGAAACTATCCCCAAATGCAGGCCGGGCGATTTCAACCAGGCTCTGATGGAGCTGGGGGCGCTAATCTGTATTCCGGGCGGGGTACCAAAGTGCGCTGCATGCCCCGTGTCCGGACTGTGCCAGGCGCATTCATTAGGAATAGAAACCGTGTTGCCAGTAAAGGCGCAAAAAAAGGAACGAAGGATCGAAAAGCGGACCATATTGATCTTCCGAAACCAAGAAAGAGTCCTGCTGCACAAACGCGGCGAAAAAGGATTATTGGCCGGCTTATGGGAACTTCCTGCTTTTGACGGGGAATTGGCCTCTGAAGAGGTCAGGCGCATATTGCAAAATAAAGGGTTTGTGGTGAAAAATATCGAAACGCTTCCCGCGGCGAAACACATCTTCAGCCATATCGAATGGCATATGAAGGGGTTTGCCGTGGATTTAGAATTTACTCCGGACAATGGAATAGCCGCTTTTTACCACAGTGTTCAAGAGGCATGGGAAGATAGCTCAGTAAAGGAAGAAGATAATGCTTACAAACGAAGAGGAAACAGCGAAAACGATAGGGTTTACAGAAATGATAAAGCCGAGCAAGAGCACCGGTGGGTCTGGGCAAACGCTGAGGAACTAACATCAAAATATGCCCTGCCCTCGGCCTTTCGATATTACGTGAAATTTCTGCCCTAAGGTAGTACACTGTATATTGAGGGGGAACTTCCCGGGACAGATCAATTAGTTTACTGTGTATTGAGAGGGAACTTCCCGGGACAGATCAATTAGTTTACTGTGTATTGAGAGGGAATTGCCGAGAGAAATCAATTAGGTTAACTATTGACAGGGCAGGTAATAAAAATCAACTAATTAAGAAGAAAAAAGAATTTTTAGTTGATTTAGTTCCAAATAATGTAAATTTATGGCTTGAAAACCGGGTCTAATCAACTAAAATAAAGAAATCTAAGAAAAATAGTTGATTTTTCTGCAAAAAAGTCAACTAATATATAGGAAATTTAAATTTTTAGTTGATTTTATTAGAAAAAGCGGCCCGAATTCGGTAAATGGTATTGAAAAATCAACTAAAGTTGCGATATTTGGTTGTTTTAGTTGATTTTTGTTGCGGCATGATAATCGATGGTAATAGTGTTTTGATGGCAAAAGGGTGCCCTCAAAACGTCTCCAAGGTGTCTTTAAAAGAAGAAACCCTTTGAAGAGGAAAAGTCATCAGAAGAGGGAAAGTCATCAGAAGAGGGAAAGTCATCAGAAGAGGGAAAGTCATTATTAGATTATTAGAAGGGAAGGATAGCAGGGCAAATGGTACATATAGGAAACGATTGGGACGAACTGCTTGCGGGCGAGTTTGACAAGGAGTATTACAGGAATCTGCGGCGTTTTCTTATTTCCGAATACAAGTCCCGGGTGATCTATCCCTCCATGTATGATATTTTCAACGCCTTGAAATATACGCCATATAGCAAAGTTAAGGCAGTGATTTTAGGACAGGATCCTTACCACGGGCCGGGCCAGGCCCATGGACTGTGTTTTTCCGTGATGAAGGGAGTCCCGAAGCCGCCGTCTCTGGAAAACATATTTAAAGAGCTTAACGCTGACTTAGGAATTGTGCCCCCTCCCCACGGGTGTCTGACGGATTGGGCAGATCGGGGCGTTATGTTGCTAAATACGGTTCTTACAGTGCGGCAAGGGGAAGCCAATTCCCATAAAGGAAAAGGTTGGGAAATTTTTACCGACCGGGTTATAGAAATATTGAATAATAGGGCGGAACCGATGGTATTCTTATTGTGGGGAGCAAACGCGAAGGCGAAAGTTCCCTTTATAACCAATAAAAATCACTTAGTGCTGACAGCGGCGCATCCCAGCCCGCTATCCGCTTACAACGGTTTCTTCGGATGCCGTCACTTTTCAAAGGCCAACGATTTTCTCAGCCGGTACGGTGAACCCATCAATTGGGAGATCAAGTAGCTGAAGCAGAAGACCAAGTAGCTGAAGCAGAAGACCAAGTAGCTGAAGCGGAAGACCAAGTAGCTGAAGTGGGAGATCAAGTTGCTGAAGAGCTCGCCGGCCCGGGAGACGGGAAGGGGAGGAATTTCATGGAACGGGTGGATTATGTAAGCGGCAGTTAATGTAGACGAAGCATGTGCGATAGTTAATGACGAAGCATGAGCGATAGTTAATGATGAAGCATGTGCGATAGTTAATGCGGTTGGAAAATAAGGGGCAGATATGTTGCCGAAACGGGAGGATTAAATTATGGAAATGATTATTATCGCTGTAGTTGTCGTGGGTATCGGTCTCTTTATCATCGGAGCTTACAATGGGCTCGTAAAGCTCAGAAATCTGGTAGAAGAAGCCTTTTCGACCATGGATGTGTATCTTAAAAAGAGGTACGATCTGATCCCGAATCTGGTGGAGACGGTAAAAGGTTATGCAGCCCATGAGGCGTCTACTCTTGAAAAGGTCGTTCAGGCCAGAAACATGGCTGCTACGGCAGGGAGCATGGAGGCGCGGATACAAGGAGAAAATATGCTGACGGGCGCGTTGAGAAGTCTGTTCGCTTTGGCGGAGAGCTATCCGGATCTGAAAGCAAATGCCAATTTCATGGACCTTCAGACGCAGCTCCAAAAGGTAGAAGAAGATATCGCAAACTCCAGAAAGTATTATAACGCAACGGTCAGGGAGTACAACACCAGGACGGAAGTCTTCCCCTACAACATCATCGCCGGTCTGTTCAAGTTTACCAGGAAGCCTCTTTTCGAGGTGGCGGGAGAAGAAGAGAGGCAGAGAGTCGAAGTAAAATTTTAGGCGAAAAACTGTAGCCGGTTAATTGCGACTCAAGTCAACATCTATAAAATACCTCTGAATATGAATGCCTATTAAAGGCAGGAGGAAACATGAAACGATTCCATGCAACGGCGTCTCTGGTCCTTGTAATGTTGGCGCTTTCCACCTGTTTCGTCAGCGCTGCCGTTTTTGAGACAGAACGCTTTGACGTATCGATCGAAGTCTTTGAAAACAATTCCTGGAAGGTCACGGAGACTATTTCCATGGATTTTATCGAGGACGGCCACGGTATATACCGGTATATCCCATATAAGGGCTATATGTATTATGAAGATAACGGAAAACCGGTAAAGCAGTACTACAAGCTGGATATAACCGATGTGGAGGTTCCCGGATATTATTACGAAAAATATTATGAAGACAATTGCCTTGTACTTAAGATCGGAGAAGCGGATACCTATGTAAGAGGGCCAATGTCCTACCAAATCTCCTATTTTGTTACGGCCGGAGAAGATGGGGTTGAGCATTTTGACCAGTTCTATTGGGGGCTGCTGCCGACGGACTGGAACACCTCCATCGATACGGGCAGTTTTACGATTATCATGCCCGGTCCGGTGACGAATGAAAGTGTAGAATTTATTTCCGGAGCCTATGGAAGTACAGATACCACGCTGGTGGAGTGGTCCGTTGAAGAGAATGCCGTCATCGGAAATACTTCATCCCAGATGATCCGGGGTGAAATTACCCGGCCCCTTGCCGCAGGAGAAGGGGTTACGCTTCGGATCCTGCTTCCGGAGGGCTATTTCAGCGGAGAAAAGACGAATGACTGGATGCTGGGGTGGATGCTGGCGTTGATCATAGCGCCTCCCGTAATCAGCTTACTGCTTTGGCTTTTCTTCGGCCGGGATCCAAAGATTGTGAGAACGGTGGAATTCTATCCTCCCGAAGGTACAAATTCTGCTGAGGTTGGTTACATCATTGACGGGTATGTGGACAGCAAGGATATGGTGGCCTTGGTCATTGAATTCGCAAACAGGGGCTTGCTCAATATCATAGAAGATGGGGACAGTTTCATTCTGCAAAAGAACCGGGAGCTTCCTGCTTCCGCCAAAGACTATGAGCGAACCATCTTTGAAGGACTCTTTAAGGAAGCAAATGAAGTTTCTATTAAGGACCTGTCGGGCGTATTCTATCCGCAGCTGGTAAAAGCGCAGAGCCAGCTGCGTAAATCTTTCATCCGCACGAAGCAGCGCCGGATTTTTACCCGCAATTCAGTTGCTTCCCGCTTTCTTACAGGAATGTTGATGGTCGTACCGCTTCTTGCTTTCAATTTCCTTGGAACAGGCTATGCGTATCGACCGGTTGAATACGGTTTAATACTTCTGGTGGCTGTTTGCGGCACTTTTGTATGTTTTCTTTGGCTCATGGATCAGTATGACCGCAGGCATGGCCTTTCCACAGCAAAGAAGGTCGGAGGAAGGTTTTTCTCCGTCATTCTTCTGACTGTCTTTCTGGCTGCCGAGGTTCTATACGGTATTTTCATCGTAGAGTTGCCTATATATGCCGTTGCTGCCGTGATTGCTTCTCTCGTCTGTTGGATCTTCGCTACGTATATGAAGCAGCGAACGAAATACGGCGCAGCTTTGCTTGGAAAGATTCTGGGTTTGAAGGAGTTTATCCGGGTGGCGGAATTGGATCGCATCAAATTGTTGGTTGAAGAGAACCCGTCATACTTCTACGATACACTGCCGTTTGCTTATGTGTTCGGGCTTACGAATGTCTGGGCAAAGAAATTTGAGTCACTTACTTTGCCTCCGCCACACTGGTATCATGGCCAGTCCGGATATGGATTCAACCACGTTCTGTTCATGCATTCCTTCACAAGTTACTCGAAAGCTCTCAACAACAGTATTTCCGTGCCTCCCAGCTCCGGAAAAGGCGGTTTCGGCAGCGGGGGGTTCTCCGGAGGAGGAGGCTTTTCGGGAGGAGGAATGGGCGGCGGCGGAGGCGGCGGCTGGTAATCCCGGATTTCGCCAGTTGCTGCGGCCCAACAAGAGGAACGCCGGAATATTGTTTACTATGGTTCGACAATAGAAATGTCGAAGTATTGTTTACTGCGGTTCGACAAAAGGAACGCCGAAGTACTGTGCCAGAGATTGCACCAGTGCCCGGGCGATGGGGTCGATATTGTTGATGATCCAGTTGGCATCCTCCCAGTTATCGTGATATGCAACCTCAACCAGATTGGAGGGAGCTACCGTTCGGCGGAGTTCCGCCAGGGTGGTAGAGGGAACGGTGATTACCAACTCCGGATCCGGATAGATGGCGGCAAAATTCTCAGCAATGATTTCGGCCATCCGTCTTCCCTCGTCACTGAAAGAATAGTAGTAGACATTGGGTCCGCGGAAAGCGCCGGGCATGGTTTCCGGCGAAGCATTGGAATGGATGGCCAGATGGAAGTCATAGCCTCCCGCATTGGAAGCGGCGATGGCCTGGCTCAGGGTTTCGTTGGGATTGTTGCGGCCGTAGCGGATGCCTGAGGCTTCCAGATACGGGATCATGGCATCTACAATTCGGTTCATCCAGTATTCTTCGCTCTCGCCTGTAATAAAAGGATTGAACTCCTGAACCGAGGGACTTAAAAAAACAGACGGCTGATTGCCGGGCGTGATTTGAGCCATTTGATAATTCATAATAAGTATCCTCCGAATCTATGATAATTCAGTTTATTGTATGCGATATGGTTTAGCGGCGTTCCTTTCCGGAATTTCGAGGAGTTGTGTTTGGCCGCGATGTGAAATTTCCCTTTTCAAGGGAGACGGTTTCATGTAAGATAAGGAGCGGAGGGGATAACCATGGTAGGAGCCGCACTGAGTTTTTGGATATACATGATTGTTGTTTTGTTGGTGGCAAAGCTTTTGGGCCTTGCCGACGACAATACGGTCATGTTGATAGTAATAGTCGGAAGTATTCTGCTCTATTTTCCTATGAGAAGGCTTTTTTCAAAAAGAGAGAGCGCAGGCGCAAAGGCGCCGCAGGGAAAAGCAGGCTCGAAGAAGAAAAAGTAATTTTAGAAATATTATATTAGTAAGAATCGTCCTTTTGGCTTCAAGGCAACCGAAATTAATTATCAGACGAAAATCGGTTGCTTTTTTCTCTTTTCCATTCAACCTGCAAAAGGCGAATGGAACTAAGTACTAGTAATTACAAAAATGCATGACACACTTAATACAACTCCCTATAATTACACGCCTTACCGGTTCTTTGAATAGCTGCGGGCATCGATACTTTCACTGCGCCATTCTTAAATTACACGCCTTACCGTTCTTTGAATAGGGACGGAGCACTTTGGCAAAACTAACCATGATGGTAAGCGAATCGTGCACTTGCCACTTTCAATACAGACAGGTGGAGGTTCACATGGGCGGCGGAAAAAAAACGGACCAGAAGGTGAATTTAAAGTTTATCGAGGAAATTCGGCAACTACTTCCTATCAATGAGAGTTTTGATATCACGGAACGGAATTTAACCATAGGTGGAAAGGAAGCCTACCTTTATTTTGCGGTAGGCTTTGTGAAGGATTACCAACTCCAGCTCATGATTACGGACTTTCAAAACATTTCTCCTTCCGACATGAAGGACATGTCTACAGCCAACGACTTTATTAGGAGGAAGATTCCCACCGTTGAGCTGTCAGAAGTGTACACCGCCAGAATGGCTGTAATAAACATACTTTCGGGAATGACAGCCCTGGTCGTTGAAGGCTACAATAGCATCATTGTGATGGATTTACGCAGCTATCCGGCGAGGGGTATCGAAGAGCCGGACAAAGAGCGGACGTTGCGTGGCGCAAGAGACGGTTTCGTAGAAACGCTGGTTTCCAACACGGCGCTGATTCGCAGGCGGATTCGCGACCCGAAGCTAATCTTTCATATGATGAGTGTGGGTCAATCCTCAAGAACGGACGTATGCTTAGGTTATATCAAAGACCTTGCGGATGAATCCGTTGTCAAGGAACTCATCGGAAAAATACAGGGCATCAAAATCGACACCCTGACAGTGGGAGATCAAAGTCTGGTTGAAGCTTTAGATAAACGGCACTGGCTGAATCCGCTTCCGAAAGTGCGCTATACGGAGCGCCCGGACGTAGTGGCAGCGCACCTTACGGAAGGAAGCTTCGTGATCCTGGTTGATAACAGCCCTACCGCCATCATCCTCCCCACCGGTTTCTTTGATTTTCTGCAGGATGCCGACGACTTTTATTTTCCCGTTTTCACCGGCACCTACTTAAGATTGGTGCGGAATATCACCATGCTCATGTCTATTTTCGTCACGCCCATCTATTTGCTGGCAGACAGGGGGATCCTTGCGTTTCCCCAAAGCTGGGGCTTTCTCATGCCCCAAGAGTCCTATCCGATTCCTTTGTTCTGGCAGTTTCTTATCCTGGAGATCGCAGTTGACGGACTGAAGCTGGCTTCGCTTAATACACCCAGTTCATTAGGAACGTCCCTTTCGGTAATCGGAGCGCTGCTCTTGGGAGAGCTTTCCATTAGCGCCGGCTGGTTCATACCGCAAACCATCTTGCTCATGGCCGTGGTGGCATTGGCGGCTTTTTCCCAACCCAGCATGGAGCTGTCTTACGCCTTTAAGTTCATGCGCGTGCTGCTTCTCATCGGCGTTGCTCTACTTGGACTGTGGGGTTTTATCGGGGTATTGGTCATTGAGATCGCATTATTAGCAACGACCAAAACCCTGACAAAAACATCTTATCTTTACCCGCTTATTCCTTTTAATCGGAAAAAGCTTATGCGGCTTTTGTTCCGCACAAGGAAATGACTGGGTGGCAAATGATGCAGCCGGCTATTGGACGGATAAATGATGCAGCCGGTTTTTGAACTATTGGATGTTTAAATCAACCGGACACCTTCTTCCCAATAACTCAACAAGCCGTACGGAATAAAAATCGCAGACTAATATTTCATTGCTGCACGAATCCTGAAGCAGCAGGTAATTAAGTCCTACGCCAACCAGATAGCCAAATCTGGACAAGCTGGCGCCGCCACCTCCGAAGTCCATGGTAACCAAACACTCTTTGCCAATCTGGGTTCTTAGGAACCCATTCATATATTGCAGGCTTTCGTAGCTGAGAATTTCTTTATAATGCTCCGGCAGCAAAGGATTGCTGGGGACGGAGAAATGAGGGGGCGAAGGTACTACAGTAGGAACCGGCGAACCGGTAAAGGGGGTTTCTTGGCCTGCAAATTCAACGGTTTGTACAAGTGGAGCCCGCGTCGCTGTAGGCGGTGATCCTGCCTCAGAGCCTGTGTCTGTGGTGGGGGCAGGCGATGTAGGGAGCGGTTGTATCGGTATGGGCTGTATGGGAGCGGGGGTGGTCGGCAACGGGAAAATCGGTTGGTCCGGAGGCATTATGGCGCCGGGAGAAGTTCCAAAAGGAAAAGAGGTTCCCGGTAAAGGTCCGAAAGCTTCCGGAAGGGAAGGCTGCGGCGGAGTCGGAAAAGAGGGTGCAGGAGCGCCGGGCGCAGTAGGAGCAGCAGGCGCAGGCGGAACTCCGGGTGTTGTAGGAGCGGCAGGCGCAGGCGGAACTCCGGGTGTTGTAGGAGCGGCAGGCGCAGCCGGAACCCCAGGTGCTGTTGGAGCGGGAGGTGTAGCAGGAGCGCCGGGCATGGTAGGTGTAGGAGGCATGGAAACAGAAGGAGGACTCGGAGGACCCGGTGTCGGCGGTATGGTATTCTGAGCGGGTCTTGACGCATCTATGTTCGCGCTGGTATTGGCAGTTTCATATCCAAGCGGAGGTTTGGAAATACCCGGATTATAAGGGTAGTGCATGATCATACCTTCTTTCATTAAGTATTTGCATAGTAAACGGTAGGGATGTAAAAACAATGGTCACCGATTCGATTATGGATAACGCCGTAATTTGGCTGAGGAAAAAAAGGAGCGCAGGTTACTGCAAAAGGATTGTAAAAATATAGGGAATGATCCACTCCGGCCAGCCGGTTTCCCGCTATTGCCCAGTCAGCAATCTCGTAGTGGATATCCGTTGGCCGCATGTTGTATATGTTCTGAGGATTCGGGATGCCATTTTTCACAGTCATAGCGCAGGTAAATTGTCCCGGTTGCATGATAATATTTTGTATGTTAGTGCCGCCTCCGGTTTGACTTATTCTCCCGAACTCCCCGTAGGTAATCGTTGCCCGGTTCATTACCACGGTGGCAACTGCCCTCATTCCAATCTCACCTTCGCCTCCGGCCTCGCATTGAATCAGTCTCGCTAATAGTTCTCTGTCATCAAAGGGCATGAGTAAAGGCCTCCGTTTCCAGCTACTGCATCGTTTCTTGCATAATATGCAGGAAGTCGGAAAAATGCTCTTGTGTTTCGATTCCCTGCCCGTATATAATGGTAGCATCATGCAATTATACGCTTTGCGTTTAGAAGGTAGATCGCCGGGGTATGGGTAGAATTGTATTTGTAGAATAATATTTTTATCTATAGTTTGACAATTAAAATGTAACATTATTAACATTATATAGAACAAGACAATTTGAACAGGAGGGAAACATTTGGGTAAGGTAAGAATTACTGAAACTGTATTGCGTGACGGTCACCAGTCGTTGATTGCAACAAGAATGACCACAGAGGAGATGCTGCCGATTTTAGGAACCATGGATCGGGCCGGCTATCATGCGCTTGAGGTGTGGGGCGGAGCCACTTTTGATGCCTGTCTGCGGTTTCTCAATGAGGATCCTTGGGAAAGACTGCGGGTGATCCGTAAAAATATTAAAAACACAAAGCTGCAGATGTTGCTCAGAGGACAGAACCTCCTCGGCTACAAGCACTACGCAGACGACGTGGTGGAAGAATTTGTGAAGAAGAGCCTTGCCAACGGCATCGACATCATCCGGGTATTCGATGCCCTCAACGATTCCAGAAACTTAATGAAGGCCATCGAAACCATTAAGAAGGAAGGCGGACATGCGCAGGCGGCCATGTCCTACACAATCAGCCCGGTTCATACCAATGAAGTATTTGCGGATCTTGCTAAGGAGTTTGCGGATATGGGAGCCGACTCCATCTGCATCAAAGATATGGCCGGACTTTTAGATCCCTACAACACCTATGAGTTGGTAAAAGCAATTAAGAAAAAAGTTGATCTTCCGTTAGAGCTTCATACCCACGCCACAAGCGGACTCGGCAGCATGACGCTTCTGAAGGCCGTAGAAGCGGGAGCGGATATAATCGATACGGCTATTTCTCCCTTTGGAGAGGGCACATCGCAGCCTTCCACGGAGCCCATGGTTAAAACCTTTGCAGGAACCGAATGGGATACGGGAATGGACATGGATGCGCTGAACGAAATCGCCGAGTATTTCAGGCCGATTCGCGAAAAGTACATTGCAGAGGGGCTTTTGGATCCCAAGCTGATGGGCGTAGATATCAATACTCTGAAATACCAGGTGCCCGGCGGCATGCTGTCTAACCTGGTTTCTCAGTTGAAGCAGCAAAATGCCATGCACAAATTTGAAGAAGTACTGCGCGAGGTACCGAAGGTAAGAGAAGATTTGGGTTATCCGCCGCTTGTTACGCCTACCAGTCAGATTGTGGGAACCCAGGCTGTTCTCAACGTGGTAATGGGAGAGCGGTACAAGATGGTACCGAACGAAGTAAAGCAGCTTGTAAAAGGTATGTACGGAAAGACCACTGTGCCCATAAAAGATGAAATCGTGAAGAAGATTATCGGGGACGAGGAGCAGATTACCTGCAGGCCGGCGGATCTCATCGAGCCGGAGCTTGAGAGCATAAAGAGAGAAATTGCCCAATATATGGAACAGGATGAAGATGTGCTTACCAGAGCCATGTTCCCCAAGCCCTCCATCGATTTCTTCCAGTACAGGAATGCGAAGAGACATCAGATAGATTCCAGCTTGCTGAACGAGGAGGACATGGTCTATCCGGTTTAAGGCTGGCAGGATAGCTAAACCGGTGTTATATTGACCTGGCCGTTCTTAGACAAATCAATACATCCGTTGCATAGCGGTGGACATTTCCGTTATGCAACGTTTTTTTTACAATTCGTATGATACAAATAAAGTTTTGAGATTTAAATAAAGCTGTCCGATTTTTTATTCCAGCTCTTCCACTAGGAAGACGCCGGGGAAAGTGGAGAGAAGCTCGATTATTTCAATATGGTTCAACTTCTTAGGTATCCGTATGGCCATGTTAAGGCTGTAGCCTTCACCGTTAACGGTGTCGCTTTTATTGATATGGGTCTCTATTATCGATATATTATTTTTGCGGATTAGGTGTAGAAACTCCCGCATATTATTCATGGAATCCACTTCTGCGTAGATTTCCATAACACGGGAACGGTTGTAAAAGTATACTTCCAGCTTGGGAAGCAGAGCTAAAACGATAAAGACAAGGGTTCCGGCAATGAGAGCGCCGGCATAAAAACCGATGCCCAAAGCCAGACCGATACATGCGGAAGCCCAAAGCCCTGCCGCAGTGGTAAGTCCTTTTACCTTATTTTTGCTTGTCACAAGGATAAGACCGGCTCCGAGAAAGCCGATGCCGCTGATGACCTGGGCTCCAAGACGTGCCGGGTCGCCCATGGGCGCCAAATTTTCAAAAATATATGCGTTGGTCATCATGGCCAATGTGGCACCCAGACATACCAGGATATGGGTACGAAGTCCGGCCTGATGTTTATTTGCGCCGCGCTCCAATCCCACGACTCCGCCAAAGAGTACCGCAAGTATCAGACGCAGGGCAACTGAGCCAAGATTGACATCATATATCCATTCCATTGGTTGGTGCTCCTTCCGTTTCGTTGTCTTGTACCCGAAAAACGGGCGGTCCGCAATGGTTCAAATTTAAGAAGTATCCCTATTATATGCAAAATCATGAAATGAGTAAACAAAATATGTTATTTCATGGTAAAATATTTTCAAGTTACTGCGATATAAACCACCCGCATCGTTTTAGTTTAAAATGGCGTAACGAAGGGGGTATAAACAGTGTACCGGGAAATTAAGAAAAAGAAGCTGATTTTAGATAATCGAAAACCCTATCGAAAAGAAGTATCGCAATTTTTGGATGAACTCAACCGGCTGGATTGGATTTATTCTTCTATGCGGCTCGATGGCAGCAATTTGTCGCGGGCCTCGGTGGAGAGGATTTTAAAGGGAGAATTTCTCATTGATGTCAGTGTGAAAGACCATTCCACTATCAGCAATTACAAAAATGTTATTGATCAGATTTATGATATGGTGGAGATGGATTTTTATCTCAACGAAAAATATTTGTTCAAGCTGTACCAAACCCTCACAAATGAAACGGAATCGGAATACAGGAAGTTCAATCCGGTGTTGCGGATGATCTCCTACAACCCTCCTCATTTTTACGAAATCGAAGAGCAGATGGAGCTTTTGTTCAACTGGCTCCACTCCGGCGCCTCCGAAACGAACCCAATCGAAAAGGCTGCATATCTACATAATAAACTAATAGAAATCTACCCCTATAAAACGGACTCTGAGGCCATGGCGAGAATTGCGGCCCAATATCATTTGATCCGGAACGGTCTCCCGCCCATTCTGTGGAACATCAGCGAACAAGAATATTACGACGCCATTCATTTATATCTGAAAAATGAAAACATCCAGCCCATCTACGATGTGCTGGAGCGTGGAGTTTTCAACAAATTAGAGATCATGATGCAGCTGACCGCCGATTAACGCCTGTATCAGTCCGTACGCAGTTAGAACTATTGTGTTCTTTATCCCTTAACAGTGCGGAGGGCGCGTTTCTTTACGTCAATGGCATCGTAGATGTCCGCCTCGAACAGAGGCGAAAAGTTCTTGAACTCTTTTAATGTCAGGTCATCCAGGTTTTTGTTTTCTTTGATGCAATAGAGAACCATTTTGCCGATAATCTCATGGCAATCCCGGAATGGAAGCCCTTTCTTTACAAGGTAATCCGCCGCATCCGTGGCATTCATGAACCCCGAGTTTGCTGCCTTTTCCATGTTTTGCGTCTTGATTTCCATGGTGCTTATGACTTGTGTGAAAATAGAAAGGCAGTCCTTCAGCGTATCTCCCGCATCGAAAAGGGGAGGTTTATCCTCCTGCATGTCCTTGTTATAAGCCAAGGGAAGTCCTTTCATAATGGTCAGCAGAGCGAAGAGATCGCCGTAGACGCGTCCGGTTTTGCCGCGGATAAGCTCCGCCATATCGGGGTTTTTCTTCTGGGGCATGATGCTGCTGCCAGTGCTGAAGGCATCATCCATTTCAATGAATGCAAATTCCGTGGAATTCCAGAGGATGAGCTCTTCACAAAAACGAGAAAGGTGCATCATGGTCATGGCGCAGCAGCCGGTAAATTCGATGGCAAAATCCCGGTCGCTGACGGCATCTAGTGTATTTTCACAGATTCCGGAGAAGCCCAGTTCCTCGGCAACAAAATGGCGATCAATCGGATACGTAGTGCCGGCAAGAGCGCCGGCGCCCAAAGGCAGCAGGTCCGTTCGCTTCAGACAGTCTTGGAAACGGTCAAAATCCCTTTTGAACATCTCCGCGTATGCGCGAAGATGCAGGGCAAGGGTAACGGGCTGCGCCCTCTGAAGGTGGGTGTAGCCGGGCATTACTGTTTCTTTGTGCTGCTCTGCCAGGTTTTCCAACGCGTCAATTAAGTTCTGCAGCAAGCTCTGCACCTTATGAATTTCTTCCTTTTGATAGAGACGCAGATCCGTTGCCACCTGGTCGTTTCGGCTTCGCGCGGTATGGAGTCTCTTTCCCGCATCGCCGATGCGTTCCGTGAGCAGAGTTTCTATGTTCATGTGAATGTCTTCCTGCTCTATTGAAAACTCCACTTTTCCGTTTTCAATATCCTCTAGGATTTCACGAAGTGAAAGCCGAATCGCTTCGGCTTCCTCCATGGGTATGATTCCCTGCCTGCCCAGCATCAGAGCGTGGGCCAGACTGCCTTGAATATCCTGTTTATATAGTCTTTGGTCCGTTTCAATCGAAGCGTTGAATGCCTCAGCCGACGAATTCGCCGCCTTTGAAAACCTTCCTTTCCAAAGTTTCATGAGTATCGGATCCTCCCTCTAAATTTTGCTTGTGGATAGCCCTAATCTTCAACGGAAGTGAGAACAGGTTAATAAAACCTTCCGCGTCTTTTTGATTATACACCTCATCCTTGCTGAAGGTGGCAAATTCTTCGCTATACAAGGAGTACTTCGATTTGGACGCAACGGGTATGGCGTTCCCTTTATACAATTTGACCTTGACCGTGCCTGTTATAATGGTCTGAGTTGAATCCACAAAAGCATCGATAGCCTGCTTCAATGGGGTGAACCAGAGCCCGTCATAAACCAATTGGGAATATTTCTGGGCAACGATGTTCTTATAAGCCATGGTATCCCGGTCCAGAATCAATTTTTCGAGAGCGGAATGGGCTTTGTACAAAACCGTGCCGCCGGGGGTTTCGTAAACGCCTCTGGACTTCATGCCCACCAGCCTGTTTTCAATGATGTCAATGGTGCCTACACCGTTGTCGCCCGCCAGCTTGTTGAGAGCGGTAAGGAGTTCTACGGGACCCAGTTTCTCACCGTTCAGAGCCACGGGAACGCCTTTTTCAAAGTCTATGTCCACATAAGCAGGTTCATCGGGGGCGTTCTCCGGCGTGACGCTCATTTTGAGGATATTGTCCTCGTGCTGGTTCCAGGGATTCTCCAGGTTTCCGCCTTCATGGCTGATATGCCATATATTCTGATCCCTGCTGTAAATATCCTTTTTTGTCTGGGTAATGGGAACATTGTGAGCCTTGGCATAAGCGATGCAGTCTTCACGGGAACTGAGATCCCAGATTCTCCAGGGAGCGATGATCTTGATGGCGGGGTTCAGCGCCTTGATAGTGGCTTCAAAACGAACCTGATCATTGCCTTTTCCCGTGCAGCCGTGGGCTATATAATACGCGCCTTCGGCTTCCGCTATTTCAACCAGTTTTTTTGCCATCAGCGGCCTTGCCATGGATGTCCCCAGAAGATAGTCTCCTTCGTAGATGGCGCCGGCTTTTAGCGTGGGCCAGATATAATCGGTGATGAATTCTTCCCGGATGTCCAGCACATAGGCTTTTGAAGCCCCGGTATCGTAAGCTTTCTTTTCAATGGCTTCAAAATCGTCATCCTGGCCGGCATTGCAGCAGACGGCGATGACATCATAGTCGTAATTTTCTTTTAACCAGGCCATAATAACGGAGGTATCCAAACCGCCCGAATACGCAAGCACTACTTTTTCCTTTTCCATTTCATTTCCTCCAATCAATATTGCAATCACGCAGTCTCCGGTGTTTGTGTGTTAGGTGCCAGCTATAGAGATACAGCGCATCGAATATATAATCACCGGTTTCTGTTGTTCAAATATAAGATTATGGGAGAATTTTAACACTTACAAAAGAGTTTTGCAATAGAAATTTTATATTTATTCAACAAAAATTAATAAATATACACGCATGTCCCTGCGTCCGTATTAACGAAAAATGTAGAAACTGCAAAGTTTTTTGAGACTGTCGAAGTCTCCGGAACCTTTACAATGCTTGGTAAGTCAGATACAATGAATGTATTACAAACCGGATGCAAACTATATTCAAATTGAAACGGGGGCAATCGCTTGAATACGGACCGGATTTATAGGGTATTATTGATGCAGATGGGGGCTGAGCAACTGGTGAAAGACGCGCCCATGCAGGAATACACCTCTTTTAAGGCAGGAGGAAAAGCTGCGCTTTTGGTCTTGCCCAAAAACATCGTTCAATTGCAATATACCATGAGTGTCATTGCGGAAGAAAAAGCCCCATATTTCATAATGGGAAACGGGACCAATCTGCTGGTAAAAGACGGAGGCTACGGGGGAGTCATTGTAAAAATCGGAAGCTCGTTGAGCGACATAAAAGTTACTGACGACAGAGTGGAAGCGGAAGCGGGGGCCTTGCTGAAAAATGTGGCTCAGGCTGCTATGGAGAACAGCCTCACGGGTTTTGAATTTGCTTCGGGGATTCCGGGAAGCATAGGCGGCGCCGCATTTATGAATGCGGGTGCTTATGACGGCGAAATGCGCCAGGTAGTTGAGACCGTAAAGCTTCTTACAATGGACGGCGGCGAGATTTATACCCTGTCTGCCGATGAAATGGAGTACGGCTACAGAAAAAGCAGGCTGATGGAAGAACAAGGGATTATCCTCTCGGTAGTATTGAAACTGGCTTCCGGAGATAAAAATCAGATTGCCTCAAAAATGAACGATCTAAACGCTAGGAGAAAGCAGAAACAGCCTTTGGATTACCCCAGCGCAGGCAGCTTTTTCAAGCGCCCTCCGGGAAATTTCGCGGGAACTCTGATTCAAGAAGCCGGCCTAAAGGGTGTTTCGGTAGGCGGAGCCATGGTATCCCCGCTTCATGCAGGGTTTATTATCAATACGGGGGGAGCCACCGCCGGTGATATTATAGCTCTGATGGAGTTAGTGCAGCAGCGCGTGTATGAATATTCCGGAGTTCGTCTGGAGCCGGAAGTACGGATTATCGGAGAGTGAAAGATAATAGAAGTACGGACTATCGGAGAGTGACGGAGAATCCACCTATGAGTAAATATGACGACGATGCGAAGAAATACCGGATGATTTATGATATTCATACCCACACCACCTTTTCACACGGCAAGGGGTCAATTGAGGATAATGTGAAAGCTGCGCTGAAAAAAGGTTTGTCGACCATTGGAATTGCCGATCACGGACCGGGCCATCTGACCTACGGGGTTAAAAGGAAGGACCTGCCAGTGATGCGTGAAGAAATACGGCGCCTTCAGCCTCTTTACCCTGACATCCAAATTCTTCTGGGAGTGGAAGCAAACATTATTAACCCTTCCGGGAAATTGGACGTTTCCGAAAAGGAAATTAAAGAATTGGATTACGTTTTGGCCGGTTACCATTACGGTATTTTCGGCGAGCGGCCATTGCTTGCCGCCAAGACGCATTTGTGGAATTTGATTGCCGCCAGGTTCGGAAAGGGTGTGGATTCCGCGCAGAAAAGAATCAATACGGAGCTGGTCATCAAGGCGTTGTATGAGAATCGGATCAAGGTTTTGACCCATCCGGGAGACAAAGGCCCCTTTGATCTAATGCCCATTGCCAAGGCTTGCGAAGAAACGGGCGCTATGATGGAGATCAGCACATGGCACGATGCTCCGGTCACAGAGGAACTTAAGAAACTTGCCAAAACGGATGTAAGATTCATCATCAGCAGCGATGCCCATTCACCGCATAGGGTAGGAACCTTCGTACCCGGCTTGAAGAGAGCCCTTGAAGCGGGTGTGGACCCTGCCCGTATCGATAACATAGAGGAGGTGTAGTATGGAGTTCATTGTCGTTACCGGTTTATCGGGATCCGGCAAGAGCCAGGCCATGAACTGCCTGGAAGACCTTGGCTACTATTGTATTGACAACCTGCCTCCTGTACTGATAAAGAATTTTATCAAGTTGGTAGCTCAAGACAAGAAGATAGAAAAGGTAGCCTTTGGTATCGATATCCGAGGTGGCGAGTTTTTCGACGACCTGAAAAAAGGTCTTAAGGATCTGAAAAAGGCCGGAATGAATTTCAAAGTGCTCTTTCTGGAAGCGTCGGATGAAGTGCTGATTCGCAGGTATAAGGAAACCCGCCGCGTTCACCCGTTGGCATTGGACGGAAGCATACCTGACGGAATCGCAAGAGAAAGAGAAAAACTGACGGATATCCGCAAAGAAGCGGACTACATTGTAGATACTTCAAACATGAAGGTGGCCCAGCTCCATGAGGAGTTGCGAAACCTGCTTTCCTCTGAGGAGGCTACCGGATTTACCATCACTATTCAGTCCTTTGGTTATAAACACGGGATTCCTTTGGATGCGGACATGGTCTTTGACCTGCGATTCATACCGAATCCATATTATCTGCCCAGCTTGCGGAATCTTACGGGCAACAGCCAGAAGGTCCGGGACTACGTCATGAAGACCCCCCAGGCACAGGGCTTTGTCGAAAAGGTCTACACTCTAATCGACGAATTAATCCCGTTTTATATAAAAGAGGGAAAAGCGCAATTGGTAGTGGCTTTTGGGTGTACGGGCGGACAGCATCGCTCCGTTACAATGGCCAATGTGTTTACGGAGATGTTCCGGCAAGCGGGGAGGAGGGTATTGACCATTCACAGAGACTTATAAATAGGACATCTATGGCAAGGCGGAGGATCCCTCAAGGTGGAGATTTCCCTTGCCCGCAAAGAAAATTTTCCATAGTCGAAAATTTTCCTTTTATACGTTATAATGAATATGAACCGTTATTACTGAAAAGAAAAGGAGTCAGATAAGATGGAAAAATTAATTATCACTGCATGCATCTGCGGCGCAGAAGTCACCAAGGAGCAAAATCCGGCGGTACCTTATACTATTGAGGAGATCGTAAGGGAAGCGAAATCCGCCTACGATGCCGGTGCATCCATAATTCACCTTCACGTACGCTGGGACGACGGTACCCCCACTCAGGATACGGCCAGGTTCCAGGAAGCAATAGATGGGATCAAGGCAGTTTGTCCCGACATCATTATTCAGCCCTCAACGGGAGGCGCAGTGGGAATGACGGACCTTGAGCGTTTGGCATCCACAGACGTAGTTCCGACTCCGGAGATGGCCACCCTCGATTGCGGTACCCTGAACTTCGGCGGCGATGAGATTTTCGTCAATACGGAGAATACCATCATAAACTTCGCAAAAATAATGAAAGAAAAAGGTATCAAGCCTGAAATAGAAGTCTTCGATAAGGGCATGATAGATATTGCGTTGAGATTGGACCGCAAGGGACTTCTCGTACATCCTCTCCATTTCGACTTTGTACTCGGCGTACAGATGAGCGCAACCCTGAGAGATTTGGCTTTCATGGTTGGCAGCATTCCTCCCGGATCCACATGGACGGCCTGCGGAATCGGCAGATACAATTTCGATATTGCCGCGGGAGCCATCATCATGGGCGGCCATGTCAGGGTAGGTTTCGAGGATAGCCTCTATCTGTCGAAAGGCGTACTGGCAAAGAGCAACGGCGAGATGGTGGATAAAGTAGTCCAGCTGGCCAAATTCTTCGGCAGAGAGATCGCAACACCTGAAGAAGCCAGAAAGATATTAAGCCTAGGCAAATACGCCAAATAAAATAGCCTTTTAGGGACCTGCGGTTACAGCGATTTGCCATCTCCCAGGTCCCTTTTTTATCTCTACAGGAGGGATTGAATGTCCTTTTCAGCAGAAGTGAAAAACGAGATCGCACGATCGGAAGAACGGAAAAAATGTTGTACGCTGGCGGAGATCGCCGGCTTTATTCGCATGTGCGGCTCTGTAAAACTGTCCGGAGGCGGCAAACTGGATCTTAAGATCGTAACGGAAAATCCGGCAATTGCCAGGGCATTCCTGAAGCGGATCAAAAGGTATTTTGGCGTCAGCGCCAACCTCAAGATCGGCCAGAGCAATCTGCTGAAAAAAGGTTACCTTTACGAGTTAACCATCGATGCGGAAAACAATGCGGAGCAGATACTCAGAGAGACCGGCATACTTCGGGTAAGGGAAGGCTGCAACTACTTCCCCGATGACATTTCTACGGACCTCATTAAAAGCAGGTGTTGCAAACGAGCATATTTGCGGGGGACGTTTCTCGGAGCCGGCACCATCAGCCATCCGGAAAAAGGTTATCATATGGAGATCGTATGCAACAGTTCCACTCTGGCCAATGATTTGAAACGGCTGATCAACAGCTTTGGCCTTCGGTCCAAGGTGACTACGAGAAAGAACAACTACGTGGTATATCTCAAGGAGAGCGAACAAATCAGCGATTTTCTCGCGCTGCTTGGAGCAAACAAACACGTGATGGAGTTTGAAAACGTGCGGATTGTCAAAGAACTTCGCAACAAGACAAACCGCATCGTAAACTGCGAGAGCGCCAATCTGGATAAGACCATCAACAGCGCTTCCCGGCAGATTGAGACAATTCGACTTATCGAATCAAAGGGAGGCCTTGCCTGTTTGCCGGAAAAATTGCGGGAAATTGCTGTGCTTCGATTGGAAAACCCCGATAGTTCCCTCACCGAGCTGGGGCAGATGCTCGACCCGCCATTAAAAAAGTCCGGCGTGAGCCACAGGTTTCGAAAGATAGAGGAGATTGCGGAAAGGTTCCGATGATACGGAAGAAAGGAGGACGTGAATATGTCCATCGTGGCCGCATATATCGTTCCCCACCCGCCGCTGATCGTGCCGGAGGTGGGAAGAGGCCAGGAGCGGGAAATTCAAAACACCGTTGATGCCTACCATCGCGTTGCAAAGGAAATAGGGGAATTAAAGCCGGAGACCGTGGTGGTGATCACACCCCACTCCATCATGTATCAGGACTACATTCATATTTCGCCCGGACCGGGCGCTTCCGGGGATCTGAGAAGATTCGGCGCCGAGAAGACCCGCATCCAAGTGGGTTACGACAGTGAACTGGTAAGCCGGATCGAAGAGTTTGCCGGCCGTGAAGGGCTGGCCGCCGGAACCCTTGGAGAGCGTGAAAAAAAGCTGGATCACGGCGTGATGGTTCCGCTTTATTTTATTGATCAATACCTGGATGATTACAAAGTCGTTCGCATTTCCATTTCCGGACTCACCCCTCTTGAGCATTATCGTTTCGGCAAATGCATCCAAAAAGCGGTAAAAGAGACGGATCGCAGAACGGTCATCGTGGCCAGCGGGGATCTCTCACACCGATTGAAGGATGAAGGACCTTACGACTATGCGGAAGAAGGGCCTATCTTTGACGAGCAGGTTACACAGGCTATGGCTGTGGGTGACTTTTTAGCATTTCTTAAGTTCGAAGAAGGTTTCACGGAAGCCGCCGGAGAGTGCGGGCTTCGAAGCTTTATCATCATGGCGGGAGCATTGGACGGGATGGCTGTGGATTCGGAACTCTTGTCCTATGAAGGTCCTTTCGGGGTCGGGTATGCCGTTGCGGCTTTTCACCCCGCAGGAACGGAAGAACTGCGTCGCATAGACCTGTTGTATGAAGAGGAAGAAAAGGAAGAGCGGGAACAGATTCGCGCCCGGGAGGATGCCTATGTCAGCCTGGCTCGCCTGTCCCTTGAATCCTACGTACGAGGCAGAAAATGCATCGAACGGCCGCCCGGGTTGCCAAAGGAGCTGACAAAACAGAAAGCGGGGGTTTTCGTTTCGCTTAAAAAGCATGGCCGTTTGAGGGGTTGCATCGGCACCATCAGCCCGGTGGAGGAATGCATAGCCGACGAGATTATCCGCAACGCCGTCAGCGCGGGCACGGGGGATCCCAGGTTTGATCCGGTAACCGAGGATGAGTTGGATGAATTGATTTACAGCGTGGACGTATTAGGCGATCCTGAGCCCATCGATTCCATTGATCAGCTGGATGTGATCCGTTACGGTGTCATCGTCAGCAAGGGCGGCAGACGCGGACTGCTTCTTCCCAACCTGGAAGGAGTGAGGACCCCCGAGCAGCAGGTAGAGATTGCACTGAAAAAAGCGGGTATTTCTCCCTATGAGGATTATAAGATGGAGCGTTTTGAGGTGGTGCGGCATAAATGAAGGAAGGCGTGTTGTGCACCGTCTGCCCCAGGGGTTGCCTGATTCGGGAAGGCCGCCTGGGATTCTGCGGCGGACGGGCAAATCGCAACGGAAAGATCGTTGCCGACAACTACGGCAAGGTCACATCCATTGCCCTTGATCCCATCGAAAAAAAGCCTTTAAGGCGCTTTAAGCCGGGCAGTTGGATTTTGTCCGTGGGCAGCTACGGTTGTAATCTTCGCTGCTCTTTTTGCCAAAATTATTGCATTTCCATGGAGAAAAACCCGGTAAGATGCCTGGAGGTCACACCGCAGCAACTGGTGGAAAAAGCCCTGCAACTCATGCCCGATGGAAATATCGGTATCGCTTATACCTATAACGAGCCCTTGATCGGCTATGAGTTCGTCCGGGATTGCGCAGAGCTGGCAGAAAAAAAGGGCCTTTCCAACGTGGTGGTGACCAACGGCTATATCAACGAAGAGCCTCTGTTGGAGATTTTGCCGTTGGTTCATGCTTTCAATATTGATCTTAAGAGCTTCTCTCCTGCGTTTTACAAAGCCATCGGCGGGGATCTGGAGGTTGTGAAAAATACCATTCGCCTTGCGGCTGCGAAAAGCCATGTGGAGGTAACGACACTGATCATTCCCGGGGAAAACGACAGCGAAGAGGAGATGCGGGAGCTTTCTTCATGGCTAGCCTCGATAAGTCCCGCGATTCCGTTGCATATCTCCCGATTTTTTCCCGCTTACAAAATGTCCGACAGGGGGCCCACACCGGTTTCTGTCATAATAAAGTTGGCGGAAATCGCTCAGGAGTCTCTTCGGTACGTCTACGGGGGAAATCTATAGACTTTAGCAAAGTTTTAACAATTTGTGGAAAAACTCAAACAATCAAAATAATTATATAAAAAATATGTGGATTGGAGGTAAAGTTTCAAGTATAATTTACGATATACATATTTAGTGCAAAAAGAAAAATGTACATACGAAATGATGTAATCATTTTTAGCAAGGCGTAAGCTTTATTTTTATGCCGGCAGATAGTACATGCAATTTACAAGGCTACGACAACACTAGGGGGAATTATGGATCATCTCGTGAATTTTTGTGCTATTTATCTATTGCTTTCCTTGTTAAATCTCGTTTTCATTGCCGGTATTTTATACTTCGCTTATCGAATCTATCTTGAGAGATGCAGAAGAAACGCGGCTGAAGCAAGGACACAGGCATTCATTGATGATATTGCAACGGGGTTTTCCCTTAAAGACGAAGATAATATCGCACAGAGTTTTGAGTACTTGCTAAATCAATTAGCAGATTTTTTTGTGGCCGAAACGGTTCTGATTCATGCCACGGATAAGGAGTACGCCGAATTATTCGGAGCCGAGCACCGTTCCGCCAACGGTACTGCCATACTCTCGGATAAACGGCGTATATATATGGAGCGATGGGAAGAGTATTTGGAAAAGCGTTCCCGCTCGACAGATTCCATGCTCTATAAAGACCGCATATCGAAGGATCTCATTAAGAAAAAGAAGTCAGATCCCTGGGTGTTTATTCCACTCTACATTGAAGAAAAGATAATAGCTTTTCTATATATTGAGGCCTCCGCTCAATGCCGGGGGTGGTCAGAATATGAGTTTGCCGCGCTGCCGGTCATTTCGCGTATCGTCTCTGATTCCATTGAAAAGTTGCTGTCTCAAAAACACATTTGTTTTATGACCTATTATGATACGATGACGAATTTGCCCAACCGCCAGCACTTTTATGAACAGGTAGATCGCGCCATACGCTCTGCGAACAGAGAGAATACAACCGTAGGAGTTATGTATTTGGATCTGGACTCCTTTAGGTCCATTAATGATACGGTGGGGTATGAGAGAGGCGACGAGATCATTCAGGACATTGGGCAAAAGATTATGAATCTGCTGAACAGCACGGATAACGTGGCGAGATTTGGCGGCGATGAGTTTCTTATCCTGCTGGAAAGCGGTCCCGATATGGATAGGATCTCAAGAATTACCGAAGAGATCATGAGTATCTTTAAGGAACCGGTAATTTTAAATGGGCAGGAAATATTTATTACGGCATGCGCCGGTATAGCGGTCTGGCCCTTTGACGGAGAGGATGCCGGGACCCTTATTCGACATGCGGACATTGCCATGTGCACGGCAAAGGAGAAAGGAAAGGGCCGTTACGCTTTCTGTTCTCACTACATCAAAGAGGACATGCAGTATCGGATGAATCTCTTTAACAGTTTGTACAGAGCCTTAGAGCTCAATCAGTTTCAAGTATACTATCAACCGAAGATCGATTTACAGACGGAAAAGATCGTAGGATCAGAAGCGCTTCTTCGCTGGATGCACCCGGATTATGGGATGGTTCCTCCAAGCGATTTTATCCCGTTGGCTGAGCAGTCGGGACTGATCAACCAAATCGGAAATTGGGTGCTCGAAACTGCCTGCAGACAGACTATGTCATGGAAGGCTATGGGGCTTGGCGATCTTCGCATTGCTGTTAACCTGTCGGCAATTCAGCTGCGTAATCCCAATTTCGTGGCTCAGGTGGCCCAGATATTGACTAAAACAGGGATCAATCCAAGTTTGGTCGAACTGGAAATTACGGAAAGCGCCATGATGAAAGAGCCCGATTATATCATAAGCGTTTTAAATGATCTGAAGAGTTTGGGCATCAGTATCTCGATAGACGATTTCGGAACGGAATACTCTTCCTTGAACCGGCTGAAGATGCTTCCCATTGACAGCCTGAAAATGGATATTCAATTTGTGAGGGGCATTGAGAAGAGTCAGAAGGATCAGGCGATCACGATAGTTATTCTGAACCTTGCAAAGAATCTGGACCTAAAGATTGTCGCAGAGGGCGTTGAAAACAAACTGCAGCGTGATTTTCTGAAAAGCAGGATGTGCGATGAGGTTCAAGGTTTTTATTATTACCGGCCGATGCCCGCATCTGATATGGCGAAAGTTTTGTTATAAATTTGTTATAAACAAAGGATGAAGTCAACGATATCTTTAACCGCAATCAAATCATCGCTGCTTTTTATTGACAGAGTCAACGATACTTTTAGCCGAGGCAACAAATTCGTTGCTCTTTTCTTACATGAGCAGCGATATCTTTTCTCTGTGTAAATATGTCGCTGCCTTTTTTCAGAAAAAGCATCGTTAACATTAACGTTATACACTTTATCGTTGCTTTTCAATTTTTTGCAGGCCCAAAAGCAGCGGCAAATGGCTTCAATTCCAGTTCACCGTTGCTTATTTCGAATTAGAGCAGCGATACTTTTTTAAAATCTAAAAAAACGTTGCCCCTTGCAAAGAAGTTGCATTTAGTGTTTGACACTCTTTACAAGTTTGGTGCCGGATACTTTTTGCATGTTTGGTACCAGACACTTTTTGCAAATGCCGCTTTTATAAGTGAATATTTTTATCCTCAGGTTGCAAAATAGGATTAGAAATCATTGCGGCGGCGCAATATTTAATCATGTGGGAGGAAGAGACATGGGAAATAATACAAGACCTAATCCCGATGACAGGCGGGATAATGTGGAACGAATCGAATACAACATTGGGAAAACCATCCAAAACATGAAAAGAGCAGAAGACATGATACAAATCACAGATGATGAAAAGACGAAACAAGATCTCATAGAGAAAAACGAAAGAAGAAGAGATGCTTTGAAAGGAATGAGGGAAGAAATCCGAGAAGAGGCCATTGCCAGGAAAAACAATTATCAGTAATAATCAAGCATGTTTAAGAGCGTGCAACAGGAGCCTTGCTGTATAGGAGAATGGGGCTCTTGTTTTTTTTACATCTTTATCCACAAATTATTAGGTAAACAAGCCAGGGCGCGCGTTATATGTTATAGTTACAAGAAATACCAGATGGATGCTGGTCTCGCTTGTATCCTGTCTCCTGGTGAAGATCCTGTTCAGGCCATAGGCCCGTTTCCCTTCCCCAAACTTGCCTTCCACGGCATTTCGCTCTCCTGCTTCTGATTTCTCCAGAAGACATTGCAACCTGTAGGCCTTCTTGTCCTTCGGCGGTCTCCCCAGCTTTGGTCCGTTCATTCGGATGCCATGCTTGCTGCAGAATGAGAGGTTTTCCCTCGTTCGATAGATCTTGTCCGCAAGGATCCGCTCGGGATAGTACCCTCGCTCCTCCCGGTAGCGTTCTACGCTTTCCTGCAGGGTGGAAGTCTCGTTAAAAGCGTTCCAGTCCAATCTTTCCACAGAGGCATAACCATCTACCATGCTGATTGCAATCTTTGCTCCGAACTCTGTCGGTGCATTGGTTTTCCCTCTAACAATCGGTCTCACCCAAGGCTGATGAATACTGACAATCCTGTCATCGACCTGATGCTTCTTCTCCCGATACATCTCTTCCTGCTGCGAGTACAGCGTTCTGACGATCCGCAAGGTCTCCTTGCTCTTCTCAGTCAAATTCAGACCACTCTGAAGTAGTGTTTCTATGATGGCAAGATCCCGTCTTACGTAGCCTAGCTGCTGCCGTATTGCTTTTCGAATCGTCTTGATGGTTGGCTTCCTGTTCCGCGCAAATCTGAGATAATCCTTTCTGGCAATTCTCTTGTATGTCCTGGGCTTCTTTTTCTGACTGGTCTGCCCGTGAAGCTCTGTTATCATTCTCTCCAGCTTTTCACGTGCCGTATTGAGGAGTGCCACGTCTGTTGGATACTTGATGTCAGCCGGGGCGCAGGTTGCGTCGAGAATTAGTGTCCCTTTGTTTTTTCCTTCTTCTGATTCACTGTCTCCACCTCCGTCGCTTGAATCTGAGCCATTCATCGGATCTTCGTCGTCATCCTTTTTCTTGCTTCCAATGACGTATGCGTTCACTTCTGCAAGCATCTCCGGTGTCAAAAAAGCAAAATACTGATTAAGGAGAGTGAACCTAATGAAAAAGCACGTAAGAAATAATGTATACTGGGTTGGAAAGGTAGATTGGGAGCTTCGAAAATTTCATGGCAACGATTATTCCACGCACAAAGGGTCCACATATAATTCTTATCTGATCCAAGAAGAAAAGACGGTCTTGATTGATACGGTTTGGGCTCCCTTTGCAGATGAATTTGTAGGTAATTTGGCTAAGGAAATCGATTTAAATAAAATTGATTTCATCATTATTAATCATGGAGAAGTAGACCACAGCGGAGCTCTGCCCGCCCTGATGAAACATATCCCGGACAAGCCTATTTACTGTACGGCTAATGCAGTAAAATCCTTAAAAGGCCAGTATCATCAGGATTGGAATTTTCAAGTCGTTAAGACGGGAGACAAAATCCCTATCGGCAACGGAAAAGAGCTTATCTTTGTAGAAATGCCCATGCTGCATTGGCCCGACAGCATGGCAACCTATATGACTCAAGACAATATACTTTTTAGCAACGATGCATTCGGTCAACATTTAGCTACCGAACAACTCTTTAACGATCTGGTGGACCAATGTGACCTATACAATGAGTCCATTAAATATTTTGCAAATATATTGAACCCGTTCAACCCTATGCTAAGGAAAAAGCTGGATGAAATTACTGCGCTGAATCTTCCAATTGAGATGATTGCAACGAGTCATGGGGTCATTTGGCGGGACAATCCCATGCAGATTGTAGAAAAATATGCGCAATGGTCCAACGACTATCAGGAAAACCAGGTTACCATCATCTATGATACAATGTGGAACGGAACGAAATTGCTCGCTGAGAAGATAGCTGAGGGTATCCTGCAGGCTGACAAGGACGTGACTGTTAAAGTTTATAATATTGCCAAGTGTGATGATAACGACCTGATTACAGAAGTATTTAAATCGAAAACCGTGGTTATCGGCTCGCCGACAATCTCAAACAGCATATTGCATTCGATAGCGGGCTTTATTCATCTAATGAAAGGGCTTAAGTTCAAAGGTAAAAAAGCTGCCGCGTTTGGATGTTACGGCTGGAGCGGAGAATGCGTAAAAGTAATCAATGAGTTAATGGTAAATGCCGGCTTCGAAGTTGCTTTAGAAGGTTATAGAAACCAATGGAACCCTGGTGCAGACGCACAAAAGGAAGCCGTAGATTTCGGGAAGGCGATCGCGAAACTCTAAACAAAGCTTAAGAAAATAAAAGAGGACGGGGAGTCGGGATGTTGAACAAGGGTGAACAATACGAAATTGAAATAATGGATCTTGGCAATAACGGAGAGGGGATCGGAAGGGCAGATGGTATGGCCGTTTTTATTCCGGGAGCTATTCCCGGCGACAGAGTTATGGCTGAGATAACCCAGACCAAGAAGAACTTCGCAAAAGGAAAGATTCTGGAAATTACTGAACCTTCCTCCCTTCGCAGGGAACCGTCCTGTTCCTATGCGAGTGAATGCGGCGGATGCGATCTGCAATCTATGCATTATGAGGGACAGCTTATGCTGAAAAAGAAATGGGTTGTAGACCGACTTACGCGAATCGGTGGCGTGGTTGATCCCAAGGTCGCGGATGTGATGGGGATGGAGGATCCCTGGTACTATAGGAACAATGTTCAGTATACCTTTGGAAGGATAAGCGGTCCGGAAAAGAAGCAGCGGGGCTGCAATTTGGGATTTAACAAAAGGATGAGCCATGAAATCATAGATTGCGAAAGCTGCATGCTCCAGGTTGAGCCGGCGGATCGGATTGCGAGGGCCTTAAGGGAATACGTGAAAGAGACGAAAATCCCTATTTACGATGAAAAGACGGCCACAGGGGTTCTCCGGCATCTTGTTGTAAAAACCGCTTTCGGCACCGGAGAGATCATGGTGATCCTGGTCGCAACGGAACGGAAAATTCCTGAAGTGGAACTGCTTATTGATTTGATTCTGGATTCTTTGGAAAATCCGGTGGCGGTGAAGGATCCGAAGGGCCGAGATTATATCTTCAAGAGTCTGATCTTGAACGTAAACAAGCAAAAGGGCGGGTCCAAACTGGGCAGGGAGAATATTGTTCTGGCGGGCAAGCCTACCATTAAGGATCATTTAGTGGGGATGGATTTTGAAATTTCGCCCTTGTCTTTTTATCAGGTAAATCCGGCTCAAACGGAAAAGTTATATAAAAAGGTAATTGAATATGCTGCATTGACCGGTGAGGGATAGTGTAAAATAGTTGTGGAGTTTTAAGGAAAGAAACAGAGATCAACTCTCCTGTGTTAAAATAGTTTCAGCAATAAAACACAAACAAGGAGGGAAGATCTCTGTGGAAACTATTGTACAACAAATCATTGCGGAATTGGGAAGAAATATTTGCAAACGGATTGAAGAAGGAGGCATATCCAATATAGATCAGTTTGCATCTGATGCCCTGGGTCTTTGCAAAGAAAGCGTTCGAGCCCTGATATCGGGAATCGTGAAGCAATTGAATGAAGAACTTAGAGCGGACAAGGCATTTCGAAAAGAGCAGGGGCTTGTTCTAAAAGAAAAAGACCGGCAAAGGAGTCTTCTGACGGAGGTAGGTCGAATCGACATAGAACGAGACTACTATTACGCAAAAGGTGCCTATGTATATCCGTTGGATTTCATAATTGGTATATACGCCTATGAACGAGTGAGTGCCAATGTGAGCGCCCGCTTGGTGGAACAATCGGCAGAGGTTTCCTATGAAAAGAGTACGAAGATAGTAACCAACGGTGAAGTGAGCCGCCAGACGGTAAAGAATAAGTTGAGAGCAGTGGGAAAACTGGAAAAGGCAGCCCCTAAAGAAAAGCGAGTCGCATCGGAACTACATATTTTTGCCGATGAAGACCACGTTCATCTACAGGAAGGTAAAAACCGCATGGTTCCATTGATTACGCTAAGTGAAGGAATTCAAGCCGTCCATAAAGGGCGAAATGTCCTGATGAATCCGGTACACTTTACCTCCACCATTCATCAAACAAAAGAGGCGTGGGAAACGGTAGGCGGGTACATCTCACAAGCTTATGAAGAAAATCAAATCGAGAGAATCTATCTTCATGGTGATGGGGCTCCATGGATCAAGCAAGGAATGGAGGAGCTTGCCGACTGTCACTATGTTATGGATGGATTTCACTTTGAGAAGCACTTAAAACAAGCGACAGCGGCCTTTCCGAAACAAAATTACCGACACCGTATAAGGCAGGCGGTTCAAGAGAAGAGCCTGGAAAAAGTGACAAGCCTCATTCGAGAAATGCTGTCTCTTTGCAAGGGACCAAAGCAAGAGAAGCGGGTTCGAAACTTCCTCCGTTATGTTGTAAACAATTGGGACGGAATTGTGCGAAGATATACAAAAGATATCATAGGTAGCTGCACAGAAGGTTTAGTAAGTCATGTGTATTCGGAGAGATTAAGCAGAAATCCTATGGGTTGGAGCGAAGCCGGTCTAAACAAGATGGCAGAACTTAGAGTCTACACAAGAAACGGTTGCAGCGTTTCAGGAAAGGATTTCAGACGACCTGAAGACGAAAAAAACAGGAGCATTCTAAAGGAGTATGGGGAAAAACGGCTACAAAATGCAATTCATGGTTGTTGGGACTGGAGTATATTCGAAAAAGAACAATACAATCCGGCAGTCAATACTGCAACACAGATCCTGATCCGGTCTTATGGTCGGCAACGGGGTTTGGTTGCATAACATCGGGAGAGTTGTCAAGCAAAAACTCCACAACAACTTGACACCGTCCCGGTGAGGAAAACGTATTTGACGTTTATTGCGGAGTGGGTACCATTGGGTTATTCCTTGCGCGAAATGCGAAGCGCGTCATCGGTGTCGAATCCGTAAAGGCTGCTGTGCTTGACGCGAATCGAAATGCGACGATCAACGGCATTGTAAATGCCGAATATGTATGCGGGAAGGCGGAAGAAGTACTGCCGGAGCTGGTGGGCCAGGGTGTCCAGGCTGACGTGGTCATCCTGGACCCGCCACGGGCGGGCTGTGATCCGGCTTTACTGGCCGCCGTGGCGGAGGCCGGGCCGCGGCGCATCGTGTACGTCTCCTGCGACCCGGCCACCCTGGCCCGGGATATCAAAATCCTGACCCAATACGGCTACCGCTTCGTGGAAGCCCAGCCGGTGGACATGTTCCCGCAGACCGCCCATGTGGAGTGCGTAGTATTGATGTGTGCGTCCAGCGAAGCTGGCAGATGCTAACAGGTGAAAGTCCTGTAGTGGTAAAGGTAGGGCAGCCACTTAGTCAGTAACCAGCGCGTGAAGTAATTTGTGCGTTGAAGCGTTACGGAATGTTCTGAAAAGAGCAGACAAACTGGCGGGTCGTAACATGAAGTGAATACTGCCGCACCGTTATTGACATTCCCGAAAGGGAACAACAGGGAGTCGAGCTGAGACATCAACGGCGAAGACAGCAGACGGTATGAAGAACCCTAAATGCAATACCTAAGAACCCTGCGGTGTAGAGGTAGCGACACGTCAGGAAAGTATTTGTCGGAACTGGAGAGAGCCTACTTTGCACAGGAGAACTGTAAAGAGGAAGCATATAAGCGAAAGCGAAGTTGCAATCCTGCAAAGAGGCAGTCAGAAGTGCCCATAGTACCGAAGATTGTACAGACAACAAAACTGTACATAGGAAAGGGGCACAACTTTATTCAAGTCTGTAAAGGAGGTAGGTGCCGGTGATTGCCAATAAAGCTATTAACACCCATAGAAAAAGTACGAGACTTCCAAAACAGACTATACCTTGCAGCCAAAGCAGACCGAAAGAGAAAATTCTATGCGATTTATGACAAGATATATCGAAAGGATATCTTGGAAGAAGCATGGAAACGGGTAAAACAGAATGGTGGAGCAGGCGGAGTCGATAAAGTCAGCATTATTGATGTGAAAGCGTACGGCGAGTATAAATTGCTGTGTGAGATTGCGGAAGAATTACGGACGGAGAAATATCGGTGTAAGCCTGTCAGACGAACCTATATTCCAAAACCAGATGGCAGAAAAAGAGCATTAGGAATACCTACAATCAAGGACAGAATTGTGCAGATGGCGGCAAAGATAGTAATTGAGCCGGTATTTGAAGCGGATTTTCAACCTTGTTCATATGGATTCCGGCCAAAACGAAGTGCTAAACAGGCAATGGACAGGATATTCGAAGTGGCTGACAAAGGCGGGGCATTATGGGTAATAGATGCCGATATAAGAGATTATTTTGGGAGCATCAACCATGATAAACTACTTTTGCTGGTCAAACAGAGAATAACTGACCGCAGAGTGCTGAAGCTGATAAAAGGCTGGCTGAAGGCAGGAGTGCTGGAGAACGGTCAATATAGCGAAAGTACACTTGGAGCACCACAAGGCGGAGTTATTTCTCCACTGTTATCCAACATATATCTGAATTATTTTGATATATGTTGGAATAAGAGGTTCGGGCATCTGGGCGAGCTAGTACGATACGCAGATGATTTTGTGATATTGTGCAAGCGGAAAGCGCAGGCAGAAGAAGCCCTGAAAGTGGTAAAACGGATTATGGATAAGCTGGAATTGACATTGCACGGTGAGAAAACAAGGCTTGTTGATATGTATTTCGGTAAAGACAGCTTTGATTTTCTTGGCTTCAACAATAGATTTCAGCGGTTCAGAAGCAAAAGCTGGAAGTGGTATTGGACATTACAGCAAGTACCGTCCAAAAAGGCTATGAAGAAAATGAGAGCCAACATCAAAGAGGTGTTTGCAAGTCCAATCAAACTGCTGTTGAGTGTGGAGGAAATGGTGAAGCTGCTCAATCCTAAAATTATCGGCATGAGAAATTATTATGCCAGACGGTTTGCCAGACCATGGTTATGGAAGATAGAGAAGTATATAAACTCTAAATTTACCCGGTGGTATAATCGGAAGAAACAACGCAACTACAGGCCTGGTAATGCGGCAAAGATCAGAGAATTGACCTTGCAGGCAGGACTGGCAAGTATTTGCGGCTGAATGCTGAAGGAAGAAGAATATCGGAAAGTCGTATGCGGGAAAACCGCACGTACGGTTTGATGAGGGGATGGTGGTAACCCCACTGTCCTACTCTATCGAAGCCTTAACCTTTGATTTTACTGGCTTTTCGCGTTTGCATTCAACTTATCTACTCGAGAGAAAGGGGAAAAATGCGTATGTGGGAACAAATCGACGATTATTTTTGAGGTAAAATTAGAACTCAAAAACTGGTAGGGTTGAGTTGACAGAATAGATAACGGCCTTTTTTCATAGGGGTTGAGGAGACAGGATGGATGTAAAGATTATGATGGAGAATAGTAACTCTCCTTGAAATTATTCGCATTTACGAATATAATATTTTTGGGTAATTATACACTTTAGAGGTGTGAAATAATGGAGTATATGACCGCAAAAGAAGCTGCCCAAAAATGGAATATCACTGTCCGCCGCGTGCAGGTACTTTGTACGCAGGGGAGGATTCAAGGGGCAATGCGGCTTGGCAATATGTGGGCGATTCCCAGGGATGCAAGGAAACCTAATGATGCAAGAATTAAAAAATGTAAGAAGTAAGAAGCTTTAATAGGTCGCTTTTGTTTATACATGTATAAGTTTTACGAAAAGTTTCATTTGTTGTTAAGGATATTTGAAGGAGTATGAATTTGATGAGTATAGGAAGTGTAGCTAATTTGATGCCAGAAAGTATTAATAGTAAATTCCCAAACAGTAGTGGAATACCCCTTCTTTCATTCTTTACTGGTGCCGGCTTTCTGGACATAGGTTTTATGCAAGCCGGCTTTGATATTATATGGTCTAATGAATACTATCCTTGGTTTGTTCGAGGTTATGAATACGGCATGAGCTGCCTAAATATTAATGGTTCTAATCATAGAATTTATAATACTTCATCAATTGTAACTGTTGGACCTAACCAGATAGCCAAAGAGGCTTTTCATAACACACCTCTTCCTGAAACATTTGGAATAATCGGGGGGCCACCATGTCCTGACTTTTCTGTTGGAGGAAAAAATCGTGGAAGAGAAGGTGAAAATGGGAAATTATCGAAGGTTTATGTAATGCGTATTGTTGAGTTGCAACCTGCATTTTTTCTATTCGAAAATGTACCTGGGTTGTTACGAACAGCTAAGCATGGACTATTTTTTGACTTTCTCAAAGCTGAATTGCAAAAATACTACGTTATTGATTACAAAGTGTTAAACGCTCTTGAGTATGGTGTACCACAAGATAGAGAACGTGTGTTTTTAGTTGGATTTCATAAAAAATGGCTTAAAAGAAATTTTGGGATAGAATCTCATGATCTTTCAAAAGACTGGTTTCCATGGCCTGAAGCTTACTATCCTGGAGCAAAAACTAGGTACAACTGGCCAGAACAATCACCATTTGGTGGTAATCCTGAAAAACCAGTAGGAATTCCAGAAGAGTTAATGGTTGGGCCCTTGATATGCAATTTAGATGAGATTTCTAGTTTACCTAATGGGCTTGAGGGATTCAAACCGAAGAGCGAAAAATTTCATTGCATTCCAGAAGGAGACGTGACGCGGAAAAGCTTCAAACGGTTACATAGGTGGAGGTATAGTCCGACCGCAGCATATGGGAATAATGAAGTTCATCTTCACCCAGTGTTCCCTCGTAGACTTACTGTGAGAGAGGCCCTCAGGATTCAAACTGTTCCAGATAATTACGCATTGCCCCCAGAAATGCCACTTACAGATAAGTTTAAGACTATTGGAAATGGAGTGCCAGTAAAACTTGCTCGTGCAGTAGCAAGTTCGTTTATCAAAGTGATTGGAGGTAATTTTAATGGAAACTTTTGATCTCACGCCAGACCCCAAAGTCCTTATTGCACTTACTCACACACCTATGCAACCACTGGACGCTCTTTGTGAGCTAATTGATAATGCCATTGACTCGTTTCAAGCTGCTGAGCTACAGGGTACACCAGTAGAACATCCGATAATTACAATTGATTTGCCTCGCATGGCAGAAATAACTAGGGGTGCCGGTATTATAAGAGTTAGAGACAACGGGATAGGATTAACCCGTGATATGGCTGAAAAAGCTATTAAGGCAGGTTTTTCAGGTAACAATCCTTATGATAGTCTCGGCCTTTTTGGTATGGGTTTTAATATTTCAACAGGAAAAATGGGAAGAAGAACAAAATTCTTTACTGCGCGACGGGATGAGGAAACAGCTATAGAAGTGATTGTCGATCTTGAGGAAATACAAAGGAGAGGTAGTTATAGTGTTCCATTTGTAAGGAGAGAAAAACCTCAGGGTTTTGAACAAGGTACAGAAGTCGAAATTTCTGGTTGGTGGCCGGAAGGAAATGCAAATAGCGATTTTGTAAAGAAACTAGTACAGTACGGTATGCCTGTAGTACGAAGGGAAATTGGTAGGCGGTATGCCACTGTGTTAAAAAACCGGAACATCAGAATTGTGATCAATGGGGAACACTGCGAACCATATGAACATTGCATATGGGATGATTCTAGGTATGTCGAAAGAAGAAATCATGGGCAGATCCCAGCGGTGTTCCGATTTGACGAAGTTATTGGAACTCAAAAACGTTGTGGTTCTTGCACAGCCCTTGTTCCGCAAGGACAGGGTAATTGTCCTGCTTGTGGTTCAGGTAGTTTGCGGACTATAGAGGAGAGGATACGCGGATGGGTTGGTATACAGCGTTTTGATCATGATACTGAGTTTGGTATTGATTTGATCCGGAATGGTAGAGCTATTCGTATTGGTGAAAAAGCAGCTTTTTTTGAGTATGTTGATGAATTTAAAAAAGTAATTAAGGATTATCCAATTGACCAGCAATATGGTCGAATAGTAGGTGAAGTACATTTAAACCATGTACCCGTTGACTTTTTAAAACAAGATTTTCAACGTAGCAGTCCAGAATGGCAAAGAGCTATGACGTTTCTACGCGGTGATAGTTCTCTACAGCCTAATCAACCTGGTGCAGATCAAAATAATAGCCCTATTTTTAAACTTTATCAGGGTTATAGGCGGGTCCGTACTCCAGGAAGAACGGATTTATATATGGGATATTGGGATCCGGAAAAGGGAAAACCTGAACGGATTAGCCGTAACGTAGAAAGGGAATATTACGAAAAGTTCAGACAAAAGGAACCGGGATATTATGATGATACAGAATGGTGGAAATTAGTTGAACAGGCTGACAGTCCACCAGCAGAGGAACTTGTAGAATGTCCAGAATGTAATGCACAGAATTTACAAGGACATGAGATATGTGCCATTTGTGGACACGTTCTTATTGGAAAGAGTTGTATTAACCCGGAATGCACTAAAACTATCCCACGATCAGCACAATCCTGCCCGTATTGTGGAATATCTCAAATTGCGGAAATACAGGAACCCTGGACTTGCCAGGTTTGTAAAACACGCAATTCAGCTTCACGGGATAGTTGTGAAAGTTGTGGTCAATTGCGTGGTACAGTAAATACTTTATCACGTGACTACCTGCTTGGGCACGCACACAAGTCGGACGATTTGTCAATCCCGGGTTGTTCCGTCTTACTAGCTGACGGGACCCATAGCGCTGCAATTGATGTTGATGTTTACGTAACTGAAGGTCCGATACGTCACAACTTAGACCAAAGTAACCCTCTTCCTCTAATATCATTTAGGGGTCAAAATATAGAAATATATTTATTGATAAGGCCCACAGGTTGTTTAAAAATTTCGGTGTAAAACCGGAGCAAATGATTGCGGCAGAAATTGCTTTATATATTTATGATTTTAACCGTAGATTATCAGGTAACGAAAGGCATAGCCTCGCCAATCTTGAGTGGAATATCCTAAATAGCAGGTGGGCAGAAAAACTAGAAGATGTCCCGGAACATGTAAGGGAAGATGCTGTAGCCTTTCTAGATATTGTAAGACAAAGACTTTCCGGCTTGCTTGGTGAACAGGTACAGGACGTTTTTGAAAATTTGCACGATGAAGAGAAAAAACAGATGATAGAAAATATGCTGGTGCAGGGAGAGGATATTAGTAAGCTTGGTGAGATGTCGCAAACAGGCAAATACCTTTTGTTCGTTGATGAACTAACCATTTTGAAAGTATTTCAAAAGTATACACCACTCTTTTTTGATGGGAAATTCTGGGATGTAGCTTATTCGTCTATTCATGACTTGTCTCCCCAGTTACTAGAGCAATTACAGAAACGTATTCGGGCTACATATCTAAATTGTTTAGAGGATATTGTTGCGTTTTTAAAATATCGTTCTAAAGAAACTATTATTACACGCAGGGCTAGGATGTCACTTGAATTTCTCCAGCAAAAGGTGGTGCAAACCTAAATGTTTATTAACGAAGCTGCACTTAGACGAGGGACATGGCAAGCTTTTGAGCGTGCTATTGGGCGATTATTGCTACATGATGGGTATGAAGGAGTAAAACTTGTTGGACAAACTGGAGATAGGGGCGCTGATCTTCTTGCGCACCGGGCAGGTAAACGGTGGCTCTTCCAAGCCAAACACTGGAAGATGAAGGTAGGAGTTGACGTTCTTGACCAGACCTTAAACGCTATGAGGATTTACAGGGCTCAAGTGCCGGTTATAGTAGCCTTAAGTGGTTTTGAGAATGAGGCGCATAAACACCAGCGGGAGTTGCTTAGTAGGGGAATTCCCTTACAATTATGGGATTTAAGTACGTTAATACAACGAGCATCAAAGCTTCCTGAAGTTTCTCCTAATCGAAGGGAACCGCGGGAATACCAAGAAGAAGCCATACGTACTATTGTTCATGCATATAACGAGGCATCTAGTCGTAAAGCAATGGTTGTTATGGCTACGGGTT
>JBMNMN010000022.1:0-21717 GCA_050953365.1 Anaerovoracaceae bacterium | reverse complement strand
GATTTGGAACCCTTTGATGCTGCAGACTTTGCCGCAAGCCTGTTTCAATAACATCCTGTACAATATTTCAATGTCCCCATGGGGCCTCATGACCCATGGGGACATTTCTTATCTGCTTATTCTTCAACCTTTTCCTACGCTTTATTAGTATTGCTCCTGGCTTTGCTTGCTAAGTTTGAAGCCAGAGCCGGCAGAATTAGAATTACCAGGAAATATGGAACGTAAAGAACGTTAAAGTCATTAAGCATGTAATATAGAAGCAGTAAAGCGCCGGGCAAGCCCAGCATCAAACCCTGAAGCCATTTCAGAGTCGGCCAAATAAGCCCGAAAACGACGCCCAGTACAAGATAAATCAAAAGTATCACACCAATGGTAGCAATCCTTTCTTTTGCTGCCCCATCCGAAAAAACAGAAAGGAAAACACCAAAAAAACCGATTGCGCTGCCTAATACTAAAGCCACCAGTATACCAATTGCTCTTTTCATGCCCTTACCCCTCTTTTAATTTCCGTAGTGTCTACTAATTTCTTAGCGTTCACCACTAATTTGTTGATATTTCAATGGGTTCACGTGCCTTTAAAGAAAAAAGACAATGACCCCCCTTTTTGCGGTACAATAGTTTCACTACAAACATTCCCCGCAAAGAGAAAGGAGTCATTGTGAAAACCATTGTAACATTTTTGTTTGAACTTATTCAATCGCTATTAACGAAGATTGAGGAACTCAATTCCATCATCGAAGGCTTGACTCCCAAGAAACCGCCTTACGACTCACGAAGCCCAAAGTACAAGCATCTTTCTGTAGACAAGCCGCCGGTGATCCGCACCTTCGAGAAGCAGGATTACAGGAAGCTGCTTCGGGAGCACGAGCGCCTTTTCGGCAAGCCTCTCAAGCCCGTATCAAGACGCAGTTCCGCTGGTCCGCAGACAGGTACAGTATGCCCCTACTGCGGAGCTCCTCATACGTATCTCTACGACAACAATGGTGGCCGTGGCCAGCTTTTATGCAAGGTTTGCAGCAACAGCTTCTTCCAAGGAAAGCCAGCTACTACATTCTTTCTTCAGTGCCCTTACTGCGGCAACACGCTCACAAGGGTGAAGGACCGCAAAGGGTTTTTCGTCCACAAGTGTGTCAGCAAACACTGTAAATTCTACAAAAACTCTCTTGCCGCGCTTTCTCCTGAGGATCGTGCTGAATACAGTATGCATCCTTACCGGTTCAAACTCCATTACATCTACCGTGAATTTGCGACTGATTTTTTCAAAATGGATCTCTCCTCGATTCCCGGTAAAGGCGTGAATTTCAAGTTCCGCAAGTTTTCCCCTCATATTCTGGGCCTTTGTCTGACCTACGTGGTGAACTGCAGCCTGTCTTTCCGGCAGACACAGAGAGTCATGTTTGACGTACATGGTGTTGCCATATCCCATGGCATGATTGCACGGTATGTTCACACCGCCTCCGCCATCGTCTCCCAATTCACTCTCGACTACGACTACAAACCCACGAGTTCCCTTGCTGCTGATGAGACTTATGTTAAGGTCAAGGGCGTCAATCATTATGTCTGGCTTGTCATGGATGCCATCAAGCGTTCCATCATCGGCCATGCGGTAAGCAGTACCAGGACACTTGAGCCCTGCATGCTCGCTTTGCGTAGAGCATTCTCCCATTTCACACCCTTTCCCGGCAAGGCTCTGAAGTTCATCGCTGACGGATACTCCGTTTACAACCTCGCGGGTCTTCAGTTTCAGATGCAGGGAATGGATTTTGATGTAACACAGGTGATTGGTCTCACCAACAAGGATCCTGTTTCAACGGAGCACCGCTGGCTTAAGCAGACCATTGAGCGTCTTAACCGCACGTTCAAGCACTCCTATCGTGTAACCAATGGATACGGCTCCTTTTCTGGCGCAGACTCCCACGTCGCCGTGTTCGTCGCTTACTACAATTTCCTAAGGCCGCATGCCTACAGTTATTGGAAGCCTCTCAACCAGATTCCGGAGCTTGAATCGCTGCCGAATATGCCGGCCAAATGGCAGAAGCTTATTGAACTCTCTCAGCGTCACCTTCTCAACATTCAGTCCGCATAAAAGACACTGTCGCTCTGTCAAGGGTATAAGGGTGGAGATTTTCTGCGCTCGCGCAGGAAATACTACCCGCCCCTTGACAGCAGTAACTGGATTATACTGCTCTGATGGGCTTCGGCATACCTGTCCGAAGCCCTTAATTGCGTCTAATCCTGCTCATCTAAACACTCTTCTTATGTTCAATCTTCGTTATTCAGCTCTCAAGGTGCTTTCTTTGTTTTTTCATAGCTTAGTAGACACTATCTTAATTTCTTTTTAGCCTTTATACTCCGATATAGCTTTAATTTCTTTTTAGCCTTTATAGTCCAGCCTTTATGCCCCGCCTTTATAGTCCGATATAGCCTTTATGCCCCGCCTTTATATCTTGATATAACCTTTATGCCCCGCCTATACTGATATACCTTTAGGGGTTGCCGATATAGCCTTTATGCCCCGCCTTTATATCTTGATATAACCTTTAACCCCGCTCCTATACCCTGATATAGCCTTTAGGGGTTGAACAATTTGAGAAAAGATATTTCTCCATAATACCCCGCCTTTACATCTTGATATAACCTTTATACCCCGCCCCTATACCCTGATATAGCCTTTATACCCTGAAAAAGGTGATCTATGCATTCCGGCTAATTCGGCTGATCAATCAACTTGTAAATCCATAATTAGATGCAATCAATTTGATCATTTTATTAAATCCATAATTTGATGCAATCATTTGCTCAATTTATTAAATCTATAATTTGATGCAATCATTTGCTCAATTTATTAAATCGGCGAATTGTAAAATGAAGTTGAACTAATAAGGAATCCATAGTGACGATTTCTGTTGTAAAATAGTTTTACCACAAAACATACACAGAAAGGCGAATCACTATGGATCACTCACAGTTTACACCTAATCCGCGAAAGAATAAACATCTATCTTTTAAAGAGCGGGTAAAAATCGAGTTATTGGCTGGTGAAGGCAAAACTGCTTATGCCATCGCAAAGCTGCTAAATCGTCCCATAAACACCATTACAAACGAACTTAGGCGTGGCACAGTGGAACAGATAAAGCAGGGCAAATTTGTAAAAATCTACTATGCTGATGCCGGTCAGGCTAAATATGAGGCAAATCGCCGCAACACTGGTCGCAGGTACGAGCTGCTACAGTGCAGTGAGTTCGTAGGCTATATTGAGAAGATGATGTTAGAGGAAGATTGGTCCGTGGACTCTGCCGTGGGTAGGGCCGCAGCAACTGGTAAATTTGATAAGATGCTTTGCACCAAGACCATCTATAACTACATCGACTTGGGGCTCCTAAAGGTTAAGAATACTGACCTGCCACTAAAACTGAGGCGCAGCCCTAAAGGGGTTCGTATCAGGGCAAACAAGCGAAACCTCGGTGACAGTATTGAAAGCCGTCCTTCCCATGTGGAGGAACGAGAAGAATTCGGCCACTGGGAGATCGATACAGTCATCGGTTCAAAATCCAAGGAGGACGAAAGCTTGTTGACTATCGTCGAACGGAAGACCAGAAACGCACTGATTCGTAAAATTTCAGCAAGAACAGCAGAAGCAGTAATGAAGGAAATTGATACGATCAAGGAGGAATTTGGCAGTCAGTTCCATGAAGCTTTCAAGACTATCACTTCCGACAACGGATCTGAGTTCGCCTCCCTGTCCAGACTGAAAGAACAGAATGTAGGAGTATACTTTACCCACCCCTTCTCCTCATTTGAACGAGGCACCAATGAAAACCATAATGGCATGATACGACGCTTCATCCCGAAAGGGAAGAAGATTTCCGATTACAGCTTAGAGGCCATCGAGCGAATAGAGGAATGGATGAATGGCCTCCCTAGAAAGATCCTAGGCTACAAAACCCCGGAGGAGCTCTTCGAAGAGGAACTCGATTTAATCTATGCTCTTTAACAACAGAGATTGGTCAAGGTACGGAGAATAGTTCAACTTGTTATTGCAATTCAGGAATTTATTAAATCTTATTAAACCCATAATTTGATACAATCATTTAAACCATAAAATGCAATTAATTTGTTAAATCCATAATATAGAATAGTATTGCCTATTACAATAGAAAATCATAAGAGAAATATAGTATCCGTCTTTTGATGTTTCAGCGCAGTCTCGGCTCTTATCTCTTTGCTCCGGATTCCAGCAAAACTAACCATTGCCTTTTGTTTCTTATGAAATGGTTAGACTTGAAACTTATATCCCAGATAAAACTAACCTTTTTAATAGAAAAAAATAAGATGGTTAATTATACTCTTCATGATTATGTTCAAAGCTAACCAATTTGGAAAAAACGTTGCAATATGGTTAGTTTTGCATCCACCTACTCCGGAGAAACCTAACCATTTTAGAAAAAACTTTGGAAGATGGTTAGAATCGCATTCACTTACTCCGGAGAAACCTAACCATTTAGAGAAAATTTGGAAGATGGTTAGAATCGCATTCACCTACACCGGAGAAACCTAACCATTTTAGAGAAAATTTCGCAAAATGGTTAGAATCGCAGGTCAAGTCCTTTTTTGTGTGTAAATTCGTTCGGTCACAATATAGTTAACGTTTAATACTTTGTTGCAATAACGGATAGCTTTTCGCATTTATTCCACGGTCCTGTTGACATGGGGGGCCCTGACCCTCTGGACTCCCTTTTTTAGGCAGAAGAAGACCACTCTCTTGGGCGTCATCTCTGCCGCCGAGAGTTTACCAGAGGGTCAGCCCCATGTAAACAGGCTTTCGCGGCATAAATGCTTCTATGTTAAGCTGCTTTCAGCAGTTTTACCTGTTCCTGGGCAATCTTGATAAGCTTCGGTTTTGCTTCTTCGATTGCATTCATGCATTTTTCTTTTGTGAACAAGGCATTTCTTGTACTCATTATGTCATTTCGATCGATTAAGACCGCTCCCATTAAGCGGGTCAAGGACGCTGCATTTGGAAAGATCCGAATCACATCAGAACGGCGCCCTAACTCGCCATTTTCACGCTCTAAATAGTTCGTAGTCCGAAGGGGAGTCCGCATGCTTTCTGGTAGCAGCATCACTGTCATGGCTTCCTCAAATCCCTCATCAAGGATTTCCATAGCTTTTGGTGCTACATCCTTGTAATCCTGAATGATTTCATTCCTTCGCTCTCTAGCTTCTTTCATGGTTTTGGCATTAAACATTTCACGGAGCTCGGTCTTTAATCCTTTCTGCTCTTTTTTCGGAGTCTCCTTAAGGATGTTTTCCTGAAAATGATATTGACATCTTTGCCAAGGAACCTCCGGGTAAACCTCTTTCAAGCCTGCAAGTAAACCTTGATGGGCATCCGATGTGATCATATCGGGATTTACTCCTCGTTTTTTTAAACTTGTCAAAAACTCCTTCCAGGTTCTCTCTGATTCATTATCATAGGTGCCAAAATCAATGATTTCTCTACGGCCATCCTCTGTAATCCCCATGGCAACCATGAAGGCTTTCGATACGATGCTGTGGTTTTCTCTTACCTTAAAGTATTTCGCATCGGTAATTACGAACGGGTACGGATCTTTCAATGGACGGTTTTTAAACTGCTTAATGCTTTCATCTAGGCGCCTACAAAGCTCGGATACGGTTGATTTCGAGAAGCTAGCCCCGCAGAGCTCTTCCACAACATTGGTTACTTTTCTTGTGGATACACCTTGGACAACCATCTCCATCATAGTCGTCAGCAAAGCCGCTTCATTTCTTTGATATTGATCAAAGATCATCGTTACAAACGGAACATTTCTGTGGCGTGGAACCTTTAGCGTGAGTTTCCCGATCCTTGTAACAAGAGGGCGATCCCTGGTACCATTTCGGTAGTCGTTTCTGTCCTCGCTTCGTTCATGCTTCGAGGCCCCTATCTGATCTTCTGATTCTGCCAAAAGGAAGGCATTTAGGATCTTCTCCATCAGGTACGCAAACGCTTCATTTCGCTCTTTTGAAAAAAGAGCTACCACTTCGTCATAGTCTATTGTAATATTGACTTGAGACATGTTTCTTCACCTCCGGTTTTGTTGTTGTGGTAACTACATTGTAACCGAACGAAGAGACATGTTCTCTTTTTATTTTTTAATTTACACCATTATACGGACGTAACTAGAATCGCATTCACCTACTCCGGAGAATCCTAACTATTTTAGAGAAAACTTTGCAAGCTGGTTAGAATCGCATTCACCTACTCCGGAGAATCCTAACCATTTTAGAGAAAATTTTGCAAGCTGGTTAGAATCGCATCCGTAGACTCAAGTGAATCCTAACCATTTTAGAAAAAACTTTGAAATCTGGTTAGAATCGCATTCACCTACTCCGGAGAATCCTAACTATTTTAGAGAAAACTTTGCAAGCTGGTTAGAATCGCATTCACCTACACCGGAGAATCCTAACCATTTTAGAGAAAATTTTGCAAGCTGGTTAGAATCGCATCCGTAGACTCAAGTGAATCCTAACCATTTTAGAAAAAACTTTGAAATCTGGTTAGAATCGCATTCACCTACACCGAATGGATTCTAACCACTTCAAAGGGTATTTGATGAAATGGTTAGTATTGAAGCCGAGATAGCTGGCGTGAATTAACTATTTTATGTGATTTGAGACGAAATGGTTTAGCATTTCAGTCAGGCTGTAAGGAGAAACTAACTATTCTTCCTGATTCCAGTCGAAATGGTTAATATTCGAGCTAGGGCATAAAGTGGAACTTAGCCATTTCTTTTGATTGTCGCCGAAATGGTTAATATTCGAGCTAGGGCATAAAGTGGAACTTAGCCATTTCTTTTGATTGTCGCCGAAATGGTTAGGTATGATTCGAGGTCATAGTTAAATATCGTTGAAACTATTAGATGCAATGCGGGGACACCACCAGTTCAGGAGAATCAGAGTCCAGTCGTTGGCTTTGTCCGGAATGTGGGGCAATTCGTGAATTGTGTCACGTTATGATAAAGCATACACGTTATGATTAGATATTAGCGCATGGACTATAATTGGAAAATGAAATATAATGAAAGCATGTGAAAGAGGTCATTCTGATTGAAAGAGAGACGGATATGCTATGTTGAAATAGCAGAAAAAGAGATGCGGCAGGGTAAGAGAGAGGATTATGCGAGCATTTATTGGTATTGATTTTGAAGACAGTATGAAAGATGAGATACGGGACTTGCAGCAGCAATACCGTCAGCAGGCCCAAAGAGGCCGATGGAAGCATCGGGACAACTTTCACCTCACTTTAAAATTCTTGAGCGAAGTGGATCCGAAACAAAGGAAGCAAATTGATGCTATCATGGCGGGTATATGTAAGAGACATGCGCCGTTTGAATTGAAATTGACCGACTCGGGGATATTCAAAGGCCGGGATTCCATACGGGTTTTGTGGCTTGGTCTGGGCGGAGATGTGGGTGCTCTGCATTCCCTGCAAAAGGAGATTGACCTTGCGCTTGAACCTGTCGGTTTTCAGAGAGAGAGCAGAAAATACAGCCCACACATTACCATCGGCCAGGATATTATTTTTGAAGAAGAATTTGAAAGGGTGAAACGGGCTGTTCCGACAATCCAATTTAAACCCATGCTGGTTACAAGTTTGTATTTATTCAAAAGCGAACAGATCGGAAACAGGAGGATATATACTAAAGTAAGTCGATATGATTTAGCCAATGAGGTTGGGATCCATAACATTTGAACATATGCATATTGCGGCCGGAGGAATAAAAGATGAAGAACGTGTTTTATTACGAGACGGAATTAGGAAGAATCGGTATTGCGGAAAACGGAACTGCCATTACGGATATTTTTTTTGCTGAAAAAGAAGACCCAAAAGATGTTGGGCAGATGACGCAGAAAGAAACGCCGTTAATAAAGGAAGCGGCGAGGCAAATTAGGGAATACTTAGAGGGAGAGCGTAAAGTATTTGAACTGAAGCTGGCGCCCGAAGGGACCGCATTTCAAAAGGCGGCCTGGGAAGCGCTGCTGACCATTCCGTATGGAGAAACCAGGAGTTACAAACAGATGGCGGAGCATGTCGGAAACCCTAAGGCCTGCAGGGCCATCGGAATGGCTAACAATCGAAATCCCATTGCCATTGTTATACCCTGCCATCGCGTTATCGGTGCTGATGGGAAATTGGTCGGATATGGCGGAGGATTGCATATAAAGGAACAGTTGCTTGCGCTTGAGCAACGAAATTTATAGAGAGTTCGATTTTTGTATTATGCTCGATGTAGTATAGCGTGCAATTTTAGCTGTCAGTGATTATAGTATTGTGCCGATTTAGTATTGGATTTTAGTATTGAGCGCGATTTAGTATTGGATTTTAGTATTGTACGTGATTTTAATTTTGGTGCGCGGTCTTAGTTTTGCGCTTGTGTACGCAGGAAGGAGTAAGGATGAAAAAGAGAGTATGCATTATTTATACCGGCGGAACCATAGGCATGGAAAAGACGGAGAACGGTTATGCTCCCGGGAAAGCGCATCTTCATTCCGCGCTAAATGAGATTGCAAACATGGGATCATCCAATCTGCCGTCCTTTGATCTCATCGAATACGACCCTTTGCTGGACTCATCCAATATCTCGCTGCAGGAATGGATACAAATGGCGCGGGATATAGAACGCAGATACGACCATTACGACGGGTTCGTTATTCTCCACGGTACCGACACCATGGCGTACACAGCCTCGGCTCTTTCCTTCATGCTTGACGGCCTCACAAAGCCGGTCATTCTTACCGGTTCCCAAATTCCTCTCTGTGAGATTCGCAACGACGCGCGGGACAATTTGATTACCGCCTTGACCCTGGCAGGCAACTATTCGGTGCCGGAAGTATGCCTTTATTTCGGCGGACTGCTTCTCCGCGGGAATCGGGCAACGAAGATCAGCGCAGACGATTTGGTGGCCTTTGATTCTCCCAACTATCCTCCTCTGGCAGAGGTGGGAGTCAGAATTACCCTTGAAGACAAGATGATTCGCAAACCCGGCTCCGGATTAAAGTTGACCGAATTCGGGCAACATCAGATTGCTGTTCTCAAAATATTTCCGGGCATTCAGTTTGAAGTCTTTGAAAATATTATGACAGAACACCTGAAAGGAATTGTCATAGAAGCATTCGGCGCCGGTAACATTCCGGACAGGCAAGGAACGATGCAGAAGCTCTTGGAAAGGGCAAAGCGCAACGGCACGATTATCGTTGTTTGCACCCAATGCCTCAAAGGATCTGCCATCATAGGCGAATATGAGGTCAGCGAAGAGTTGGCAAAGGCGGGAGCAGTAAGCGGATACGACATGACAGTGGAAGCGGCGGTTGCCAAACTTTACTACCTATTGAGCATGGGTTATAATATTGAGACAGTTAAGCGGCTCATGGCGGAAAATCTTAGAGGAGAGTTGACAAAAGTGTTGTAAATGGCGGCGGGTGAAAAAGGTAGTAAATATGGCTGCAGTCAAAGTGAGAGAAGTGAATTTGGAATACGGTTACCCAACGGCTGAGATGGCGGTCCGCAACATGGTTGACCAACTGATGAGCTGTAAAAGGCAGGGAATACGAGCCGTTGTTTTGATCCACGGTTACGGCTCTTCCGGTACGGGAGGCAAAATAAAACAGGCCGTAAGCCAAAAATTAAGAGATCCATCTATGGTAGGTGTAGTTCGGATGACTTGCCCGGGAGAACGATGGATAGAAAAAAAGCGCACAATCTTAAGCACATGTCCGGGACTCAGAGATTACGAATCCCGGATTTCGGGTAATTATGGTGTGACTGTTGTGCTTTTGAAATAGGGGGACAACGAGATGAGCAAGCTGACAATCGATGATTTCAAGATGGTCTTTAAAGACTATATACCGGGACCTCTGGGATATTATCGGTACTATTCCGTGTTGGTCCCCTTGGTGGAGCAAAAGGGTGAACCCCATATTTTATACGAGGTAAGAGCGGAGACCCTGCGCACCCAGCCGGGACAGGTTTCCTTCCCCGGAGGAAGGATTGAGGAGGGGGAAACGCCTGAAGAGTGCGCAATTCGGGAAGCATGTGAAGAACTTTGCCTCCGGCCGTCGGACATTCAGATTATTTCACCTCTGGACTATCTCCATACTTACAGCAACTTTACCATGTATCCGTTTTTGGGCATCATCGATTACGATGCCTGCATCAGCGTTACAGCAAGCCGGGATGAAGTGAAAGAGATATTCTTTGTGCCTGTCTCCTATTTGATGGAGACGGAGCCTTTGGTGTACAATTCCGATGTTTATCCGAAAATTCCCGAGGATTTTCCTTACGAAAAAATCAACGAAAACAACGGATACAACTGGAGAAAGGGAAGCACCTCCATACCGATTTATCAATATAAAGGGTATGCTATCTGGGGAATGACCGCTTTGATCACACAACATCTAATTAATAAAATGAAAGAAAACTGCTTGCGAATAGATTCGTATTCAGTAAAATAGATGTTAAAATATTTTGCGGAAAGGAATAATCGACGATGAAAAATACAAAAGAGAGAAAATTCAGGTTTGAGACACTGCAGGTTCACGCAGGTCAAGAGTTGCCTGATCCGGCTACCGGGGCGAGAGCCGTACCTATTTATCAGACCACATCCTACGTTTTCGATGACTGTGCAAAAGCTGCCGGCCTTTTTGATCTGTCCCAAAGCGGAAACATCTACACGCGCATTATGAATCCCACTACGGACATATTTGAAAAGAGAATGGCAGCCCTGGAGGGCGGTGTGGCGGCCTTGGCGGTTGCCAGCGGTTCGGCGGCGATTACCTATGCAATTCAGAACATTGCCTATGCCGGCGACCACATCGTTTCCGCAAATACTCTTTACGGAGGAACCTACAACCTCTTTGCCAATACCCTGAGAAATTTCGGCATCGAGACAACCTTTGTAAACCCGGACGAAAAGGACAGCTTTAAAAATGTCATCCGTCCCAACACGAAAGCAATCTTTATCGAAAGCCTGGGCAATCCCAATTCCAGCATCATCGATATTGAAGAACTGGCAAAAACAGCCCATAGCTATGGAATCCCTCTTATTGTGGATAACACCTTTGCGACGCCTTATCTGCTTCGACCCATAGAATATGGCGCTGATATCGTAGTTCATTCCGCCACCAAGTTTATCGGAGGCCACGGAACCTCCATCGGAGGCGTCATCGTTGACAGCGGTAAATTTGATTGGGCCGCATCTGGCAGATTCCCGTGTATGACGGAACCGGATCCAAGCTACCATGGGATACGCTTTGCGGAAGCAGTCGGCGCGCCGGCATATATCGTGAAAGCGCGTGTAACCCTGCTGCGTGATACGGGAGCCGCATTGAGTCCTTTCAACTCTTTCCTTTTCCTGCAGGGGCTGGAGACCCTGTCCCTTAGAGTTGAGCGCCATGTGGAAAATACATTGAAAATCGTTGATTTTCTAAGCAATCATCCCAAGGTGGAGAGGGTGAACCATCCTTCTCTTCCCGGCAGCCCCTACTATACTCTATACAAGAAGTACTTCCCCAAAGGCGGAGGCTCCATCTTTACCTTTGAGATAAAAGGTGGGAGAAAAGAGGCGACAGAATTTATCGACAAACTGCAGCTTTTCTCCCTCTTGGCAAATGTAGCGGACGTGAAATCTCTTGTAATCCATCCGGCTACAACGACCCATTCCCAGATGAGTGAAGAGGAGTTGATGGCTTCGGGTATTCGACCCAACACCGTCCGCCTGTCCGTTGGGACCGAACATATAGATGATTTGATTTACGACCTGGAGCAGGCTCTGTAATCGTATGCGGTAGATTCCGTGATGCAGGCCTATGCCTGGGATTCAACAAAAAGGTTTATATATTATGAAGAAAAAAGTAATGGTAGCTATGAGCGGAGGAGTGGATAGCTCCGTAGCAGCGGCGCTGTTGCAGGAACAGGGCTACGATGTCTGCGGGGCCACGCTGAAGCTCTACGACAATGAAGATTTGGGCATCGACGATCGGACACGGACCTGCTGCTCCATCACCGACGTGGAGGATGCGCAGATTGTAGCCCGGCGTTTGGGTTTTCGCCATTACGTGTTTAATTTCGGGCTGCATTTCCGAAGGGACGTAATGGAACGATTTGCAGATGCCTATCAGAAAGGGGAAACGCCCAATCCCTGTATTGATTGCAATAGATATATTAAATTCAGCAAGCTGTTGGAGCGGGCTCTCCTCCTCGGATACGATTATATCGCTACGGGGCATTATGCCAGAGTGGAGTTTGATGAGGAAAAGCAAAGATATCTATTAAAAAAGGCCAAGGATGCCTCGAAAGACCAGACTTACGTTCTTTATGCCATGACACAGCAGGAGCTGGCCAGAACCCTGTTTCCCCTTGGGAATATGCTAAAAAGCCAGGTCCGGGAAATAGCCGAAGAAAAAAACCTGGTAAACGCCCGCAAGCCGGACAGCCAGGATATTTGCTTTGTCAAAGATAACGATTATGCGGGATTTCTGACAAATACCATGGGAGTCGAATCCGCTCCCGGCGACTTTATCGACACGGAAGGCAATGTAATCGGCAGGCATAAGGGACTTATTCATTATACCATCGGTCAGCGAAGGGGGCTGAATATCAGCTTTGACCGCCGTAAATATGTAACAAAGATAGACCGGGAAAACAATACGGTAACGTTAGGCGATCCGGAGGACCTTCTCAGCCAAAGCCTTGTTGCCAGAGATGTAAATCTCATTTCCATCGGTAAATTGGATGCGCCCATGGAGGTTACGGTTAAAACAAGGTATAAGCAGCCGGAAACAGAAGCTGTCATCCATCCCATGGAAAACGGCAATATCCGTGTGGTCTTTGACAAACCCCAGCGGGCAATTACACCCGGACAAGCTGTGGTCTTTTATGATAAGGATGTTGTTGTGGGCGGAGGGACGATTTCTTTTTCTTGCGATATATGAGAAACAATGGTAAAATATTAGAATGTTATAGCTTTATTTTATCATTCTATGAAATACTGAGGTCAACCTATGGAAATAGAAATGAAATATGCCATCGCTGATAAAGAGGTGGCAGATGCAATATGGGAAGATGAACTCCTGGAAGAGATCGGAGATCCGGCTTCACGGGAAGCTGTTTATATGAAATCCGCTTATTTTGATACAGATGCGGGCATTCTATTAAAGAATGATGTAGCTTTTCGCGTAAGGATGGAAGGCAACAAAATCGTCGCATCTCTGAAATGGAACGGGAGCAGCAGTGAAGGCTTGCATAAGCGCGAGGAAGTAAACGTTCCGGTAGATGATCCGGCGTGCTTTTTGGAACCCTCCGCAGAGATCTTCAAAGAAAGTGAACAGGGAAGAGCCATGCTGGAACTTATCGGAAACGAGCGTCTTCACAGCATCCTGGAAATGAATTATATCCGCAGGAGACTCCGAGTCGATTACGGGAAAAGCATTATGGAGCTTGCCATTGATACGGGCGAGATTTTGACAAATGAAGGGGAACTGCCCATTTGCGAACTTGAGATTGAACTGTTTACCGGTGAACAAGAAGATGTTACAGCCTTAGGAGACATATTGAGGGAAAAATACGGGTTGATTCCTTTGGATACCAGCAAGTACGCAAGAGGGCTGAAACTCGCAAGGAAGTCCGAAAGGGAATAATAGAGAAGTAAAGGTAAGTCCGTGGCCGATGTAATCCTTATAACGTTGGCCACATTTTTTGCGAAAAAGGAGAAAAAAGCATAATAGCTGGCGAGCATGAGCAGAATTTTGGCGAATTTTGATGAAAAACGATAGAAAAACTCTAAAAAACTAAAAAAACTTATGAATACATGCCAAAAGGTACTGTTTTCTGCTCTTGTTAATGGGGTATATATATGACGAAGTAAAAAAAACCACTTAAAAAAGGCTACATTAATAAAAAAGAAAATTTCTACAGTCGAAATTTTTCACTTTATAGGTTATAATGTATGCGCTGTTTGATGAAGTGACACTTTTTAGATACAGGAGGAAATTATTAAATGAAGGCAACATTGCTTGGCAGAGAAAAGAACGACGTTACATTTAAAATGGATTTTGGTGCGGATGAATTCGAACAAGCGATCATCGATGCATATAAAGCAACGAAACATCGGTTTGTAATTGATGGTTTCCGCAAGGGAAAGGCACCGAGAAAGCTGATTGAGAAGAAATTTGGTGAGGATGTATTCTACGAGGATGCTATCAACCAGCTGTTTTCCGACGCCTACCCCGTTGCGTTAGATGAGTTGAACATCAAGCCGGTAGACAGGCCTTACGCTGATTTTGATAAAATAGAAGCCAACCAAGGCTTTGGTGTAACAGTGAAAGTCACCGTAACCCCGGAGGTTCAGGTAAAGGATTACAAAGGAGTTAAAATTGCCAAGGTAGACGATACGGTGACGGACGAGGATGTGAATAAAGATCTGGAAGCTATGCAGAAGAGAAACTCCAGATTGGTTGTGGTGGATAGGCCTGCAAAGGAAGGCGACACCGTACTTATTGACTATGCCGGTTTTATCGGGGAAGAGCAGTTTGAAGGCGGCACTGCGGAGCGCCAACCGCTTACTTTAGGTTCCAATGTTTTCATTCCGGGCTTTGAAGAGCAGCTTATCGGCGCGAAAGCGGGAGAAGAGCGGGATGTAAAAGTCACTTTCCCCGAAGACTATCATTCCGATTTGGCAGGAAAAGAAGCCGTTTTCAAATGCAAAGTGCATGAGATAAAGGAAACAGAGCTTCCCGAAATCGACGATGAATTCGCAAAAGATGTAAGCGAGTTCGATACGTTGGAAGAATTGAAAGCAGACATCAGGCATAAGTTAGAAAAGATTGCGAAAGATAAGGCAGAGTACGAGATGAAGAACGCCGTTCTGGAAAAGGTCTACGAAGCTACGGAGATAGACATACCGGATGTAATGGTAGAAAACCAGATCGACGATATGCTTCAGGAGTTCCAGCAGCAGCTGCGTTACCAGGGATTGGATCTTGAGCACTACCTGGAGTATTTGAATAAGAACATGGAAGAGTACAGAGAGGAACTGAAAGGCGACGCCTACAAAAAGGTAAAGACCAAGCTTTTAGTGGAAGCCGTTGCCGATGCAGAGAACCTTACAGCTTCCGATGAAGATATAGAAAAAGAACTGGCAGCTATGGCGGAACAATACAAAATGGAAACGGATAAACTGAAAGAGATCATGGGTGAACAGGGAATGACCTATCTCCGTCAGGATATTAGAAATAGAAAAGCGGTTGAATTCCTGTATGAAAACGCTGTCATTGAGTAACAACCGTTATTAATACGAAGGGGGAAACCATATGTCATTAATCCCAATGGTGGTTGAACAAACCAGCCGCGGAGAGAGATCTTACGATATCTATTCAAGACTGTTAAAGGACCGTATCGTCTTCCTCGGTGAGGAAGTGAACGCGCACACGGCCAGTATTGTAGTGGCGCAGCTTCTGTTCCTGGAAGCGGAAGACCCCACGAAAGACATCAACTTTTACATCAACAGTCCCGGCGGATCCATTTCTGCGGGTATGGCAATTTACGATACAATGCAATATATTAAACCAGACGTATCTACGATTTGCATCGGAATGGCCGCCAGCATGGGAGCTTTCTTATTGGCCGCCGGAACAAAAGGAAAAAGGTTTGCGCTGCCCAATGCGGAAATAATGATTCACCAGCCTCTTGGAGGTATATCGGGACAGGCGGAAGATCTGAGGATCCATGCGGAGCGCATCATTAAAACCAGGGATAAACTGAACCGGATTCTCAGCGAAAGAACCGGGCAGCCCCTTGAACGAATTGCCAAAGATACGGATCGCGACAATTTCATGGATGTGGAAGAAGCTCTGGCATACGGGATTATTGATAAGGTACTCGTCTCCAGAGACGGATAAAACAAAGTAAATCGAAAGGAAGTATTATGGGAAAATATGATGAATCCAAGCAATTAAAATGTTCATTTTGCGGTAAGCCGCAGGATCAGGTAAGACGGCTTGTCGCAGGACCGAACGTGTATATATGCGATGAATGCATCGATCTGTGCCAGGACATCATAAAAGAAGAATTCGCAGATATGACATTAAGGGACAGCGGTTTTGGCGACCCGGCATCGTTACCGAAACCGAAGGAGATCGCCGATGCGCTGTCCGAGTATGTAATCGGTCAGGAAGATGCGAAGAAAGCATTGTCCGTAGCCGTCTATAATCATTATAAGAGAATAGGCGCCATGCGGGGCATGGTTGATGAAGATGTAGAAATACAGAAGAGCAACATTATTATGATCGGTCCCACCGGCTCAGGAAAGACCCTGCTGGCTCAGACCCTGGCAAAGATCCTTAATGTGCCCTTCGCCATCGCCGACGCCACAACGCTGACCGAGGCCGGATATGTAGGGGAAGATGTGGAGAATATTCTGCTTAAGCTGATTCAAGCGGCGGATTATGACATAGAAAAGGCCCAAAAAGGCATCGTGTATGTGGATGAGATTGATAAGATCGCAAGAAAGACAGAGAATCCCTCCATTACCCGTGATGTCAGCGGGGAAGGCGTACAGCAGGCGCTGTTGAAGATTCTCGAAGGAACGGTGGCAAGCGTGCCGCCTCAAGGAGGCAGGAAACACCCCCATCAAGATTTCATACAGTTTGATACCACAAATGTACTGTTCATTTGCGGCGGCGCCTTTGACGGTCTCGATAAGATCATTCAAAGAAGGATCGGCGAAAAGACCATTGGGTTCAACTCCCAGATAAGGGCCTCCAAAGCAGAGGGAGCGGAAGTACTGAAATCCGTTCAGGCGGAAGACCTTCTGAAATACGGTTTGATTCCCGAATTTATCGGAAGGCTGCCCGTGGTGGTTACCTTGGAGGAGTTATCAAAAGAAGCCCTGGTCCGCATTATCCGGGAACCGAAAAATGCATTGTTGAAGCAGTATAAGAAGCTATTCCAGCTGGATGGAGTAGAACTTGAAATCGAAGAGGATGCAATCCTCAGACTGGCTGAAAAGGCCATCGAGAGAAAGACGGGAGCTCGAGGGCTTAGGAGCATCATGGAACATGTGATGACAGACATTATGTTTGATATCCCGTCGAGAGACGACATCAGAAAGTGTATAATTACAAAGAGCACGATAGATCATAATACAGGACCGACTTTAGTTCTCAGAGATGCAAAAAGGCTCGAGAAGAAAGAAGAGACTGCATCGTGAAACAGAAAAACAGACGGCGCCTGCCGCCTGTTTTTCAGCTAAGGAGGTGTGAAAAGTGTCGAAAATCAATGAGGACGACAGAATATTCGATCGCGACGACAGAGATGATGACGATTATGAAGACATGAATGGAGTCATGCCTATGATCCCCCTCAGGGGGCTATTGGTCTTTCCGTACATGGTTCTTCATTTTGACATAGGTAGGGAAAAGTCCATCAGCGCTTTGGAAAAAGCCATGATGATGAACCAAACCGTATTTTTATCGGCCCAGATTAGCGCGGAAACGGACCTGCCCACCAGAGATGATTTTTATAGAGTCGGGACAATCGCCAAGATAAAGCAGATGCTGCGTTTGCCCGGCGACACGATTCGGGTACTTGTGGAAGGTGTAAGCAGAGGACGCATCGATGAGTTCATCTTTGAGGTTCCCTATTTCAAATGCAGGGTAACGGCCATCAACGAAGAAGAATATGAAAACGTTCCGCCGAAGATCGTGGCGTTGATGCGGGCCGTATTATCCTCTTTTGAGGAATACATCAGCTACAGCCCGAGGATTTCTCAAGAGGTTTATCCTTCCGTTGCTTCGGTAGAACAGCCCGGAAGGCTGGCGGATGTGGTTACCTCTCATCTTGATATCAAGACGGAAGAAAAGCAGCAGATACTGGAGGCCTTCGATGTCGAAGAGCGTCTTGAAATCCTTAACACAATCCTGACAAAGGAAATCGAGATCCTTAAGATTGAAAACTCCATAACAAATAAAGTCAGAACACAGATCAACAAGAGCCAGAGGGAGTATTACCTGAAAGAACAGCTTCGCGTAATTCAGGAGGAATTAGGCGAGGATGAAGATACGGAAGACGAGATTCAAAACTGGCTTCAGCAGTTGAAGAAACTCAAGCTTCAGCCTGCTGTCCACGAAAAAGTGGAAAAGGAGATCAAGCGTTTCAAAAAGATTCAGTCCAATTCTGCCGAAGGCGGTGTGATCCGTACTTATGTGGAGTGGATTTTAGCCCTTCCATGGAATAAGTCCTCCAGGGACAACAAGGATATTAAACTGGCAGAAGCCATCCTCAATGAGGATCATTACGGTCTGGACAAGGTAAAAGAACGGGTTCTGGAGTATCTTGCGGTAATCCAGCTTTCTAAGAGCATGAAGGGCCCCATTCTCTGCCTGGTCGGCCCGCCGGGAACAGGAAAAACATCCATCGCTAAATCCATTGCCAGAGCGTTGAACCGGAACTTTGTTCGCATGTCCCTGGGCGGAGTGAGAGATGAAGCGGAGATTCGCGGCCACCGCAGAACCTATATCGGGGCCATTCCCGGAAGGATCATATCGGCCATCAAAGAAGGCAAAACCAACAATCCGGTTTTCCTCTTTGACGAAGTGGACAAGATCGGGACGGATTTCCGTGGGGATCCTGCCTCTGCTTTGCTTGAGGTTCTGGATCCGGAGCAGAACAAAGACTTTACGGACCATTACCTGGAGGTTCCTTTCGATTTATCCAAGGTGATGTTTATCACCACGGCAAACACGACGGATACCATACCCAGACCTCTCCTGGATCGTATGGAAGTTATTGAAGTTCCCGGTTATACGGAAGAAGAGAAGGTGAAGATTGCCGAGCAATACTTGATTCCCAAGAAAATCAAAGAACATGGTTTGAAGGAATCGGATCTGAATTTCTCGGAAACGGCAATTCGAACCGTTATTAACAATTATACGAGAGAGTCCGGCGTCCGAAATCTGGAAAGGGAGATTGCTACCATTTGCAGAAAGGCAGCTAAGCGGGTGGCGGAGAAGCAAAAGGTACCCATAAACATTACTGCGGCAAATGTTGAAAAATATCTTGGAAAGAAACGCTTCCGTTATGATAAAATAGAAGGAGAGAACGAAGTCGGTGTGACAACCGGTCTTGCTTGGACCATTGTTGGCGGAGATACTCTGTCCATTGAGACCGCTGTTGTTCCCGGAAGCGGGACTTTAGTCCTGACGGGACAGCTTGGAGAGGTAATGCAGGAATCCGCCAAAGCCGGCATCAGCTATATACGCTCCAGAGCGAAAGAGTTGGGCATCGAAGAGAATTTCTACAAGGAAAAAGACCTGCATATCCATATTCCTGAAGGGGCAACTCCAAAGGACGGGCCTTCCGCCGGAGTTACTATGTGCACTTCCGTTATATCCGCTCTTACAGGCATTCCTGTAAAAAAGGATCTGGCAATGACAGGAGAAATTACACTGCGCGGCAAAGTGCTTCCGGTGGGAGGAATTCGCGAAAAGGTGCTGGCAGCCCATCGCGCAGGAATCACTACCGTTCTGTTGCCAAAGGAAAACGAAGCCGATATTCAAGAGATTCCATCCAACGTGCGCAGACGGATGAAACTCATTCTCGTTGAAACATTGGATGAGATTCTGGACTTAGCTTTGGTGAGAAAATGATTATTAAAAAGGCGGAACTCTCTGCCGTTGCCGTAAAACCGGATCAGTTTCCGGATCTGAGCAGAAAGGAAATAGCCATAGCGGGGCGCTCGAATGTGGGCAAATCCTCGCTGATCAACATGCTGCTCAATCGAAAAAGTCTGGCTAAGGTCAGCGGGAATCCCGGAAAGACCAGGACCATCAATTTTTATGATGTGAATGACGATTTTCGCATCGTTGACCTGCCGGGCTACGGCTATGCTAAGGTATCCCGTTCTACAAGCGAAAGTTGGGGGAAGATGATAGAAAGTTACCTTTCTAATCGTCCCAATCTTGTTAAGACGATTCAGCTGGTAGATGTGCGTCATGTTCCCACGGCACAGGATATTCAGATGTATGAGTGGATGCGGCATTACGGATTAGACGGTTTGGTTGTAGCTACAAAAGCCGACAAAGTGTCAAGGAGCGAGCTGGCGAAAAATCTCAGCGTGATTCGCAAAACCCTGGGGCTTAACGAGAAAGATATTATAATACCGGTTTCGGCTTTGAAGAGGACCGGGTATGAGGAGTTGTTGAAAGCGCTCGATGCGATTCTGAAGGAGGGGTAGGAATGCAATTCATTTTTATGCGAGTATTGATGCGTCGTATTAAGGCGATTCCACCCTTTCTACGAGATAAAACGGTGCCTTTCAGAAAGAAGCTCATTGTAATATTGGGGATCCTCTATTTTCTGTGGCCCTTTGATCTGATACCGACCCCTATCCTCCTCTTTGGCATAATTGATGATCTGGTGATTTGGGGCTCTATCATATATTACTTGAGGAATGAGCTTGATAAATATTGGCTCGGTGAAAAAGAGATTGCCCCGGAAAAAAGATTCCGTGGCAAAAAGATCATAGATGATGTAAAATTTGAAGTGAAGGATGAAGGCGACGACGAGCGCGAAACCCAATAAAAAAACCAGCAACAAAGGAGCAAAGAATGGAAAAGAAATACGTATTCGGTGATGTGATGATCGGCAAGGAAGAGCTGAGAGAGCGAGTCGCTGAGCTGGGTAAGGAGATCTCAAGGGACTATAAAGGGGAATCCATACTGGCTATCTGTATACTCAAAGGTGCAGTTATTTTCATGAGTGATTTGATCCGAGAGCTGAATGTGGAGACGAAGATTGATTTCATGGCAGTATCAAGCTACGGCGCTTCTACAGAGAGCACCGGCGTGGTACGTATCCTGAAAGATCTGGACTCCAACATCGAAGGAGAAAATGTGATCATCGTTGAAGACATCATCGATTCGGGACTTACATTAAAATATTTAAAGGAGTACCTGCTGGCGAGAAACCCCAAAAGCTTAAAGATCTGCACGCTTCTTGACAAGCCGGAGAGAAGAGTCGCCGATGTTAAGGCAGACTACATAGGTTTCTCCATTGAAAACAAGTTTATCGTGGGTTACGGACTGGATTACAATCAGATGTACCGCAATCTACCCTATATAAGTTATTTAGAAGAAGAATAATGGAGGAAAAAAGCAATGTCTTACAAAGTACCCGTGGGATTATCAAACAAACATCTACATCTTTCTCTTGAAGATCTGGAAGCGCTCTTTGGAAAAGGGTACCAGTTAACCCCCTTCAAACCTTTGAAACAGCCCGGTCAGTATGCAGCGGAAGAGAAAGTGGATATAGTTGGTCCGAAAGGAACCCTGAAAGGGGTACGTATCTTGGGACCTGTAAGAAAAGAGACGCAGGTAGAGCTTGCCATGACCGATGCCAGGGCCATAGGCGTCGCCGCTCCCGTTAAAGAATCCGGGAAGCTTGAAGGAACACCCGGACTGAAGTTGATTGGCCCTGCCGGTGAAATAGAAATCGATCACGGCGCCATTGTTGCTCTTCGTCACGTGCATCTGTCCGCCGAACAGGCTAAGGAAGCGGGCGTAAAAGATAAGCAAATGGTAAGCGTCCGTTTTGGAGGAGAAAGAGGTCTCGTATTTGAAAACGTACTGGTTCGCTCCGGGGAAGGCCATGAAGCGGAAATT
>JBMNMN010000021.1:0-15607 GCA_050953365.1 Anaerovoracaceae bacterium | reverse complement strand
AAGAAGGACTCCTCCTCCCAGCATATTGGAAAGCCTGGCTATGGATTCTCCGTAGCCGTTGCTGTCCTTGAACGGCTCCGTGAATTTATTGGAAACCAACAGCGCAAAGTTGGTGTTCTCCGTATGAAGCGCCGGATCCGAATAACTGTGGCCGTTCACGGTGACGATGCCGTTGGTATTCTCTGCAACTACTTCTCCGTACGGGTTCATGCAAAATGTCCTGACCAAATCGTTATATTTGTCTGTTTTATAAACAAGTTTGCTCTCGTAAACATCATCTGTGATATGCTTGAAAATAACCGCAGGAAGCTCTACACGAACGCCGATGTCCACCCGGTTTCTGGTCAGATGCAAGCCCAGCTTCTCGCTGATATCCGATATCCATTTAGAGCCGGAACGACCGGTAGCCAGCACCAGATGCCGGCAGGAATATCTTTCGCCTTTATTTGTTACTACGGCAAAGCCTCCGTCAAGACATTCCACATCGGTAACTTGGGTATGAAAGATCATCTCCACTTTGTTCTTTGAGTATTCGTAAATGTTTTGGAGAATCTTCATATTCCGATCTGTGCCTAAATGCCTGACTTTGGCGTCAAGCAAATGGAGATTATTCTGCAGCGCAATCCTCTTCAATTCGGAATTGGCTGTGGAATACAGCTTTGCCTCTGCGCCTCCCATCTCGCAGAGCACTTGGTCTACATACTCCATCAATTCCATGGCCTTGTTGACGCCCACATAGGAATGCAATTCGCCGCCGAATTGCGTGGTTATATTGTATTTGCCGTCAGACAAAGTTCCGGCGCCGCCATATCCGTTCATGATATGGCAGGGAGAGCACTTGATGCAAGTGGGAGTCCGGCCTGTTTTAATGGGGCACATCCTGTGGGAAAGGTTACCGCCCCTTTCAATCATCAATATCTTTGCGTCAACATCTAATTTTGTAAGCTCGTAGGACATGAACACCCCGCTGGCGCCCGCCCCCACGATTATGATGTCATATTTTTTCATCTACAACCTCCGAATGTACTACACGTGTATTATATAGGAATCGATTCTTCCCTTCAACGACAACTTATGATATTATGAAATGACAGAGCTCACAAATGACAGGGCTCACATTTGTAAGGAGGAATCTAGGGTTATGAATTCGAAAAGAAAGCGATACTTTCTCATTGGACTCTTTTTTGTGTTGCTTACAATATTAGCTGCTCTGCCCATTTTTCAAGGCAATTTCGAGAAAAGAAATGCAATCTATTCAGGCATTTGCGCCCTTCTGGCAATTCTCTTTCTAAAAAACGCCTTTTTGAACCAATAGGAGCTTATAAGATAGATAATCGGACACCTGTCCGCCCAAAAGCAAAGCCCGCCTGTGAGCGGGCTTTGTTTGTTCTTTTCGAAGAATTATTCTTCTTCCTCTTCCCTTTCGCATCCGGTGATTTCTTCAAACACTGCACAAACTCTCTCGTACTCTTCATCGTCTTCGATGTCGATGAGCTCGCAATCGTTCTCTTCATCATCCAGTTCCCTGTATCCATAGAGATACACTTCATCGGAACCGTCTGTTGCAAATAAGGCAATGTACTCTTTGCCGTCGACATCGAATACACCCATGACCTCACATTCTACTTCGTGCCCGTCGTCAAATTCCAAAGTCATAATTTCGACTTCTTCATCGGGTCCGCAATCACAGCCCTCGCTGCAGCAGCTTGAGGCTTTTTTTTCTTTGTCTGTCATATGAATATCCTCCTAAAAATTATGAGCTGAATTAGTTGGGGTTCCATATTAAGGTACCCCGTTATAAGCTTACTATAACATCAACCTTCGTTTTTAACAATCAAATTGTTCAAATGTTTTTTAACACTTTCCGCGGCGACGCGATTCATCCCGGGGATTCCTGCTAATATCTCAACATCTGCGGCTGCAATGGCCTCAATGCTTCCCAATTCCTTCAGGAGAGCGGCTTTTCTTTTCTCTCCTATGCCGGGGATATTATCCAAAAGGGATTTCTTCAGCTTTTTAGCCCGCAACCCTCTATGATATTCGACGGCAAAGCGATGTACTTCCTCTTGTATTGTAGAGATATATCGCAATAATATCCTGTTATCCTTAAGGCGTTTTTCTTCCCCCTCCACTATCAATCCCCGAGTTCTGTGTTTTTCATCCTTAACCATACCTGCTACCGGAATTTGAATTTTCAGTGCAATCAGCACTTGCTTCGCTGCATTTACCTGATTCATGCCTCCGTCAATCAGCAGCAGGTCCGGCATGGGCAGGAAACCGGGCGAACCGTCCAATCCTCTCTTCAGCCTCCGATACAGCACCTCTTGAAGACTGTCCGTATCTCCTCCTCCGGGAGCGGTTCGGATGCGAAAGCGCCGATAACTCTTTCGAGAGGGTTTTCCGTCTTCAAAAACTACCATTGCGCCTACGGAATCCGTTCCGGCGATATGGGAAATGTCGTACGCCTCTATCAGGCGGACTCCGCTAAACCCCTCTTTTTCCCAGGCCTCGTTAAGCGCATTTATCCTCTCCTCTTGCAGCCTGGCCATCTCCTCGGCTTTTCGGCGGACTACCTTCACACGACTTCTCCTGACATCCGAGAGGAATTCATCCAGCTTTTTTTGATCCGGGATAGCCTTCACCGCGGCAATGTGATCTCTGTATTCTGCCGCGCGTTCGTAGTTTAAAGCCTCGGCCTCACGAATCATCTGTCGATTCAAATATTCCAGAACGCCTTCTGTGTTTCCCGACAGAAAATCCACTACCTGCTCTACGGATTTGCCGTATTCTTCCGCATCCACTTCTCCTGCGCAGATGCCGCGACATTGTTTCAAATGGTAGTTGAGGCAAGGTCTGAAGCCCTCGGGAAAACGGCTTGCGCTGCAACGCTTCAAACCGTATATGGAAGACAGCAGATCGATCAGCCGATCCACTGCCGCCGCATCGGTGTAAGGCCCGAAATATACGCTGCCGTCTTTGATGCGTCTTCTGGTTTTGATCAGCCGCGGCCAAGGCTCTCCGAGAGTCACCTTGATGTACGGAAAGCTCTTGTCATCCCGCAGAAGAACGTTGTATTTCGGCATATATTTTTTAATCAGGTAGGACTCAAGAAGCAGGGCTTCCATCTCCGTCTCTGTAACGATATATTCAAATTCTGCAATGTGGGACACCATGGCCCGGGCTTTGGGCTCCAGACCGGATTTGGACTGGAAATATTGCCTTACCCTGTTCTTCAAAGATATGGCTTTGCCCACATAAATAATTTCACCGTCTTTATCCTTGTGCAAATAGACTCCGGGTTTGTCCGGAAGATTTTTTAGATTTTCCTTAATATCGAACATGACTTGTCCCTTATTCGTTATTATTATATCCGGCAATTTTAATTATACCATAAACTCCAAACCCCTTGCCCACAAAAGTTAACGCCAGGGTTGTCAATAATAGCAAGAAAAATGAACAAAAAACCGAGTTATGTGTGGATTATCGGAGCGATAATCTTGAGATTCCACACATAACTTAAAATTTTGCACAGAAAAGACCGCTTTACAGCTTTGGATCCACACATAACTCCATATTTTGCTCAGAATTACGCTTCCTTCGCACTTTCAAGATTGCCGATAACGAACGGAGTAATAGAACGAATTTTATCTTGCTTTTACAACGATTCTATCGAAACGCCGAGATAATAATGCTGCAAAATCTCCACATAGGAATAGCCGGCTTTTGCCATTCCATTAGCTCCCCACTGACTCATACCGACTCCGTGGCCGTATCCGCGAGTTGTAAATACGATGTCCTCTTTTCCGTTGAACGCTAAAGTGAAATTGGCCGAGCGGAGACCAAACAACTCTCGAATATCCCTTCCTGACAGGACTTTATCCCCCACCTGTATTTCTTTCACCCGGCCACCGTCGCTGCGACTGAGAATTTTAATAGTGTCGGGAGTGATATTGCCGGCGCCATACTTCTCCTTAATTTTTTTCTCAAAAGTTGCAAAAGATACGGATATATTTTCATTTTGATACGGCGCATCCCCTTCAAATCGACTGTCTACGCTTCGCAGATACGGCAGAGCGGATACGAAAACGTCCTCCGAGTTCTCCGTTTTCCCTCCACTGGCGGAGTGAAACAAAGGCTGCTCTACCAAAGTTCCTTGATAATACATTACCTCGCCGGCAGTGGATTCGGAGGCCTTCCGAACCTTTTTCCATCCGTCTTCCATCCAGTCTTTCCCTTTCAAATGCATCAATTCTTCTTCACTGCGGTAAACCTGGCAATGAGTGCTGTCACAAAGGGGAGCTCCGGGATGGTCCCCAGGGTTCCCGGTCTCGCCTGCCCGCACGATCCTGGATAGGCCATAAGTCCTCGCAGCAACAGCCTGAGCTTTCAGAGCCTCCAGTTCAAAAGAGGCGGGCATTTCTCCGGCCACCACCCCCGCCACATATTCTTCAAGATCAAGGGTTACAACCCGGCCTTCCTGCTGACGATATAAAGTAACGGTTTGGCTCTCCCTGGCTTTCCCGATGAATCCTTCATCGTCCATATGGAAGAACGCCACGATAAACATGGGCAGCAGGACCAGGGAAAAAAATGTTATGGCCATTGCAACGCCACATATACGCGCCAGCTCCCTGTCTTGCATTCTAAACCTGAATCTTCTTCTCCTCCATTTAAGTACTCTTCTTCTCATGCGGCGCCTCCTTGTCCCCATATCTTATTTAATGTATGAGGAGAATTTGCGTTTCATTCGTATTTGATTTATAGTGCCATGTATATTCCCATTCGTTCTGGAGATACTTTAATGTAAACAGGAAGAGGTAAATCATATTATGTTTTGTCCCCCTTTAGCATAATCGCTTGGAAAAACATACCTCTTCCTTTTTTAGTTTCATATTACTTTGACAAAACATAGAATGATGATATACTGTTTTCTGTAGAAAAGTGAATTCATCCCGGAGGAAAAACTTGTCAAAATATATAGTGCGAAAGAATGGTCCGTTGCGCGGCGAAGTTGAAATTAGCGGATCGAAAAACGCAGTACTTCCTATCATGGCTGCTGCTCTTCTTGCAGAAGGAGAATGTGAGATCCTTGAGGTTCCTAAACTTCGCGACGTAGACGTTATGTGTAAGCTTCTCAGAAGCATCGGCTCCGATGTAACAGAGGATTATGAGAACAGTCGTATTGTTATCAGCACCGATCGGATTATAGAAGAACAAGCTCCTTATGAATTAGTAAAGCGAATGCGCGCATCCATATTGGTTATGGGTCCGCTGCTTGCCAAAACCGGTAAAGCAAAGATTGCGTTACCGGGAGGTTGCGCTATCGGCGCCAGACCCATTGATCTTCATCTCAAAGGGTTCCAGGCTCTGGGCGCAGAGATCGAGCAGGGACATGGATATGTAGAAGCGCGGGCAGATAAGCTGACAGGCGGAAAGGTTTATCTGGACTTTCCCAGCGTGGGAGCTACAGAAAACATCATGATGGCTGCCGTTCTTGCCGAAGGCCACACCGTCATTGAGAATGCGGCAGAAGAGCCCGAAATTGTAGATCTTGCAAACTTCATGAATAAAATGGGCGCTAAAGTGAAAGGCGCAGGCACCGATACCATCCGCATCGAGGGTGTGCCCTCCCTTCACGGTACCCGGCACGCAGTCATTCCCGACCGAATTGAAACGGGTACATTTATGGTGGCTGCCGCCATTACCAGAGGCGACATATTAATCAAAAATGTGGTCCCGGACCACGTAAAGCCCGTTATCGCAAAGCTGATAGAATGCGGTGTTTCCATTGAAGAAAACGACGAAGGCATACGGGTCAGAGGCGATGTGCAACCTCTGGTTTCCACAGATATTAAAACCATGCCTTATCCCGGCTTTCCTACGGATATGCAGCCTCAATTTATGGCTTTTCTTACAACCGTTAAAGGCCCAAGCGTAGTAGTGGAAACGGTTTTTGAAAACAGATATATGCATGTGGGAGAGCTGAACCGTATGGGCGCTGAAATCAAAACCGAAGGAAGAAGCGCCATTATTCAGGGAGATAAAGTACTGCAGGGCGCCCAAGTCATCTGTACGGATTTACGCGCAGGCGCTGCCATGGTACTCGCCGGACTCATGGCCGAAGGCGTCACGGAAATCTCTGAAATTTATCATTTAGAAAGAGGTTACGCCAATTTCGCCGAAAAATTCCGCAAGCTAGGCGCCAACCTCATTAAAGCGGATGATTAATTCCATTCCCAAATTCGATAGATCCATACTGACGCCATGACCCCTGCTCCGTAGCCCACCAGGCCCGCCAGCAGAGAATGGCGTATTTTTTTTACCGCCGTGGCGCCAAAATATACCGCGATCACATAAAAAACAGTCTCGCAGCTTCCCGCCATGACCGATGCCACATTTCCCAGGAAACTATCCGCCCCATAGGTTGTGACCATTCGTTCCACCAATGCCAACGATCCGCTGCCGGATACGGGCCGCAAGAGAATCAAAGATGTGAGTTCTCTGGGTATGCCCAGTATTTCAAGCGCCGGACCAAGAAGATCTTCCAGATATTCCATTGCTCCCGAACTGACCATAGCTTCTATTCCGATGAAAATGGCGATAATAAAAGGCAAGATTTCTGCAGCGGTTTTAATCCCCGTCTTCGCTCCTTCGACGAAGCTGTCATAAACCGACACCTTCTTCCACAACCCATGGACGATTATTATCGTAATCATTCCCGGAATAAAGCATAGAGAAGCAGCGCTCAACAGATTTGTCATTCTCGCCGTTTCCTCTCATAGTATTTGCAAATTGCTATAGAGACAACCATGGATACGAGTCCCACCAGTATAGACGGTATGATTATGCTTCCGGGATTTACAGAACCCGCATCATTTCTGATTTTGATGATAGTCACCGGTACGATCTGAATCATGGACATATTCACAGCCATAAACATGCACATGGTGTCGCTGGCAATGGGGCTATGCCCATTTTCTTCATCCAGCATGACCATGCTCTGAATGGCGAACACGGTTGCGCTGTTTCCCGCGCCAAAGATATTTGCGCTGAAGCTCATCAGCATCATGGCAATGGTTTCCCGATTGCGCTCCTTTGGAAACAAGTATTTCATCATAGGTCTGACGAGCCTGGCAAAGGCGTCGATGAGCCCGGAGTCCCTGGCAATGTTCATCAATCCGGACCATACTGCCATGATTCCCGCCAGTCCGATGACAAAAAAAACGCCCTCCGTACAACTGGTCATCAACCCCTCGCTGAACGCCCCCAACACTCCTCTATACGCAGCAACAATAATACCGGCAAGGAGCATTCCCGCCCAAATATAATTCATCATAGCGCCCATCTACCTTTCTCTTCTATGAAAGAATATATGCATACTTTGCAAAATCATGTTGAAAATTTCCATTTGCTACATCATAATGAAATTGGAGGTGATGCGGGTGGACGCTACGATTACTCTCGGGGACTTAGGACTTATCATTATTGCCATCGCTCTCATAATTCTGATATGTTATTGCATCTTTTTAGTCAAAAATTTAATTCCTGCCGCAAAAACATTAAACCGAATTCTTGAAGATACGGCGAGAATAACCGGGGCTGCCGCGGATGGAGCAGAGGGCGCGAAGAAGATGATTGACGATATGAGCGAATCCGTTTCTGTGGTTTCCGATGCTCTGAAAGGCAATGAAGGTTTTTTCCGGGGATTGACTTCATTATTTAAAGCAATTACATCTCTTATAGGTTTATTGAATAATAAAAAGATTGACTAAAATGTTCATTTATGGTAGGATAATATGTGCTTTAGTTGTTATTAGACATTGACTTGAATGATTTGCAGTAAGGGGGTAGGGCGAATGAAAGCAACAGGTATCGTAAGAAAAGTTGACGAATTGGGTAGGATTGTACTTCCCATTGAGCTTAGAAGGACTCTCGACATCGAAATCAAAGACCCCATCGAGATTTATGTTGACGGTGACTATATCCTCTTGAAGAAGTATGAACCTGCTTGCGTTTTCTGCGGAAACGCGAAAAGCGTCAAACGCATCCACGATAAGAATGTATGCGCGGATTGCATCAAAGAAATTCAAAATTTATAAACCTTCTTTGGAAAAGAAAAACCTGTTCACCTAAAATTATGAACAGGTTTTTATTTTTTTTATATTGTTTTGTGCCGTCGCCTCAATCCTGCAAAAGACTCTTAATCTCCTGCAACAGGGACGCATCAATCTCATCGTCATCCTCAAAAGATTCTTCGTTCTTTTTGCCCAAACGACGAATCTGTTGTTTTGTGTAATAACTGAAATCAGGTGACAATTTTTCCGGTTTGTCACCGTCTTGTTCTTCCAGCACGAGGCGAACTTTTATCTTGTTTTCCAGGATGTTGCTCTCTACCACAACACCCATGCCGTCCACAGTCAATACTCTTTCTCCCACATCCGGCATGCCCTTCCTGAGTTCGCAATAGACATCGTTTTCAAATTTGAGACAGCACATGAGCCGGCCGCAAATGCCGGATATTTTGGTGGGATTTAGAGAAAGGTTTTGAACCTTGGCCATTTTTATAGATACCGGATCAAACTCCGGCAACCAGGAATGGCAGCACAAAGCCCTTCCGCAGGTACCGATTCCCCCTATGAGCTTGGCCTCATCCCTTACCCCTATCTGCCTAAGCTCAATGCGCATTTTGAAAACGCTGGCAAGGTCTTTCACCAATTCGCGAAAGTCAACTCTACCGTCTGCAGTGAAATAGAAAATGATCTTGCTGTTGTCGAAGGTGTGTTCCACATCCACCAACTTCATATCTAATTTGTGTTTATCGATCTTCTCCTGACAAAGTGCCAGATCCTTCTCTTTCCTCTTTAGGTTTTCCTGATGCTGAATTACATCTTTCTCATTTGCTATGCGGATGATTTTCTTCAAAGGAGCCACAATCTCCTTCTCATCCACTTCTTTTATATCTTCGGACAGAGTACCGAATTCCAACCCGCGGGCTGTTTCAACAATCACATTCATGCCCTTGGTAACCTCTAGTCCCGCAGGGTCGAAATAGTAAACTTTTCCCGCCTTCTTAAACCTAACACCCGCTACTTTTGTCATGTGGGTTCCTCCTGTATCAGCTTCAATACCATGTTTTTGATAGTATAGTTCGTGTTGATGTGGCGGTTTAAATCCCGCCGCGCCTCCTCGATGAGAGCAACTGCGCGGTATGCTTTCTCTCTATGGAGGAGTTTACTTAGTTTTTGTATATGAGGATCTTTCCATTCACAGGCGATTCCTGTCGAACACAACAAAATATCCCTGTACCATTTTTCCATGGCATCGAGGAATGCGTAAGCCTCTTCCCTTTGCCCTGTTATTTCATTCAGCCTGTCGACGATGGCATAGTAACTCTTTCCATCCAAAATCATAGCACAGATGGTGCCAGCCTGCTCAAAAACCGTTTCGGTGCATGAACCTTCTTCCTCTTCATCCCCCTCTTTCTCCAACCGCAGCAGCACGCAGCGGGAGCGAATGGTGGGCAAAAGATGCTCAGCATTGCTTGAAAGTAAGAACAACACCGTTCCGCCGGGCGGCTCCTCAAGGGTTTTCAACAAACGATTCTGCGCGCGAATCGTCATCGTATCCGCATCCCGGATAACGGCTACAACTCTCTGGCCCACAAGAGGCTTTAAGCTGAGTCTTGCCAAAAGTTCCTCAATGGCTTTATCCTTTACCGACAGTCCGTCCGCGCAAACAATATGAATATCTTCTTTATATGGAGTAAGTTCTGTTACCAGGCTCTGAACAAAGCGGATCAAATGATCTGTTTCGCTGCATTCCAATATGTAGGCATGGGACAGCCTGCCGCTTCGAGCGAGATGAACCAGCCGCTCTCTCAACTCCCTCTGTTTCATAACTCGATCCCTCGGCGCGCTGTTAAAAATTCTATCGTCCTCTCTGTGATTTCCGCGCCGATCTCCTCAATTCCGCGCAAACCGTCAATGATGCAGATCCTTTCCGGATGTTGATAAGCCAACTCAAGATAGCCTTGATACACATCCTTATGATAGTCGATTTCTTCTAATTCCAGTCGGTCCAAAACTCCATTGCTTATACGCTTTTTTCCTTCATCCGGATCTACCAATATGAGGAAAGTCAGATCGGGAGCAACCCCGTCCACGGCAATTTCGTTAATTATGCGAACCCGTTCGCCAAGCTTGCGCCCATAGCCCTGGTATGCAATACTGGAATCCATAAAGCGGTCACATATTACTGTTTTTCCTGCTTCCAGCGCGGGCCGTATTATCTGAGCCACGTGCTGGGCTCTGGAAGCTGCGTAGAGCAAAGCTTCCGTAAGATGAGCCATCTCATGATGGCAAGGATCCAGTAATATTTCCCGGATCATTTCACCTATTTTAGTTCCCCCGGGTTCCCGTGTCAAAACAGGGTCCATACCTTTCGAGGCAAGAAAATCCGCCAGCATGTGAATTTGTGTTGTCTTCCCAGATCCGTCGGGGCCTTCAAAAGTAATAAATAAACCCGGCTTCATTTTTGCCTCCCTGGCTTTTTAATAATCTCATCCATAAGTTTCCCGATTAAGTAAATGGATAAAGCCAATACCGGAATACAGAGAAGCGCCGTAAAAGTGATTTTTAATATGGTCATAGTGCTCATACTCAGCACTTCCTCCTTCGTATCTTCAGAGAAATCAACAAAGAAGATTTGTGACTCCGTTGCCTAAATCCGAATATCGCTTGGATTATCCTAGATTATAGAATACCTCTATTAAGCCAAAAAGTCCAGAAAAACAGGGATTGCCGGCGCTGTTGTATTCCGTGTCAAAATCAGCAGGGAAGGTTCCTTTTGATTATTAATTGCATTTTTTGGAGAGCAGGGTTGCGCTCCGGCGAGTACAAGCAAGTGCCAACCGGGCAGGACGGACCGTCTAAATCGTACGGCACGCTGCGCGTAGCCATCGAGCGGGAGAGTAACCCTGGCTCCAAAAAATATTTTATACTTGAATTCCAAAAAGAACCTTCCCTGCTGATTATTATAATGTAAATTGCTTGATGATACCTGCCGCCATATAGTCCGCCATTGACAGAGCTCGCTGCTCATTCATGTCGCTGACGACGGTCTCTTCTTCAAACTTACCTGCCATTCTCAATGTTACGATTTCTTCCACCATACTCAAATGGTCAAAGAGCTGAGTCTTCCATTGATCTTCATTCCAGTAGGGATTGATGTCCGACAGAAAATGAGCGATCTCTGAAGCATTGTGATACCACTTTCTGCACGCCAGCTGAGCGGCCTCTTCCTCTCCCGCCTTTGCCGCATTCAGCAAGTCGGCAGCCAGCAGCAGGTGGGCTCGAAGCAACCGTTCAAACTCTGCCGCTTTTTCATATCCATAGTACTGTTTCAATATGTTCGTAAAGTCCGCCGGATTACGAAGCAGCCTCCCGGTTACCACATCCAGGTCTTCCAGACCTGCAAGGGCACTGACAATAAAAGCTCTCGTCCAGTTTACATGCTGCTCCCACAGCATGCGAAACAGGTTCATGATACCTAGCTGTTCTTCGTTGATACATGCAGAATGGATGCAATTTCTCCTTTTCATGGCAAAAATGACTCCTTTATATTTTTTCTATATGTTATGCAGTGCCATGCAAAAAGGACAGTTCCCTCCAAAATGAAACTGTCCTTCTATATAAATCTGCTGCAACCCTTTACAGGCTCATTGTCCTCTGTCTTCCTGCGGAAGATCCGGCTCTTGCGGCCACGTCCGGGGCAGCATCACAATAGCTTTGAACAGATCCCCGTCGATCTTGATCTCAAACCAGCCGTTTTGCAGGAGCACTAAATCCTTGGCAATGGCCAGTCCCAATCCGCTTCCTTCGGTGGTTCTTGACTCGTCTCCTCTCTTAAAGCGCTCCATCAGTTCATCGGCGCTGGATGTTCAGCTCATCTTTCGAGATGTTCTTGATTTCCAACAGAACCTGGGCATCCTTTCCGTTGGTTCCCGGTATCTCTTTTAAATCGATGTAAACTCTCGATCCGGGGAGCGCATACTTCAGTACGTTGCCCAGCAGATTTTCCACCACGCGCCACAGCAGCTGACCGTCGGCCAGAACGTAAAGGCTCTCTTCCTTGAGCCGTCACGATGAACTTCAGGCCGGATGCTTCAATTTTCGAACTCCATCTCACCCAAGCCCTGATTTATCAGGGAGAGCATATCCACATTTTCGAGCCTGACCGGAATTGCTCCGCTGGAAGCTTTCGCTGCGTCAAAGAGGTCTTCGGTAAGCTTCTGCAGCCGCTTGCTTTTCTGGTCCAGCACCTCCAGGTATTCGAGCGCGTTTTCGCTGTCCATGACCTTCCGTCTTGAGCAAATCGATGTAGGTTATGATAGAGGTCAACGGAGTTTTTAAGTCGTGGGAAACGTTTGAAATCAATTCCGTCTTTAACCTCTGGTTCTTCAATTCATTTTGAATAGCTGCAATTGGATGCAGCGGATATCTCGTTGATCTCTGCCGCCAACCGATCCAACTCCCCGTTTCCGGTCACGGGAATTTTATAGGTCAGGTTCCCGTTCCTCACTTCACCTACTCCCTTGCGGATTTCTTCATACTTCCTTACCCATCTGGGGGCCAGGATCAAGATGAGGAAGACCGCCACCGGAGCCAGCACCACTGTAGCCGAAAGGAGCGAGACCGCCAAAGTTATGAGGACCACTTTTCGCATTATGCTGCCGCCGTGATAAATGGAGTGAATGCCGCTGAACAGCTGCGGCGAGGATCCGGTAGATCAGCGAGTTCTTTAAAAACCGTTCCGCCTTTATGTTTCGCACACAGGACAGGATAAAGAGCAGACCTAAGGAAGCTGCTACCAGAGCCTACCAGCACTGCCGCTCCCATCCACAGCAGCATGGCAGTGTTCAGCGGAGTATGCACTTGAAAATCGATAGGAATTGTACCGGATGCTTTCGTATAGAAGGTTTAAAAACAGAAGTCCTCCTCCGAGAAAGCATAGGGCGATAATGAGAAGCTGGATTTCAGTAAAGATCCTGTCGATCCTGTAGCTGGGGCGGTTGCCTTCGGCATCTTTTCTGCCTGTAAGCACTATGAGGACAATTAGGGAAACCAGTGTCAACAATCCGCAGCCCACTACGATGGGTACCCATTTCAGTATCTCATTCCTGCTTGCCTGAAACGCTTCTTCCTTAGCGGCAATATTGCTTTCATCAAAGGCAAAATACATTTTAAGATTGGGATTGTATTGATCGTGGAATCGCTCTTCCAAATATCTGTCGCTGTATCTTACGCCTTGGTTGGGAGACTCAGCGCTGGGAGATGTTTTAGTCATCTTGCCGTTTTCATAAATCAGGTATTCGGCTTTGCCCACCATGCTGAGAAAGCGACTGCTATCCATTACAGGTTCTTCCGTATTTGCTGCTGCATCCATGTCCTCACCCGTATTCAAAGTGGGACTCTGGTCCGGGCCCGCATCCGAAGCCAAACCTTCCATATTTGTCACGGTGTAGACACCGTCTGTCGCAAAGTAAATAAAACCTTTGGTCCCGTCCAACTCTTCCTTTGCTTTTTTGAAGATTCGAAGTTCGTCTAAAATCAACTGCTGTTTGATCTGATCGATTTCATCCGCATAATCCTCTTCAAAACGCTGACGGCCATCCCCCTGAAAGTCGTTGTATTTTTCATACATGCTCTCATCCTGACCGGCTTTATCGTAAAACAGCATCCTGATCCGATCATCCATTTTCCATTGGCTTATAGTTTTGCCACTCTTTATATAGTCCTCACCCTTCAGGTCTCCGATCAGATACAATATGTCTCCGGCTTTTCTCTCAAAGTCTTTTTGAAATTTCCGACTTTCTTTGTAGTTTTCGGAAAACAGAACTTCATCCACACTCATCCCTGTTCCGTTAATAACCGATGCTGATTCCAGGGCCATGGCTCCCGTCATGAGCGTGGCGATGAAGAAAACCACACAGATGATGAAAGCGATAATGCTGACAATTCTAGTTCCTTTAGTACTTTTCGATTTTATATCCAATTCCCCACACCACCTTTAAATATTTGGGCTCTTTCGGGTTGATCTCAATCTTCTCCCGAATTCTCCTCACATGCACGGCCACTGTGTTCTCCGGGTTGTACGCCACCTCTTCCCATACTTCTTCGTAGATCTGTTTCATGGAAAACACTTTTCCCGCGTTTTTGGTCAACAACTTTAAGATTCCGTACTCTATGGGAGTGACGGGCACCTGCTCGCCGTCCACGTACACGGCTTTGGCCTCGTCATCTACCACCAATCCCCCTGATTTATAAACCCCCGTTTTTTTCTCGAAACTGCCCAGGTCCACATACCTTCTCAGCTGTGATCTTAACCCTGGCCACAAGTTCCAGCGGATTGAAGGGTTTTGTAACGTAGTCGTCGGCTCCTGCGTTCAGTCCGGTGATCTTGTCGTAGTCCTCGGACTTAGCCGACAGCATGATAATGGGAATGTTCTTCTCCTCTCGAATTTTCATGGTGGCGCGCATTCCGTCCAACCTTGGCATCATGATATCCATCAATATGAGATGAATTTCTTCCTTTCGAAGAATATCCAACGCCTCGATGCCGTCGTATGCTTTGAACACTTCGTACCCTTCGTTTTTTAGGTAGATCTCGATTGCTCCCACTATTTCCCTGTCGTCGTCACAGACTAGAATATTCATCGTTTTCGCTCCCCTTTTTGCATATGAATCCCCCTTTGAATCTGTTACCTGCCCTGTTGATCACGCTGCGGCAGGCTCAATTTAGAGGATATCTTATAATTCTTAACAAATGCAGGTGGTGTTCCTTAACAATTTATTAAATCCATATAGTTCCTTATAATTTCATATCATACCATACTGAAGCCGGCATAATAAATGCCTCCTTGCACCCACAGGCCGCTTAAAAGTGACATGATTAAAAAATGGCAGAATAAAGGGAACATTGCTTTGCTTCACTGCGTCAGATTTTATAGCGTGCAATACACAATGCTTCCATGTAAATTTACTTTGAAAGCTAGCAACAAGAGTAGAAAGGGGATTTTAGGATGAAAAAAAGTTTTGTCATCGCACTGGCCGTGCTATTGATAGCAGCCACAAGTATTTTTGCTTTCGCGGATTCCGCGATTAAAATTTTCGTTGACGGCAAGGAGCTTGATGCAACAGTCTCACCTGCTCTTAAAAACGGAAGCACCGTTGCATCCGTAAGAGATATTGCCGAAGCTTTAGGTGCATCCGTAATGTGGGACGCCGAAACCAAATCCGTCCGCATAGAATCCGATAAGGAGGATATGAGAATCGGGCTTCTTGAGCAGGCTCTTATCCCGCAGGATCACCTGGCCGCCGCAAAGGCTTGGGCAGAAGCGGTGAAAATGAGAAACGGGGCATTGCAATACGCTTTGCTCACACCGGAAATGCAGTCAGAAAAATATGAGGAATACGCATCCATGAACTGGGTCACCGGCGCCTCAAGTCCCTGGGTGAAAGAATACACAGTGACAGAAAAAGGCAAGCTGAAGGAGGGAATCCATCTCTATCTCATTGAATATGTCTACACCGATTCTACCCAGAGCACA
>JBMNMN010000020.1:0-18864 GCA_050953365.1 Anaerovoracaceae bacterium | reverse complement strand
GTTGCTTAAAGAGGTGAGAAGGCAACGAAATTCGGGTTAAACATAAATTCTTCGTTGCCCGGAGGGGCAGAAGGCAACTAGGAACAAATGGTAATGCGGTATCTCGTTGCCTAAAGAGGTAGGAAGGCAACGAAATTTGGATTAGGCCTAAGTTTTTCGCTGCTCAGAGGGGCAGAAGGCAACTATGCGCCGATGGTAATGCGGTATCTCGTTGCCTAAAGAGGTGAGAAGGCAACGAAATTCGGATTAGGCCTAAGTTTTTCGCTGCCCGGAGGGGCAGAAGGCAAGAAAGCTTTCGGTGATAAGGTTATTGTTGTTCAATTATTGTTCCAAGGGACAGGGGGGAAAGGGATGTCGTGAATGGACCGTGGCAGCATGCTATTTAAAATGCATTGAATTGCCTGAAAATTCTTGATATAGCGATTACTTCTGCTATAATGAATTTAACTGAAAAAGAGCACTAACGCATTAAAGCAGAAAAAAGGAGGGTAAGTTCATGAGGCGATTACTATAAGTATTTCTGGCACTGTCTCTGGTGCTAGGCAGTTTTGGCATGGCTTTCGGTGCAGTACCCGCCGATGTGGTGGATACGGAATATGAAGAAGCGGTTGCTGCATTGACAGACCTTGGAATTATCCACGGGTATCCCGACGGCACATTCCGCCCCGACGATACCATCACCCGGGCGGAATTGGCGAAGTTACTCATTACGGCTTTGGAACTGGACGATGATGCGATCCGCATGTATGCCAGCGGCCTCTCGGATGTGGGTTCACATTGGGCAAAGGGCTATGTAGGATACGCTGACAAACTGGATATTGTAGTGGGCTATCCGGATAAGTCCTTTAAGCCTCAGAAACCCGTATCTTACAATGAAGCGATTACAATGATCGTGCGGGCCCTCGGTTATACCAACGAAGATGTGGGAGACAACTGGCCGGCAAATTACGTTAACAAAGGAAAGGAATTGGGAATCCTTGAAGGCATAACGGGAGGAGCTGAAGGCGCAACCAGAGGCGATGTGGCCCTTATGCTTTATAGAGCAATGGACCTGCCTATTGACGGCGATGAAGATGACACCATGCTTCTGAGACACACGACGCCGCCTTATTCCTATGAAGAATGGCAGATTCCTTATGGCGAGCGCCTTATCAACGAGTACGGCCTTGAGGGAGCTGTTACCGACAGCACACCTTCCATCCTGAATTCGCAATACTGGCAGATTCCTGACTTCTATAATGCGACATCCAGTGAAAATCTGACCATACTCACCAACTTCAAAACGACACAGCAGACCAACGGGTGGACTTGCGGTCCCGCTTCAGCGCTGATGGTTCTCGAGTGGTATGACATGCGTGGGGATCTCAACGAAATGGACTTGGTAGCGCTGCGCCAGAAAGATCAACCGGGAGCCACCTCCCTGCGGCAGATGATAAATATCTTTGAGGGCCTGGAAAAGCACATGGGCCAGAAATGGGATCTCTATTCCACTTATGATGCGGAGATCGACTGGGACGACGGCGCCTATCCCTATGCAACCTATAAGGGCGAGCGTGTAAATCTTTTTGACCTGGTACCTCAGATCCTGAAGGAAGGCAAGCCCATTATCGTCGGATGGAACGATTGGGGCGGCCACTATCAGGTAATTATCGGTTACGACACTATGGGAACGGAAATCACAGCTGACGACGTTCTCATCCTTGCAGATCCTTACGATACCACGGACCATCATCAGGACGGTTATCTGATTCAATCGGCAGAGAGGCTGATCTGGGATTGGAGCGCCGGTTGGGATCCTGATTTTGATTACGGAATTTTCTTGGTTGCCACACCGGAAGGAGTCGACGGTAAAGAGCTGGTCATGGGTGCCGGAATTAAAGACGACATGAAGAACACTGGAAGATTTACAGATACCCATATGATTCCATACGGTGATGGTCTGGCTGCTGCACTTAAGGAGCTTGATGCGATGGAGCCCTATTCGACGGATTATCCCAACTGGTTCGGATCTGACGGACTGTCGGGACCGGCTTCCGCGGATGCTTTCCGTATGGCAGACTATAAATATTCGCCTTACTACAAAAATGTGGACGTTTATAATCTGAAATCTACCGCTACGAGAATCGTGCTGGAAAATTACAAGAGCATTCAGCAGGCTACGGAATACACTTGTGGTGTAACCTCCATGCTTTCGGTGCTTGAGTGGTTCGGCATGCGGGGAGACATGAACGAAATCGATCTGGCGAAGCTGCGCAACAAGACGGACGGTCTGCCGGGCACAACGATTCAGGAGATGCTGAATGTCATCGAGCAGCTCCCCGGCGAGTGGGATGTGAAGTCTTCCTATGATATCGTTGAGGGCGATTCCGATTTCGAGTGCGGAATTGTAGTGGACGGAGAGTACATCGATCTCGGTGAAATGATTCCGTACTTCCTTTCGAAGGGCATTCCCGTCATGGTCATGTGGCATGAGTGGGGCGGCCATTACCAGGTGGTCATCGGCTATGACAACATGGGTACGGAGGGTACCTGCGATGATGTAGTTCTGCTGATGGATCCTTATGATACAACGGACCATAATCAGAACGGATACGTCATCGAGTCCTTCGAGAGACTGATCTACGACTGGGGCAACAGCTATGATGAAGATGTAGACTGGGCGGCATTTGTTGTCATGAGCCCTGCAGCCAAATAATGACTGCTGCGCCGGTGTGGTCATATCGGCACAAATAGTGTGATGCGACCACGGTATGGCGCCATTGAAACGGTGCAATGAAGCCATACGGCCACAGTATGGCGCTATTGGCACGGTGTGATGCAAGCATGCAGCCACGGGATCTGTTCCCGTGGCTGCTTTTGCCTTAACCGTATTTACACTTTCTGATTCTGTTGATGAGACGTGTAAATTCAACGGTTGTACGTAGCTTTTTAGGGGCTGTCCCTCATGCAGATCTTTTGCTATAATTATCTTGTTGGTTTTGGGAAATAGAAAGGGGGGTTATTATGCGGTTCTATATCGTGGATGCCTTTGCAGAGCGGATATTCGGCGGAAATCCTGCGGGAGTGGTGATCTTGTCCGCAGGGGAGAAATACCCGACCGATGAAGTGATGCGAAAAACGGCAGCGGAGCTCCGTTATTCTGAGACGGCTTTCATTCTTCCGAAGGCCGGAGGCCGTTTTCAACTGCGTTATTTCACACCTACGGAAGAAGTAGATCTATGTGGACATGCTACGATAGGGTCTTTTTATGCGCTGCAGCAGGAAGGCTTAGTGTCGGCGTCCACAAGCTATTTGGCGGAAACATTAGCCGGTGAGTTGGAAATCGGTGTTGAAGACGGATTTGTTCTGATGGATATGGCTACACCGAGAGTCCTGGGCGCTATCCGGGAAGAAAATGCGCTGAGAGAGCTGTATGGCGTAATGGGGCTGTCTGAAAGCGCTGGAAAGGTATCTTTGGAGGGAGAATGGGATCTTTATCCCGAGATTATATCCACCGGCCTTCCGGATATCATACTTCCTGTATCGGACGTAAAAGATCTTGAGCGAATTAACCCGGATTTTTCCGCATTGGCCAAGCTTTCCAACGCTTATAATGTGGTCGGTGTTCATGCCTTTGCGTTAGGGGAAGGATTGATTGGCGAGAACTGCTGTGAAGGCGCTTGCGAGATGGGCCAAGTCACTGCCTATTGCCGGAACTTTGCGCCGGCAGTGGGAATAGATGAAGAAGCTGCCACGGGAACCGCTAATGGCGCTCTGACTTATTATCTTTACAAAAATGCACTGATCGATGAGGGTTCAAGCTGTAAATTCCTGCAAGGGGAGGCCATGGGACGGCCATCGGTCATCCTGAGTACAATCAGTGCGGGCGAAGCGGAAGCGGATGTGGATGTGGATGCAGATGTGGATGCAGATGTGAAGATTCGCATAGGGGGATCGGGAGCCATTCTGGCAAAGGGCGAAATTTTCCTTTAGGCTTCAACCACAGACAATAAAAAGGACCAATCGAAATGCTGTTTTGGGACTAATATAACAATCGGTCACAAATAACCTACTTTATATCGGCAGTTAATTATAACGGAATGGTTCGTTGCTGAACCATTCCGTTGTTCGTTCAATCATGTCCGATTATGGGACGAGTTCACAGGATCAACTGCCCGATATTGTAAACGATAAAGGCCACAATCCAGGCTACGCTCGTCTGGAACAGCACGACGGCAGCAGCCTTCCAGAGGCTTTCCATTTCCTTTCTTACAGTGGCCAACGTGGCGACGCAGGGCATGTAAAGCAGGCAGAAGACCAGGAAGACAAAGGCCGTTAAAGGCGTGAAAATCTCTGCCATCATGGCCGGAAGCGCCGTTGCATCCGGAGCATCCAGGAGTATGGCGAAAGTGCTTACTACCGCTTCCTTGGCAGAAAGACCGGTTATAAGAGCGGTAGCGGCGCGCCAGTCTCCAAAGCCCAGCGGGGCAAAGATGGGCACCGCAAGAGTTCCGATGCCGGCAAGCATGCTCTGTTGGCTGTTTTCAACCATGTTAAAGCCTGTATCAAAGCTTTGCAAAAGCCAGATCACAATGGTGGCAATAAATATAACGGTGAACGCCCTGCGGATGAAGCCTACGATATTTTCCCACATGCGAAGCCATACACTTTTTAAAACGGGCATTCGGTAATTGGGAAGCACCATGACGAAAGGCACGGGGTTTCCGCTGAAAATTGTACCCTTTAAAAGAAGGGCGCAGCAAACAGCCACCACAATGCCCATTACATAGAGGGCAAACATGACCAAGGCCTTATGATTCTCAAAAAATGCCGCGGTGAACATGGCGTAAATGGGAATCTTGGCGCTGCAGGACATAAAGGGAACCAGTATGATGGTCATATAGCGATCCCGCTTGCTGGGTAGGGTTCGCGCGGACATAATGGCGGGGACAGAGCATCCGAAGCCCAGAAGCAGTGGAACGATAGACCTGCCGGAAAGTCCCAGCCTCCGGAGCAGTTTATCCATAAAAAATGCCACCCTCGGTATATAACCGCTGTCTTCCATGATGGAGAGCAGGAAGAAAAGAATCGTTATCAGCGGCAAAAAGGACAATACACTGCCTACTCCCACAAAGACACCGTCAATAATCAGGGAGTGGAGAGCCGGGTTGATGTTGGTGCGGCTCAAAGCTGCGTCGGTAACGGATGCCAGGTGGTCGATTCCCGCGCCGAGCAGATCGCTGAGCCAGGTGCCCAGCGGGCCGAAGGTGAGCCAAAAAATGAAGAGCATGATGCCTAAAAAGATGGGTAGCGCAAAGTATTTATGGGTCAGAATCTCGTCGATTTTAACGGAACGAAGATGTGCCTTGCTCTCTCCCGTTTTCTTCAAAACGCGGCTGCATAATTCTTCGATAAAGCAGTAACGCATATCCGCCATGGCCGCCTCCCTGTCCGTATCCAGGTGAAATTCCATGTCGTCTACGATGTGCTGAATGATGTCTTTTTCCGGCTCCTCCAGTTTGAGGGTTTCCATAACCAGATCGTCGCCTTCCACGATTTTCGTGGCGGAGTAACGAAGAGGGAGTCCTGCCGTCTTCGCTTCCTCCTCGATGAGGTGGGAAATGGAGTGAATTGCATTGTGAACAGGACCCGAGCAAAAATCAATCCTCTTAGGCAGCAAGCGCTTTTCCGCCGTCTCGATGGCGCTGTGGATCAGGTCGTGAACGCCTTCGTTTTTGCTGGCGGAAATGGGGATAACAGGAATACCCAGGGATTCCTTCAGCTGCTGCAAATCGATGAAGACGCCGCTGTTTCTCACTTCGTCCATCATGTTGAGGGCGATGACCATGGGCGTTTCCAGTTCCATCAGCTGCAGAGATAGATAGAGGTTCCTTTCGATGTTGGTAGCGTCTACAATGTTAATGATTACATCGGGCCTTTGCTTAATGATATAATCCCGGGCCACCACTTCTTCTGAGCTATAGGGAGACAGGGAATAGATGCCGGGAAGGTCCACAACCTTTACACCTTTATGCCCCTTGACCCAGCCTTCTTTGCTCTCTACAGTTACGCCCGGAAGATTGCCTACCTTTTGGATGCTGCCCGTCATTTGATTAAAAAGGGTGGTTTTACCGCTGTTGGGATTGCCTGCCAATACAATGCTTAGGTTCATTCTGCCACCGCCTCGATACAGATTTTCTTCGCGTCTTCTTTTCGCAGAGTGAGTTCAAAATTACGCAGATATAATTCAATGGGGTCGCCCAAAGGGGCTACCTTTCTTACCATTACGATCGTATTCGGGGTAAGTCCCATATCCAGGAGATGGCGGCGCAGGGCCCGTTCTCCGCCCACTGCAACGATCCGCCCTTTTTCCCCCGGTTTGAGAAGGTCCAGTGTTGTGCAGCTGCTTATTGTTTGTCCGTGACGGTGTCTGAAAGCTTGTCCGTGCCCTTTTCGACCATCTCTGTTGTTGTCTTTTGTATAACGTCTGACGAGATTCATCCGCGACTCCTTTGATATTGATTTTTGCTGTCGATGTAGCTAATCCAAATGGGACCGGTATAAAAACGAGTTAGCCTACGCTAACGAAACGATACACCTTTTTGCCTGAACTGTCAATACTATCACGGTATGGAGCATCCTCGAAGGAATAGTTAATTGGAAGAAAACAATGCGGTAATGGCCCGGACAAATGAGGAAACCATTAGAATGGCTATGGCAATGGCGCCGGTGAGCATTAGCGTTTCGGTGCCGATTTGTGCCGTGGCCAGCAAATCTTCTTTAAGCAGAGACAGCATGGTTTTATACATACCGGCTCCGGGCACCAGCGGAAGGATTCCGGGAATGGTAAAAATAAGGGAGGCCTCCTTGAAAACTCTGGCAAAAAGCTCGCCGAATGCGGCAACAAGGCAGGAAGCGATAAAACCGGAAATAACTACGGACTGTCCTGCCTGCAACAAGTATTGAAAGAGCAGCCAGCCGCAGGCGCCGGTAAATCCGGCAAAGAAGATGTGGCGATGGGGTATGTTGAAGATCAGGGTGAATCCTGCCGTTGCTCCAAAGGCAAAAAGAAACTGCAGAAACAGACTCATATGGCACCTCCTGCAGAAACCCAAATAAACAGCACAACTCCAACACCCGAGGCTATGGAGATGGCGGTTAATGCGGCTTCCATAGCCCTGGCGCTTCCGGCAAGAAGATCCCCTGCAAGAGAGTCGCGCATGGCATTGGTGAAGGCTAAACCGGGTAGAAAAATCATCAGAGAACCGACGATCATGGCGTCCGTATTGTAAGCCAGCCCGCCGGCGGTAAATAAAAGCGCTGCTAATGCAATCAGGGCGCAAACTGTAAAGTTGCGGAGAAAGAGGTTGAAGCGGTATTTGTCCAACAAATGTCCGAAGGCGAAAGCAATGGCTCCGATAGCCAGGGAACAGCCGAACTCCCGATACCCGGCTCCCAGCATCAGGGTGAAAAATGAGGCCACAAGGGCGCCGCCCAGAACCTGAAGAGGGAAGGTGTATTTTGCTTCTCCGGAAATGCGCTCCAGGCGCTCCTTCGCTTCGCTGATAGAAGTGGGGTTTGCCGCAAGATTTCGAGAAAAATCATTGACCATGGAAATCCTGTCCAGGTCCACGGAGACTCTGCGTATGCGCTTAATAATGGTGTAAGGCTTTCCGTCGCCTCCGGAATCCAAGGAAATAAAAATTCCTGTGGTGGTGGCGAAAACCTCTATATAAGGGATGCCGTACGCCTTGCAAATTCGAGTAACCGTGTCTTCGACACGGTAGATCTCCGAACCGCTCATCAGCATAATCTCTCCTGCCCGCAAGGCAAGCATCAAAACGTTTTTCTCGATGGGGTTTATCATCATACGCTCCCTGTTTAAAGGTTTCGAAACTGGCGCATTAAGCACCCCAAACCATCCCAAATGCAGGATTAAGTACATAATACCATAAAGTTGACGCCTGGAGACAGAGCCTATATAATATTTTTGTAATAAACCACACGGCAGCTATCCATTTTGTATATAGAAAAGGCTTGCGGTAGCGAAAAGCCATGCTTTTCTAAGTCCCGAGCGGATCCTACATATAAAACTGGAGGACAATCGGCCGATGCAAAACGAATAAGCATCGGTGGTCTGTTTGCCCATCTTTTATTTGTATATGAAAGGAAAAGCGAAATGGAAAGAATGGTTGGAACGGTTGTAAGAGGACTTAGAGCTCCCATTGTCCGTCAAGGCGACGACCTGGAAAAAATTGTGATAGATACGTTGATGAAGACCTTCGAAACGGAAGGTTTCGAGCCAAGAGACAAGGATGTTCTCTGTATAACGGAGGCAGTTGTTGCGCGGGCATTCGGCAATTACGCTACTGTAGATCAGTTGGCGGCGGATGTAAAGCAGAAATTCAAAACAAAAACCATCGGCGTGATATTTCCCATCCTCAGCAGGAATCGGTTTGCTGTTTGTCTAAAAGGAATCGCTAGAGGCGTCGATAAAATTTATCTCATGCTCAGCTATCCGGGGGATGAAGTGGGCAATCAGCTGGTGGACCTGGACCTGCTGGATGAAAAGGGTGTAAATCCCTATAGCGATGTTTTGACGCAGGAGCAATTCGAAAGCATGTTCGGTAAATCGAAACATACCTTTACCGGCATGGATTATGTTTCATATTACAGGGAGATCATTGAAAAAGAAGGAGCGGAAGTGGAAGTCATCTTCGCCAATGACCCCAGAGCGATTCTCCCTTATACAAAGACGGTGTTGGCCTGCGACATCCATAGCAGGGAAAGGACCAAACGGCTGCTGCGACAGGCCGGCGCGGAACAGGTACTTGGAATGGATGATTTACTTACCTCCTCCGTGGACGGAAGCGGCTTCAATAGCAAGTACGGAATTTTGGGATCCAATAAAGCCACAGAGGAAAGCATCAAGTTGTTTCCCGAGGATTGCTTTGATTTGGTAAACAACATTCAAAAGAAACTCTTTACCATTACGGGAAAAGAAATTGAGGTCATGGTCTACGGAGACGGCGCTTTCAAAGATCCGGTGGGCAAGATCTGGGAGCTTGCCGATCCGGTAGTATCTCCTTGCTACACAAAGGGCCTTGAGGGAACGCCCAATGAATTGAAGCTAAAATATCTTGCAGATAACGAATTTGCGCATCTTTGCGGTGACGAATTAAAAGAAGCCATCTCAAAGTGTATTGCGACAAAGGAAGAGAATCTGGGCAGCAGCATGGCGGCTCAGGGAACGACTCCCCGCCGGTTGACAGACCTGATCGGTTCTCTGTGCGACCTTACATCGGGAAGCGGGGATAAGGGAACTCCTTTTGTATACATTCAAGGATATTTTGATAACTATACCAAGTAGAAGTGTGGTAACGGTATAACGAAATGCTTTTGAAACAGGGATTTTCTCATTAATGAGAAAATCCCTGTTTTTTTAAATTAAAAATGAGAAGAATTGTCTGACAACAATTTCTTGCTGTCTCCCGTCCAAAGTGGACAAAACCCTTTAAACGCCAAATATTTCAGAATATTTTGCATAAATTTCGCGCCTTTCAATGTAGTTGGCATGAATTTTGGATTAATAATAACCGCAGGCAAGATTACTATAATTATTTAAGGAGGTATCATTTATGGCTGCAACAAAAGAAGCTGCTCTCCAAGAAGCGAAAAGAATATTGAGCTATATTGAGAGCACAGAACTTACCGATGACGAAAAGGCTCAAATTACCAAAGACTCAATCGAAAACTTCAACAACCACGTAAACCCCGGTTGGTTGGTGTACAGAAAATCCGTATCCACCGATGCTGCTTGCGTAGAGTGGACAGATACGGAAGAGCATTTCACGGACTTATATGGAAATGACTTCATTGACTGCCTTGGCGGATTCGGTATTTACACTTGCGGACACAGAAATCCTGAGATCGTAAAGTATGTGAAAGCTCAGCTTGATAAATATGCTTTACACAGCCAGGAACTTGTAGATCCTCTCAGAGGATATCTGGCGAAGTTAGTATCCATGATTACCCCCGGCGATCTGCAGTATTGCTTCTTCACCAACGGCGGTGCCGAGGCGGTGGAAATGGCTTTGAAACTGGCCAGACTGGCCACAGGCGGCAGATACTACATATCCACAGTCGGCGCATTCCACGGCAAGTCCTACGGCGCTATCTCCATGGGCGGAAAAGCTGCTTACAGAGAGGATTACCTGCCCATGATCCAGCATGTACAGCACGTGAAATACGGCGATGCGGATGCGATTGAAACAGCTATCGATAACCTGGTTACGGTGGGTGAAAAGGTTGCCGGCGTCATCATTGAACCGATTCAGGGTGAAGCAGGCGTTCAGATCCCGCCCAAGGGCTATTTGAAGAGAGTCAGAGAGATTTGCGACAAGTACGGCGTTGCTATGATCGCAGACGAAATCCAGACCGGCATGGGACGTACCGGAACCATGTGGAGATGCGAGTACGAGGATGTTACTCCGGATATCATGACCTTCGGAAAAGCCTTCGGTGGCGGCGTAATGCCCATTACAGGAATCATCGCAAGACCCAATATGTGGGTTGAAAAACTGGTAGAGAACCCCTGGATTCTTGGTTCTCCCACCTTCGGCGGCAACCCGCTCGCTTGCGCGGCAGCCATCGCTACCATCAAGTACATGCTTGAGAACGACATTCCGAAGCAGTGCAAAGAAAAAGGCGACTACTTCATGGAGAAGCTGAACGGGCTGATGGAAAAATATCCTACCGTGCTTAAGGAAGTCAGAGGCGCAGGCTTGTTGATCTGCATGGAATTCCCCGCTGCAGAAGTAGGATATGCAGTTGTTAAGGGACTCTTTGACAGACATGTCATGACGGCAGGTACTCTCGTCAATGCCAAGACTGTCCGGATCGAGCCTCCCGGGGTCATCAAATATGAGACCATTGACGTGGTTATACAGAAATTAGAGGAAGCCATCATCGATGTGAAGGCAGAATTTAAACTGTAAGAATATTCTGCAAACAGGCGATTTGCCGGTTCAAAACCCCCGCACCTAATGCGGGGGTTTTTGTTGAAATTTCAACGTTCCTGCCAGTCAGAAAATTAGAACTTTCACCAAAAGGGTATACAAATTACTATAATATGGTATAATACCTGCATACCACAATGTTGGTATGCAGAAAGGAGAAAAAAGATATGGTAAAGAAGCTATTATCTGTGTGGCTTTCAGTGACCATTGTACTTTTTTCCACCATTACCATCTATGCAGAAGAGAACGTTGAAGGACAATTTCTAAATAGAAATATTGACATCAATGGCAATAGACTTGCAAATTATTATTTAGAACATCCATTTTTTCTGTACCAGGGTTCCGCCTACGTCCCGTTAACGGAGGAGATAGGTGAAATCCTAGGCTTTTCAGTTGAAATGGATTGGGAAAGCCGCACATTAAAAATCTTAAAGAAAGAACCGACGAGGACCGGACTGCAGGAAAAGGTCCTGAAGAGCAACCTTGAAAATGTTGCAGCCGCCGTATTAAAGGATATTACCGTCCTTACAATGGCGGAGGAAGAAAAGGATATTAATGTGGACCTGGTCTTGCATGGAGTCATGCTCACGGCTGCCGACCTGGATATCGGCGGACAACTCCGGCAGATAAAAGAAAAAGCCGAATCGGAGTTTATTGAAGTACCGGAGTTAGTGGTGGATAAGCTGGATCTTGAAGAGTATCCGTTGCTCCGGGCGGGAGACGTGTTCTATCTTCCTGTTCGAGCCTTTACGGGTGAGAATTGTTTCCGTTGGGATGCCTTCTACGACGACTATTCCGGCTTGTATATCAGTACAAAGGCAGGAGTGGCCGCTACGACCTTCTTTGATAAGGAAGAGTCGGATTACAACAGAGGGCTGGTCAACTACATCCTATCCAAAAACAAAAACCTTTCTACCGGATGGGCTACCATGCTGGTCTTCCTGTTCAAACATGAAGCGGACGTCAACGGCGTGGACGAAATTCTGCTGATGGCTATGGCCGAGAAGGAAAGCACCTTCCGTTGCGATGCAGTAGGCGGAGGAGCGGGACCGGTGGGAATCATGCAAATTATGCCTAAGACCGCAGCAGGTTATGGGATTTCACGCAGTGAGCTCTTTGATCCCCATGTGAATATCGAGTTTGGTGCAAAGTATATCGGAGATAAGATAGCCCAATACGAAAACAAAACTGTGGCGCTAGCGGCATATAACCAGGGTCCGCTGGCTGTCAGCAGGGGAAGCTACAGCACCAGATATGCGAATAAGATTGCAGGGGCAGAGAATTCAATTACCAATTTCCTGGTCAAAAACGGCTACGGATTGGGAGAGTAACAGAACTGAGAAGAAATAGAATAAATAAAAGCACAATAACAGAAATCGCAGCCTTAATAAAAAGGTTGCGATTTTTGATTTACGGGTCTTTTGATAACCGCAATTTTAATTAAAAAAATAATTCTGAGGGGATATACATTGTATAAGGTGTTGTAAAGATTGCTATTATCAGCGAAACTTTTTTTCTTCTATTGTCATCTAACTCAATCAGGGGCATAACCTTTTTATAATTAAAAAGGTAAATGCATATTCCGGCCAGCATTACACCTATTGTAGTAACTGCAAAGGCTGCAGGGCTGCTCAGAGGATTGTAGGCAATGTCTGAAACATAGCCCAAAAAAAGCAATAAAAGAAGAAATCCTGCGCCGATGATGTCGGCCAGGAATCCATATGCCCATATCCGCAAAATACACTTTGTATATTTTATCTTTTTTTCAGGTATTTTATAAACAGCCAGCGCGGCAAGAAAGACAATGCTGTCAATAATAAAATTGGCAGGCAATATGATGATCCACAATAATGATGGAATTACGTAAAAGCTCCATAAAGGCAATATGATGTTATAGAGCTTTATTTCTTTTCTCATGGCTGCTCTCCTGTGCTACGAATAGGCTTTTTTAATATAATCCAGAAAACAGCCCATATCCTCTGCCGTGGGGAACATGACCCTGGCGCTGTTTGCCCTGCCTCCGCCTTTACCGCGCCAGACAGCGGCGTTGTCCTTTATGATCTTGTTGCAATCCGGCATTCCGCCGGAGAGCAGGAGCAGGGTATTTTCCTTTACGGAAACCAGGGAAAGCAACTTGCCGGACAATTCCGGCAGCAGCTTGCTCAGCGCCAGCAAATCGTCCGTCTTCAAAAGCTCGTATTTCTCTATCAATACACCGTTGAACTCGGCCAGCTTTTCCCTAATCTCTTGGGCCTTTTCCGTCAGGTACGCCTGTTTCAGTTCATACAGTTCCTGTCGCACCTCGCCGTTTTTTTGTTCCCGCAGCTGAATTTTGGCCATAAGCGTTTCCGCGTCCGCGGAGTAGTGCCTGCAAAGGCTTTTAATAAGATCGGCCTCCGAGCGGCAGTTTTCAAGGGCATTGGGGCCCGCGTCAAAGGTAATGCGTGTCATGCCTTTATAGTTATCCCAGCGGTAGATCTTAATGAGGCCCACTTCGCCGGTTCTGCGGGGATGGGTACCGCAGCAGGCCACGCAGCCGGCGGCTTTACTCTCATCGCCCACGCAAACCAGGACGATGTCTTCTTCAATGGCCAGCGCTTTCCGCATGGGAAGTCCCTCTGCTTCTTCTTTGCGCTTAAAATAACGCGTAGTGACGGGCAGGTTATCCCAAACCATCCGGTTGGCTTCCCATTCGGCCCTTCGCATCATCTCATCGGTCATCTGTGTAAATTCCGGATTTTCCTCCAGGTTGATGTCAATGGTCATATAATCCGTTCCCATGTGGAAGCCTCTGTTGACACCTCCGTACAGTTCATAAAACGCAGCGGAGAGAATATGCTCGCCGCAGTGCCGCTGCATATGGGAAAAACGCCTGTTCCAGTCCAACCGGCATTGCACCGCCGCTCCCGTCAATTCATGCAGGATTTCTTTTGCGGCGGTTGTCCCGGCATCCGGATTTATCTTCAATTGGTGATAAACGATGCCCTCTTTTTCGAATGCATATACCAGTTCAAAAGTTCCGGATGTTCCGGAAATCTGGCCCAGGTCGGAGGGTTGTCCGCCGCCTTCGGGAAAGAAAACAGTCTGGTCCAGGACCAAACAGAACGTATCGCTTTCATCGATTCCGCCTAATTTGGCTATTTCCTTCTCATCGGTAATCACCGCCACAATCCTGCTGTCGCATGATTTTAGATAGGGATCCTGCTGGTACAATTTTATCGTTCTGCCCATTTTAATACCTCTTGATTGATTTCATGGAAAAAACGGCGTGACCGTCTTCAACTTGCCCTAAAAATTAGGATGTGCGATCCATACTTGTTTTAAGTATAGCATGGATGGCGACCTTGGTGTATAATGAAAAACAGTACTGGTTTGCTGTGCGTCTTTAATATTGTCATACTAACTTGTCCTCCTGCATAAAATGTGGCAGGATTCGGCGCGGTGCCGCGGCCGACGAATGCAAGTATTCTGCAGAGATTGCAGGGTACCGGGGGAGGATGGGATATGGTGAACGGGTGGAAATGGGCTTTTGGAGCAATCGCTACTTTGCTGGTCATAGCAATCGTGATATTGATCACTCCCATGCAATTGGAAATTCTGGCTATGAAATCCCTGTCGAAAGACGATGTGCTGCTGCTGGATCCGGGTCACGGCGGAGTTGACGGGGGCGCAGAAAGCGCCACGGGGGTATGCGAAAAGCATATTAATTTGAACATTGCCCTAAAGATACGTCAAATGGCGGAAGGGGACGGCTGGACCGTTGTCATGACCCGGGAGGAGGATGTGGGCCTATATCCGGATAAGAACAGGCAGAGCATTCGCAGCTTGAAAACGGAAGACCTGCTGGCGAGGAAGAAAATCATTGAAGAAGTCAAGCCTTTAGTGGCAGTCAGCATTCACCTTAACAGCTTTAAACAGGATCCCGGTGTGCGTGGGGCTCAAACCTTTTATCCCGGATGCGGAGAACAGAGCATTCAAGACCAAAGCAAACGATTGGCCGAAGCCATCCAGGCCAATTTGATCGAAGGGCTTTCCGACGGCACCGATCGGGCAGCTTTAGCCAAACGGGATGTTCTGCTGTTTAAAAATCCTGTGGTGCCCATTGTCATTGTCGAATGTGGCTTTCTTTCTAACCGGGAGGAGGCAGCTCTGCTGAGCCGGGATGAATATCAGCGTAAAATAGCGGAGTGCATCTACCGCGGAATTATGGAATATACAGGAAAAGAAGGGAAACCGCCTCTTCAGATTATCGATAATCGCGGGTAGTATTTGCAGGGTTTGAATAAAATGAGAACAGCCTGTGGATAACTTTTTCCTGTTATTTGAAATTATAGGCGAAGAGTGCTGAATTTCAATGTTATAAGGCTTTTTTATTATCCACAAGCCCCCGTGAATAACTTTGTATACAATATTTTTTTCGTGTGGAAAAGTGACAAAAAGCTTTATATTTCGACATTGTTATAATGTTGAAATATGTTCGCAAACATCCAAACATTAGTTAACATAATACTACTGCTTGCCGCTTCGCCGCTACTGACCATATAGGAATGCTGTTTGATATGTTGTAGGATATAATGCAAGGCCAAAGAAAGGACAAGCCATGTTAAAAGAACATATTATCTACAAAGAAGATCTGCCGGTGAACTGTTCTATTATGAACATTGACGAGTATCCCATCCATTTCCACAACGATCTGGAAGTGGTATACGTTCTGCAGGGGAGCGTAAGGCTGAAGAACGGTTACTATACCTATGACATGGAAGAAGGAGATATATATATACTCAACGATAGAGAAATTCACAGCTATTATCGCCTGGACGAGTCCAATGTGGTTCTTATCTTACAGTTAAACCTTTCCTACTTTGCCCGATATTATGAAATCCTTCGAAACAGTTTCTTTGTAACCGATATGAATGGCGCCGAAGACGAAAGTGTCGAGGAGTTGCAGGAATTGCTTGCCCGGATCGCTTTGGAAACTCTCAAAGGCAAGCAGGGTTACGAGAAGAGAGTTGTGGAGCTTGCCCATGGGCTGATCGATTGTTTGATACAGAATTTCCAATTCTTTGTAATGGAGAACGGCAAGTTTGTCCATGAACCGAGAAATAAGGGGAACGAGTTTCTTGCCAGTCGTCTAAACCGAATTACCGAATATATGTATGAAAACTACAACCGCCGTCTCACATTGACGGAAATTGCCGAAAGAGAGCATTTAAGCATTTATTACCTCTCGCATTTCATTAAAGAGGCCACCGGCCTCAGCTTCCAGGAGTTCCTTAATTTTATCCGGGTGGAAGAGTCGGAAAAGCTGCTTTTGGGCACGGACAAAAAAATCAGTACGATTTCCATGGAGTCGGGATTTTCGGCGGTTCGGTATTATCTGAAATATTTCACAAAGTGGTTCGGTATGCATCCGGCGGAATATCGGAAGAAATATACCGGGCGTGTACGGAGCAGGAACACCATGGGCCGCTTCACTTTGTTAACGGGTAAGCAGGCAGAAGACTTACTGCGCAGCCATGTGGAGGATATTTTTGATGTGGTCCGAAGCGACAAGATCAAAGTTGTGTCGGTGGAGTTTGACACGGAGGAGGTTTATTGGAGAAAAAGCAGTCTCTATGATACGTTTACGTCGCTGATGGCCTGCGAATATATGAAGCCCATGGCGGAGGTGTTTGGTTCCATAAAGGTGCGTGAGGAGGATTTTGTGGCCGGAGATCCGGGCTATATCATTATGCGGCACACTGCAGGGGGTCACGGCACTCCCCCGAGTTACAATATTTTCTTCTACAATTTCAGCGAAAAGTTAGTGAAAACCCCTCCGACGCTTCTGACGCAGAGCATTACGGAAGAAGAAATCAGACAATATGATAAGCAGATGGAGTTTTTTATTCGATTTGCGGGGCTTAACGGCCAATTTCGCATTGCCCGCTGCCGATTCACAAAAGAAGCCATTTTGGCCAGATACAATCGGCTATGCAACGGAAAAAGAAAAGCGAACAATCGAGAAAATCTTGTAAGAGGCTGGATGGAGTCTCCTGTGATTTCCGTAGATATTGTGACGGCTTCTCAGACTTTGAATGTGAAGACGCAGCAGCCGGGGAGCAGCATGGAACTGGTCATAATCGATCCTGTAAAATAGGATTTTAAATAAGTTTGTTTGAGATGGGCGGCTCTGCAGGGGGCAGGTGGATCTGAGGATTGCTTTGTGGTTGTAAGACCGAATATGTAAGCATAACAGCAAATCAGTACTTTTTTTGAGCAAATATATAATTGAATATTCTGAATTAATATAGTAGGCTGAAGTTAATAGACGGTAGCTATCATATGCGTGAAATTTTTTGAAAATTCGGGCATTATTCTGTCGATAAGAGTCGAAAAACCTTTCGCGATTTTGGCAGAATACCGAAGGATATGTTACCAATCCTAATTATTTATTATATCGCAGGGAGGGATTAATATGGACATGAGGCTGTTAATTATCGGTATCGGTGGTGTTGGTACATCTGTAGCAAAGATCATCAAAAGAGCCGGAAAAGAAGGCGAATGGGCGCAGAAAGTAGTTCTTTCTGACTACAATGTGGCCAGAGCGGAAACTGTTGCAAAAGATGTAAATGATCCTCGCTTTGTTCCGGAAAAGATCGACGCCAGAGATCCCGAAAGCATCAAAGCAGTGGTTAAGAAACACGACATCACTTGGGTTCTCAATACGGTTGAGCCGGAATTCAACGAGACCATCTTTGACACTTGCTATGAGTTAGGTATCGGTTACATGGACTGCGCCATGACGCTGAGCAAGAGACATCCCGAAAAGCCTTTCGAACTGGCGCATATCAAGCTGGGCGACTATCAGTTTGAGAGACATGAAGCATGGAAAGAAAAGGGTATCATGGCTCTGGTCGGCTCCGGCGTAGAACCCGGAATGGCGGACGTATTTGCCGCATATGCGCAGAAGCATCTCTTTGACGAGATCGATGAAGTCAACGTAAGAGACGGCGACAACTATGAGATCCCGGGATACGAAGGCGTTGCCTTTGGATTCTCCGTATGGACCACTATCGAAGAGTGCCTGAATCCGCCTGTGGTTTGGGAAAAAGGAAAGGGCTGGTTCACCACAGAGAACTTCTCCGAGCCTGAAATTTTCAGCTTCCCCGGTGGCATCGGCGATATCGAAGTTATCAACGTAGAGCATGAAGAAGTCATGCTTGTACCCAGAGTAATCGATTGCAACAGAGTTACATTTAAATACGGAGTTCCTCGCGAGATGAGACAACTGCTTCTGAACCTGCGTGATGTGGGCATGGCAGAGGCCGAAAAGAAGATCAAGGTAGGCGATGCTGAGATCGCTCCCAGAGACTTCCTCGTAAAGGTTGTTCCCGATCCTCAGGAAGTATCCAAGAACATGATCGGAAAAGGCTGCGCCGGTACTTGGGTTACCGGAACGAAAGACGGCCTGAGAAGATCCGTTTACCTCTATCAGATTGCGGACAACCAAGAATGCATGGCCAAGTACGGAACCAACTCCGTTGTGGCTCAGACCGCTGTAAGCCCGGTCATCATGCTGGAACTCATCGCAAAGGACATCTGGTATCTTGACGGCGTACACGGCCCCGAGTCCTTCGATCCGGATCCCTATGTAGAGAGACTTGCCAAGTACGAGTTCCCCGCAGGATTGGAAGAGAAAGATTCCGAATATGCAGAGATGCTGCATCAGAAAGCATTGTTGGCTGCAAAATAAAGCGGGCAATCAGACTTAGCTTCGCATTTCATATCCATACAAAGAACTGCCTCGGGCGACCCGGGGCAGTTCTTTGTTGCAGAGCTTTTATTTTTTTCATTCCGACTGCATGGAGTCCGTAAACAGCCGGTC
>JBMNMN010000019.1:0-50291 GCA_050953365.1 Anaerovoracaceae bacterium | reverse complement strand
AGGAAATTCTTGCTGGGCAAATTCGAGTCAATGCATTGTGGATGCTGCAACCTGGATACCAGTTCCGATATGCCGACAATGAAACGGCCGTTTTCAAAAGTCACTGAATCAACTTCTTCGCCGTCAATTGTGACCTGTGAAGGGCTGATATTACCCGGCGGTACTATCCCGATAAAATCCAATACCGCAAAAGCGTTCTCAATCTCAAAGACTGCATTGCAGTCTAACTCACAGGGATTACAGCCGCAACCGCATCCTCTGTCTGCTGTGGTAAATTTGATTTCGAAATCATCCGAATCGCATCTTGTGTCCAGGAAGAAAAATACCGGACAACTCGTATCACTGTTAAATGAAAAGACTTTATCCATATATACTAAATTTGACTCTCTATCGCCAAAGATGACGTTCTCTGTATCGATACTCGTCCCACAGAGTCCTGCCGGTTCGAGTCTACATCTTCTATTTTCCATTCTTACTTTACCTCTCTTGCTCTAGTTCTTTTGACCCCGTGAGGGATCTTTTTCTTATTGGGACCGGCAATGCGTTCCCAATATGTAGATGGAGGCATATTGTTTCCTTACATCATATGTAAGAAAAAAGCAGTTGCTACAAGTTTGCCGGCTTCCATCATAATTTCTTTTGCACAATCGCTCGTAAGCATCAGGGACAGTAACAAAAAGAAGTGTCCCTCAATGATTACCAAGATCCATTTTTGGCGAATGTGCAAAATTACAATTAGTGCATGGAAGTGCTATGAAGCAATACCATATATTTGAATTACTTAATGCATAAGTTGAAATTTTGCACAGTTTTCGGCAGCGAACAAGATTATTTTGTAAAAAAATAATGCATAAATTGAAATTTTGCACAGATTAGCAGCGCTCCGCCGGCTGTGTTCTGAAAGAGTTCTCTGGGATGCCTATAGTTCGTTTGTAGGTCGCTGATTTTTATGAAAAGAAACAATATTTTGTATGCATAATGGCATGCGCTACAAAATGTGGGCATGGCAGGCAGATTTTACTTTCCCATGTCTAAAATAGTCGAAAAAATGGTGAAGATGCCCATGTTTTTTCCTTGAATCGGTTGCAAAGTGGTGCGAAGTGGAGTATAGTGGAGATATAAATTTGGAAGATGGAGAAGTAGCATGTTTATCGGCGAATACCAACATTCCATAGATGCGAAAGGCAGGATCATAATCCCATCGAAATTCAGAGATGAACTGGGATACAAGTTCATCATGACCAAGGGTTTAGACAACTGCCTTTTTATCTATTCATGGGAAGAGTGGAAAAAGTTTGAGGACAAGCTGATGAACTTGCCGATGGCCAGCAAGGACGCCAGAGCATTTGTACGTTATTTCTTTTCCAGCGCGGTGGAGTGCGAGATCGATAAACAGGGCAGATTAACCATACCGCCACACCTAAGAGAGCATGCAAAAATCGATAAGGAATTAGTGACCATTGGCGTCATGAGTCGTATAGAAGTTTGGAGCAAGCAAGAGTGGACCAATTACGGAAGCAATAATCTGAGCTACGACGATATTGCAGAAAAAATGGCTGAACTGGGCATATGATCCGGGAGGCGAAACTTTGATGGAATTCCGACACACATCCGTATTGTACGAGGAGGTCATTGAAAATCTAAAGATCAAAGCCGACGGCATCTATTTGGATGGAACCCTGGGTGGCGGCGGCCACGCGGCGGGAATTTGCCAGAGGCTTTCCTCGATGGGCACTCTGATAGGAATTGACAGAGACAGAGATGCTTTAGAGGCTGCGGAGCAAAATCTTCAACAATATAATTGCAAAAAACATTTTGTGCAGGAAAATTACGAGAATATCCATTATGTGTTACAGCAGCTGAATATTGAAAAAATAGACGGAGCAATATTGGATTTAGGAGTATCCTCCTTCCAACTGGACAATCCGGAACGAGGGTTCTCATATATGCACGACGGAAGTCTGGATATGCGCATGAATGCGGATGACAGCCTTACAGCATGGCAAATTGTCAACCGATGGGAACAGGAAGAGCTGGCGGAGATTATTAAAAACTACGGTGAGGAGAGATGGGCATCCAGAATCGCGCAATTTATCGTAGAACATCGTAAGACACAACCCATCCAAACCACTTATCAGTTAGTAGATATAATCAAAGCAGCTATACCGGCTTCCGCCCGGCGGGAAGGCCCGCATCCGGCGAAAAGAACCTTTCAGGCAATAAGGATTGCGGTAAACGATGAACTGGGACAACTGGAGAGAGCCGTGGATCGGTTTATCGATGCTCTGGGCAGCGGCGGCAGGCTTTGCATAATAACATTCCACTCCCTGGAAGACCGCATCGTTAAAGAGGCTTACCGTAAAAGGTTGAACCCATGCACATGTCCAAAGGAATTCCCCGTCTGTGTATGCGGCAAAGAGCCGGACGTGGAAAAGGTAACGGGTAAACCTATATTGCCCGGCAAGCAGGAAATAGAAAGTAACCCCAGAGCCAGAAGCGCAAAACTGAGAGTAATACAAAAGAGGTAAAGAGATATGATGGCAGCGGAAAAATGGTATGAATATCAAGAGTGCTACAGGAAGTACGGTTTGGATATGAAACCGACACGGGCTCCGAAGAGAGAGGAGGCGGAAAAGCCATCCGGACTCCAAATAAGCGCAAAGGATAAAGCCAGGCTATTATTCCTGACTCTGTTCGCGGGGCTGCTCTGCATCTGTCTTATCATTACCGCAGCTTACTCGACGCAGATCAAGTTCCATACAAACGCCATTCTGGCGCAGGCGGATGTGGTTCAGGGTGAAATTGAAAACCTGAACGTAGCCATTAAGAGCGCCACCAATATATCCGTGATCGAAGAGAAGGCGATGAGAGACTTAGGAATGGTGTATCCCCAAATTACTCAGATCGCATTCATAGAGGCAGACAGCAATACAATGCCCGACTTTGCATTGACATTAAAGCAACTGGCATTTAACAAATAAGATCCACAATCGGTAAGAAGTTCGCGGTTTCCTTCGAAACACATTTTCAAGTACTTTCCGGCGAAGTCATAAAACGGGGAGCAGACGAGTAGAATATTAGAAAACAAAGGATAATTGCATATGGTATAATGTCCGGATAACAAAAGAAGCAGCTAATTCGTTTATCCGGCTTTGTAATTTATAAGGAGAAAATATGACGAACAGTCCCAACAGAAGTAGAAAGAGAATAATATTTGTCTTCTTTATCGTATGCATGGTTTGTACCGGATTGATTTTTAGGGTCGGTTGGATTCAGGTGGTAGCCGGAGATCGGTATGCAAAACTCGCGGTGGAACAACAGACCATGGATACGCCTATTCCCGCAAAACGCGGCGTCATTTACGATCGTAACGGAAAAGAGATGGCCATCAGCGCCGTCACAAACACCATATGGGCAAGACCGGGAGATGTAAAATCCGCCCGAAGCGAAGAAGAAGGTCTGGCAAAGCAGCAAATGACGGCAAAAGCATTAGCGGAAATATTGGAAATGGACGAGACAGAAGTTCTGGAAATTATTTCCGAGCCAAAATCCCTTGTCAGAGTGGCTAAATATGTGGATAAAGAAAAAGCGGATCGGATACGGGAAGCCCGGCTTCCAGGTATTTCCGTTGCGGAGGATGTAAAGCGCTATTATCCCATCGGCGCTTTCGCAGCTCATGTTTTAGGGAGCACCACGGACGACAACCGCGGATTGTCGGGCATCGAGTTGAAGTATGATAAATACCTTTCCGGTACGCCGGGACGGTGGATTAAGAATACAGATGTGGCCGGAGACAGTCTTTCCCACGGAGTGGAAAAATACTTTCAGGCGGAGGACGGCCTAAGCGTTATGCTGACCATCGATGAGGTAATTCAACACTACGTAGAGAAAAGCATCGAGCAGGTGCGGGTCAATACTCAAGCCAAGCGGGTATTTTGCGTTATCATGGATCCTAAGACGGGCGATATTCTCGCAATGGGCATGACACCTGATTTTGATCCAAACGATCCAAGAACACCCTTAGACCCGGAAGAGGCAGCCTACGTAAAGAGTCTGTCCGATGCAGATAAACTTACATATTGGAACGCCATGTGGCGGAATCCCATGGTAAGCGATACCTATGAGCCGGGCTCCACCTTCAAGCTGATTACAACCGCCATTGCATTGGAAGAAGGAGTGACGAATCTCAGCGAACATTTCACATGCACCGGCAGCACAGTGGTGGCGGGGACGAAGTTATCCTGTTGGAGATCCTATAGACCCCATGGTGACCAGACCCTTGTCAATGCGGTTCAAAATTCCTGCAATCCCGTATTTGTCACCCTGTCTCAGAGACTTGGCCTTACCACTTATTATAAATATTTAGAGAAGTTCGGGCTTATGGAGAAAACGGGAATTGATTTCCCGGGTGAAGGGGGCAATATTCTGCAAAATATACAAACGGCGGGACCGGTTGGCCTGGCTACCATGTCTTATGGCCAGGGAATCGCCGTAACTCCTGTCAGCCTCCTTACCGCCATCTGTGCCCTCGGGAATGACGGTATGCTTATGCAGCCCAGACTTGTAAAAGCGTTATTGGATGAAAAAGGAACCGTCATCGAAAATTTCGCTCCGCAGAAGGTACGGCAGGTGGTATCCAAGCAGACAGCCGACGAGATGTGTCTGATCATGGAATCCGTCGTGTCCGAAGGCGGAGGAGGTACAGCAAAGATAGCCGGTTACCGTATCGGCGGCAAGACCGGTACTGCCAATAAAGTAGTAAACGGCGTTTATGTAAACGACACCTACTCCTCTTTCATCGGAATGGTACCCATGGATGATCCGCAACTGGCAATTCTGCTCGTTGTAGACTCTCCGCAGGGAGTCAAGTTCGGCAGCCAGACGGCGGCTCCCGGCGTAAAAGCCATTTTGGAAGAGACACTTCGCTATCTAAATGTAGAAACAAGCTATACGGATGAAGAATTACAGCAGATGCAAAGCAACATGACCACCGTGCCGGATCTGGTGGGAGAGAGCTTCAGCGAAGCAATCGGCATATTAGGAGGCGCGGATCTTGTTTACCAAGTTTCGCCGGCCAGAGCCGGAGACGAAGATTTCACCGTTGTGGATCAGTATCCGAAGGCGGGAGAAAAGGTGAAGAAAGGAACGAACGTCTATTTGTATTGGAAGTAAGGGGGAGAGAACATGAAGCTGAAGAACTTGCTTCTCAATACCGGCATCGAATGTCCGGATCCATGGAAGGAAACGGATATTACGGGAATCTGTTATGATTCACGAAAGATCCAAAGAGGAAACATGTTCGTGTGCCTCCGCGGCAGGAATACGGACGGTCATATCTATGCCGGTGATGCGGCTTTTAGAGGAGCGGCCGTAGTAATTGCGGAAGATACCCTTTCCCTTCCGGGGACACCGTTACTTCGGGTAAAGGATTCGCGCAGGGCTTTAGCTGCCATTGCGGCCAATTATTACGGGCATCCGGACCGTTATATTTCTCTTTACGGGATTACCGGAACAAACGGAAAAACCACAGTATCCTATTTGGTGAAGAGCATATTGGAGGCGTGGGGAAAGCCCTGCGGACTGACAGGGACCATTTCCTATAAAGTGGGCAATAGGGAGTACGAGGCGGAGCGCACCACACCGGAATCCCTGGATCTTCAGCGGATCTTTGCGGAACTGAAAGAGCAGGGGATCCGCTGTTGTGTAATGGAGGTGTCCTCTCATGCCCTGCAGCTTGGAAGGGTTCAAGAACTGGAGTTTGATTACAGCATTTTTACCAATCTGTCTCAGGACCACATGGATTTTCACAAAGATAGAGAAGAGTACTATCAGATAAAGAAGAAATTGTTTAGTCAGACATCAAAAATGGGAATCATCAACACGGATGACGATGCAGGGAAGCGACTTCTAAAAGAGTTGAGAGTAGAAAGGATTCCAGCGCGCTGCTTTTCTCTAGAGGACAGCCATGCGGATTATTACGGTGAAGCGCTTGCTATGGATGAGAAGGGCTGCCGGATTATGTTTCGATATAACGGAAGAGATCTGGGCGAATTGAAATCCTGCCTTTCGGGATGGTTCTCCCTTTACAACATCATGGCCGCAGCTTCCTGCCTGCACTCGGCAGGAGCTCCCATAGAGGTGATTCAGGCGGGAATCGAGTCCATGAAAGGAGTGCCGGGACGGTTCGAATCGGTAAAGAACAGCAAGGGTATCCCGGTTATTGTAGATTTTGCCCATACGCCGGATGCATTGGAGAACGTATTAATTACAGCCTCGGATATGGTGAAGGGAAGACTTCTTTGCGTATTCGGCTGCGGCGGCGACCGGGATCGAAGCAAAAGACCTCTTATGGGAAGAGTTGCGGGCAGGTATGCGGATTATTGCATTATAACCAGTGACAACCCGCGGACCGAAAGCCAGCAGCAAATTGCGGCGGATATTGAGGAAGGACTCTATGAGACCGGATGCAATTATGAGATCATTGATGATAGGAGAAAAGCTCTACAGCGGGCCATTTCCATGTATAGGAAAGGAGATCTGATCCTCGTTGCAGGCAAAGGTCACGAAAACTATCAAATCATCGGAAGCGCTAAATATTACTTCAGCGACCAGGAGACGATCCGGGAACTGATTGATAAAGGAGAGACAGGGAACTATGGAGAAAATTAAAGCGGCCCAGATTGCCGAAGTAACCGGAGGAACACTCATATGGGGCGATCCGGAAACAGAGATTACCGGCATATCCATAGATTCCAGGACGGTTAGAGAGGGGATGGCCTTTTTCGCGATGAAAGGCCAGCGGGTTGACGGACATGACTTCCTTGCCGACGCCGCCGAGGCAGGCTGCGCAGCTTTAGTAGTTGAAAGAGAAGATGGGCTGTCACCCGGCACATCGTATTCTTCCGCAATACCTTTAATCAAAGTGGAGGATACGGAATGCGCTCTGCAGGATCTTGCCGCGTACTATCTGTCATTGTTCGATGTCCGTAAAATTGCCGTTACGGGGAGCACGGGAAAGACCACAACCAAAGAGATGCTTTTTCACATACTTTCGGAGAAATACAAAACCGTGTGCAACCAGGGCAATTACAATAATTTGATCGGGTTGCCCCTGTCTATCTTTCAGGTGGACAGGACGACGGAAGCGGTGGTTTTTGAAATGGGCATGGACCGCTTGGGCGAAATTCACAGACTGGCGGAGATTGTGCGTCCTCATACAGCGGTTATAACGAATATCGGTATTTCTCATCTTGAGAGACTGGGAAGCCGGGAGAATATTTTGAAAGCGAAAATGGAGATCTGCGACTTCATGGGCGAGAGCAGCACGCTGGTTATCAACGGAGACGACGACATGCTTTCTGATCTTCATCCTTGCGGCGACTACAAGGTCTTCACTGTAGGGACAAGAGAAAACGCGGAACTGCGATTGTCCCACTTAAAGGACTTGGGTGAGAGAGGCATAGAATTTCAGCTTTATACCAGGGAGAAAGAAGGAAAGTTTCGTCTTGGTATACCCGGACTTCATAACGGAATGAACGCTGCTTTGGCCGTAGGGGCAGCTTTGGGCATGGGCTTGGATATGGAGCAGGCGGCATCGGGATTGGCTAAGGTCACATCTACGGATAAGAGATTGAATATCTTGCAGGTTCATGGAATAAAAATAATCGACGACAGCTATAATGCCAGTCCGGACTCTATGAAAGCGGCTCTGGATGTGCTGGCGTCCATTAAGGGTACAAGGAAAATTGCCATATTGGGAGATATGTTCGAACTGGGAAAAGACGAAGAAAAATATCATCGGCAGATCGGTAAATACGCTTTCCAAAAAGGCATCAATGTGGTACTATCAGTTGGTAAAAATGCCGAGCACATATCTCTCGCAGCTAAAGAGAGCGGTATACAGGCTTTCCACTTTGATAACAAGGATATGCTGAAGAGCGTACTGCCTCAGTGGATAAGAAAAGGAGACGCCATTCTCATCAAAGGTTCCCGGGGGATGGCAATGGATGAAATCGTCAAGCATTTAGAAGAAACCAAAGAATAGAAGAGTAGGACGTATCAATGAATTATCAACAGATCACAATACCTTTTGCTATCGCGCTGCTTATAACTGTAATTACCACTCCTGCTTTTATTTCCTTCATGTTGAAGCGAAACGGCGGGCAGTGTATACGGGAGGAAGGGCCAAAGTCCCATATGTCAAAGTCCGGGACGCCGACCATGGGAGGGCTTGCCCTGATTCTGGCAGTGTTGGTAACCTGCGTGGCAGTGAGTGATCTGAATACGGATATGCTGATCATTCTTGCGGCATTCCTTGGCTATGGCTTACTGGGGTTTTTGGATGACTTCGTAAAAGTCAGCAAGAAGCGAAACCTGGGACTTACGGCCAGGCAAAAACTTCTTTTTCAAACCGTTATTGCTGTGGGGTTGGCCATATATCAGGCAAAGGTGTCCGTTTACGGAACCACCGTGGTGATACCGTTTACAGACACGTTTATCGATCTGGGAATATTCTATGTTCCCTTTATCGCATTTGTAGTAGTGGCCATGGCCAACAGTGTGAACCTTACCGACGGGCTTGACGGGCTTGCTGCCGGCGTGACAATGTTTGTCGCGCTGTTCCTCGCTTTGGTGGGAAGCGCATTTAACTTTTCGGCGGCTTCCGTATTCTGCAGCGCAATTACAGGGGCTTGTCTGGGATTTCTGTTCTATAACAGATATCCGGCGAAAGTCTTCATGGGAGATACTGGCTCTATGGCCTTGGGCGGCGGCATTGCGGCTGCGGCCATTATCATGAATATCGAACTGATTATCCCCATTGCCGGAGGCGTTTATGTGGCCGAGGCGCTTTCTGTGATCCTTCAAGTGCTATACTTCAAGAGGACGGGAGGGAAACGTCTCTTTAAGATGTCGCCGCTTCACCATCATTTTGAGCTTTCCGGATGGAAGGAGACAAGGGTTGTGGCCATGTTCTGGGCAGTAACCTTGGTCCTCTGTGTAATCAGTCTACTGGCGATATAATGACATTGAAGTATTTTTTCGAACGCTATTAAGAGGAAGTGACGGTATGGATGTAAGGAATAAGAATATACTGGTAATCGGAATGGGCAAGTCGGGTATCGCCGCTGCGGAGGTGCTGTTGTCTCTCGGCGCAAACGTATCGGTATATGACGGAAAGACTCCCGGAGAAATGGAACCTCATCTGATCCAGTATTTTAAAAGTAGAAAAGCCACTTGTTTTTTCGGAGAGGAACCTAAGGAGGTGGAGTGCTTTCACCTTGCGGTTGTAAGTCCCGGGGTGCCCCTTACCAATAAACTGGTACAGAGAATCACGTCGGAAGGTATTGAGCTGATAGGTGAAGTTGAACTGGCGTACCGGCTGGGTAGGGGAAACTACGTGGCAATTACCGGAACCAACGGAAAAACGACAACTACAGTGCTTACCGGAGAAATATTCAAGCAGGCCGGAAGACCTACAGAAGTAGTCGGCAACGTGGGTCTTGCCGTGGTGAAAAAGGCTGTGAGGGCCACGGAAGATACATGGCTCATCACGGAGATAAGCAGCTTTCAGCTGGAAACCACTATGGACTTTCATCCTCATATTTCCGCGTTGCTGAACTTAACGCCGGACCACTTGGACAGACACAGCAACATGGAAAATTACGCCAGGGCAAAGGCCCTGGTATATCGGAACCAGACTGAGAACGACTATTTTATCGTGAATCGTGACGACGAAGAGTGCTGGAAGCTCGCGGAAGCTTGTCCTGCTAAAGTAGTTCCTTTCAGCAGAACAAGAGAACTGGATTTCGGAGCGTTTGTAAAAGGCGGCAGCATCGTAATATGCGATGAACAGGGAAACCAGCATCGGATATGCAGAGCCCTGGAGTTAGGTATTCCCGGCGCCCACAATCTTGAGAATGCGTTGGCTGCGGCTGCCATCGGTTTCTTTACAGGAATCGATCCCGAATCCATAGGAAGGACCATGGAGAGCTTTCAGGGTGTAGCTCACCGCCTTGAGTATGTAGCGGAGATACAGGGGGTTCGCTTCATCAACGATTCCAAGGGCACCAACATCGATGCGTCCATAAAGGCCATCGAAGCCGTTGAAGCTCCCATCATTCTCATTGCAGGCGGCTACGACAAGGGCGCTTCATTTGAACCGTTTATAGATGCATTTAACGGGAAGGTCAAAGCGCTGGTTCTATTAGGGAGAACTGCTGCTAAAATCAAAGAAGATGCCGAAAAAATGGGCTTTAATAATATCATCATGGCAAAGAATATGGAAGAGTGCGTAAGGGAGAGCTTTCGAATTGCCGAAGCGGGCGATACGGTGCTGCTTTCTCCCGCCTGCGCCAGTTGGGATATGTATTCGAATTTTGAGCAGCGAGGGAATCACTTCAAGAGCTGCGTAAACGATCTGGAAAAATAAACCGGCAGGAGCGGGGAATGGCCAAGAGAACGAAAAAAAAGAAGATAAAGATGAAATCCGGGGATTTCCTCCTGACCATCCTGGTGCTTGCCCTGGTTGTTTTCGGGGTCATAATGGTGTTCAGCGCAAGTTACTACAGCTCCATCAGCGAAACGGGAGATCCTTATGCATATTTGAAAGCGAACGCTATGTGGGCGCTGATGGGAGCCGGTTTGATGCTGGTGACAGCTCTGCTGGATTATCATATATACGGAAAACTGGCTCCGGTGCTTCTCGTTGCCAGTATCGTGCTGTTAGGCTTGCTCTTTACCCCTCTGGGCATTACCAGAAACAATGCCACGCGCTGGTTGGGTGTAGGAGGTTTTACTCTAATGCCCGGAGAGGTGGCTAAAATATGCGCTATTCTCTTTGTGGCATGGTTTCTATCGAAAGACAGCAAAAGAATTCGCTCCTTTACGAGGGGAGTATTGCCATTGCTTTTGCTCTGCGCCGTGTATTTTGTATTGATTATAAAGCAGCCGAACCTGTCTACCGCCATTACAATATGCGCCATCATTGTAGGTATGATGTTCGTGGCAGGTTTAAATATATTATATTTGGTTTCCGTCGGCCTTTTGGGCGGAGGAGGCATCCTTGCTCTAGTTTTAATGGACGAAGAAGGCTATTGGATGAAGAGAATTACCAGCTTCCTTGATCCTTTTCAGGATCCGTTAGGCAGCGGCTGGCAGGTGATTCAATCTCTTCTTGCCTTGGGATCCGGTGGATTGTTCGGGGTAGGCCTGGGCAAAAGCATACAGAAAACACTCTATCTTCCCGAGCCTCAAAACGACTTTATTTTCGCCATCATAGGAGAGGAACTGGGGTTTTTCGGTTGTTTGATATTAATCACCTGCTATATTATATTAATTTGGAGGGGCTGTCACATCGCATTGAATGCGCCTGATCTTTTCGGGACCCTGATCGCTGCCGGAATTACCATCATGCTGGCCGTTCAGGTTATTCTTAACATAGCTGTTGTGACCTCCTCAATGCCTCCTACAGGGATAACTCTGCCTTTCGTCAGTTACGGAGGCAATGCATTGCTGCTATTCATGGGATCCTTTGGAATCCTGTTGAATATATCCAGGCATTCGGCAGTATAAGCTAAACTTAACCATAATATTTTTTATGTAGCCAAGGAGTATGGAATGAAAGTGATCATTGCCGGGGGCGGTACCGGAGGACATATTTATCCCGCTATCGCTATCGCGGATAAGATCAAGCGGAAAAAACCGGGCTGTTCCATTCTTTTCGTGGGAACGGAGAAGGGGATGGAGCGAAAACTTGTTCCGGAGAGCGGTTACGAGATCCGCTTTATTACTGCCAGCGGTGTCAACCGGAAAAACCCGCTGAAGAATGTGATTGCCCTCAGAGATTTTATCCGCGGGAGCAAGCAGGTAAAGCAAATATTACAGGACTATCAGCCCGACTTGGTTATCGGTACGGGCGGGTATGTCTGCGCCCCGGTGATTCGCATGGCGAGTAAAAAAGGAATACGCACTTTCATCCATGAGCAGAATGCATTCCCCGGACTGACCAACCGAATGCTGGAGAAATACGTAGAAAAGGTATTTATCAGCTTTCCGGAATCGAAAGAATATTTTAAGCAAAAACAAAAGCTTGTGGTTACGGGCAACCCGGTGCGGAGAGAGTTTGTGGTTTCAGGTATTTTTGATTATAGGAAGAAGCTGCAAATTGAACCCGGCGAATTTCTCGTTCTGAGCTTCGGCGGAAGCAGGGGGGCGGCCAAAATCAACGATACAATACTGGAATTGGCAGATGCGATCCGTATGGTGCCGGGAGCAAAGCTGGTACATATTACGGGAAATCCTTATTATGAAAGCTTTTGCCGGAGGCTTCATGAGAAGCGCATTACGGAGGAAGACGGGGTCCGTGTGCTGCCCTATACGAATTGCATGCATGAATATATGTTTGCCTCTGATCTGGTTATATGCCGTTCCGGCGCCATTACTGCGGCGGAGCTTACGGCTTGCGGCAAACCGGCGATACTCATTCCGTCGCCAAATGTGACTGCAAATCATCAATATTTCAACGCAAAAGCCATAGCAGATAAAGGCGGAGCGGTGCTTATCGAAGAGAAAGATTTGACACCTGAAAAACTAAAGAGCGTCGTCATGCATCTAATGAATAACAAGGAGGCGCTGAATGCCATGGCAAAGGCCAGCGCTGCCTTGGGTCGTACGGACGGAGCCGACGCCATTTACGCGGAGCTGGGAATATAATAGGCACATTTCAAAGGCAAAAGGCATACTATGACTTTATAGAGAGTGACTATGTACCCTTTTGCGGAGGTGTCGTTTGCTTGGAAAGTTATCACATAACAGGGGGGAATACTTTAGAAGGGGAATACCGATTAAAAGGAGCAAAAAACGCAGTTCTTCCTATTTTAGCAGCAACCATAATTTCCGGTCGTACCAGCAGGATTAAAAATTGCCCTCGCCTTTCCGATATTCGGACCATGGTGTCCATACTACAGGAAATGGGATGCAGAGTTTCCTGGGACGGCAATGAGATTGTGGTGGACTCGTCGCCGGTAAACAGCTTTTGTATCCCACAAAATTTGATGAAAAAAATAAGATCCTCCGTTTTCTTAATGGGACCTACCTTAGCCCGTTGCGGACAGGTGGTCCTGAGCAATCCCGGCGGCTGCGCCATCGGGAAAAGGCCTATCGACATCCATCTGGCCGCTCTTCGGCTTTTGGGAGTAGATATCAAAGAGAAGGATGGATTGTTGGAATGCAGCGCAAAACATCTTAAAGGCGCAGTAATACCCCTGAGTTTTCCCAGTGTAGGAGCGACGGAAAACGTTATGATGGCAGCCGTGATGGCGGAAGGAGAAACCAGGATCCTGAACCCTGCCAGAGAGCCGGAAATTGTAGATTTGCAGAACTATTTGGTCAGCTGCGGCGCGAACATAACCGGGGCGGGAAGCGAAGAAATACGCATTGTCGGTGGATTACCGCTTCATGAGACCGAATACAAGCCCATTCCCGACCGCATTGAAGCGGGGACCCTGTTTACCGCCGTAGCGGCAACCGGAGGAAAGGTATTATTGAAAGAAGCGGTACCCGACCATATGGATTCCGTGTTGAACTGCCTGACGGAAGCCGGCTGCAGGGTGCAAAAGGATGAACGTTCGGTTTATTTAGAAGCGCCGGATGTTCTGCGGGCTGTCAGCCCGGTTGAAACACAACCATACCCGGGATTTCCCACAGATATGCAATCACAATTTATGGCTTTAATGTGCCTGTCGAAAGGCACGACGAAAATTACGGAGACTATTTTTGAAAATCGTTTCAAACATGTAGCTGAACTGAACAAAATGGGCGCCGATATCACTGTTGAAGGAAGGACGGCGACCATTAGAGGCGTAGAGCGGCTGCAGGGCCGGCGGGTTGCGGCAGCGGATTTGCGAGGCGGAGCTGCCCTAGTAATTGCCGGACTTGCGGCGGAAGGCGAAACCATTGTGGAAAACATACACCACATTGACAGAGGTTACGACCGACTGGAGGACAGCCTGAAAGGCTTAGGCGCGCAAATAGAAAGAGTTGAACAAATAACAGAGGATAAGGGATCGCAGTGAAAGATACATTCTTAGAAAACAAAGAAATGACGGAAAAGAAACCGAAGAAGAAAAGGAAGAGAAGAAAAAAGCGTTATTTGCTTAAATTTATTCTGTTGGTCGCTTTCGGAACAGGCGTTTATTATTTTCTGACATCGCCTCTGTTTGATATACAAAAACTTACGGTAATAGACAATCATCACTATACAACGCAGCAGGTGATTTCCATCGCAGAAGCAAGGGTCGGTGTCAATCTTTTCAAAGCGCCTACTACCGAAATGAAGGACAAGTTGTTAAATGACCCTTATATCAAGAATGCCAAAGTAGAGCGAAAACTGCCGGATGAACTTATCATTACGGTGGAAGAACGTCAGGAGGCAGCGGCAGTACCTTACGGCGATCAATTCATTCTCATTGACCATGAGGGGATGATCCTTCGCAAGACGGATGTGGAACCGACCTTGACACTTTTTACGGGTATGACCCTGACGAATATCGAGATCGGTACTCCCCTCCAAGTGGAGGAAAACTCCATGCTGGCCGGTACGCTGGAGTTGATCAAAAGCATGGAAGAATACGAGATCTTCTTTAAGAAAATCGATTTTTCCAACGTGGTGATTAAAGCCTATATATACGATAACCTCATTTGTGAGGGTACCCCGGAAAACATTCTGAAAAGCATGGACGATTTAAAGGATGTGTTGTATGATTTATATGTTCAGGGGATTGAAAGAGGGGTCATCAAAGTAGGAGGAAACGGCTACTATTCCTTCAGCGCTTTGGTGGAAGAATGAGTACTCTTTAGAGTATTATGGGATAGGAGTAATTCGTATGCGGAACAAAGGCGGAATTCTGGTAATATTTGCACTGGCTCTTCTCATCGGCCTAATCGTATCGATTCAACTTAACACTTCGGATTCTTATGACCAGGGAGGATTGATTCCTTATGCCCAGGTGGACGCTTTGGAGCATCAACTAAAGGAAGTGCGAAGAGAAAAGGAAGCGATCCTCGCAGAGTATCTTGAGTTAGAAAAGAGATTGAAGGAAATCGAAGACAAAAACCTCAGCGACGACGCCTTTATACAGGCTGCCATGAAGGACCTGGAACGATATAGAATGGCGTCGGGCGTTCTGGATGTGAAAGGCCCCGGCGTTATTATTACCATTGACGATCCCGTTCCCACCGAGGAAAATCCGGGAGACGGCTACAGTACCATCATGGTTCGCTACGATCTTCTATTGTCTCTTGTTAACAAGCTGAAGGATGCCGGCGCCGAGGCGATTTCCATCAACGGTCAGCGGATCATCGCAAGAACGGAGATCAGTCTTGCCGGAGATAACGTGAACATAAATACCGTTCCCACCGCGCCTCCTTATACGATTAAAGCCATAGGAAATCCCGAGACCATTGAAGGAGCTTTAACCATTCGTTACGGCATTATGGAAAATATGCGCAATAACTACGGGCTCCAGGTTTCCATCGTCAAGCAGGAGGAAATTGAGATACCGAGATACAACGGCGTCCTTCGATTCCTGTATGCGAAGCCGATTATAGAAAACTCCGAGGAGGAGAGTGCTCAATAAGTGACATGAAAATAAGACTGAAAATCGTTCTAATTTTCATATTGTGCGTTTTTATAGGTTCTTCTGTTATCGTGTTAAGCAAGACGGTGAAGGGACTGCACCTTTTTGTGTCTAAAAAGGTGCTGGAGGATTATAAAATCACTATCGAAGGCGAACGCAAGGATACGGAAATTCTCCTCAAACAGATTGAGGAGAAAAAGGCGGAATTGGAAGCGCTGGAGGCTCTTGAGGCTGCCAACGAAGATATAAGCAGGGAGTTGGAATCGAAACTCTTTCAGGATCTTGAATTATATGAAGTTGCAGGAGGCTTTGTGGATGTAATAGGACCCGGCGTTGAGGTTATCATCGACGACGGGACACGAGATATCGAATATTGGGAAAACCCTAACGACATTCTGGTTCATGACATGGATCTGCTGCTCATCATAAACGATCTGAAAGCGGCCGGAGCAGAAGTGATCTCCGTAAACGGACAGAGAATAGTGGACACCTCCGCCATTTCCTGTTCCGGGTACACGGTTCGCATAAACGGACAGTTTTATGCAAGGCCTTTTGTCATCCGAGCCATCGGAGACGGTTCACGAATGGCGGCTTCCCTGATCGGTCCCGGCGGCTATGGGAATGATCTGAAGGATTGGGGACTTGTATTTAAAGTAACAATTCTTGATGATATTCGAATTCCTGCATATACGGAAGACAGGACATCGAAATATATGATGCTGTCTGCCGATGACAAAACAGTAAAGGAAGGTGAAAATAATTGAGTATCGCAATGCTGCTTGGGCTGGGAGTCGGAATTTTTGTAGGACTAGCCTTTGATGTAACGTATCCTTCTCAGTACTCCTTCTATGTTTCCATGGGATTGCTGGCTGCTATGGACTCCCTGTTGGGAGCGATCCGATCCCACCTGGAAGGGAAGTACAACAATGTTATTTTTATCAGCGGCTTCCTGACCAACGCTTTTCTTGCGGCTGCATTGGTCTATTTAGGTACACGGCTTGGCCTTCCTCTTTACTATGCTGTCATTTTCGTGTTTGGAGGTCGCCTGTTCCAAAATCTTGCCGTTATCCGCAGGATTATTATAGATAGGTATTTTACCAAAAAAGACACAAATGTCTACAATAAATAGATGCAAGGAAGCGGCAACTATGCTATAATCGGTATAACATTCTGACAAAATTACCAAATGAATTATTGATAATATTGTGAAAGATTCTTTCAGGAGGTTAAGGGATTATGCTTCAATTTGAAGTAAATGAGGAAAAAAACGCGCAGATTAAAGTGATCGGTATCGGCGGCGGCGGAAGCAATGCAGTAAATCGTATGATTGAGTCCGGTATGAAGGGGGTCACTTTTATTGCCGTAAATACGGACAAGCAGGCCCTATCCATGTCAAAGGCAGAAACCAAGATCCAGATCGGAGAAAAGCTTACGAAAGGATTGGGCGCAGGAGCAAATCCCGAAATCGGTCAAAAAGCGGCGGAAGAAAGCATCGATGACCTGAGCAAATTCCTGATAGGATCGGATATGGTATTTATCACGGCGGGCATGGGAGGCGGCACCGGCACCGGCGCGGCGCCGATCATTGCCAAGGCGGCTAAAGACGCGGGTATTCTTACCGTAGGCGTCGTTACCAGGCCCTTTACCTTTGAAGGAAAGAAAAGAAGAGATCATGCCGAACTGGGAATTAAATTCCTGAAAAAATACGTGGATTCACTTGTTGTGGTGCCCAATGACAGGCTGTTGCAGATCGCCGAAAAAAGCACGACGATGCTGGAAGCCTTTTCAATGGCTGACGAAGTTCTCAAACAGGGCGTGCAGGGCATATCGGATCTGATTGCGGAAGCCGGTTTGATCAACTTGGATTTTGCCGATGTGCGTACTGTAATGACCGACAGAGGCATCGCCCATATGGGTGTGGGCCGTGGCAGAGGCGAAAACAGAGTGCAGGATGCGGTCAAAGACGCCATTGAAAGCCCGCTGCTTGAAACCAGTATCAACGGGGCAAAGGCGATCCTCCTGAATATTATGGGCGGCTACGATCTAGGCATGTTGGAAGTCAACGAAGCGGCGGATCAAATTGAAAAATCCGCAGATAAAGATGCCATCGTAATTTTCGGGGCTTCCGTCAAAGAAGAGCTGCAGGATGAGATCATCATTACCGTTATCGCTACGGGATTCGAAGACAGAGGGACCGATCGGATTGTGGGAAATCGCGATATTATACGGCCCGGAAGCGCGGATGAAAATAAGCCGGAGGAGCAATCGGCAGAGCCAGATGTAGAAGATGAGGACGGAGCCGGTCCCGAAAACGAAAGCGATCTTGAAAAGAAATATACGACGGACTTCACGATTCCTTCCTTCCTTAACCGGACCAACAAAAAGAATTATTAAAGATGAAATGCGGAAGAGAAGCCGGAAAACCACCGGCTTCTGTTTTTAAAATTCCCCGGCATCTACCGGGCGTGAATTTTCCGCTATTAATACCCCGTACGCTGAGGTCATATATGAAACACATCGAATCACCCGAAAACCCCCTTATAAAGAAAGCGATGAAGCTAAAGCAGCGCAAGGCCCGCGAAAAGGAAGGGCTTTATCTCATCGAAGGACTTAATTTGTGTCGGGAAGCCCTTTCTGCAGATGTAAATATAGAGGTCCTGCTGATTCGGCAATCCGAACACGGCTCCGGGGGAAACGGGGAATATGAAGATTTGCTGGCGCAGTCTGCCGAAAAAGGGTTAAAGACAGTAGGCGTTGAAGACGGACTATATAACAAGTTGATGGAAACGGAGACACCCCAAGGAATTGCGGCTATGGTTCGTTACAGAACCTGGGATCCGGACAGTTTTTTTGCAGCCGGCAAACGGGGCGGGCAAGGCAATATACTTGTTTTGGACCGCATCCAGGATCCGGGCAATGCGGGAACGCTGCTTAGGACCGCCGAGGCGGCGGGCTGCCAAGGTGTTCTGGCACTCAAAGGTACGGTGGATCTTTACAGCCCAAAAGTAGTACGGGCTGCCGCCGGATCTCTGTTTCGGCTGCCGTTGCTGTTTACGGCAAATGCTAAGGAAGCGGTTCGATTGCTTCACAGTCACGGCAAGCGGGTGGTGGTAGCCACTCCTTATTGTGATAACTTTCATTTTGAAACGCAACTGGACCGGAATGCGGCCTTTGTCATCGGCAACGAAGCAGGAGGGGTCAGTACGGATTTTCTTGAAATGTCGGATTGTCGTGTAAAGATTCCCATGTGTGAGCCGGTTGAATCTCTCAATGCGGCGGTGGCAGCAGGGATCCTCATGTATGAATCCTTAAGACAAAATTTCGAAAGAGAAGCGGAGGATAATAAGCAATCATGCAGACAAAGTTGACAGCTATTTTACAGGAAGCGAAAGAACAGTTACAAAACGCCTCTACCTTGGCGGAGACGGAGGAAATCCGTGTTCGCTTACTGGGGAAAAAGGGAAAGCTCACAGAAATTCTCAGATCTATGGGTTCCTTGGATCCTGAGGAGAGAAAAGCCCTCGGACAGGCGGCAAATCAGACAAGAGCCGAAATAGAAACAATGCTTGCAGAAAAATTTGCGGCAGTAAAAGAAGCCGAAAAGCAGCAGAAGTTCAGGGCGGAGCGTATTGATGTCACCGAACCCGGCAGGCAGAGACCCCTAGGGACCAAGCATCCTATTACCATAACTATCGATGAAATAACCAGAGTTTTTATGAGCATGGGCTATTCGATCGCCGAAGGGCCGGAGATTGAGACGGTCTATTTTAACTTCGATGCCCTAAATGCTGCGCCGAATCATCCGTCCCGGGATATGACGGATACTTTCTATATCGACAATGAAATTTTGCTTCGTACCCAGACTTCACCGGTTCAAGCAAGAACGCTGTTGAAGCAAAAACCCCCTATTAAAATTATTTCTCCCGGAAGATGCTTCCGTTGCGATACTCCGGATGCAACTCACTCGCCCATGTTCCATCAGGTGGAGGGTCTTTTGGTAGACGAGGGCGTATCCATGGCGGATCTAAAAGGTACTTTGGACTCGTTTGCAAAGCAACTCTTCGGATCCGGCGTAAAAACCAATTTCCGACCTCATTTCTTCCCCTTCACAGAGCCCAGTGCGGAGATGGATGTTTCCTGCTTCAAATGCGGAGGCAAAGGCTGCAGGGTCTGCAAAGGCAGCGGATGGATTGAGATCCTTGGCTGCGGTATGGTACATCCCAACGTATTGGATGTAGGCGGAGTGGATACGGAGAAATATACCGGTTTCGCCTTCGGCATGGGCGTGGAAAGAATCGCTATGCTGAAATACGGCGTGGAGGATATCCGGCTGTTCTACGAAAACGATATGCGCTTTATAGGGCAGTTTAAATAGGGTCAAATAGGAGGAAACGACGTGCTAGTATATAAAGAATGGTTAGATGAATATTGTCCTTTGGACAAGAGCATGGAAGAATTCTGCGAACGGATGATCATGTCCGGATCCAATATTGAAACCGTCCAGGAGTTCGGGAGAGGAATCGAAAACGTAGTGGTGGGAAGACTGGAATCCGTTGAAAAGCATCCGAACGCGGACAAGCTGCTGGTTTGCATCGTAGATGTGGGAGGAGACGAACCGGTACAGATCGTCACCGGCGCGGGGAATGTCTTTGAAGGAGCCTACGTTCCGGTGATCCTGCACGGCGGGAAGCTGCCGGACGGTACGGTAATCAAGCGAGGCAGACTCAGGGGCGTTGAATCCTCGGGCATGCTCTGTTCGGCAAAAGAACTGGGTTACGATGACAAAGTCATTCCCGTTGCTCATAAGGACGGGATTTGGATTCTCGATAAAGCATACCCTCTGGGTATGGATATTGTGGAAGCCCTGGGCCTTAGAGGGAGCGTTATCGATTTTGAAATCACTCCCAATCGGCCGGACTGTCTGTCCATGCTGGGGATGGCCAGGGAAGCGGCGGCTACCTTCGGAGGCAGCTTGCGTTATCCGGACAGCCGGTGCATGGAAGAACAGGGGAATGTTGAGGACTATATTTCCGTGGAAATAAAGAAGCCTGAACTTTGTGGCCGATATGTTGCCAGAGTGGTTACGAACGTTAAGATTGAACAGTCGCCCTGGTGGCTTCAAAAGAGACTTATGTATGCGGGTATGCGTCCCATAAACAATATCGTGGATATCACCAATTACGTGATGCTGGAATACGGACAGCCCATACATGCTTTCGATATACGTAATATCAAAGGTAATCGCATCTGCGTGGATACTGCCGAAGAAGGCGAATTATTCACTACGTTGGACGGAACAGAAAGAAAGCTATCCGGCGATATGCTGATGATAAAGGACGGAGAGCGGGCAATTGCCCTTGCCGGCGTCATGGGAGGACTGAATTCGGAGGTTGTAGGAGATACGACTACCATAGTTGTTGAATCAGCCAACTTCAATGCGGACAGTATCCGCGGCACGTCCAAGAAGCTGGGGCTTCGCACGGAAGCTTCCTCACGATTTGAAAAGGGGATTGATCCTCAGTTGGCAAGCGAGGCTGCCGATAGAGTGTGCCGATTGATTGAGCTTTTGGGGGCGGGTACAGTTATCGGCGGGGCCGTGGACGTCTATCCCGGAAAGACGGAGGTGAAACCCGTTGACGTGAGAGTGGATCGCGTAAATCAGATACTGGGGATAGGGCTCTCCATGAGTGAGATTGAGTCTATTTTCCAAAGACTTGAGATGAAGACGGAGGCTGTAGGAGACGGCGTTATCCGTGTTCTTGCGCCTTCGATAAGGATGGATCTGGAAAAGGATATAGATTTTGTGGAGGAAGTGGCCCGGATTTATGGCTATGACAGACTTCCTTCCACGCTGCCCAAAGGCAACAGCGAAGCAAAAAAGACGAAGTTGCAGATGTTGAGAGATTTAGCAAAGGATTCTCTTGTGGGAATGGGGTACAGCGAGATCCAGACGTACTCTTTCATGAGTCCAAAAGGTATGGACAATATCCTTGCGCCGGAAAACAGTCCGGAAAGAGATATGATTAAGCTGCTGAATCCGTTGGGAGAGGAAACCGGCGCCATGCGGACTACCCTTGTACCCAACATGCTGGAGGCCCTGTCCAGAAACTTTACAAGAAACATTGCCGCTGTCAGAGCCTATGAGTTGGGGAATACTTTCCATAACATCACGGGAGCCGACGGATTGCCCACCGAACGGGAAAATCTATGCATTGCCTGTTACGGAGAGGGAGAGGACTTCTTTACATTGAAAGGAGCCGTGGAAGAGCTTCTGAAGAAGCTGGGAATTCATAACGCGGAGTATGTTTCTGAATCGGCCTTGGGCACCTATCACCCCGGGCGATGCGCCGTTATCATGTATGACGGTGTTCCCCTCGGCGCCATGGGAGAGATTCATCCCGATGTGGCAGAGGTCTACGATCTTGCGGCTAAGGCCTGGTGCTGTGAACTGAATTTCTCGCGCCTGGCAGAAGCGGCAAACACGGAGCACTATTACAGTCCGTTGCCCAAATATCCTTCTACTTCCAGAGACATTTCTCTGTTGGCAGACGAGGATACTACAGTAGCTGCAATGAAAGCCGTTATTGTGGACAAAGGAGCCGGACTGCTTGAAAACGTTGAATTATTTGATATTTATAGAGGGAAGCAGGTACCCGACGGGAAAAAGAGTGTTTCATTTACACTGACTTACCGAGCTTCCGATAGAACTCTTACAGACAGTGAAGTCAACCAGGTTCACGAGTCGATTCTTAATGCATTGGCCCTGGAGTTGAATGCGGTGTTGCGGGATATGTAGCCCATCGTACTGTATTGCGGACGGGAGGGTTGTCGTAATGGAGGAACGAAATAGAGTACAGGTAAAAATTTACGGTCAGGAGTATACGATCTCCGGTGAATTGCCGAGAGGGCATATCATCAAGGTTGCGGACCACGTAGACCGCTCCATGCATAAGTTGGCAAAAGATCTGCCTTCCTGCTCCGTATCATCCTTGGCCGTACTGACTGCCGTAAACTGCGCAGACGAGTATTTTCGAGCCATGGAGAGCATCGATGAGCTAAAGGCAAAAAACCAACAGTTGGAGAAGGATGCGCAACATTATGTGCAACTATGGGACGAGGCAAAGAAAAGTTTCCTTCAGTACAAGGAAGATGCCCAATCCGCTATTGAGAGCCGGGAAGAACTTATGCAGGCGTACAATGATAAAAAAGCGGAGTGCAGGGAACTGAAGGAAAGAATCCGGGAATTAGAGGAGAAAGTGCAAAGCCTGCAGAGCAGAAACGAAGAGATGGCAAAGAGGCTTTCTGCTAAAGAAGAGGAAAAAGCTTCTTCTTCTTCCATCATCAAAGAACTTGAGCTAAGGTGCAGAGAGATGGAGAGCAGCTTTTTCGATCTGCAGATGGAAAACATCCAGTTAAAAGGTGAACTGGAACGCTATAAAAGGAACTCGGAATAAGCAGAATAAGAACATGAATGAAAAAACATACAGGGTTTTAGAATACGACAAGATAAAAGAGCTTCTCAGAGAGGAGGCGGCTTCTCTCATGACCCGAAAGGTTATAGAGGAGCTCTTGCCTTCTCAGAATGAATACGAGATTAGAGAGAGGATAGCGGAAACCACGGAAGCGGTTTCCGTTATTATGAAAAAAGGCGCGCTGCCGCTGGGCGGGTTTTATGATATTGAAGGATGGGTAAATCTGGCGCAGAAAAACGGCGTTCTCACCATGAAACAGATGCTGGAGATCCTGTATAACCTCCAAGCCGCCCGCCATGCCGCATCGTTCCTTAAAAGCGACCTTCCGCCTCTTCCAAAGATCGATCAACTGGCCTCACTGATCTGCATCAGGAAGGATCTGGAGAATGAAATCGATCGTTGCATCTTATCTGAAGACGAGATGGCGGATAACGCCAGTCCGGAGCTTAGAAGCATCCGGCGAAAGATCGGGTTGCAAAACGAAGCGATTCGAAACAAGATCAACAGCATCCTCACCTCTGCGGACAATCGAAACATGCTCCAGGATTCCATCGTGACCATTCGGCAGGGAAGGTATGTAATCCCCGTTAAGCAGGAGCATAAAGGCCGCTTCCCCGGCATTGTCCACGACCAATCATCCACGGGGGCCACTCTCTTTATTGAACCCCAGTCAATCGTGAATATGAATAACGAACTCCGTGAGCTTGAATTGGCCGAGAAGAATGAAATCTATCGCATTTTGGCCGAACTTTCCAGGCAGATAGGCGAGGCGGGGGATGATATAAAGAATAACCAGCGAATATTGACGGAACTGGATTTCATATTTGCGAAGGGCAAGCTTTCCGTCAGAATGAAAGCAGAACCGCCTGAAATCAACACAAAAGGAACACTTAATATTCGGGCAGGCAGGCATCCCCTGATTGATGCCAAAAAGGTGGTGCCCATATCCATATCCATCGGAAACGGCTATAATACCCTTGTGATCACGGGACCCAATACAGGCGGGAAGACCGTTACCTTAAAAACCGTAGGCCTCTTCGTTCTGATGGCCCAATCCGGACTCCATTTGCCGGCGTCGTCAGGGACCAGTATACCCGTTTTTCAAAAAGTCTTTGCGGATATCGGAGATGAACAGAGCATCGAGCAAAGCCTGTCCACCTTTTCTTCCCATATGCGAAATATTGTCGACATCGTCCGTGAGGCCGATGCGGATACCTTGGTCCTTCTGGATGAACTGGGGGCCGGAACGGACCCGACGGAGGGAGCCGCTCTGGCGATTTCCATTTTGGATGAACTATATGGGAGAGGGTGCAAAACCCTTGCGACAACTCACTATACGGAACTTAAAAAATATGCCATCGCTACCCCCGGCGTTCAGAACGCTTCCATGGAATTCGATGTTGAAACTCTGTCTCCTACCTATCGTCTGACCGTGGGCGCTCCCGGGAGATCAAATGCATTTGAGATTTCGGCGAAATTAGGGCTGCCGGATCCTTTGATTCATCGAGCGAAGGGGTTGCTTGATCGAAATGATATCGCATTCGAAGATGTGATTGCGTCCATTGAAAGAGATCGAAAATCGGCGGAGCAGGATCGGGATGAAGCTATGCTGCTTCGCATAGAGATGAAACGTCAAAAGGAAGAATTAGATAAGCAGCTGCAGAAATTTGAAGAGCAAAAAGAAAAACTGCTGGCCAAGGCAAGACAGGAGGCCAGGGAAATTGTACAGGAAACGAAGGAACTGTCGGACGTTATATTGAGCGAGCTTCGGGAGTTGGAAAAATATGAAGATACATCACTGCGAAACCGGAAACAGGAAGCCTTGCGCCGTGATATCCGGGATCTGCAGGAAAAACATAGAGAGAAACTGGAAGTTAAGAAAAACTTTAAACCGGTTCGTCCGGAAGAACTTAACATCGGTGACACGGTGAATGTCCTTTCGCTAAACCAGAAAGGACAACTGATTTCTCTGCCGGATGACAAGAATGAGGTGCAGGTGCAGATCGGGCTTATGAAGATCAATGTAGGTCTTGACCAGATAACAAAGGTACAAAACGGGAAAAAGCCAAAAGCAAAGATGAAATCCCAGTACGGAAGTATGTATCGTAACAAGGTGACTACCGTGACACCCAGCTTCAATGTAGTGGGCAAAGTGTTGGACGACGCCCTGATGGAAGTGGATAAATATCTTGACGATGCTTTTATGGCGGGACTTAAAGAAGTTACCATTATACACGGAAGAGGTGCCGGCATTCTTCGCGAGGGGCTGGCCGGCATGCTCAAGACCCACAAACATGTGGAAAAAACAAGAAAAGGCAATTATAATGAAGGAGGCGACGGTGTAACCATCGTAACCCTGAAATAGACTTTTATGAAGCAGCAGGAAAGGGATAAGTAAATGTATATTATCAGCGCATGCCTGTTGGGTGAAAATTGTAAATACAACGGCGGGAATAATTTTAACGAAAGAGTCATGGAAATCGCGAAGAACTGTAACTATATTGCTGTCTGCCCTGAGGTAGCGGTGGGCTTTCCGGCTCCGAGACCGCCTGCAGAGATCCGGGAAGGCAGAGTCTATAATATCGAAGGGAAAGATTTGACCGAGCAATTTCAGAAGGGAGCCGCTCTGGAGCTTGCAAGAGCAAGGGAGCTTGCAGAGGAGCTGGGGGAGGAAATCGAGCTTGCCATTCTGAAATCAAAAAGTCCTTCCTGCGGTTGTGGGCAGATTTACGACGGAACCTTTACCCATAGGCTGGTATCGGGAGACGGAATCTTTGCCAGCCTGTTAAAGGAAAACAGAATAAAGATACTTACTGAGGAGGAGAGTTGAATGATAAATTTTAAAGAGCAAATCGGAGCCCTGTTGGCAGAACACATCGAGGGGCTCACAGCGAAGGAACTGGAAGGGATGATAGAAATCCCTACAGACAGCAAGCTTGGAGACTATGCTTTTCCATGTTTTCGTCTTGCAAAGACCATGAGAAAATCCCCTGCCCTTATTGCTAAGGATATCGCAGAAAAGCTTGCGGGCAACGAGATGTTTGAACGGGTTGAAAACGTAAACGCTTACGTGAACATGTTCATGAGCCGGGGAGTTTTCGTCCGTGAAGTGCTTTCGGAAGTGGTTCAGGCAAAAGACAGATATGGGAGCAGCGACGTGGGGCAGAACCGCAAAGTAATTGTTGAATTCTCCTCGCCGAACATTGCAAAGCCTTTTCATATCGGCCATATACGCAGTACCGTCATAGGCAATGCGATTTACAAGATCTATGATTTCCTTGGCTATGATACGGTGCGCATTAACCATTTGGGCGACTATGGCACACAGTTCGGTAAGATGATTGTGGCTTACCGGCGTTGGGGCAATAAAGAAGATGTTGAGAGATCGCCCATTCAAACTCTGCTGGGCTACTATGTGAAATTCCACGAGGAAGCCGAAAAAGACCCGTCTCTGGAAGACGAAGCCAGAGCTACCTTTACCCGCTTGGAAAATGGGTCCGAGGAGGAGACGAAGCTTTGGCAGTGGTTCAGGGACGAAAGCCTGCGTGAGTTTAATAGAGTCTACGAAATGCTGGGCATCGAGTTTGATTCTTATGCAGGCGAGAGCTTCTATTCGGACAAGATGGGCAGAGTCCTGAATGAGCTGAAAGAAAAGGGCCTGCTGGTGGAATCGGAAGGCGCACAGATCGTCGATCTTACCGAATATAATATGTCGCCTGCGCTGATTACCAAAAAGGACGGTTCCACCCTCTACATCACCAGAGATATTGCCGCAGCCATTTACCGCAAAGAGCATTACGATTTTTATAAAAACCTCTACATTGTTGCTTCCCAGCAGAACCTGCACTTCCAGCAATGGATAAAGGTAGTTGAACTCATGGGTTATGATTGGGCAAAGGATTGCGTTCATATCCCGTTCGGGCTGGTAAGCCTGGAGGACGGCACCATGTCCACAAGGCACGGCAGGGTAGTATTTCTTGAGGATGTGCTCAACAAAGCGGTGGAGCGCACACGGGAAATCATATTAGAGAAGAATGTAAATACGGAGAATGTGGACGTTACTGCAAAGCAGGTAGGAATCGGCGCCGTGGTTTTCAACGAGCTTTCCAACGGAAGAATCAAGGATTACGTGTTCTCCTGGGATAAGGTTCTCAACTTTGACGGAGAGACGGGACCTTATGTGCAGTATACCCATGCCAGAGCGGCCAGCGTATTGCGGAATGCGGGGGAAGATGCGGAAAGACTCACAGCTTTGGAACAGGCAGCGGATATGAAATACATTACAAGCGACAGCGCCTATGAGCTGGCAAGGCTCATCTACGAGTTCCCCGATAAAGTTTATGAAGCCGCAGAAAAATATGAGCCTTCCATCGTTACGAGGCAAATCGTGAATATCGCCCAGAGCTTCAACCGTTTCTACCACAATGAACATATTCTTGTGGAGAACGAGGAGGAGAAAAAGGAGAAACTGCTGCTGACCTATGCAGCCAAGCAAACCATTAAGAATGGTCTGCTGCTTCTGGGCATTGAAGCGCCGGAAAGGATGTAATCGGAATGAGATACGAAGGACGCGTTTACAGACCGCCCAGCGAAGCCAATAGCTTAATCCTGCAGGTTACCTTAGGATGCGCCCACAATTTATGCACTTTTTGCAGCATGTATAAAGGAGAGGCGTTTCGCATCCGGCCTTTGGAAGAAGTAATCGAGGATCTGAAATGGGCCAGAGCGCACTATTCTTATATAGACAAGATCTTCCTTGCCGACGGGGACGCTTTGGTTTTGCCAAACAAGAATTTGGTAAAAATCATGGATACGATCCATGAACTGTTTCCCGAATGCACAAAAATCAGCATTTACGGTTCTCCGCAGGATGTGTTGCGAAAGACTCCCGAGGAGTTGGTTGAACTCCGTGAAAAGGGACTCAAGATGATCTATATCGGCGGGGAATCCGGAAGTGATCGGATACTAGAGAGAGTTAAAAAGGGCGTCACTGCTGACCAACTGGTGGAAGCGGTGCGCAAAATCGAAGATGCGGACATTCGAGCTTCCGTTACCTTTATTTCCGGTCTCGGCGGAAGACAGGATTGGAAGGAACACGCCATAGAGACGGGGAAGGCAATCAGCCGCATGTCACCTTCCTACGTGGGACTGTTGACGCTGATGGTGGATCCTTTGGCGGAAATATACGATGACATTCAAGAGGGACGGTTTGAGCTTCTTACTCCCGAGGAAGTGCTTGAGGAAACCCAATTGATGCTTGAAAACATTCATCTGGAGAAAAAGTGCGTCTTCCGGAGCAACCATGCTTCCAATTACCTTTCACTCAGGGGAGATTTACCCCAGGATAAGGAGCGCATGCTGGCGCAGATTGAAAAAGCGAAGCAGGATACTGCCATGCTCAAGGATGAGTGGCTCCGGATGCTTTAAACTCTAAATATGATTTTAAAATGCATTTTTTTCGGAGCGGGAAAAGTGCGCTCCTGCTCGATAAGCGACGCGCTGCGTGCCGTACGATTCAGACGGCCCGTCCTGCCAGGTTGGCACTTGCTTGTACTCGCTGGAGTGCATTTCCCCGCTCCGAAAAAAAGATAAAAACTCTGCAGGAGAAATGATGAAAGTACTGCTTACGACTCTCAATTCAAAACATATTCACTCTAATCTGGCATTAAAGTATTTATATGCCGTGGGTGTTGGTGCGATGAAGGGAGCCGGCTTGGAACTCCGGGAGTTCACCGTTAATCATTCGGATGATTACATATACGGAGAACTGCTTCGGGGCGATTATGACGTGGTTTGCTTTTCCTGCTATATTTGGAATATCGAAAGAATCCTCTATCTTGTGGAAACATATAAAAAAGCAAATCCCAACACCATGATACTATTGGGAGGCCCGGAAGTTACCTGGAGGGCTGCCGATATCATGAAGAAAAACAGAAGTGTTGACTTCATATTGCAAGGGGAAGGGGAAGAAAGTTTCCCCAAACTCTTGGAAGCGTTAGCGAAGCCGGATGAACCGTTGCGGTTTGACGGAATCAACGGATTGCTCTATCGTAGTGAGGGGAAAATCTATGTAAACCCTGCTCCGTCACCGGTGGACTTTACCAAGGTACCCTTTCCCTTCCGCAGTCTTGTGGGGGACTCTGACAAAATCATGTACTATGAATCCTCCAGAGGTTGCCCGTTTTCTTGCACATACTGCGTTTCAGCCATCGAAAAAGGCGTGCGTCCTCTGCCAATTGAAAGAGTCAAAGCGGACCTCAGCTACTTTTTATACAAGAACGTTAAGCAAGTTAAATTCGTAGACAGAACCTTCAACTACGACGACACCCGCTGCATAGAAATTCTTCGCTATCTTATGGAAATGGATAACGGCGTTACAAATTTTCACTTTGAACTCTGCGGCGACCTGATCAGTGAGGATTTACTGGAATTACTTGAAAAGGCGAGACCGGGACTTTTTCAATTTGAGATCGGAGTACAGAGTACCAATGAAGAGACTCTGAAAGCCATTCATCGCAAGTGTGATTTTCACAGGCTTTCGGAGAACGTGAGACGCATTATGAGCATGGAGAATATCCATCTCCATCTGGATTTGATCGCTGGGCTGCCTTATGAAGATTACGACAGTTTTTCCGACTCTTTTAACCGGGTTTATGAGTTAAAGCCCCATATGCTGCAGTTGGGCTTTTTAAAGCTCTTGCCGGGTACTCCGATTCGGGAACAGGTTGAGGAATATGCTTACGTTTATCGTTCTAAAACTCCCTATGAGGTAATATCCAACAAGTTTTTATCGGCTAAGGAATTAGCCAGGCTAAAGATGGTGGAACACGTCTTCAATTTATATTATAATAGGGGAGGTTTCCAAAAATCCTTAGAGTACCTTGCATGTGTACTCCATCCGAATGCCTTCGCTTTTTACGAGGAGTTGGCGCTGTTCTACTTCCTCAAAGGATTTCAGCACCGATCCCATAAAAAGGAGGACCTTTACCGCATCCTTTACCTTTACGGCAGTTGGAAGGATCGGACGGTGCCGGGGGTGGAGGAAAATCTGAAGCAGCTTCTTGCGGAAGATATGGAACGGAGTATGTATCCGGAAGCGGTAATGAATTTTATGAAAAAAGGATGGGAGTTAACTGTATGAAAAAATTAGAGGATAGATTCGATAATAAACCTGAAGCAACACAAGAAATCGAAACGAGGGAGAAGAAAGAAGTCGATGCTCCAGTAAATGTGAAAAGCAAGATTTCTCCCGTGGCTCCTGTGTTGCCTCCCTTCCAATCCCGAGAGGACAGGGTGGGCAGATATTTTAAAAAGCACTTGAAAAATTTTCTCTTTGATGAATTCTCTGATTCATTCCTAAGCCGGCAAAAAAACCTGGATTTTATGAGAGGCGTGCCCATTCCTCTCAGACATGAGGATTATCAGCTGTTCAATGGCGGCGAAGGCTTGAAGATTCTTCACATTGCCGAAAATATGGCTTGGGTCATGGGCATTGACCCCAAATTTGAATACACGCCTCAATATGTGGAATTTATGAACCAGTTTTTCAATTACAAGGTGGTGGAGGGCCTTGTGAAGGAAGGAAGAGATGCTGCAGAAAGAGAAGATTTCGATAATGCCATCATCCATTTTCGCGCCGCCCTTGTACTAAAATCCGATTATCTTCATGCCATGTACAGCTATGCCAGAGTCTGCCGGGAATTCTATTTACGAGGGGATGACGATAAATACATCGGCCGTTTTAAAGCGGAATCCATGGAGTATTTTGAACTGTTGACCCAGGTGCATCCTCGTTTTGCCCAAGCTTATTACTATCTTGGCTATGACTATTTGAACTTGGGACTGTATCAGAAGGCGGCTCTTGTCTGGCAGGAGTTTTTGCGCAGGAGCACCAACTTCAAAGATAAGAAGGAAATCAGGCAGCGCTTAGCCCAGCTGGAGCAGCCTATAACCATTGAGAAGGGGTGCAATGCGATTTTAGCCGGACGTTGGTATGAAGGACTGGAAATTCTCGAGCCTTTTCTTGATACCAACTTTAAGGGATGGTGGCCGCTGCATTACTATTTGGGTGTTGCTTATGCAAGAACCGGCAGCAATGCCAAAGCGGTGGCAAGCTTTAAAAGGGTCCTGGGGATCAACGGCTCCCACGTCGAAAGCATGAATGAGCTTGCCGACCTGTATGCCATAAGTAAGGACAGGGAAAACGAAAAAAAATACAGGCAGAAAGCGGAACTGATCTTATCCCAGATTGCCGAGCAAGAGAAGAAAGATAAAGAACAAGAAGATGACAATGAAGAGGACTGATATGAAACAGATTTTGACGGGAAACGAAGCGATTGCAAGGGGAGCATATGAGGCGGGGCTGGTGTTTGCCTCTGCTTATCCTGGTACGCCGAGTACGGAGATACTCGAAAACCTTGCTCAATACAAAAGTGAATTATACTGTGAATGGGCTCCTAATGAAAAGGTAGCCTTGGAAGCTGCCATAGGCGCCTCCATTGCCGGGGTTCGCTCTTTGGCGGCAATGAAGCATGTAGGTGTAAACGTTGCTGCGGATCCGCTGTTTACTTTTGTATATACCGGTGTCAACGGAGGTTGCGTACTTGTATCTGCCGATGACCCGGGTATGCACAGTTCGCAGAATGAGCAGGACAATCGGAACTATGCCATAGCCGCAAAGGTATTGATGCTGGAGCCTTCCGACAGCAGCGAGGCCAAACAATTTACAAAACTGGCCTTTGAGCTCTCGGAGAAGTTTGACACACCTGTAATGCTGCGTGTGACCACTCGAGTGTGTCATAGCAAGAGCGTGGTGGAACTCGAAGAAAGGGTAGAAAGAGAAGCGATCCCATATGAGAAAAACATTGGGAAATATGTTGCCACCCCGGCAAACGGAAAGAAACTGCGCCGGAGCTTAGTGGATCGGCTTAAGGCCATGGAAGCCTATTCCAACCATACCGAGATCAATCGGGCAGAGTATAACGGCAGCGAGATCGGCGTAATCTCTGCAGGCGTTGCTTATCAATATGCGAAAGAAGTCTTTGGGCCGGATGCGTCGTATCTGAAGCTGGGAATGACATATCCCTTGCCCATGGAACTCATAAAAGAATTTGCCGGAAAAGTGAAAAAGCTCTACGTGATAGAGGAAATGGATCCCTATATGGAGAACCAGATCAAAGCAGCCGGTATTAGTTGCATCGGAAAAGAAATCATCCCCGAGTTCGATGAACTGAATCCGGACATAGTCCGTCGCGCTGTTTTCGGAACGGAGACGGAAACACTCACGTCGGAAAAACAGGCTGTTATGCGTCCGCCGACCTTGTGCGCCGGCTGTCCTCACAGAGGCTTTTTCCAAGCGCTTAAGCGCAAGAAAAATGTCATGATAACCGGCGACATCGGCTGTTATACTCTCGGTTCCGCGCCTCCGCTTTCCGCGATGGATACCTGCTTCTGCATGGGCGGAAGCATCAGTGCAGGCCACGGCGCGGCAACGGCTTTCCGGATGACGGGAAGGGACACGAAAGTAGTGGCCGTTATCGGCGACTCCACATTCTTTCATTCGGGCATTACCAGCCTGATGGATGTAGTCTACAACAAAGGCAACTGCGTTACGGTAATACTGGATAATCGAACCACAGGTATGACGGGGCACCAGGAAAATCCGGGCACCGGTCAAACTCTCATGGGAGAGCCGGCTGTGGAGACAGATATTCCGTTGTTGTGTAAAGCCATCGGCATCAAGGAAGAGAATATTTCCGTTATCAACCCGTTGGATTTAAAGGAGACAAATGAAGCGTTAAGCCGCGCGTTAGAAAAGGATGAACCTACCGTGATTATCGCTGCATGGCCCTGCGCAATTAAAAAATTCAGCGAAGAGGACAAAGCGCGTTTCGATCTTTCACCGAAGAAATGTATCATCGATCAGGAAAAATGTACACGCTGTAAGCTTTGCGTAAAGACAGGATGTCCAGCTATATTGTCCGGTGAGCGGGTTCAGATTCAGCAGGAGTCCTGTACCGGCTGCAGTGTATGCAAGCAGGTTTGTCCCTTTGGAGCTATTTCCTTTACAGATGATTCGGTTCGGAGGTAGGCATGAGCAACGTAAAAAATATACTATTGGTAGGAGTGGGGGGACAGGGTACCATTCTAGCCAGCAAAATATTATCCGATGGCCTGATGGAAGCAGGCTACGATGTGAAGATGTCCGAGATTCACGGTATGTCCCAAAGAGGCGGAAATGTAAGTACTCAGGTACGATTTGGCGACAAGGTTTTTTCCCCTATTATTGGCAGAGGAGAGGCGGATCTCATCGTGGCGTTTGAAAAAATGGAAGCACTGCGCTGGATCGAGTATCTGAAACCGGACGGGAAGATTGTGATCAACGATGCGGAGATCCCTTCGGTTCCCATCCAAATGGAGCTTGCAAGTTATCCGGAGGGTATCATCGAGGAGCTTTCGCAGAAAGCTACTACATATGTATTTAAAGCCACTGAGCTTGCGGAAGAGCTGGGCAATCCGAAGAGCATGAACATGATTCTACTGGGAGCGCTGGTAAAGGCAATCGGCCTTCCGCAAATTAACTGGGAAGAAATAATTAAGCGTAACATAAAACCGGCATTTTTGGATATCAACCTCAAGGCTTTCCAAGTAGGCCAAGCGCAAGTGGCGGATTAGGTTTTTTAGGTTGAATGCGCAATATCTACAGTTGTACGATTTTTTTGCGGTTTGAACTCGCGCTTGCTGTCGTGGGTTGTAACGTCAGGGCGGTTGTGCAAAATTTCAAGTAGTGCATTAATATTTGGGATAAAAAGGAATTATAACTGCTAAATCTGTGCAAAATTTCAACTAGTGCATTGATTTCGGCTAAAAAATCGGCTCTTTTTATTGCACAAATTGAATTTTTGCACATTCTGCAGTAAACAGCGCATAATATATAATCCAAAACTAGCGGAAAGATAGTTGACATTTTACGTGACTCTATTGTATAATAACAGAGTCGCCGCGCTGGCGGCTCGGTTATTCCAAGGTAGCTCAATGGTGGAGCACTCGGCTGTTAACCGATAGGCTGTGGGTTCGAGCCCCACCCTTGGAGCCAAAACTTGGGCCGGGACTCGTAGCGAGTCCCGGACACCGGAAGACTGCCGGAGTGGCGGAATTGGCAGACGCACAGGACTTAAAATCCTGCGATCCTTACAGATCGTACCGGTTCGATTCCGGTCTCCGGCACCAAGATAATTTAATATTTTTCATCGCGGGGTAGAGCAGCTGGTAGCTCGTCGGGCTCATAACCCGGAGGTCAGGGGTTCAAATCCCCTCCCCGCAACCAAGTAAATTCAAGGCTTTCGAAGTTTTTTCGAAAGCCTTTTTCATTGCTATTAACTTGTCTTGGCCAACTTTTGACCAACTTCTTCTTTCTCCCTTCAGAAAACGACGTTCAGAATCAAAAGGTCGAATTTTGTGATTTACAACAATGCAACTTTGTCAAATGAACCCGCATTATGGCTAAAATAAACGAACGAAAACATAAGAGCCGGATTCTTCGTTCAATTATAATCTATTTAGAACACAAACCATGTATATGTTTTTGCTCTTATTTATAGGGGGGATGCCACTTCTCTATGCTGGTAAAAGCATCAGAGAAAAACAGATTACCGAAACACTTGAAAGTATGGGTTAGTTTGGGGGGAGGAATACAATTATGAAAAACAAAAAAATGCGAATTGTTATTAGTTTGTTTCTGATTTTCGGTTTGGTGTTTACATCAGGGATGTTTTCTTTTGCTTTGGATGGTTCCAATGGGGGGAAATCTGTTGAGGCCGATAAGATTTATGTGAACGGCAACATATACACTAAATATGTGGCCGGTGAAAACACCAACCCCAAATATGACTTCTGGGGTCCAAATGGTGTATTTGAAAAAGCCAGTATTATCGCTACAAGAGGCCAGAAAATTATATATGTTGGAGACAGCTTGAAGGACGCAAAGAAAATAGCGAAAGAAAATGCGGTAATCATAGACCTTGAGGGTAAGACGGTAATCCCCGGCCTGATTGAAAGCCATATGCACTTTATGTCTGAAGGAGATGCACAGTCAAGGATTGATATATTCTGGAAATCCAAAGAGGATATCATTGCTGAAGTCGGAAAAGAAGCGCAGCGACTTGCAGACAGGGGAGAGCCGACTACTACCTGGATTGTATCGGGTGGCTGGGTAGATACCATAGAAGGTTGGACTCCGGCAACAGCTGCTGAGCTCGATGCTGTTTCACTGGGCTATCCGGTTTATCTGAATCATGCAAGCGGTCACGGTGGCTGGGCGAATACTGCTGCTATGGTAGCCGCAGGCATTGATATATCGAAAAATATTGGACCCGACGGGAAGACAATGGATCCTGTCGGAGGAACCATCGTCCGTGATCTTGACGGCAATCCGACAGGGTTGTTTCTCGGCGGTCCGGCAGGCGCACTGGTAAGTTCAAGCCAGCCGCCTAAAACAAAAGCCCAGAACATTGACTCTGTGTATGCTGCACAGGAAGAATGCTTTGGATACGGCATAACCACTGCAATGGATGCGGGTTCCGGAGTTTCTACCATCAACCTATTAAAAGAACTTTACGAAGACCCTGAAAATCCCTTGAAGATACGGCTGTATGAAGAGCTTTCTGTTAATAATGAAAACCCGGCAAACGGGGCGGATGTCCAATTCAGAAACAACTATAACGGTGGAGCGCCTGAAATCGGGTTATATGACAACAGACTCACGGTCAGGGTGGCCAAAATCATGCTGGACGGTGCCATGGGCTCCAGGACGGCGGCCATGCTTGAGCCGTATGAACCATATCTGGATCAGGGAACCGGTGAAATGGTTTACGACAACACGGGTGCTCCCAGAATAACCCCTGAAAACCTGAAGACTATTATGAGACAGAACTTAGAAGCAGGTTTCTCCGTCAGTGCACACGCAATCGGTGATTATGCAAACAGGTTGTATATCGATACGGTTGAGGAACTTGTAGCTGAACTAAAGGCAACGTATAAAAACAGCAAGCCGGAGGCTTTCAAGGGTTCAAAAGCCGAGTGGGAAAAATGGATCAATGATCCCAGGATTAGAACCGAGCATTTTCAATTTGTATCTTTACTGCCTAATGGTGAGTACAAAGACGATATCGAAAAAGAAATTGCTCTGGGGATGACTCCGTCAATGCAGTTCATACACGCCACATCAGACATGAATGGTGCCGAGCCTCGCATAGGTCCGGATAGAATAAAGGGAGCATACGCATGGCGCACAATTCTTGACTACGGTGGAATCATTGCAAACGGTACAGACGCTTCTGTAGAACTCCTCAATCCCTATCACGGGCTCTATGCCGGCCTGACGAGACAGTTCAGGGTCACCGGCGGCTCACCTGCAGGTGCGGGAACGCCTGGCGGTCCGGATGTCGGCTGGTATGAGGAACAGTGCCTGACCATTGAAGAGAGCCTGGCAGCGTACACGATCTGGGGTGCTTACGCCAATTTCGAAGAAGACATTAAGGGATCCCTTGAAGTCGGTAAGCTTGCAGACTTCGCAGTACTTGACCGCGATATAATCGCCCTGGGCAACTCTGCAAATTCTGCAGATCATCGCAAAATTATCGATACGGAAGTAGTTATGACTGTTCTTGGCGGCGAGGTTGTGTATGGTGATATCGATTCAGGTTCAAATCCGGATGTAGTTTCGGTAACTCCGTCTGCTTCCGTTAAGAAACTTAAGGGCAATAAAAACGAATTGACAATCACAGTTACCGAATCATTAAAGGGCGGTTCAAAAAATGTGGTTACGGAAACCTTTATGATCAACAACAATGATGCGGGTATATATAAGGTCGGCGGCTACAATGTATATGTAAATACAAAAGGAAACACTCAAATACGAGAGTGCTACATTGTAGATTGATTAAATTGTATTTATGACTTTAAAGGTAAGCCGGAAACTCTGTGATTGAGAGGATACCTATAAAACAAAAAACAAAAAAAGCACACCCCCTCCTATAAAAATAGGCTGAGGTGTGCAGTGGTAAATTTAAGGCTTCTAGAGGTTTTCTAGAGGCCTTTTTCATTGCTAATAACTTGTATTAATCTAGAAGAAGCCTGGACGCGGGTAGGGGATTTGAACCGGGAAGGGCATCGGACTTCTTAGGTGGTGACTGGCAGGAAAAGTCGACGTAAGCTACTAACGGAGACCTGCCGCTAAGAGAAGGTAGCAATAAACCGTGTTCTCCAAGTAAAGTGAGCAAAAAATGGACTTATGTGTGGACAATATTGAGTAAATCCACACATAACTCGATATTTTGCACAGAAATATGCGATTTGCCCACTTTTCCTGATAGAAATCCACACATAAGTTCATTTTTTGCACAAGGGGTGGTGTGTCGGTGAAGATAGGATAAATGGTTCTTTAATCTTTAATTGGGTATAATCGAAAATATCTAGAGGTTTAAGAGTTGAAGTTGATTGAGAGACTGAGATCGTGATGAAATTTTAAGATAAAGGAAGTGTTTTTATGGCAGAGTTGAAGACCAGGCAGCACGAAGGGGATGTTTTTGAATTTATTGATAGCTATACGAACACGGAGCAGAAACGCAAGGACAGTTATGAACTTGTGAAGCTGATGCAGGAGGTTACGGGACATCCGCCCAAGATGTGGGGAGCTTCGATGATCGGATTTGGGAGCTACCATTACAAATCCGATCGAAGCAAACAGGAAGGAGATTGGCCGTTAGTGGCGTTTTCGCCGCGCAAGGCAGCGATCTCGCTCTATGTATATACGGGGGATCCGGAACACGAGTATTTGCTGAAAGACCTGGGGAAGTATACCATGGGAAAAGCTTGTATCTATGTAAAGAAGCTTTCGGACATTAACTTGGAGGCATTGACAAAGTTGACGCGGGTGACGATCGAGTATTTAGAAAACAAGTACGGATCGAATTGAATCTACAATTAAACATACGTATTAATATGATATTGAACAACCCTCGAAATCTTTTGCTGCAAGTGTAGAACCCTTGGAAAACCACGAGGGTTTTTCTATTTCAATAAGGGATCAATAAGATATTCAATAAGAGATGCCCAATTATGAGTTAATCGTTTGGGAATTGTATTGTTTTTTTCAGCGCATTTGATATAATAAATAGTAAGAAAGTTCTGACAATTGGCCGCGCGTTGAAAGGAGTAATGCATATGGCAAAACTGAGTGAAATTGAAGGCATCGGGGAATCGTATGAAGCAAAACTTAATGATGCTGGCGTGAACTCGATGGAGGAACTGCTGCAAGTATGTTCCACAAAGAAAGGGCGGGTGGATCTCGCCGAGAGAACAGGTATTTCAGAAAAAATGATCCTGAAGTGGGCCAATCATGCAGATTTAGCCAGAATCAAAGGGGTCGGCGGGGAATATGCCGAGTTGCTGGAAGCGGCGGGTGTTGATACCGTACCTGAACTGGCAACGAGAAAGGCGGAAAACCTGTACGGGAAAATGGTGGAGGTAAACGAGGCCAAATCTCTTGTTCGAAAGCTTCCCACTGAAAAGCAAGTTGCAGATTGGATCGAGCAGGCAAAAGACCTGCCACGTGTGATGCAGTACTGAGTTATTGGCCAATGCTAAATAGTACATAATGATTCTAAAAAGCCGCCGATTTTCGGCGGTTTTTTTGTCCATTATTCTCACAACCATAACAGCCGGTGTTGCTATCGCTATAGCAGTCGCCAGGATTGTGATTGATAAAATCCAAAATATAGATGACCGGGAATGAAAAAAGTTTGAATAATTACATTAAATGCCATATAATTAGGCAGAAACCGTTTATAATTGATGCAATGGAAAAGGTTCTTTGATCGAAGAGGTACGCCAAAGGTATGAAAATTCTAATTGCAGACGACGAAGCTGACATTCGAAACTTGATAACAATCAGCCTTGAAGAAAACGGATACACCGTCTTAGCAGCGCAGAACGGTAAAGAGGCTCTGGATATGTTCATGTCGGAAGAGATTCATCTTGCCATTCTCGATGTAATGATGCCAGGGATGGATGGTTTTAATCTGCTTCGAAAAATACGGGAGCGCAGTACCATCCCCGTTATTTTTTTGACTGCAAGGACGGATGATATGGATAAGGTGCTTGGGTTGGGATTGGGCGCTGATGACTATATCTCTAAGCCCTTCTCCGTTGCCGAGTTAGTCGCCCGCGTGGGGGCGCAGTTGCGTCGGAGCAACGATTATCAGTCGCTAAAGGAGAAACCCTCCTCAAATATTTCATACGGGGACTTATCCATCGATAAAGAAAAATGCTGCGTTTTCAAGGACGGGAAGCCCATTGAGTTAGGAGCTAAGGAATATAAATTGCTCTTGTATTTCATGGAAAATCCGGAACGGGTCTTTACTAAGAAGCAGCTTTATCGCGCCGTATGGGATGAAGACTATTATTTTGATGACAACACCATTATGGTTCATATCAGCCGCATACGAAGCCGCATTGAGGATGATCCGCAGAATCCGGAGTACTTAAAAACCATTCGCGGTATCGGGTATAAGCTGCATTACATCGGTGAAGGAAAATGACAAAAAAGCTGTCCAATCAATTCCTTGGAAACTTTTGGCTAATCTTTTTACTGACTATCCTTGCAACGTCGCTTGCCTTTGTACTTCTATCCTTTGCAAGCGGCTTGATTTCAGATTCGCTTGCCAAAAACCGTTATTCCGCGAGTTCAATAATAAAAGAAGATTACAGGCAGATCGACGCATCCGAGATCGTTGAGAACGGCGGAGGCGTTCAAATTATTGACAAAAATTACCGCGTCGTTTATTCAAGCGGCATTGACACCATCGGGAAAGACAGTCTGAGCGTGCAGGAATTCACAACGCTTTTATCGGAAAGCGGGAACAAACCCTACCACTATGACATTGTTTATCAGCCTGAAGGCGAGTTCTGGCTGATTGTTACTTTTCCCACTTCCATTCGGCTTGATTTTAAGCTCGTGCATAACAAGGAGGCCTCTCGGGATGATCTCATGCGGGCCGGGGGAGCAATTGCCTTTGTGGCTCTGATTTATCTTTTAATTCTTGCTCTATTTAGCTACATCTATTCCAGGGTCACGGCTACCAAAATTACCGTACCTTTGAAGAAGCTTTGTGACGGCACGAGGCTCTTGCGGGAGGGCGATTATTCCGCGCGGGTAGATTTGCGCTTAAAAAATGAGTTTGCAGAATTACAAAATACCTTTAACGACATGGCGGCGCGAATCGAACAGGAGATTGCTCTACGCAAAAAATCGGAAGAGGACAGGCGGCGACTGATCCTCGATATTTCCCATGATCTTAAAAACCCCTTGTCAAGCATACAGGGATATGCAGAACGGCTTTGTAAAAAATCAGAGTCGCCGGAACTCAATGCAATATACAACAACAGTCAACGAGCAAACAATTTGCTCAACGAATTATTTGAGCTTTCCAAAATGGACAGCCCGGATTATTCTTTTAAGCCCAGTAAAACGGACATATGTGAGACTTTGCGTCGTATATGCGGAGACATTGTTCCACAGTTGGAAAATGCGCATTTTGAGTATGACTTTGAAATCCCCGAAGAAAGCATTTACGTTATGCTGGATGCTGACCATTTCAGCCGTATCATTCAAAATCTTGCGGATAACGCCGTACGCTATAATCCTGCCGGAACAACTATATCCGTCAGCCTGGGGGTCGAAAAAGAAACCGTTGTAATCGATTTCAGCGATGACGGAGTGGGCATCCCCGAACATCTTGCGCAGGATATTTTTAAACCTTTTGTTCGGGTAGACGATTCGCGAAATTCCGAGACCGGCGGCAGCGGACTTGGGCTTTCCATCGCAAAGAAAATTGCCCAGCTTCACGGCGGGGATTTGGCTCTGCTCCAAGCCGGGAAAAAGGGCAGCGCTTTCAGGATTACAATTCCTATGATTTAAGATAAATTTAAGGTTTGATTCAGCTGTATGACAGGTTTGGTTGCTATTATTGCAACGGATCTGAAATACAGCTGATTTTTTTTGGATACTATTGAGAGGTGATGAATATGCAGTATGAACCGACTTGGTTAGAGGTGTTATTAACAAAAATTGCATTTCTTTTCTACGGCAAATCTGTCTACAAGACCTTTGCGGATCGCCTTCCTCTGCTTGGACATGAGCGCGTTCTCGACTTTGGGTGCGGTATGGGGACAGTGGCATACTACACTTCCAAGCGGTTGAACCATGGAGATTTAACTTGTCTGGATATTTCTCGCCGATGGTTGAAAGCGTGCCGTAAAACCTTACGGGGCTGTGGAAACGTTTCCTATCTCCGGGCGGAAGCTCAAGAGCTGGCGGAGGACAGTTTTGATGTAATCTATTGTCACTTTGTTTTGCATGATATTTCGGAAAGAGACTTGGAAATCGTTGTTGCCGCTTTAGTGAAAGCCCTGAAAGCGGGGGGATCATTCATCTTCCGAGAGCCCCTGAATGAAGCGGAAAAGCTGAATGCGATAAAAGAGTTGATGGATCACGGCACCCTTTTTCTGAAAGACAGCCGTATCACTGACGTTCCGCTGATGGGCAATGCTCTGGAAAGCATATACATTAAATTATAAACGGAGGTTTCACCATGTTTTATTTATCATTGTTTCTCACTCTGACCATCCTGGCGGTCATAGCCCTCGCAGGGATTTTGATCCTGCTGGCCTGTCGCGTCTTTTCCCAGATGCGGAAAAAAGCAAATTCCAGGCAGCTTATACTTTTAAAAAAGACATTGATATTTTTCTCCATAATAACCATGATTAACTTGTGCTTAATCATTTTTACGCAGTTTACTGCATCTACGCCGCCCATTATCGATGATAGCGGAAACACGCCGGAAAATAGTATCGCGGAGCTGACAGAGCTGGAGTTGAATGGGAGAAAGCAGTGGATCAGCCTGCGAGGATGGGACAAAAACAAGCCGGTGTTACTCTTTTTGGCAGGAGGCCCAGGAGGCACGCAGATGGCAGCGGTTCGTCATGAACTGGCGGAGCTTGAAAAGCATTTTGTCGTGGTGAATTGGGATCAGCCAGGCTCCGGTAAGTCCTACTTCGCAGAAAAGACACAAAATATCACCGTCGATACCTATGTTCAAGACGGTCATGCTCTGACGGAATACCTGAAGGAGCGATTTTCTCAAGAGAAGATTTATCTCATCGGCGAATCCTGGGGCAGCGCCCTGGGAATTTTCCTGGTGGACAGATACCCGGAATCCTATCATGCATTTATCGGTACGGGACAGATGATCGATTTTGAAGAAACCGAGCGTATGGATTATGCAAGAGCAATGGAGCTGGCTGAACAGAACGGCGACACAGCTCTCATAAAGCGGTTAAAAGCAAACGGAGAGCCGCCTTACTACGGTAAGGACGTTACGTGGAAGAGCGCAGCGTATCTGAACTACCTTAACGCATATATGGCCAGCGTTCCCGGCGTACAAAACCCCGGTTATAACACATTGCGTGATATCGGCTCTTCTGAATATGGACTGCTGGACAAAATCAACTTTGTCCGTGGGATTATTAACACTTTTAATGATGTGTATCAGCAACTTTATGACACCGACTTGAGAACGGATTATACGAAGCTGGATGTTCCCATCTATTTCTTCCTGGGACGATACGATGTGAATGCGCCTACCGCGTTGGTGGAGGAATATGAACGGGTGCTGGATGCTCCCGATAAGAGGATTGTGTGGTTTGAACATTCTGCTCACAATCCGTGGATCAATGAGCGAGACAAGTTTGCAAACGAGGTTGTGTCATGCTTTTTAGGAGATAAGTTAGGAGGATTGAATTGAAAAAGATGAATACTGCATTCCTTGAAGTTGTTGTGAGCTTGCTGCTAATTTATGCGCTTTCCGCCTGCGCCGCAACGGAAGGCAGCATTGTGATTCTTGAAGATGGGCACGGAACGGGTTTCACGATGAATTTTGAGGATTTTGACTCGATAAATAAGTGTGAATTGTCTCTGACCCAGGGGGATGTGCTACAAGTGGAGGTTGAACGGGAAGAGGGGGGAATCGCCTTTTCCGTCAGCGGTAAAAACGGCAGCGAACCGTATACGGGAAACGATATGATGCCCGGCATATTTACCGTCACGGTTTCCGAAACGGACGATTATGTATTCAGTATTACAGGTAATAATGCGACAGGGAAGATTAGGGTCAAAAACTTGGGTCCCAAGATGGAATAGAATGACCGGATGCTCTATTTATTGCGTATTGTAATGTTTTGGTTTATCATTTGAGAAGAGAAATAAGGGCAATTTTTTGGGTTCTGAATATCTATAGTTATGAGTTATGGTGATACTATGAAAAAGCGTTTAGTAACTTACCGAAAGAGAATTGATGATCTTCTTTTGAAAGGCGACTGTGACTGGGAAGAATTGATAAATGAACATTTGATCCAGATTTCATTTTTTCAGCACGAACGGCTCGTCCATCTTATTGTCACCTCGCTTTTTGCGATTCTTGAGGTCGTCTCAGTAGTGATGATTCTGATGAATCCGGCGGAAATCACTGTCTTAATCCTTAGCGTGGTTTTAGCTATATTGCTTATACCCTACATCCTGCATTACAATACGCTTGAAAACGAAGTTCAAAAACTTTACGTTCAATACGACAAGATGCGGGAAGCTTGTGTAAATGCCAAGAAAAAAGATCCCTATCCGGATAATCTATAAAACTAGTCTCTATGAAATTCCGGCAGTTGCAGGATTTGATTGTTAGTTTGGAGTTTTAGAAAGGAACAAATCATCTCCGGTAAACAATTTAGCATACAAGAGAAGCGGAGGGAAGAGCCGAAAACAGCACGACAAATCAGAGCGGACTTGGGAAGAAATATTTGCAAGCGGATTGAAGAAGGAGGCGTATCCAGGACGATCAGTTTGCACCAGAGCCTGGGTCTTTGCATAGGAGAGTATGCCGGAGATACCCTGGCGAATCGGAAAGTGGAATGGACTTAGAGCGGAAAGTGCATCTGAAAAGAAACATTGAGGGCTTGTTCGACAGGAAAAGGAGCGACAAAGGACCATGCACAAAGTGATGCTAGAACGAGCGACATTAGATAAGCCACAAGTCTATGAGACCGGGACTTTCAAACTGGAAAACCGCTCTTGAACGAGTAGTGCCAATGCGCCAGCGATGAACAATAAAGGCTTGCAATCCGAACAGATACGAGGACTAGTTCCTCGTTTGTGGCCAGCACACGGAAGCTCAGTGAGCCATGGACAAGAACCAGTGAGTCCCTTCTGGATGCGAGTGATCGGAACCTTTACTGGGATAAATAGGGGCTCTGAAGAAGGTGAAACCCCTTGGACCATTGAATTACGTTAAGTGAAGGAATGCAAGCAATCGCAGAAACGTCGAAATTGCCTGAATGAGATCGGTAACACGATGTATAAACCACACCAGAGGACAGAGACACTCTTGTGATCAACCGACGCATTTGCAGGCGCTAAATGAGCAGACAATCGCTGGGAAGATGGCTTCATTGATTCCATGGGATCGGTATGGAGGAGCTTGCGACGCAGTATGGTAGCAGGACACGAGTATGCAGCGAAAGCAGCCAGGAGGCTCTCGGCTCTCACATCACACGGAGAAGGCAGGCTCTTGACGAGGAGACCTGGAACAAGTGACAAGCCCATTCCTGCAATGCTGTCTCATTGCCAGGGACCACAGCAAAGCGCGGTTCGACAAGTCCGATACTTGGTTCGGAACAATTGGCACCGGAGATCTTGCGAAGTATACGCATAGTCATTGGTAGCTGCACAAAGGATGACGGAAGTCCGTGAATGGCTCAGATTAAGCGATCGGATGGGCTGGATCGAAGACGGACAAAACAAAGGGCAGAACTTCGAGTGCTCCCCGCGATCAAGGTATGCAGCGTGATTCAGAACGGACTTGACAAGCTGGAGAGAATATAACAGAGCTTCTACGGGCAGCCATGGGGAAAAGACAGGCATACAAGATGAATTGCCAGGTGTTATCTCGAGATTTCGCAACAGAACCATACCATCCAGTCGATACGAACAGCAATCCGGAGCAGCTAGGTCGGCAACGGGGTTTGGTTGCATGAACATACGGGAGAGTTGTCAGCAATTTGACTGCAGAAGGCAAGGAGACCGTGCGGATCGTAGATCCTGTCTCCAGCAGGAATGCAGTTATGGGAGAGAACATCATATACAGTTGTCAATTCATAGCCTTGGGGAGACCGATGGTAAGAGGGAAAACCAATGCACCGACAGAGTCCGGAGCAAAGTATTGCAATCAGCATTAGAGGTTAGCCTTGTGGCAAGCTGGCGACTGGACGCTTTTAACGAACGTCCACGCCTGCATTAAGCGTAGAAGTAGGGAGGAGCCGGGTACTATCCCGGCGGATCCTTGCGGAAGGATCTATCGAAGGGGAGCTCTATCTGCAGAAATGGCACCAATGAGGGCAAAGCTGGGGAGACTGGAAGGATCAAGAAGGCCTGCATGCAATGTTTCTGGAGAAGTCAGAAGCAGGAGAGCGAAATGCTGTGGACAGGCAAGTTTGGGAATGGAAACGGGCCTTGCCTGAAGGATCCTCATCCAGGAGACAGGATACAAGCGACGACCAGCATCATCTGGTATTCCTTGTGATGACCAGGACAAGAGACTGTCTCTTTGTTGCCATAGACAGTTTGAACCAGATTCATGTCTTGTCTAGATGGGCGCTGATTGGCGCATACGCGTTTCACAGCCCATAAATATGCCTGATGCTGCTTGCCCCTGTAAAATACAGGCATTTTGATTTTGCCTTTTCTACGGTTTCGCAGTTCTGTGGCGGGCACCCATTTGTTAGCCTGGTTCCAGTAAGGCGAATGACGTAATCCTGCTCCAAGGAATCAAGCTTTAAGAACATCTTGTTGTCATCATAGCCCCTGTCCATGACAAAAGTGGCTTTGCCAAACAGTGCCTTTGCACGCTCCATCGCTTCAAAAGTAATCGTATTAACGGAAGTGAAGCTCTTCTCCTGCGAGGAATGGATTTTAGAATAAATACTGATGGGATGATTGCTTTTCGTCAGAACACAGGCTTCTGTCACATGATAGCCTTTTTCATAGACATTTTTCGCACTAGAGCTTTGGGATCCATCCCGAACAAGGCCCAGAGCTTCGAATTTGTAGCCATCCGGTTGACGACATCACTGTCGTCCAGATGAACCACCGGCTCATCGGCAACCCATTTGCGGACGATGTGGAGATACGAGCGTAAGGCTTCTTTTGGAACGCCTTTGTTTAGATGGCGAGATAGCCTTTCCACACTGTTAATTTTCTTGGAATCCTCATGAAGTTGGTCTGCAACATCGGTCAGAAGAAGTAGCCAACATACCATAGGTGATGTCGGCAGTAAACTTTCGATCGGGCTTGGAAAGACATTGAGAAACTTTATTTGAAAAGTTTAAGATTTCACGTTTCAAAGTGTAAGTATTTGTAGTAAAATTAGTCATAAGGAATCCTCCGTTTTTTGTTTAGTAAGGTTTTTCTTCATAGCTTAATTTTACTACAAAAAGGGATAGGATTCCTTGTTTTTTAGGCATTTTTCAAAGTTTCTATAAGAAAGATCTATACTTCCGAGGCTCTCCATAGAAATGGCAGGGAAATCTGCGGAAACTCAAGTTTAGATTCTCTTGTCATTCAGACAATGAAAGTATATAATATTAGTCACGACACTTGTGAACTAAACAATTATATATTATCAGGAAAGGTACGAAGATATGAAGAGAGAAGAAAGGGTTACGGCATTTGACAGCATTACACTTGATAGATTGGAAGAGCATCTATTCTTCTTTCATAAAATGTTCGATGTTGTGCGGCTCGTAAATCCCGTAATCAAAAAAGTGATTGATTACCGTAACGGGAACATACATGAAATTGATGAGGTTTGTTTTGGCTATTGGGAAAGCGGTGAAATATGTGACAACTGCATTTCTATCCGCGCATATTTGTCGAACAAATTTTATATGAAATTAGAGCAAGCGGATAGCGCCATCATGGTTGTTACTGCCATACCCCTTGAGGGGACACAACAACCGGCGGTACTGGAACTGCTGAAAAATGCAACGGATACAATGATGGTAGGAAATGGCATATACACTGAAGGACGTATGATGCAAAATCTGATCACCGACTTGAATGAATTGGTGGTGAAAGATGATTTGACCGGCGTTTATAACAGACGATATGTGAGCGAACGTCTGCCAGGGGATATCGCAAAGGCCGCCATGGAGGATGCGCCAATAACCGTAGCCTTTGTGGACATAGATAATCTTAAAGAAATTAACGATACATACGGACATGCCAATGGGGACAAAGTCATAAAAAGTGTGGCTGATGTGATTCTTCAATCCATTCGTGGCGATAGGGACTGGGTAGCCAGATATGGAGGAGATGAGTTTCTTGTGTGCTTATATAACACAACAAAAGATGAAGCTTATGGGATTATCGACAGAATCCGAAATAATATTGCCAAATTGACATCGGACGGAACGACTCCCATCACCGTTTCATTGGGAGTATATACAATGAAAGACTCGTTCTTGACTGCCCAGGAGTTGATAGCCCTTGCCGATCAGAAACTATATGAGGCGAAGCAGGGCGGAAAAAATCAGACTGTGGATTAATATTTCCGAAAGATAAAACTCATATGTCTTCCACATTTAGGGTTGCGCCGGTAGGAAAATCCATCAGGACTTTGATAGGTGCAGGTAGGGTCGATTAATACTTGCTCCTTCGGAATGCCGACAAGCTCGCATTGAATTTTAACTACCTGCTGGTTGTCAATATGATATTTATTCGTTTGAGCATTATAGGAAATGCAGTCGACCGCATATCCCAAATTCTTAAAGTGTAAATAGACGTCACTGTCTACTTCAAACTTTTCACCGCTGATGGCCGGACCGATTTGAACGTAGAAATCCTCTGCCTTGCAGTGTTCGTGTTTCATGAGATGCAGAAAGAGTTTTACGGTAATCTCTTTGGCGGTTCCTTTCCAGCCGGAATGAATTACACCTACCAGGCCGGCTGCTTTGTTGAAAAACAATACCGGGACACAGTCCGCGGTAAAACAGCATAGCACCAAATTAGCTTCGAAGGTATAAAGGGCATCTACGTCAGGAATCGCAGTATGCAAATCCGTAGCGCCGCGGCCTCTGTCAGAGTAAGTGATTTTGTGGAAATTGGAACTATGGGTTTGATTGGGACAGACGAACATGCCGAGATCAGAACCCAAGACAGAGCTTAGCTTTTTTCTATTTGCCAAGACATTGGCGGGATTCATGCAAGCATGAAGTGCCATATTGCCGCTTTCTGGTTCTTTTTTGTCCTTTAATGTTATCCCCGCAACGATTCGGTTGGATGTCGTATCATTGCCGGTGTAAAGCCGTATTTTCATAACTTCCTCCCAGTTTCTACTATACATTGTTATGAATGCATATGTCTACTCAATGAGGACAAGAACGCTGTTATAATAAATATGTTTTATCTTGCGGTTTTAAGGAAACTGTCAATTTGTATCTTGAGTTTCCGCAGATTTCCCTGCCATTTCTATGGAGAGCCTCGGAAGTATAGATCTTTCTTATAGAAACTTTGAAAAATGCCTAAAAAACAAGGAATCCTATCCCTTTTTGTAGTAAAATTAAGCTATGAAGAAAAACCTTACTAAACAAAAAACGGAGGATTCCTTATGACTAATTTTACTACAAATACTTACACTTTGAAACGTGAAATCTTAAACTTTTCAAATAAAGTTTCTCAATGTCTTTCCAAGCCCGATCGAAAGTTTACTGCCGACATCACCTATGGTATGTTGGCTTCCGGTAGCTGTCTTCTGACCGATGTTGCAGACCAACTTCATGAGGATTCCAAGAAAATTAACAGTGTGGAAAGGCTATCTCGCCATCTAAACAAAGGCGTTCCAAAAGAAGCCTTACGCTCGTATCTCCACATCGTCCGCAAATGGGTTGCCGATGAGCCGGTGGTTCATCTGGACGACAGTGATGTCGTCAAACCGGATGGCTACAAATTCGAAGCTCTGGGCCTTGTTCGGGATGGATCCCAAAGCTCTAGTGCGAAAAATGTCTATGAAAAAGGCTATCATGTGACAGAAGCCTGTGTTCTGACGAAAAGCAATCATCCCATCAGTATTTATTCTAAAATCCATTCCTCGCAGGAGAAGAGCTTCACTTCCGTTAATACGATTACTTTTGAAGCGATGGAGCGTGCAAAGGCACTGTTTGGCAAAGCCACTTTTGTCATGGACAGGGGCTATGATGACAACAAGATGTTCTTAAAGCTTGATTCCTTGGAGCAGGATTACGTCATTCGCCTTACTGCCAAAAGGAAACTCCTTTTCCACAACAAATGGGTGCCCGCCACAGAACTGCGAAACCGTAGAAAAGGCAAAATCAAAATGCCTGTATTTTACAGGGGCAAGCAGCATCAGGCATATTTATCCCATGTAAAGGTTCAAATCACCGCATCCAGAAAGGACATCAATCTGGTTCTTGTCTATGGCATCACAGAGCATCCGATGATGCTGGCAACAAACAAGGAACTGAAGTCCAAGGATGATGTGGTTCGGATTGCAAGGCTTTATTTCTCTCGCTGGCGCATTGAGGAATACTTCCGTTGCAAGAAGCAGGTTTTTCCAGTTTGAAAAGTTCCGTGTCCGCAAGCTTGTGGCTATCAATGCGCTCAACTTCTACATCACTTTGTGCATGGCCTTTTTCGCATCCATTTCCATGAAATCCGAAACAAATGCCCTCAAAGTTTCAATTTTACAGATAGCAGCTCCCATTCGGCAAAAAGTCCAATTCCACTATTACCGATTCGCCAAGGGTATCTCCGGCATACTCTCCTATGCAAAAGAAGGCGTCAGGCTTTGGTTCAAAACAGAACGTCCTGTATACCGCCAGCTTCGCTTTAAGTTAATCGCTTAAGACGGATAGATAATACGGTTCACGCAAGTCCGGTCTCTGACGGGGCTTATTAGTCGTGGCTGTTTTGGCTTCTTTCTCCTCCGCTTCTCCTTGCTAAGCCCTAAATTGTTTACTTTATATGATTTGTTCACTTTCTAACTGCAATCTGCGGAAACTCAAG
>JBMNMN010000018.1:0-72438 GCA_050953365.1 Anaerovoracaceae bacterium | reverse complement strand
AATTCACTTGAGATAATGTCCCTTTTTGAAATAGAATATTATGCATGAAAGAAGGAAGAATTACATTGAGTCAAAAACAACTAAAACGATTGAAGGTGATGAATGCCTATCTGGATGGCACCATCGACCGAAAGAGAGCATCTGAGCTACTTTCCCTTTCAGAACGTCAGATTTCACGCTTAAAGAAAGGACTGATTACACAAGGCGAGGCGTTCCTAATCCACAAGAATACAAACCGAAAGCCTGCTCATGCCATTCCCAGCGAGCTGAAGGAAACGATACTTCAAATCCATACCCAAGAAGAATTTGAAAACGTCAATTTCCTTCACTTCAATGAAATACTCGCTGAGCAGTATGATATACAAATATCATACACCGCACTTTCCAGTATACTGAAATCCGAAGGAAATAAAAGTCCTAAAACAAAAAAAGCAAAACGCCGTAAAAGTCGACGTAAGCGTCGGCCCTGTCCGGGAGAACTGATCCAGATTGATGCGACACCTTTTGACTGGTTCCGGGATGGCAGAATGCTTGCTTTACACGGTGGCATCGATGATGCCACAGGAGACGTTGTAGGTCTATACCTTTGTGAAAATGAATGCTTAAACGGCTATTTTGAGACCATGCGCCAATGCATTTTGACCCATGGTGTCCCCCAATCCGCTTATTCGGATAAGCATACCATTTTTCGCTCGCCTAAAGCAGACCGGCTAACTGTGGAAGAGATCATTGCCGGTAAGGTTGTACATCTAACCCAATTCGGACGTGCCATGTACGAGTTAGGAATCGATATGATCTTTGCGAAAACCCCTTGGGCAAAGGGGCGGATCGAAAGGCTGTGGGACACACTGCAAAGCAGGCTCCCGGTGGAATTTGCACGTAGGGGAATCAAAACCATCGAAGAGGCAAATCGATTTCTTAGGGAGGAATATCTTCAAAGGTATAACAGGAAGTTTGCAGTAAAGCCGGAAGGAGAATCTATCTTTGTGCCTCTTCGGGCAGATGTGGATGTGGATACTATTCTCTGCATCAAAAAGAAGCGGAAAACAGATGCCTCAAGCTGCTTCTCCTTCAAAGGTAGGCTGTTTCGAATTGACACGCAAGGATACCCCCTGGTGCCTGCAAGGAAAGAAATTGACGTGTTGCTTAGCCCAAGGATTGGAATGAAAATCCGATACAAGGACCAGGTTTATGAAGCGATCCACTACATAAAACCAGAGCGCAAGGATGCGAATCTGACGGTTCGCCCCAAGGTAAAAAGAGCGGTGCAACCTCACCTGATTCATGGGTCGGAAAAGTGGAGAGAAATTTGGCATAGTGAGCCTTACGAACTGTCATTGAAATTCCTGTATGAACTTTTCTTTGAGAAAGCAGCAGGGTAGCATAAAATTTTATCGCGGTTGACATGGAGGTATGTTGTGATAGGCCAATGGCCGGCGGTACCGGTACCGCCTTACCGCCCTAAGTCACAACATAGAGGCTCCATGTCAACCGAGGAAGATAAAATTTTTGCGTGGTTGAATGGGACATTTTCTCAAGTTAATTTCATACACAAAAAGGGACATTTTCTCAAGTTATTGACACAGAATTTAACTCTTGAGTTTCCGCAGATTTCCCTGCCATTTCTATGGAGAGCCTCGGAAGTATAGATCTTTCTTATAGAAACTTTGAAAAATGCCTAAAAAACAAGGAATCCTATCCCTTTTTGTAGTAAAATTAAGCTATGAAGAAAAACCTTACTAAACAAAAAACGGAGGATTCCTTATGACTAATTTTACTACAAATACTTACACTTTGAAACGTGAAATCTTAAACTTTTCAAATAAAGTTTCTCAATGTCTTTCCAAGCCCGATCGAAAGTTTACTGCCGACATCACCTATGGTATGTTGGCTTCCGGCAGCTGTCTTCTGACCGATGTTGCAGACCAACTTCATGAGGATTCCAAGAAAATTAACAGTGTGGAAAGGCTATCTCGCCATCTAAACAAAGGCGTTCCAAAAGAAGCCTTACGCTCGTATCTCCACATCGTCCGCAAATGGGTTGCCGATGAGCCGGTGGTTCATCTGGATGACAGTGATGTCGTCAAACCGGATGGCTACAAATTCGAAGCTCTGGGCCTTGTTCGGGATGGATCCCAAAGCTCTAGTGCGAAAAATGTCTATGAAAAAGGCTATCATGTGACAGAAGCCTGTGTTCTGACGAAAAGCAATCATCCCATCAGTATTTATTCTAAAATCCATTCCTCGCAGGAGAAGAGCTTCACTTCCGTTAATACGATTACTTTTGAAGCGATGGAGCGTGCAAAGGCACTGTTTGGCAAAGCCACTTTTGTCATGGACAGGGGCTATGATGACAACAAGATGTTCTTAAAGCTTGATTCCTTGGAGCAGGATTACGTCATTCGCCTTACTGCCAAAAGGAAACTCCTTTTCCACAACAAATGGGTGCCCGCCACAGAACTGCGAAACCGTAGAAAAGGCAAAATCAAAATGCCTGTATTTTACAGGGGCAAGCAGCATCAGGCATATTTATCCCATGTAAAGGTTCAAATCACCGCATCCAGAAAGGACATCAATCTGGTTCTTGTCTATGGCATCACAGAGCATCCGATGATGCTGGCAACAAACAAGGAACTGAAGTCCAAGGATGATGTGGTTCGGATTGCAAGGCTTTATTTCTCTCGCTGGCGCATTGAGGAATACTTCCGTTGCAAGAAGCAGGTTTTCCAGTTTGAGAATTTCCGTGTTCGCAAGCTTGTGGCTATCAATGCGCTCAACTTCTACATCACTTTGTGCATGGCCTTTTTCGCATCCATTTCCATGAAATCCGAAACAAATGCCCTCAAAGTTTCAATTTTACAGATAGCAGCTCCCATTCGGCAAAAAGTCCAATTCCACTATTACCGATTCGCCAAGGGTATCTCCGGCATACTCTCCTATGCAAAAGAAGGCGTCAGGCTTTGGTTCAAAACAGAACGTCCTGTATACCGCCAGCTTAGCTTTAAGTTAATCGCTTAAGACGGATAGATAATACGGTTCACGCAAGTCCGGTCTCTGACGGGGCTTATTAGTCGTGGCTGTTTTGGCTTCTTTCTCCTCCGCTTCTCCTTGCTAAGCCCTAAATTGTTTACTTTATATGATTTGTTCACTTTCTAACTGCAATCTGCGGAAACTCAAGATTTTACTCTATGTTCTGAACCTGTTCCCGAATCTTTTCAATCTCGCTTTTCATATCCAACACGTAATTCGTAATAACAATGTCATTGGCCTTGGAGCCGATGGTATTGGTTTCCCGATTCATCTCCTGCACCAAAAAATCCAACTTCTTCCCGTCCGGCTGGTTGCTTTGGGTAATTATTTGTTTCAGCTGACAGATATGGCTGTTCAAACGCACCAATTCTTCCGTAATGTTTGATTTGTCCGCAAACAGTGCCGCCTCCAGCGCAATTCGATCTTCCGGAACCTCTGCTGCGGAACCAAGCAAATCCGCAATCCTCTCCTGCAGTTTCTCCTTGTATACCTGAACCACCTGGGGTACCCGTTCACTGATTTTATCCGTCATGTGATGAATCATATCGGCCCGCATTATAATATCTTCAGCCAGCTTCTTTCCTTCCTCAACCCTCATTTGGTCCAGCTTCTCCACAGCTTCCCGAACCGGAACGGCGAGACTGTTAAAGATAGCCTCTTCATCCTCCACATCCGGAACCGCTTTCATGACGTCGGGAAGTGTGGCAAGAAACGGAAGAGTAATATCTCCCGTCAAAGAGAAACTCTGCTGTAATTCCTTCAGGTTATTGTAGTACTGCTTGGCTACCACCGTATTCAGTTTCACTGTGGTATCGTCCTCCGTCAGGTTTTCCACTACAATGGATAAGTCTACTTTTCCTCTTCTGGCCACATCCTTGACGATGGCCTTCAGCCTCTCTTCGGCAAAGGAATATCGCCTCGGCATCTTTACGGTAATATCGCTGTATCTGTGATTGACTGCCCGCACTTCGACGATTATATTCCTTTTTCCGTCACAGTATTCACTTCTTCCGAATCCGGTCATGCTTTTAATCATATTTATCTCCTTATCGTATCTGGGGCTGATTTTTTGGAGCACATGGTTACTCTCCGGCGAGTACAAGCAAGTGCCAACTTTACAATTTGCTCTGCCGATTTTACAACTTATGCTATCATATGGTATTATACATTTTGCACGTAAAATAATCTATTTGTTTTCTTTTTTGCGAAAGGACGAGGCGGAACAATGGCTTATGACGGTCTGGTGGCAGGAGCAATTGCCAGATATCTCAACGAAATTCTGGCAGGCGGCAAGATCGATAAAATATATCACCCCGATGCGGAGGAGCTCATTTTTATTATCCATGCCGGAAGAGAACGGCATCGTCTGTACATTTCCTCAAACGGCGGACATGCCCGCATGCATCTTCTGGGAGAAGACAGGGAACTGGCAAATCCTCAGAATCCAACCGCTTTCTGCATGCTGCTTCGTAAACACTTTCAGGGCGGTCGTATAACGGAAATCCGTCAGGTCCAGTCCGAAAGAATCATTGAACTGCACGTAACCCATGTGGATGAGTTAGGCTTTACCGTAAACAAAAGGCTGGCCGTAGAGATCATGGGCAAGCACAGCAACGTTATCGCAATAGACGAATCCAGCGGGAAGATCATCGACTGCATCAAGCGCATTCCGCCGGATTTGAGCCGCTATCGTCAGCTGTTGCCCGGCCTTCCTTATGTTTATCCACCGGGCCATAATAAGGTTTGTTTTTATACTATAACGGAAGAAACCTTAGCGGAAATAATGGAAAACACCTCTGCGTCACTTCCCAAAGCGCTGGTCGAGGGCATACAGGGAGTGAGCCCGGTTATTTCCGAGGAAATTTGCAGGATTGCCGTGCAGTCAGCTTCTCGGGATGCGGAAGCATTGACTGCGGCGGACCTGCTAAAAGTCATGTCAGAAATGACCCGCTCTATTCTCTCGGGAAGCGTAAAGCCGGCAGTCTATGTAGATAAGGACGGAGTTCCCGCGGATTTTCACATCTTTCCCCTTTCCGATGCGGAAAGTCTGTTGGATAAAATTGTATTTGACAATCCCAGCAGCGCGGCGGAATATTACTTTTCCCATAAAGCTTCCTCCAACCGGATCCGGCAAAAGTCCGCGGACCTTATGCGGGTGCTGTCCGCATCTCTTGATAAGCTCTATCTGAAGAAACAACGCCTTTCCGAGGATCTTTTTGCCGCCGAGAACGCCGAATCATTTCGCGTCTACGGAGAACTTTTGACGGCAAATCTCCATAAGCTTTCTCCGGGAAAGACCGTTGCCAGAGTTCTGAATTACTATGACAATACGGAAGTGGATATACCTCTTGACCCACGCTTTTCTCCGTCAGAAAATGCGCAGCGGTACTTTAAAAAGTACAGCAAGGCCAAGACCGCCGTAAGGGAAAAGAAAATCCAACTGGAGGAAACGAACCATTCCATTGACTATCTTGAATCCGTACTGGCATATGTGGAAAATGCCGGTACGCTGGAAGAGATAGAAGAGATCCGTCAAGAGCTGGCGGAAGGCGGTTACCTGCGGAAGAGGAAGAACGGTTACCGCGCTTCCAAATCTAAGCTCCAACCCTACGCCTTTACCGCCGGCGACGGTTCTCGCATTCTGGTAGGCCGTAACAATAAAGAGAACGACCTTTTAACCTTAAAAACCGCCAACAAAAAGGATCTATGGTTCCACACCAAGGATATCCCGGGATCCCATGTAATACTGTCTAGCGAAGGAGGTACACCCTCCGATGAAGCCATCCGGCAGGCCGCTTCTCTGGCTGCATATTATAGCAAAGCGCGTCATTCCACCAATGTGCCGGTGGATTATACGCAGGTTCGCTATGTAAAAAAGCCCTCCGGGGCAAAGCCGGGCATGGTAATCTATACAAATCAAAAAACTCTTTACGTAGATCCGAAAAAAGAGCTTTAAGGCATTGCGTTGTATTCTATTGCTGCATTTATTACATTATAACCATTATTTATTACATTTGGTAAATTTTAGGTTGACTTTTAGCAGAGTTGTTATTATATTTGAATCAAATTATTATCACCTCATGCAAGCAGCATCGTATGAAGAGGACGGAGCGCATCCGATACCGGAAAGTGAGGAATCAATATGGAAAAATCGAAAAACACAATCTGCTATCCGGAAATCCTATGCGCAGCTGAAATGTCATGCTCTTTGTGCGGAAAACACAGCAAGCATCGATTTAAGCATGGCTATATATGCGAAGAATGCCTCGAATACGTTAAAACTCAATCGTAGTCAAAGATAGTGCTTCCGCCCTTTCCCCAAAAGCCCACTGGCCCCTGCACTTTAGAAATACGATGCTGCACAAGGGGTGTCTATCGAAGCCTGGCAAGCATCCGTTCAAAATCCTCAGGAAGAGGGCTGTCGAATTCCATGTATTCACCCGATGAAGGGTGATAAAATCCTAATGTTTTAGCGTGCAGCATCTGCCCTTCCGCTTTCACCGCAGGTTTTTTCGGTCCATAAAGCGGGTCCCCCAGCAGAGGATGATTAATATGAGCCATATGAACACGAATCTGATGGGTCCTTCCCGTTTCTAAAACCGCCTCAATATAGGTAAACTGTCCGAAGCGCTCTAATACTCTGTAATGCGTCCTTGCTTCTTTGCCGTTTTTCTGTACTACTGCCATGCGCAGCCTGTTTTTGGGATCCCTCCCAATGGGCGCATCCACCACACCCTCGTCTTCGGCGAAATTGTTATGAACGATGGCTCTGTAGGCTCTGGTGATGGCATGGGCAGCAAACTGCTTCGCCAGAGATTGATGTGCCTTATCATTTTTGGCGATGACGAGAAGACCGCTGGTGTCTTTGTCAATGCGATGTACGATGCCCGGGCGGATCACTCCGTTGATGGAGGAAAGCCTTCCCCGACAGTGGTGAAGCACGCCATTAACCAGAGTCCCTGTGAGATTCCCTGCCGCCGGATGGACCACCATACCCTTTGGCTTATTGACCACAAGCAGGTCATCATCCTCATATACGATATCCAACGGAATATCTTCGGGAGAAGCTTCCAGGGAAGCCGGTTCCTCAATGCTGATCTCTACCAGGTCTCCCTCTGCAAGTTTGTGTTTTTTCAATAGAACAGGAGCTCCATTGACAAGGACCCCTCCTTTTTCAATGAGTTTCTGTACGCCGCTTCTTGAGGTATCCTCCAGGAGCCTGGACAGTACAATGTCCATTCTCTCTCCCGCATCCTGCTCCTCGATTTTAAAAGCAAGCCTCATCATTCTTCCATTCTCCTATTGGCTTCAAGCTTAGGTTGAACAAAAAAGAGATAATAAATGAGCAGCCCGCATCCACAGCAGACGCAAATATCCGCCACATTGAAAACAGGAAAAACGCGAAAATCAAAGAAATCTACTACATATCCCATGCGAATTCTGTCAATCAGATTTCCAAACCCTCCTCCCTCAATAAAAGAGAGGGAAAGAGTAAGCATCCAATGGTTCTTTTTTCTTTTTATAGCCATATAAATGAGAATGGCTGCAAGAGAAATAAACGTGATAACAATTAAAAATAACTGCTTCCCCTGAAGAATACTGAAAGCAGCTCCGTAATTACGGATATACGTCAGATGAAAAATACCGTCGATAAGAGGAATGGACTGGTTAAAATCCATTCCTGTTTTAACAAAATATTTGGAAACCTGGTCCATTCCAATCAAAGCGAGAATGATGAGATAATAAATCATGTTACTGACCACTTCCCGCTCTGAAGTTGAAAAGGGTTTTATCCGTAAAATCCACGTCATCATTATCTTTACGATCTTTGTTTCCTAAAGATGTATTTACGGTTTTACTTTCATGAATGCCTTTTAAATCATCCATCTCTTTATCATCAAACAGCTCTTTGCTCAGTGTGTCAAACCTTTCAAGTTCCGATTCAAGAAGGGTCTTGTATTTAGTCCGAAAGGCGTTGAATCGGTTGCGAAGATTTGCATTTTCCTCGTGGAGCCTTTCGGCATATTCTCTGGCTTCTCTCGTGATTCGATCCGCATCCAGTTCGGCGTTTTTCAGCAGGATCTCTGCCCGCTTCTCCGCGCTTGCAGAAATATCCCCCATCAGCGCTTTTGCGGCTTCCAAAGTCTCCAACACCATTCCTTCGGTGCTCCTATAGCGCTCCAGTTCAGCGTTGAGAGCCTTTACCTGCTCCTTGAGATTGGTGTTTTCCTCGATGAGCTTTTCCAAATCCATGGTAATAAGATCCAGAAACCCGTCCACCTCATCTTCACGATAACCCCGAACTCCTCTTGAAAACTCCTGATTTTGTATATCCAATGGAGTAATCATTTTTAACCCTCCTTATGAAATGGATTACAACATGAAGCCTATCAGCAATGCATTCAGCAAACGCCTTAAAATGTAGATGGCAAAAATCGCAAGCAGCGGTGAAAAGTCAACGCCGCTGTTCCCCATAAACCGATTTGACAGATTCCTAAAAGGCGCCAAAAGCGGTTCTGTAAGCCGAATAATACTCATATAGAGCGGATATATCCGATCTCCCGGGCGAACAAACCAACTCATAATCGCCCTTCCCAGGATAAGATAAATGATAACTTGAAAAAACAGGTTGATTACTTGAATAAAGAAAATTGTCATCCGCTACCTCCAAGGATTGTTGATAGTGGTCGTACGACCCGGTGCCTGCTGATCGATGTAAGCTGCTACATCCACATTTTCCGGGGCAAAGATAAAGATGTTGTTTGCCACTTTCTGCACGTTACCGTTCAATGCGTAAGTGGCGCCGCTGAGAAAATCAAATATCTTTCTCGCCGTGTCCGTTTCGATCTTTTCAAGGTTGATAATGACAGGCTTCTTTGCCTTCAGGCTGTCTACCAGCTTGGGGCACTCATCAAATCCTTGAGGTTCGATGACGATCATTTTGAACTGATTCGGCCCGGTGGCTCTGTTGTTTAAGGGCAGAACCCTGCTGTCCTTGTTCTCTTTAAGGTTCCTGGCATCGTTGCGCGGCAATCCGGCAGGACCGCGAGGATCGACGGTTTGTCGCTCCACCACGTTCTTTGGGGCTTCCTCCTCCATCTCATCCTCTTCAATCTCTTCGATTCCAATCAGGACCTTCAGTTTACTGAAAAAACCATCCCCCATTTTCATACTCCTCGCTTGTTTATAAATTGTAGTTTCGTTCACCAAAGATAGACGTTCCGAGCCTTACGACACTTGCGCCTTCTTCGATGGCAACTTGATAGTCATTGGACATGCCCATGGACAGGTATCGGAAATCCAGCCTCTCATGTTCGATTGCGCCATATTTCCGGTACAAGTTTGTCATTTCGGCAAAATAACCCCGCACCATTTCCGGATCTTCCTCAAAGGGCACAATACTCATCAACCCTTTTATCCGTACATTTGGGCATTTCTCCAAAATTTCCCGGATCAGTTGTTCCGTATCTTCGGGACGTATGCCGAACTTGGTCTCTTCCTCGGCCACATTTATCTGAATCAGCACATCCATTGTTTTGTTGTGTTGCGCCGCTCTCTTGTCTATCTCCTGTGCTAATCTGACCGAATCTACGGAATGGATCAGCGCAACTTTATCGATGATATATTTTACCTTATTTGTCTGCAGATGTCCAATCATATGCCAACGTACGGCTTTTACTTCATCGTATTTATCCAAGATCTCCTGGACCTTGTTTTCCCCGATATCGGTGATCCCCGCATCGATGGCCGCATTGATTTCATCGGGAGTGCGGGTTTTTGTAACAGCAATGAGCAGCACTTCCTCCGGGTCTCTTCCTGCCCGGGCGGCCGCTTCTTTTATCTTTTCTCTAATCTGATCGATGTTCAATTTTATTTGATTCATTTCACTTCTTCTCCGGATGGTTCAATATTTCGTCGTAGGGATTTACCGTTTTGACTTTTACGGTTTCCTCCCCCGATTTCTCGTAATAGAAAGAACTTTCCACCAAAGAGTATTCCCCGTCGCTGGCAATTACGGAAACCGGCGTAAAGATGAATTCTCCGCTTATGTCCTTGACGTAAACCCCCGGCTTTCCGTCCATAGTGGTAATACTCTTATTTGCAATGATAAGACCCTCATAATCCGAGGTTATGATTTCCGCATCCAGTTTTCGGAGCTTGGGCAAATCTTCGTAATATCTGTTAAATTGCAGAAGTACCAGCCATGAATCGCCAGCGTCAATGATATCATAAGTGGTTCCCTTCACCTGGCCTAACGGCAAGTTCAAATAAACCGCGCCGCCTTTCTTGTATTTGATCACATCTTCCGGCTCTGCCCAAAGAGCCACATACCAGGCGCCGTTGTCCATCTCTTTATAGACAGGCTCTCCGGAAACGGCATAATCCCTGCGGGTATTGTTAACTTGAATCTCCAGAGATTCAACTTTATCCCTTTTCAGAGAGGTTATGTTTTCCGGCGAAAACATTCCTTCAAATCCGTCAATGTAATAGCTGATGACGCTGTTTCCCGCAGCAACATAACTTCCCCCGGAAGGAACGATGTCTACAACCTTAGTTCCTTTGCGCACCAGTTGGCCTTCTTCGAAATAATACTGAATGTTTCCCGAAGAGGTTGCCGTCACGACGGTTTCACTTCGAATGAAATAACAGGTCGCGTCGGCGGTGACCTGCAGGTTGCCGTACTCCACTATCGAAGTCTGAGTCAGAGCTCCCGTCACCATGGGATAGACGTAAATAATGACGGCAAGAACCAGAACCGCGATAATAAAAAGGTACAGCAGTATTTTTTTTGCCTTCACCTTTTTTCTCTTCTGCATAAGATTATTATAACGCATCAGTAGAGAAATTTCGAGTATGGAATACCTCACAGAGTGTTACAGATTTTCAGCACCCGCTCCAACACCGCTTTTTCCTGCTTGTTCAGGGTTTTTTCTTTTTCGAGATAAGCCTGAAAGAGATCCGGCCTCCGTTTACAGGTGAGAAGCAATGCCTGTTCGTATTTCCATAAATGAATCAAGTTGTGGTTCCCCGAAACCAGTACTTCAGGAACCTGCATCTCTCTGAAACTTCTCGGCTTTGTGTACTGAGGGTACTCCAAAAGGCCGGAATAGATGGACTCTTCTTTGTGGGACTCGCTGCTGCCGAGCACATCGGGCAACAACCTTCCCACCGCATCGATCAAAATCATGGAGGGAAGCTCCCCTCCCGTCAAGATGTAGTCTCCCACAGAAACCTCTTCCATCTGCCAATAATCGATTATTCTCTGGTCTACGCCTTCGTAGTGACCGCACAGCAATATCAGCCGCTCTTCTTTGGATAATTCCTCGATCAGCTCTCCGTCCAGCAGCCTTCCTTTCGGCGACATATAGATTAATCTGCCTCCATCGGTTCCGATAGCTTCTAATGCTCGAAACACGGGTTCCGGGCTCATGACCATCCCCGCTCCGCCTCCGTAAGGCGTATCGTCGGTCCTGTTATGCTTGTCCAGAGTGTAATCCCGTATATCCAAAAGCCGTATATCGATAATATGATTGGCTACCGCCCTCCCTATAATGCTGTGCTCCGTTACGGGAGTAAACATCTGAGGAAACAAAGTGAGTACGTCTATTCTCATAATTCTCGCAGCCCCTCAATCAGCCGAACGGTAATAGTTCCTTTTTGCAAGTCCACCTCTTTGATGAACTCATTCACCGCGGGAACGGGAAAAGGTTTGCCCCCGTCTTCCGGCTCTATCATATAAATGTCTTGGGCTTCGTTCAGGATCACTTCCTTCAGCCGGCCTATGCATTTGCCGTCTTCATCCACCACCGAAAGTCCTATGAGATCCTTCACATAATAGGTGTCTTCCGGAAGAGGAGGCGCATCCTTTCGGAATAGGAAAAGATCCTTGCCTTTACATGCCTCCGCCGCTGTTCTGTCATCAATGCCGGAAAGCTTAAGGATGGCCATTTCCTTCATATAACGGACATTTTCGATTGAAAAGCGAAGGTCGTCCATAAGCACGTAATCAATTTCTTCGAATTTCTCTTTGTAATCGGTATAGGGATAGACGCGCAGTTCCCCTTTCAGGCCAACGGCGCCGGTCACCCGCCCTAACCTTAATTTCTCCAAATCCTTCTCCATAAACCTGCCTACCCGCCCGCCAATTTACATCGCTCTTCTCACCAACGATCTGCTCTTTGGCTTCTAATAATCTATAAGTTAATCCGGATCTGCCAAAACGTATTTCGTGAGAGACCGTGAACCTTTTACCGACTTAGGATCTACCCCTATGGCGCAATTGCCGATGATAATGTTTCCGGAAACACCCTCATCGGCAATTCATTAAAAGTATTATTGTACAATCTCGACAGCAACTCTCTTGTTTGCTTTTGTTGCCGCAGCTTTGACCACCGTCCGTATGGATTTCGCAATGCGGCCCTGCTTTCCTATTACCTTTCCCATATCCGCAGGGGCGACTCGGAGCTCGATGACGCTGGCTGTTCGTCCCTCCACTTCACGAACTTCCACGGCTTCCGGATGATCGACTAACGATTTTGCAATCGTTTCAACTAACTCTACCATTGTTTTTCACCACTTTCTTTATTCGGTGGGTTCTGCCGAATCCTCTGCCTCCACTGCCTTTGTTTGCGCTTTGGCTGCTGTGGGCTTTGCAATCCCTACACGGTCGAAAAGCCTCTTAACCGTATCCGTAGGCTGTGCGCCGTTGGACAGCCACTTCTGGGCTTTTTCCACATCGACCTTAATCTCAGCAGGCTCTTTCAACGGGTTGTAATAGCCTATCTCTTCAATAAATCTTCCGTCTCTCGGTGCGCGGCCGTCAGCAACGACCAATCTGTAGAAGGGCTTTTTCTTAGCTCCCATTCTCTTTAATCTGATTTTTACTGCCATTTTCTTTTCCTCTTTTCCTCCATTTGTTTTGACCAATTTCTACGCGGTCACACGTTTTATTTATATGTTAAAGATTTAAAAACCTCTAAACATCTTATTTCTCTTGTGTTTTGAAGCCGTACTGAACTGCTTCATCATCTTTCGGGTTTCTTCGTAATTGCGAATCAACTGGTTGATCTTGGATACGGGCAAACCGCATCCGGCGGAAATTCGTTTGCGCCTGCTGGCATTGAGGATGCTTGGATTTCTGCGCTCTTCTATGGTCATGGACTGGATGATTGCTTCCATATGGGCCATTTCCCTCTCGCTCTGTTCCATATCCACATCCTGCATGGCCTTGTTGTTCATCCCCGGCATCATGTTAAGCATCTTGGCCAGTCCGCCCATTTTCTTTATCTGGCTGAACTGATCGAGATAGTCTTCCAGGGTGAACTCATTTTTCCGCATCTTCCTTTCTAATTCAGCGGCTTTTTCATCGTCGTAGCTTTCCTGGGCCTTTTCGATAAGGGTGAGCATATCCCCCATCCCAAGAATCCGGGAAGCCATACGATCCGGGTAGAAGGGCTCTAAGGCGTCCATTTTCTCACCCATTCCCACAAATTTAATGGGCTTTCCTGTGACGGCTTTTGCGGAAAGGGCTGCGCCTCCTCGGCTGTCGCCGTCCAGCTTCGTCATGATAATCCCGTCGATGCCGAGCTTTTCATTGAACCCTTGCGCCGCGGTTACCGCATCCTGGCCTGTCATGGCATCCACAACAAGCAGGATCTCATGGGGCTTAACCCGCTTCTTGATTCGAATGAGTTCGTCCATAAGTTCGTCGTCAATGTGCAGCCGGCCCGAAGTATCCAGAATCAAAACGTTATAGCCTTTGTATTCCGCCTCTTTGCACGCCTGCTCCGCTATGATCTCAGGGTCTTTGCAGTCTCTCATAGAGAAAACCGGCACATCAATGGATTTACCGACAATCTCCAACTGGTCTATGGCCGCAGGGCGATAGACGTCACATGCTGCCAACATGGGTTTCTTGCCGTTTTTCCTTAGCCATACCGCCAGTTTTCCGCAAGTGGTGGTTTTACCGGTTCCCTGAAGCCCTACCATCAAGATGACCGTAAAGCCCTTCGGGGAATAAGTGAGCTTGCTGTTGGTACCGCCCATCAGCGCCGTCAATTCCTCGTTGACAATCTTTATTACCTGCTGCGCCGGGGTTAGGCTGGCTAAGACTTCTTCACCCAAGGCCTTTTCCTTGACATTCGCAACAAAATCCTTCACGACCTTAAAGCTGACATCGGCTTCCAGGAGAGCCAATTTCACTTCCCTCATAGCCTCGTCGATATCTTTTTCCGTGAGGATACCTTTCCCCTTCAGCTTCTTAAATACACCTTGCAGTTTTTCGGATAATCCTTCAAAAGCCATTTATATTTTCCTTTTCTGGTGTTGTTTTTAACGGTCCCGTGTCCGGGATTGCTTTTTTAGATAGCCATGTGTCCGGGATTGTATTTTGATTGCTCTGTATCCGGGGTTGCATTTTGGCGTCAGACCCTTTTTGCATCCCACGCCACCTTTGTGCGGAAACACTATTGTACCAATTGGTCCATTTCCTTTACGAGCTCTTTCAACTCTGAAATAAGCTGTACATCCTCTTTTCGCATTTGAATAAGCTGACGGATGTTTTCCTTCATCTCATCGATAATCTGTTTTTCTTGCTTAAACTTACGGATCAGTCCCAGCTTCTTCTCAAAATCTCGCAGCTTCTTTTCGCCGCGCTTGATGGTCTCGTGAATCCCCTGCCTGGTGAGACCGTATTCTTCCGCAATCTCTCCCAAGCTCAGATTGTCTTCATAATACAAGCGGAAAATCTCCCTTTGCTTCGGCGGCAGGAGGACTCCATAAAAGTCATATAAGATACTGATTTCGGGAATGATATCCAGCATATCTCCGCCTCCTGCAGCTATCCTTTTTGATCTCCGCTGCTCAATAGACATCTATTAACATACCACAGCGCGCGAGGGGTGTCAACTATTTTTGTTTACACCATAATAAGAAAATATGATGAATTAGTATGAGGGGCCGGCCTATAAACAACGGCCGAATCAAGGTAAGCAGATTTAGAAAACCAAAGGTAATAAGGTAATAGGTTCACATTAAGTCCGATACAGCAATATTAGACCTATATGCTAGTCTTTGAGGCTTTAAATACAGCTTGAAATAGCAGGAAATAGGTTCAATCAAAGCCAGATCAAGTCGAAGTAGACCTAGAAGACTAAGAATAATAGGTTCACATTAAGTCCGATACAGTAATATTAGACCTATATGCTAGTCTTTGAGGCTTTAAATACAGCTTGAAATAGCAGGAAATAGGTTCAATCAAAGCCAGATCAAGTCGAAGTAGACCTAGAAGACTAAGAATAATAGGCTCGGATCAGGTCCCTCTGTTTCTTTCTCGTTCCCATTCTTCCTTTGTAATGGAATAGCAAGCCACATCCCTTATTTCACCGTTGTAAATACGGTTTGCCCTGCGCAGGATGCCTTCAAAGTGAAATCCGCATTTTTCAATTACCCTCTTTGAACGGAAGTTGGCGGGATTGTGGTAAATAGACAGCATGGGAAGTCCCATGGACTCAAAGCCATGGCGGATAACAGCCTTTGCAGCCTCTGTCATCAGCCCCCGTCCCCAAAATTTCTCAGCCATGGCATAACCCAGCTCCATGCAACCTGTTTCCGGGCGCTTCGTATCCTCTTCGTAACCAATGGAACCGATCACCTTTCCGGACTCTTTGTCCACCATAGCCCAGATGTGGTAATTTGCCAGGAAAAGATCCTTAATGATTTTCCGGGATTCTTCTATGCTCTCATGAGGCTTCCATCCCCCGTGAGGACCCACATTGGGGTTTTTTGCATAATCGTATAGGTCTGCGGCATCTTCAAGGGTGAAACCCCTCAGGATCAGCCGTTCCGTTTCAATGGTTTCAGGTTTGAGATTATCCATAATATTACTCCTTCGGCAAATAAAAAAGGGCGCAGATGCGGATTTCTCTTTAAGGACAAAACAGAATTTGAGTCCGGCCAACGATTCAACTCAGGTCATTATATCCAGATATTCCCGATTGTGGCTCCGGACAAATTTCATAGTTGCGGGATCTCCGTGCCCGGGATAAATGGTGATATCATTAGCCCACTTTGAAATTTCGTTCCTGATAGATGCTTCCATTTGAGCCGGAGAGCCGTCAATAAGATCCGTCCTTCCCAGATCAACATTGAATATGGTGTCCCCGGTAAAGGCTACTTTACTCTTTTCGCTGTAAAAACACACGCTGCCCTTCGTATGTCCGGGCGTATGGATTACCTTGATCTCTTCATCGCCGAGCATTATGCTCTGTCCGTGCTCCAGGGCATAATCTACAGGTTTTTTGTATTGGTCCCAATCCTCTCCGTGAAGGTAGACGGGGCAGCCAAACCTTTCGGCAAGGCTTCCTACCGCGCCTACATGATCATAGTGATGATGGGTCAGAAGAATGCCCAATACCTGCATCTCCATTTGCTCAAGTTCTTTGATATAGCGCTTCGGATCGTACCCGGGATCTATGATATAACAGCTGCCTTTATCTTTATCGTAGATGATATAGCCGTTGCTTTCCAGGCCCCCGCCGATTAATCTCTTTATCTTCATGTTTTCCGTCACCTCCAGCTCATAATAACGCAAAAGCGTATTGATTTCAACGCGATTCGGTCTATAATTATATAGACATACAATTTTTTGAAATGCATGGCAGAGGAGATGTTCTGATGAAAGTAGCCATCGTGGGAGCCGGAAAACTGGGGTTGAATGTAACGGAAGCCCTTATGGGCAGCGGATATGAAGTCATGCTTATCGATAAGAATTCGGAGCTTCTGCAGAAAGTATCCAATCAACTTGATCTTCTTACAGTTGCGGGAAATGCAAAGGATGTAGACCTGCTGACAAGCGCCAACATTCATACTTACGACTTTCTGGTGGCAGTAACCGACAACGATGAAAAGAACATGGTCATCTGTTCGCTGGCCAAGAAATTGGGCTGCTCTAAAGTAGTTGCTCGCGTAAGGGATCCGGAATATGTAAACCAGCTGGATTTCATCAAAGAAGCTATGAACATCGATTACATCGTCAACCCGGACCTGTCCATCGCAAACGAAATATATAAATACCTGGTGGAGAAATATACCCTCACCGACGGCTATTTTTCCACCGGCTTGATCTCTATCATCGAGTTTTCTGCAGATCGACTTCCCGTTATTCTCGGCAAGAAAATTGAGGAAGTGGGCAGGATGCTTGATAATATGCTGGTTGTCGCAATATCTCGCAACGGAAAGATAATTATTCCCAGAGGAAATACGGATGTACAGGAAGAGGATTTCCTCTACGTCCTCGGAACCGATGAGACGGTTCTTAAATTAAAGGATATCGTCCACGAAAGGGAGCGCTATACGGACCTGCAAAAGGTGATGATTGCCGGCGGCGGCAAGAGCGGATTCTATCTTGCAAAGCAGCTGGCCGACTTCAACATTTCCGTTAAGATCATTGAGATCGACAAGGCTCGTTGCGAGTATCTCTCGGAACACCTGGATAACGTGTTGATTCTGCACGGCGATGCTACGGATTTGAATCTTCTTGAAGATGAAAATATAGATGAGATGGACGCCTTTGTAACGGTAACCGGATTCGATGAAGAAAATCTTCTGTTGGCATTGATCGCCAACCAAAAGAACATCGAAGATGTTGTGGCCAAAGTCAGCCGGAAAAGCTACGCAGACTTGATCGAAAAGATGGGGATAAGCATGGCCTTAAACCCCCTGGATATGACAGCTACGGAAATTCTCCGTTTCATCCAGGGTTCCAAGCATATTCTGTTCTCCAAGATGATACAGGGTCAGGCGGAGTTTATCGAAATCGTGGCCACCAAAAACATGCGACTTACCGATTCTCCCATTTCTGAGTTGAAGATTCCGGAGGGTATCATTATCGCTGCCATTCACCGGGGCGATGAAGCTATCATCCCTCGCGGTTCCACCATTATCGAAGAAGGGGATAAAGTCATCATCTTATTCCTCCTCTCCCAGTTGCCAAAATTGGAGAAGTATTTCCAGTCCAGGAAATGGAATTTTATCTCCTGACGGTCAATCGTTCCTCTCGCAGTTTTGTCGAGTTGTAAGGAGCTGCTTATGTCATTGAATTTCCCTGCAATGATAAAAATACTGAGTTTTATAACCGTTCTTGTCGGGCTGTCCATGATTCCCTCCGCTTTGGTGTCCGTTTATTATGCGGAGTACGACGCAGCCCTGCGGTTTGCCATGGTCATCCTGCCGATTCTGGCAGTCGGTCTGGTGATCAGCGCCAAGGTAAGGGCCACGGCATCGAGGCTGAAGCTTCGGGAAGGATACCTTGCCGTAGCTCTTAGCTGGCTTTTAGCCTCACTTATCGGTTGCCTGCCTTATCTGGCAACGGGCACCATCGACGGATTTGTCAATGCTTTTTTTGAATCCGTTTCCGGTTTTACCACTACGGGCGCATCCTCCGTAACGAACGTGGAAATCCTTCCGAAGGGGGTCTTGTTCTGGCGCTCTTTCTGCCAATGGCTGGGGGGCATGGGTATTCTGATTTTTGCTATCAGCATTCTTCCCGCATTGGGAATAGGCGGCCAAAATATGGCAAAGGCAGAGACTCCGGGAATTTCCTTAAGCAAAGTAGTCCCAAGGATGACGGATTCCGCAAAAATACTCTATATTATCTATATTGTGTTCACGCTTGCGGCTGTCATTCTCCTAAAACTCGGGGGACTGAGCCTTTTCGATTCCTTTATTGCGGCCCTTGGCAGTACTTCGTCGGGGGGCTTATCCAATTACAATGAAGGGATTTCTCATTTCAACAGCGGATATGTGGAAATTATTGCTTCTTTCTTTACCGTGCTTGCCTGCATTAATTTCACCCTGTATTACAGCATTATACAGGGTAAATGGAAACGATTCTTTTCAGACCATGAACTTAGGACTTTTCTGCTTATTCTTGCAGCCGGAGGTCTTTTCGTAACGGCCAGCCTTTGGCTAACGGGAAGTTACGATTCAATAGGCGAATCCCTTCGACACGGCCTTTTTCAATCCACAGCCTTCATTACGACCACTGGCCATTTCAGCGCAGACTTTAATCTATGGCCCGCATTCAGCAAAACGGTGCTTCTTCTGCTGATGCTAATCGGCGCTTCTTCCGCATCCACCGGGGGCGGAATCAAGGTAATACGAATCATCGCTCTGTTCAGGCTGATCCAAAGGGGCATTTACATGAGACTGCATCCGCGGGCCGTCGTGCCCGTAAAAATACAAGGAAGAACCATATCCTCCGAAATGGTATCGGGAATCATGTCCTTCCTTGCTTTATATACTTTTATCTTTGTTCTAAGCGTTTTGATCCTGTCTTTGGAAAACCTGGATTTCCTCACTACAGTCACCACTGTTGCCGCCACGCTGAACAACGTGGGAACGGGTATGGGGCTGGTGGGTCCCGAGGGATCTTTTGCGATGTTTTCCGATTTCTCAAAAATTTATCTCTGTTTTGTGATGCTTATGGGCAGGCTGGAACTCTTTACCGTCATTCTGCTCTTCACTCCATCCTTTTGGAATCCGGATCGCTGAGAACGAAGTTGATTTCTCTCGCTGTCAGATCTACCGAATCGACCCTTATGGAAACCGGATCCCCCAAAGTATAAGTCTTTCGATTGTTGCGTCCGATAAAGCGGTACGCTTCCGCTTCGTATATATAGTAATCGTCATCCAGACTATCCACCTTGACAAGCCCCTCTATGGTACCTTCAATCTGTACGAAAAAGCCGAAAGAAGCTACGCCGCTGATAATCCCGTCATATTCTTCATCAACATGGTATGTCATATACTCCGCCTTCTTCAGCCTTTCCACTTCCCGCTCCAGTTCTTCTGCTTTGCGCTCCATCATGGAAGATTGATCTGCAGCTTCCAAGGTTTTCTGCTTGAGCTTCTTGATCCGGCTTCCGTAGACGTTTCCGTTCAAATATTCTTTGATAATCCTATGAATGATCAGGTCCGGGTATCTGCGGATGGGAGAGGTAAAGTGGCAGTAGTATTTCATTCCCAGGCCGAAATGCCCCATGCATTCCACGCTGTAAGCCGCCTTTTTCATGGAACGGAGCATAACCGAGTTTACAACGTGCTCTTTCCCCGTATCCCGTACTTCGTTCAGCACTTCATTCAGTGCCTTTGGATGAATGTTGTCGGGATTTCCTTTAAGTTGAAGGCCCAACCCCTGTAAAAAGCGTTTGAATTCGGCAATTTCTTCCGGCGCAGGTTTTTCGTGAATCCGATAAACAAAGGGCAATTCAAGGTGAAAGAAATGTGTGGCGATGGTTTCATTTGCCGCAAGCATGAACTCTTCGATGATTCGATTGGCCGTTCTCCGTTCCGCCGCTTCCACGCTGACCGGTATTCCCTTTTCGTTTAAAGTGATGTGCGCTTCGTCGATATCAAAATCCAGACTGCCCCGATCCTGACGACGCTTCCTTAAGATGGAGGCCAGCTCTTCCATGAGCTTCAACTGCTCGTATATATGGCCGTATCGTTTTATCAGTTCCTCATCCCCATTTTCCAGCATATCAGAAACGTCCGTATAAACCATGCGTTCTTTCGAGCGAATTACGCTTTCGAAAATATCATAGGAAACAACTTCGCCCCGGCTGTCAATTTCCATGGATACGGATAAGGTAAGCCTGTCCACTCCCGGATGTAGGCTGCAGATCCCGTTTGACAGTTCCTGCGGAAGCATGGGGATCACCCAATCAATCAAGTAAATACTGGTTCCTCTTTTCAAGGCTTCCTTATCGAGAGGAGCATCCTCCTTCACATAATGGCTTACATCCGCGATATGAACGCCCAGCAGGTAGTTTCCGTTGGACAGCCTTTCCACAGAGACGGCATCGTCCAGATCCTTTGCATCCGCTCCGTCTATGGTGATGATGTTCTTTTCTCTCAGGTCTCTGCGTCCCTCCAGATCTTTCGGTTTTAAAACCTGCGGAACTGCTGTCGCCTCCGATTTTACCCTCTCCGGAAAAACCTCGCGAACCTGGAATGCCCTTATCAAGGCTTTAATATCGCCTCCGGCTTCTCCCTTCCGGCTTATTACTTCTTTAATACGCGCTTCCGGCTGCCGGCCCTTTGACGGCCACCGTACCATATCCGCAACAACCTTGTCGCCGGATTTTGCGCCGTTGAAGTCCTTCTTTAATACCAAAACCTCTTCGGCGCCCTTGCCGTACTCCGGAATAATAAAGCCGTACCCGCGGCGGGAGACAAAAGTGCCGACTACTTCTTTGTTTGCGCGTTCAATGATCTTTTCAATTTTGCCCTCTATGCCGGAGCCTGCCGTCCCCTGTCCGCAGATTCGTACTGTTACCGTATCCTTGTCCATGGCGGACTCCATATCGGCCGGAGAAATAAAAATATCTCTCCCTTGCGTTTCCTCTTTGTTCTTTGGGATAACAAATCCGAAACCTCTGCAATGCTTTGATAAAATCCCGGTTATACGCCTTTCTTTACCTTTTTTCATAATACAAGCCCCTTTATAGAAACCTTTTTTGCTATACTTTTCTCACAGTTTAGCATACCCAATGTACAAATAACAATCTATAGCTCTAATAAAAAATAAGCCGCAGGACATAATAAAAGCAAGCACTCATTCAAACTCGTGTTCAACTCGTGTCGGATTCTAAAATACAAGGAGACGATTGCAATGAAAGTTAAAGATTTAATGTCTACATCCGTCGTATGCGCCCGCCCGGAAATGAGCATTGCGGAGGTGGCAAAAAGAATGCGTCAGGCAGATGTCGGAGCTGTCCCTGTTTGCGATGACAGAAACCGCTTGCTTGGCATCGTAACGGATCGGGATATTGTGATCCGAATGCTTTCAAGTGATGATCGACCGACTACAGTAGGTGAAATCATGACCATGGATCCGATTTTTGCTACGCCAAATATGAATACGCATCAAGCCGCTCTCCTAATGGCCAAGCATCAGGTTAGGCGACTTCCCGTCCTGGAAAACGAACGCTTAATCGGAATGCTTTCTATGGCTGACATTGCCAGAAAACGCATGTATGTCGATGAAGCGGGCGACGCGTTGTCTGCTATTTCAAAAGCCGGAACCTTTCATTAGTATTTTGGAAGTTTTTTGGCGAACCTAACCTTGTGAGTCCTGCTAAGTATCGCGCAAGATTCTTTTCATGTCATAGGAAAAGGGCGCCGGTGCCGGCGCCTTCCCCTTAGTTATTGATTTAGGTTTCCATTGTTGTTGAGTCCGTTATTGGTGGTTCCGTTGTTTAAGTCATTTCCCAGTCCATTCTGGCCGTTTCCAACTCCGTTTTGGCCGTTCCCGATTCCGTTCCGGTCATTGCCATTTCCGTTTATCCCATTTCCGTTGTTATCCATGATTCCGTTATCCGGACCCGGCTCCGGCACACCGTCATAGTCTGCACAGCCTACAAACACCAACAAACCTAAAATCAACAGAAAAGCAAGATAAAATTTTTTACGATTCATTCCATTCATCTCCTTCCTTTTCACGAAATAGTATCTGCATTCTGTAGCTTTTTACACGCAAATTAATCACGCAAAAAAAAGGAAAAATGCCGGTTGCTTTGTTCCATATAATTCCATTTTTGTTCTCTCCGTGGCAAAAAGCAACCGTTCTTAAACACTTCGTAATCGGTTGCCTTTTTTGCATAATAGGCAACCGATTATAAAAATAAATGCAAAATCGGTTGCTTCTCAGCCAGAAATGGCCAATATCCGTCCTTTTCAATCGAAAAAAGCAACCGGTTTTCGTTTAAATAATTTTTCCGGTTGCCTTTATAATTGTATTTCGCTCAAAGAAGCAATGCAGACACATGCTACATGGTTATTATCCGCTGATTTCCTCAAGGGATTTACCCATAGTCTCTTTGCCCAGAATGGCCACTACGAGAGCCACGAGGGCAAAGACTGCTGTCAACATTATAAATACATACGTATAGCCTATTTCCGTGCCGTAGAAATTATAGATCACCGGTACGACAAAAGGAGCCGTAAATGCGCCCAAACGCCCAAACGCCGTAGCCCAGCCCGATCCGCTGCCTCTGGCAGAAGTGGGGTATACTTCAGGCGTGTAAGCATAGACACATCCCCACGCGCCCAGGCTGAAAAAGTAAAGCAGTGAGCCAAAAATCAGCACTTCCGTTATGCTGGCTGCATGTCCGAATAGCCAGGCAGCTACCGCCGTACCGGCAAAATAAAGCGAGAGTGCCATTTTACGGCCGATCCGTTCCACCAGCCAGGCAGCGCTGTAATATCCCGGCAACTGAGCCAGGCACATGATCAGTGTAAACTCAAAGCTTTTTACTAATGTAAACCCTTTGCCCAAAAGCAACGTAGGTGTCCATAATACAAAACCGTAATAACCGAAGTTCACACCAAACCAGATAACCCAAAGGACTATAGTTGTGCGAATATATTTTTTCGACCATAAATCTTTGAATCCAACATGGGCTTTTTCTGAAGGCGCTTTGTTTTCAGATCTGCGGTCGTTAAGCCCCTCACCATTTCCAACTCTGTAACTCATGCCGGCCTGCTCTTCCATCTTGCGTATCAGAGCGTCCGCTTCTTCAATCCTACCGACGGATTCCAAATAACGAGGGGACTCCGGAATGACTTTGTAATAGACCACAGAGAACAGCGCCGGTACGGCACCAATCCAGAATGCCACTCTCCAACCGTAAACGGGTATGAGAAAATACGCCACCAATGCCGCTATGATCCAGCCCCAGGCCCAAAAACTCTCCAGCAATATACCGTTGCGTCCTCTTATTTTAGTGGGCGAGCATTCACTGATGAAGGCAAAAGCAACCGGCCCTTCTCCGCCGAGTCCGAATCCGGTGAAAAATCTCATTATCAGAAGCATTGGATAGTTAACGACAAAACCCGCTAAACCGCTGGCCACGCCGAAAATGATCAGATTTCCTATTATTAACGTTTTCCTCCCCCACTTATCCGCGGCGATGCCTGACAAGGTTGCGCCTAAAGCCATACCCAGCATCCCTGCGCTGGCCAGCCAGCCCAGTTGCCCGGGAGTCAGTTCCCAATCCTGTCCGATTGCTGCAATAACTCCGGATACCATGCCCTGGTTCATGGCGTCAAATATCCAGACGACGCCGGTTATTAGCAATATTTTTCGCAACATGGGCGTGGAAGGAAGTCGATCTATACGCTGCGCAATATTCAACATGATTTCTCCTTTTTCTGTAAATTACATTAAATAACCTTTTTTCTTAAGCTGGTCTTCAATAAAATCAAGAATCTCCTCAGAATCTCCGGCCACAGTGTGGTAATGGTAATCGTCCGTTAGATGCTTCAAAGGAGAGATTTTTCCTGCCTTTAGTTGTGCCGTAAATGTATCAACGTCCTTTCTCGAAGAGAGCATCAGCTCTGCTCTCAACTCTCCGTAGATTTCATGATTTACGAAAACATCCAGAATTTTGCCACCCGCATCTACAATGGTATACAGCTCATCGACGATCTCGTTGTCATCGTGGCGTACTTTAAAAACCCTGTTGAGCGCGTCTCCCTTCTGCAATACATAGCCTCTGTAAGTGGAAAGGATCTTATTCCCCGCAGCTCGAAGCAGCGTAATATCTTGTACAATGACTTGACGGCTCACGTTAAAATAGGAAGCTAAAGCAGTGCCGGATAAAGGTTCCTGGCTTTCTGCAAGCAGTTTGACAATTTTCTGTCTCCTGAAGTCGCCTTTCATTGCATTCCCCTTTCCGAATTTCTATTACTTATTCTCAGTAACACTTAACTAACTCAGGTTCATAGCGCTCAGATATTGTTTTTGCGTGAATTATTCTATTTCCAGACTCCTAACAGTATAGCACATGACTATACACATGACAAGACAATTGTCAATTACATTGTTATATTTTTCACGATATTATTTGCAGAATAAAAACATGGATATCCGAAGATATCCATGTCAGACTGTAGACAAAGCGTCTCAGAAAACAAGAACTTCTGAGACGCTTTTCATTTTCAGAAATCGAATCAAATCCCCGAGGAGATTTAATAAAAAAGAAGTGTCAACAGGGTCTAATAGACCTTTCCTTCTTTTCATCTTGGCTAGTTTCTTAAGATTCATACATGCAAAGGTAAGCCCGACTTTCATCTCCATCAGGGCTTTGCCATTGTACCTGGTGTACCGCATTCCATGAAACTCCTTGGCCGTTCCAAAGATTCGTTCAATGCTCTCTTTGCGTTTCTCATACCATTCCTTCATCCCGACGGTATGTCGAATCTCTTCGCAGATTTCAAGGTACGGTTCCCAAATATGTCTCGTGACTGTTTTTTGGTGGTTTTTACTCTCTGTGCATTGGGATAGATAAGGACAGTTTGCACAAATGGCAGGATTGCTTTTGTATTCTCGGTATCCTTCCCGGTTCGTGGTGGAATAACGAAGGACTTGATGGTTGGGGCACAGATAACAGTCGAAGTATTCATCATAGACGTATTCATATTTCTTGAAGAACCCTTTTTTCGTCATAGGCCTGCGATATGGATAAATCGGCTTGATTCCATTATCGAGTAGTGTCTTGGCAATGGCAGGTGTCTTGTAGCCTGCATCCAACACCATTAATGTCGGATCATACTTTTTCAGTCTTTCGTAGATTGCAGAAAAGGTTCTGCTATCATGCTCATTCCCGGGATGAATCGTGTATCCTAGCACCCAGCCATTCTGATCACAAGCTGTCTGGGTGACATAAGCAAAATCCTTCTTGTGCTCTCCTTTGTGAAACAAACCACTTTCAGGGTCTGAAGTGCTCTGCTGCACTTCCTTGGTTGGGGGATCCTCGTCATTATCCCGATCCTTAAATGGCTTTTTTCCATGCGCCTGCCTATCCTCATTAATTTCTCTAAGAAGTTTCGATTCATAATCCATTGCTTGAACCTTTACCATTGTCTTAATGGATTTTTTCTTATTGGCATTTGCCTTGATATGCGTCGCATCCACGAAAATCACAGAAGGATCGATCATGTCATGCAGAAAGCATTCCTCCAGAATCTTCTCGAAGATTTGCTCAAACAAATCTGTTCCCTTAAAGCGACGGGTGTAGTTCTTTCCGAAGGTACTGAAGTGAGGTACGGAAGATGTGAGGTCTAACCCTAAAAACCAACGGTAAGCAACATTTACTTCGATTTCCCGAATCGTCTGTCTCATGCTGGGTATGCCATAGAGATATTGAAGAAGGGGGATTTTGATCAGCATGACAGGATCCAGACTTGGCCTTCCCTGATCTTGGGAATACTTGTCCTGTACGAGTTCGTAGATAAAGGAAAAATCAATCGCCCTATCAATGTCACGCAGGAGATGATTTTCAGGAACAAGACTGTCTGCTGAAACAAACTGGATCTGATTTCTTTGATTTCCGGCATTTTTTATCATCATTCGTCGTCACCTCGCTATGATTTAATTATATCATAAAAATGCCTTTAGATGTTCAAATTCCAATATCTTTGAGGATTGTTTACATAAGAAAAGCCGCAGAAGAATCTGTTGTCTTTCTGCGACTTTGTCTACAGTCTGACATGGATATCCGAAGATATCCATGTTTCAATGCAAACCTCTGGCCAACTGCATCAATCGTCCGAATCGGTCTTCTTTCAGGTATTCCGTATTATCTACAAGGTAGTTGAGGGCCGCTTCCGTGCTGTCGCCCCGGGATATCTTTATCTCAGTAGCCATTCCGGCAGTAATAGAGAAAACCATAGCCACTGCCGTAATAACAGCAATTATCCTTGTGGATCGGCGGTGGTAAAATTTCTTCTTTTGCTTAAGTGCCGCAGATTTTTGTTTTGACGTCATATTTTTTACCTTGTTAGTGCTCTTATTATTACTCCATCTGACAGCAGAAATAGAATGGAGAGGCTTTATGACAATTTAAAGCACAAAGACCCATTATTTTCAATAATAAACTCTGATACGTTAATGTGTTAGGGTAAAAAATACCCTATTTTTGACTTATTTCATAATTAAAAAGGTTGCTCTCTGTGAAAGGCAACCTTTGTCCATTTCAGGCTATTATAATTTCCGGTATGTAATTTGGGGATACCCCCCTCATCAGGAGCAATCTAAAAGTTCTTCTTCGAAAGTTCAGTCTTGGATCGGACATCTAACTTTTCATAGACTCTTGCCAGTGTATTGTTAACCGTGCTTTCACTTATATACAGTTGTGCCGCAATCTCCTTGGCGCTCAGGCGTTGTCTGGCTAGCAGGGCAACCTCGCGTTCCCTTGGTGTCAGGCGCGAATTCTCGCTGAAAAAGGCTTTCCTTCCCCGCACAAATTGGCGACTGAGTCGGAAAATCGTCTCGAACTCTCCACGTTTTTTTCCACCCGGCGAAGGATTCCCTCCAGAGCTTCACCGTTTTCCGCGAAGGGCATATAGATCCTGTCCGGAATGGCTATCTCCAACGCCTGCTTCAGCAGTTTTTCCGCTTGGTCGCCTAGTCCCATGCCTTCGCTGGCCAGAGACATATAGATCAGGATATATACTTGGGGCAGCAGGTTTGGGAAAATGGAGGCCGCATTCAGATAAACTTCTCCGACTCCTAACATCCGGGGAAAGTCCTTTTGCTTCAGCAGTGCAATCCCGTGGATTATGTGCGCAAAAGGAACCGTCATAATCGCCAGCCGTTTTCCGAAATCGCCGGTTTCCAACCACGGAGAAATCCAGTCTCTTCTCCCTATATGCAAACCTAAAAAACTTTTGGACAGATCCAGCGTGAATCGACAAAGATCCTCTGTATTCTGCCGTCCATGTTCTTCCATAAGTCCTACGATAGTCGAAAGCCGGGTTTCCTCCCCTCTCATAAGCGCAATTCGAGCCAGATGGAACAGGGCGCATTGGATTATACTGCTCTGGCAATGATCTCCCGCCACAGAAAGCACCTTATGGCACAGGATTTCGGCACTCTCAAGTTCACCGGACATGAAGAGCGCTTCCGCCCGCATCATGTGTTCGGCGCCTCTTCCGTGTCCGCCGGTGAGGCGGTAATAAATCGGCATACATTGATCCATATCCTCTAACTCTTCTTGTAATTTGCCGCTCTCTCGCCAAAACATATATAGTACGGATGGAGAACCTAAGGTCCAGGTACTCTTGATATTGATTGATTTGGCGGGTCCCTCCAAAAGCTTCAGGGCACGGCGGTGACGCCTGTTCATGGCTTTGATCCGGTTGTATTCCAAACAAGATAAAAGCAACTCCATCTCACCGAAAAGGGAATTCTTTTCCTTTTGAGTAAGAGCGCTTTCTTCAATTATCTCCTTGATTTCGCTTGCTCTTCGGCTAAGCTCCTCGTTCATTCCCAGGACGAAAAGCGTCAATGCTATAGAGATCATGGCTCTCGGGTAGCGCACTTTAAGCTCCAGGGGAGCTTCATTCAACATGTCCAACACTATATGCTTGCTGCTATCATCTACAATGTCCGCAAGATCGTAACTTGCGGCGGCCATTACAAAGATTTTCTCCAATTCCCCGGCAGCATAGTAGAATTGCAGGGCATGTATTCTCTCTCCGGATTTTTCTGCCCACAGGCCGGCCCGCAACCAAATCCGCCGCTTTTCTTCCTGAGGCAGTTCCTTGAATCTTTGCCGCAGAAACTCGGAGAAAATGGCATGAAAATGATAGAGGTTCTTCTGCCGATTGAAACTTAAAAATCCGTTGCCCAGCAGGTTTTCTTCAGCTTCTTCCCTGGTGCAGCCGGTGAGATATAAGGCTTGTTCTATGGTGAACTCGGGAACCACGGACAGGATTATGCAACACCTTTGGGCCTTATCGTCCATATGTCTCCAGAGGCTGTTCTCAATCAGTACCCCCATATCACCATTTGCAAAACTTCCTGTCTGTATAAATGCCAGCATCTGCAAATAAATAGCAAAAATCCATCCATCCGTACTCTCACAGACGGACCTGATCTGCTCCTTATTCAGGCTTATTCCTACCTGTTTAAGGTAAGCAGCCGTATCCTCCGAAGTAAAGGTGAACTCATTTCCCGTGAGATAATAGATATTACGGTTTCCGCCGGCCATTGCATATGGCTGTCTCGTTACTTGGGTTGTCACTGCAACGATGTGCAGTTTCTTTCCTCCATGGCCGGAAATAATCTCTATGAAGTGAGGCGTCTCAAAAAATTTGGCTTTATTTATGTTATCCAAAACGATATAGGTTTCTTCGGGGCAGATAATCCTGCGCAAAATGCTTTCCACCTGCAGCAAATTATCCATGGACAAGCTGCCCAGCCTTTGCAATTCCTCTCCGCAAGCAGGATCCACCCGTCCTATTATATCAGCAAAAGCAAGCCAGGAAGCTTGTTCGGATTCCCCCAAAATGGTGAGCCAGTGTACCGGTACAGAGGCAAAACGCTCCTGTTCGAAAAAGCACTTGAGAGCCGTAGTCTTTCCGTAGCCCGGAGGGGCCTCCAGAAATGTCATAGGGAAATCTTCGATCCATTTCAATTTTTCCTGCAGACGCCCCGGCAAATAGACTGCCCTGATATGATACTGTTTGCTTTGCATATTTCAGCCTCCTTATGTAGCACAAGTCAGGTTCAATGAGGCATTCGCACAACGGCCGGTATATGCTGTTTGCGCTACCTAGTATCAATTTTATAATGTATCATAATTTAGCACAAATAAAAGTTTCACAATGTAAGTTCTTGTTTCCTCAGTTAGAGTCAATAAGGCTCTGCTGAACTTTAAAATACCCCATTGAAATCGTGGAAGGACAAGCTATAAAACAGAAATCATGGCTCACGAAGACATAAAAAAACAGGGCAGAAACATTGCCCTGTTTGTTACAAATACAAATCTTCCATCCTGCCAAGATTTCGATTATTAAATCCGATTTCGCAGTGAAGATAGGAGGCTGCATTAAAGCAGTCCGCCGATGGAAACGAATACCTCAGCAAATACCAGCGCTACAATGGTCATGAGTTTGATCAGGATGTTAATGGACGGGCCGGAAGTATCCTTGAAAGGATCGCCTACCGTATCTCCCACAACAGCCGCCTTATGAGTAGCGCTGCCCTTTCCGCCGTAATGTCCTTCCTCGATGTATTTTTTAGCGTTATCCCAGGCGCCGCCTGCGTTTGCCATCATAATTGCCAGAAGCACACCTGAAGCCAGCGCACCTGCCAACATGCCTCCCAATGCTCCGGGTCCCATTATGATACCCACAGCCAAAGGCGCAATGATTGCCAAGAGTCCGGGGGCCATCATCTCTTTTAAGGCAGCTCTGGTGCTTATATCCACGCATCTTGCATAGTCGGGTTTTGAGGAACCTTCCATAATCCCCTTATCATCTCTGAACTGGCATCTTACTTCTTCGATCATTTGATTTGCAGCTTTACCTACCGAATTCATGGTCATTGCAGAGAATAGGAAAGGAAGCATGGCGCCGATAAACAGACCCGCGATAACCATGGGGTCGAGCAAACTGATATCGGAAAGTCCTACAACCTGCGAATAAGAGGCGAAGAGAGCCAGAGCCGTAAGCGCAGCGGAGCCGATGGCAAATCCTTTGCCGATGGCCGCCGTGGTATTTCCCACTGCATCCAGCTTGTCCGTAATATTTCTTACATCGTGAGGAAGCTCAGACATCTCAGCAATTCCGCCTGCGTTATCGGACACGGGGCCGTAAGCATCAACGGCTACAACCATCCCCGTTGTAGAAAGCATGCCTACTGCCGCTAAAGCAATTCCGTAAAGCCCGGCAAACGCATCTGCTACAAGAATTCCTACAGCAATGCAGACAATTGGCCATACGGTGGAAAGCATACCTACGGCATAGCCACTGATGATGGTGGTGGCAGAACCCGTCTGGCTCTGCTCAGCAATTTTCTTCACGTGGCTGAAATCGCTGGATGTATAGATTTCTGTAATCTTTCCGATGGCCACACCCACAGCAAGGCCGGCGATAATGGCAATGGCGCAATTGAAATTGCCGAACATGAGCTTACTCATAATAATGGATGCAACAACCACTATGGCGCTGCTGGTGTAGGTGCCCGCATTAAGAGCAGATGCAGGATTGCCGCCTTCTTTTCCTCTAACCATCATAACGCCAAGAATAGAGGCGAGTATTCCGATAGCCGACAGAGTCAAGGGGAATATGGAACCGATAAAGGAATCCAATACAAACGAACCTCCAACTTTCGGAACTACCTCGGGGATAATGACAGCCAACGTAATAGCGGAAATGATAGAACCAACATAGGACTCAAAAAGGTCGGAGCCCATACCGGCTACGTCACCTACATTGTCTCCTACGTTGTCGGCAATTACCGCAGGATTTCTCGGGTCATCTTCCGGAATGCCTGCTTCTACTTTACCGACAAGATCCGCCCCTACATCTGCAGCCTTGGTATAAATACCACCGCCGACACGGCCAAACAGAGCCATGGAAGAAGCGCCCAGACCGAAGCCCGTTATATAATCAGCCGAAGCAACATCCATAACCATAAAAATAATTCCAAGTCCCAGCACGCCTAATCCCACAACGGAAAGGCCCATAACGGCGCCGCTTCGAAATGCCACTTTAAGAGCCTTTGGCATACTGCCATCTCTTGCAGCATTGGCCGTGCGCACGTTGCCTTTCGTTGCCACCGACATACCAAAGAAACCGGCAAGTACGGAAAATAAAGCTCCGAAAACAAAAAAAACTGCCGTTAGCCAATTAATAAAGATACCGAGTACCATAAAAATAATGGCTATAACAACAGCCATATACCTGTATTCCCTTTTAAGAAAAGCCATGGCGCCTACCCGGATATAGCCGGAGATTTCGCTCATTCTGTCCGTTCCTACGTCTAGTTTACCAATCCATGAAGCGAGAGCGTAAGCAACGATAAGCGAAACGATTGCACATATGGGTACAATAATCGTAAGCAAGTCCATCTAGAAAACAACCTCCTTCCCAACAGAGCAAGAGGCGCCTCGGCACCTCTTACGCTGTATTCCATACAATTATATTTTACTATTCGATTGCCACCAGAGCCAGTGAGCATAGAATAAAGCAAATTGCCCCCACTATACTGACTTTGCTGAGTATAGCATCATATCCTCTGCCTTTCTTCTTGCCGAAAAGCTGTTCGGCTCCGCCTCCTATCGATCCAGCCAGACCTGCACTTTTTCCTGACTGAAGCAAAATGCTGGCAATGAGCACTATGCTGGCAATAGAAAGGATAATCATCAGCGCGATTTTCACCAGTACACCTCCTTAGTTGTAGAACTACTACAGATTAACACATGAATAATTAGAAATCAAGGAGTTTTACGAAAATCAGTTAATTATTAACTCCCGGCTGTATTGCTCATTTCTTCAAGTTGTAAAAAGCATCTTTACCTGCATATTGTGCGCTTAATTCCAGTTGCTCTTCGATACGAAGCAGCTGGTTGTACTTGGCCACCCGATCTGTTCTCGAGGGAGCTCCCGTCTTGATCTGGCCCGCATTGACAGCCACGGCAAGGTCTGCTATGGTAACATCTTCGCTTTCTCCGGATCTGTGAGAAATCACAGCTGTGTAGCCCGCTCTTTTGGCCATTTCAATGGCATCCAGGGTTTCTGTCAAAGTGCCGATCTGGTTGACTTTTATCAGTATGGAGTTGGCAGCATTCGCCTCAATGCCTTTTGCCAGCCTCTCCGTGTTCGTTACAAAGAAATCGTCTCCTACCAGCTGCAGCTTTTTACCCAGCTTATCCGTCATATACTTCCAGCCCTCCCAATCGTCTTCCGAAAGGCCGTCCTCTATGGAAATAATCGGATACTTGCCGGCCAGCATATCATAGTATTCCACCATCTCCCGGGCTGTTTTCTTAACGCCTTCCCCCGCAAGATGGTAAAGTCCCGTCTCGGAGTCGTACATTTCCGAAGCCGCTACGTCCAATGCGATCTTGACGTCTTGTCCCGGTACGTAACCTGCTTTTTCGATGGCTTCAACAATTACGCGGATGGCTTCTTCATTTGATGTAAGATTGGGCGCAAAACCGCCTTCATCCCCTACCGCCGTATTTAGACCTTTGCTTTTTAGAACAGCCTTAAGGTTGTGGAACACCTCGACTCCCATGCGCAGCGCTTCGCGGAAGCTTTTCGCTCCTACGGGCATAACCATAAATTCCTGAATGTCCACGTTGTTGTCCGCATGTGCGCCGCCGTTGAGGATGTTCATCATGGGCACAGGCAATACTTTGGCATTGATGCCGCCTATATATTGATACAACGGAAGTCCTACGCTCTCCGCAGCAGCATGAGCTGCAGCCATTGAAACGGCAAGGATCGCATTTGCCCCCAGCTTGCCCTTATTGGAAGTCCCATCCAGATCAATCATGAGCTTATCCAGACCCACCTGATCATATACGTTCCATCCGATGAGCTCCGGCGCAATGATCTCATTTACGTTGTCCACCGCTTTCAGGACTCCTTTGCCGAGAAACCTGTCCTTCTCGCCGTCTCTCAGCTCAATGGCTTCGTAAGCGCCGGTGGAAGCGCCGGAAGGTACGATGGCTCTACCCGCAGACCCGTCGCTGAGAAACACCTCCACCTCAACGGTGGGATTTCCTCTTGAATCCAGCACTTCTCTCGCCAGTATGTCTTCTATATAGCACATATTCTTTTCCTCCTAAAAGTTCACAATTTCCATAAATTCGTCAGGCTTCAGACTGGCTCCGCCTACCAAGGCTCCGTCGATCTCATACATGTTCATCAGTTCCGATATGTTACCCGGCTTCACGCTTCCGCCATATTGAATAATTACATTTTCGGCAACTTCCTCGCCGTAAAGATCCGCAATAACCCTGCGGATATGGCCGCACATTTCATCCGCCTGCTCCGGTGTAGCATTGCGTCCCGTACCGATGGCCCATACAGGCTCATAGGCCACGGTGAGCTTTTCCACCTGTTCGGCATCAAGACCCGTTAATGCGGCCTTTGTCTGAGCGGAGACCACTTCCAAGGCTCTTCCTTCATCCCTTTCCTTAAGCACTTCGCCGACGCAGAGAATGGGAAGGATATCATTATTAAATGCGGCATGCAATTTCTTATTTACCGTTTCATCCGTCTCCCCAAAGTATTGCCTTCTTTCGGAATGACCGATAATGCAGTAATCCACACCTAATTCTTTCAACATGGCGCCGGATATTTCACCGGTAAATGCTCCTTCCTTCTCAAAGTGCATATTCTGCGCGCCGACTTTGATGCCTGTTCCTTTTAAAGCCTCTACCAAAGCGGCTAACTGAGTGAAAGGCGCACAGATTGCCACTTGCACATCCGAAGCCTCGTAGGATTCTTTAAATGCCTGAGCAAATTCTGCTGCCTCTTTTACAGTTTTGTGCATTTTCCAATTTCCGGCTATAAAGGGTTTTCTCAATTTTCCTTCCTCCTATTGCTATGCCTTATTTATCCTGTAAGGCAGCTACGCCGGGCAGGACTTTTCCTTCTAAAAACTCTAGAGAAGCTCCGCCACCGGTAGAAATGTGCGTCATTTTATCGGCCAGCCCAAACTGGCGTACTGCGGCAGCAGAGTCGCCTCCGCCGATAACGGTAGTTCCTTCGCTTACAGCCATGGCTTCCGCTATGGCTTTTGTTCCTTTTGCGAAGTTGGGCATCTCAAACACGCCCATGGGCCCGTTCCAAACGATGGTGGCCGCCTTTTCGATCTCACTCTTAAACAGGTTCGCTGTCTTTTCTCCGATATCAAGCCCCAGCCGATCCGACGGCATCCGATGGATGTCATAATAGGCTGCTTCCGCATCGTTACTGAACTCCTTGGCCGCCAGAACATCTACGGGAAGCAACAGAGTGACCCCTTGCTCTTTTGCTTTGGCAAGAAGAGACAAGGCCATTTCCATCATATCTTCTTCCAAAAGCGACTTACCGATTTCATATCCCTGGGCTTTCAAAAATGTATAAGCCATACCGCCACCGATGATAAGCACGTCCACCTTTTTCAACAAATTCTCAATGACGGGGATCTTGTCGCTGACTTTTGCGCCTCCCATGATGGCCAAGAATGGTCTCTTGGGGTTCTCTACGGTGTCGCCGAGAAATTCCAGTTCCTTTTCCATAAGGAATCCTGAAACGCCGGGAAGATACTCCGCAATTCCCGTTGTCGAGCAGTGGGCTCTATGAGCCGAGCCAAAGGCATCGTTCACAAAAATATCCGCCAGTTCTGCCAGTTCCTTTGAGAAAGAAGGATCGTTTTTCGTCTCTTCCTTCCGGAAACGGACGTTTTCAAGCAGCAGGATCTGTCCCGGTTTCAGCCAGGCAGCACATTCGCGGATCTCATCCGTCACTACTTGCGGCTTGCTGAGAAACTGAACATCTTGTCCTAAAATGGAAGACAGTCTCTCCGCCACGGGCTGCAGGCTGTACTTCATATCCGGCTCTCCCTTTGGCCTTCCCAAGTGAGACATCAGAATAATTTTTGCGCCCTTTTCTATCAGATACTTTATAGTAGGCAGGGAGGCCACGATCCGGCTGTCATCGGTTATTTTTCCGTTCTCATCTTGAGGCACGTTAAAATCACAGCGCACGATTACGCGCTTGCCTCGAACGTCTATGTCTCGAATGGTTTTTTTCATCGGTATCCCTCTATTATAAACCTTTATTGATTACCATTTGGATCACATCCACCACACGGTTGGAATAGCCCCATTCATTGTCATACCAGGAAAGCACTTTGAGCATATTTCCTTCAATGACCATGGTGGACAGGGCATCGATAATGGAGGATCTTTCATCCTGTTTGAAATCCACCGATACAAGAGGCTCGTCGCAATAACCGAGAATGCCTTTCATCTCTCCCTCAGACGCTCTCATGAATGCTTCGTTGACTGCTTCTTTACTGGTGTCCTGCTTCAATTCAAAAACAACATCGACCAGAGACACAGCCGGGGTGGGTACGCGAATGGCCATTCCGTTGAGTTTTCCCTGCAGCTGAGGCAACACTAAAGAAACCGCTTTGGCCGCTCCTGTTGTCGTAGGAATCATGGATACGGCTGCTGCTCTTGCTCTCCTCAGATCTTTATGCGGCAGGTCTAAGATCTTCTGATCGTTGGTGTAGGAGTGAATCGTTGTCATTAATCCTCTCTCGATGCCAAACTCTTCATCGACAACCTTTGCAAGGGGCGCCAGGCAGTTGGTGGTGCAGGATGCGTTAGAAATGATATGGTGGTTTGCCGGATCGTACTTATCGTCGTTCACACCCATGACGATTGTAATGTCTTCGCCCGTTGCCGGCGCAGAAATGATAACCTTTTTGGCTCCTGCTTTGATATGTTTCTCCGCATCGGCTCTCTTTGTAAAAAGTCCTGTGGACTCCAGTACAACATCTACGCCCAACTCTTTCCAGGGCAGTTCTTCCGGATTTCTCTCAGCCAGGATCTTAATTTCCTTGCCGTTTACTACGATGGCATCCTCTTTCGCCTCTACGGTGCCTTCGAACTTGCTGAAACAGCTGTCATATTTCAACAGATGCGCCAGGGTCTTCGGATCTGTAATATCATTGATTGCAACGATATCAAATGCATCGCTCTTTTCTACCGCGATCTTAAATGCGTTTCTTCCTATTCTCCCAAAACCGTTTATTCCTACTTTTGTCTTCATTTTGTATTCCTCCATTAATATTATATTTGCATGGGATCTGAGGAACCCCGATTCAAACTATGTAGTTATTTGAAAGGCATTTGATGGAGCCTTTTATTTCTCATCAAAACCGTTTCCGCTTGGTAGATGAAGGAAGGTTCATCTCATCTCTGTACTTTGCTATGGTTCTTCTGGATATTTCTATGCCGCACTCAGCCATGGAATCCGCAATGGCCTGGTCGGAGAGAGGCGCTCTCGGGTCCTCATTTTCCACCATTTCCCGAATTATGGCTTTAATGCTTTCGGAAGCAATGCTGGAACCGTCGTTTCCGGTAACGCCGCTTGTAAAGAAATACTTGATTTCAAAGAGACCTCGAGGCGTCTGCATATATTTCCCGTTAATCGACCGGCTGACCGTGGACTCATGAATGCCCACTTCATCCGCAATTTGTTTTAGCGTAAGGGTTTTCAAATGCTTGGGACCGTAATCCAGGAAATCGCGTTGGTAGCTTACCACTGCTTTCACAACGTTGTAGATGGTCTGACGTCTCTGTTCTATGCTGCGAATCAGCCAAAGCGCAGAGTTTAGCCTGCTTGATAGAAACTTGGAAATGTTCGAGTCTTTGTCCGCTTCCATAAGCATCTTCTGGTAATAGGGGCTGATATTCAGCCTGGGAGCAGTACTGTCGTTCACAATGATGACGTACTCATCTCCCACCTTTTCCACTGTAACATCGGGAACAATGTAGCGGTTATCATCGGCTCTCCCGAACTGCCTTCCGGGCTTGGGTTCAAGTGACTTGATCTCATCGCTGATAGCCTGGACTTCCTTTACGGAAATACCCAAGGCCTTGGAAATGTTGGACAACCGATTTTCCGCAATATCCTCCAGATGGTGTTCCACAATAAGCCTGGCTTCCGGCTTGTCCTTTCCTCGATGCTTAAGCTGAATCAGCAGGCACTCTTTTAAGTCTCTTGCTCCGACCCCCACCGGTTCAAAGCCCTGGATCACAGCCAAAGCCTCCAGCACTTTATCTTCCCTGGCCCGGAACACCTGACATACTTCCTGTATTGAAGAAGTGAGATATCCGTTTTCATCCAAGGATTCGATGAGATACCGGGCGATCATCTTGCAAGCCGGTTTCATGGATACGAACTCCAGCTGCATCATGAGATGGTCTGTCAGGCTGGTCTCAGAAGAGACAAACTGCTCATAAGAGTAATCGTTTTGCTCATCGCTATCCACACCCATACTGTAGCTGATATCATCGTAGCCATGCTCTTTAAAATGCTCAGCCCAGTCGAATTCGTGGTCCTTTCTGATCTCCTCCGTCCCTTCCGCTGCCTTTTCGCTTTCATCGCCGGGTTCCGTATCGGGGCTGTCTCCGTCTGCTTTCTCCGCCCTTTCCAGCACAGGATTTGTCAAGAGCTGCTCCTGCACATAATTCTCCAGCTCTTGGGTATTAAATTGCAGCAACTGGATGGCCTGGATCAATTCAGGAGTCATAACCAGCTTCTGAGTCTGTTCAATTGTAAGTTCATAACCCAGCTTCATAAAAGCTTTTGCACTCCCCTAGGTAGAAGTAATACCCGTTCATATACACACAAAACAATAAAACCTATTAAATCTAAGTATAACATAATTCGGAATGGCAGAAAACAAAAACCCGAATTTAATACCTGGATGCTTCTATGACAAAATGGCCGATTTTCCTTACATGCTGCGCCACATGCTCCATACTGTTGATCAGGTCAATAAAGAGAACGCCGGATCCCGGGTTGCATATTCCTTTCGACAAACGGTCGATATGATTGTCCCGCAGGATTGTCTCCATTCCTTTGATTTTGATCTCCGCAGGCAGGATGTTATTTGCCAGATTTACATCGCGCTTCTCCAAGGCATTCATCAAATCCTCAATGAGTCGGGAGATCTGCTCATGGAACTCCTCCATCTCTCTTTCTGCCTGCCGGCTGAACTCAATGCTGTTTTCCTTCTTATAAAGAGCCATCTCCGCAATGCTGGCGGCCAGGTCCGAGATCCTTTCGATGTCACTGATAACCCCCAACATGAGGTTCAGCATTTCGTGCTGCTGCTTTGTAATGTTCCTTTGTGCCAGCTTTACCAGGTATACTTCAATATCTTTCTCCAGACGAAGGATCTTTTCTTCCTGTTCCTGGATCCGGTCAAGGTCCTTCTCATCCGGCTCCTGTACGCACTGGAAGCTGATTGCATAACTTTCAAAACTCATTTTCGCCAAGGTTATAATCTCGTTATAGGTCTGGGCCAGAGCAAGCCCGGGCGTTTCAAGCATCCGCACATCGAGATTTTCAATGGGTTGTTCGCTGTGTTTCTTTCCGGGAACCAGCTTATCCGAAAGCGCCACCAGAAGGCTGACAAGCGGCGCGCAGAGTATGGTGGTTCCCAGATTGAAGATGGTGTGGGCATTGGCGATCTGCCTAGGTAAATCCCCAGGCGCAAGCAGTTGCATCAAATCGGAAAATAACTCCTGGAAAAAGACGGCGGCAAGGATCATGCCGGTGGTGTTAAAAAGCAAATGAATTACGGCGGCCCTCTTTGCCGTCCTTCCAGCGGACCGGCTGTCGATGATAGCCGTCATGCACTTTCCTACGTTGATGCCTAAAATCAATGGAACGCCCATTTCCACCGTTAAAAGTCCCTGGGCGGACATGGCAATCATAATTCCGGTGAGCAAACTGCTGCTGCGAAGGATTGAAGTGGCAACAAAGCCCACAAGAATCAGCAACAGATATTGGAAACTGTACGGACGGGATAAAAGCGTCAAGGATTCTTGAATAAGCGTACTTTCGCGTAAATAGACCATGCCCTGCTCCATAAAGAGCATCCCAATAAACATGATGCCAAAGCCGATGAAAATCTCCGCCGTGTACTGTACCCGCTTGGTCTTCGCATACTTCCAGAACACTGCTCCTACTCCCACGATGCACGGCGCAAGGTACTCCAACCGAAAGGCTAAGAGCTGGGCAGTAATCGTGGTTCCGATATTCGCTCCCATAATGACGGCCGCCGCCTTTGTCAACGAAATCATGCCCGTGTTGACCAAACCCACCACCATAATAGTCGTGGCGCTGCTCTTTTGATTGATTCCGGTAACGACAATACCCGCAAGAATGCTTTTAAATACGCTGCTGCCGGAGGCTTCTATCATTCTCTGCGCTTTTCCTTCGGAGACCCATTCAAGAGAATCCTTCATAACCTCAATTCCGTACAAGAGGAGGCCGGCTCCCCCGAGTATCAGAAAAACTATGATAAACATATGCGGTTACATCCCTTTCTAACCTTGGAAGGTTCATACCAACCCCGGAAAACCTAACTGACGCAGCGCTTCGTATACCACGATAGCCGCCGAGTTGGACAGATTCAACGATCTGAGTCTTACATCGTCGCTCATTGGAATTCGAATGGTTTTTTCTATGTTTCCCTCGATAAAATCTCTGGGAAGCCCGGCAGTCTCTCTGCCGAAGATCAGCATGGCGTCCTTTTCATAACGCACATCCGTATAAGCTTTTTTGCCCTTCGTTGTTGCCAGATACATAGGCCGATTCTTATATTTTTCCAAGAATTCTTCCAAGTTTTCATGAATTTCCAGGTTGACAAATTTCCAATAATCCAACCCCGCCCTCTTCACATGCGCATCATCGACAGAAAACCCTAAAGGTTTTACAAGGTGCAGGTCGGTTCCCGTTGCCGCGCATGTTCTTGCAATATTACCTGTGTTTGGAGGAATTTCCGGTTGGACTAAAACGATGCTGAGTTTATGTTCTGTCATTTGTATTTGCATTTTCGTTCTCTTTTTCCCTTTTGCCACGCATTTTTTAAAAGATGCGGAATCCATACTTAATATGATACATAATAATATTTTTTACAACATTTTCAATTGGATTCGAGACTATTTTCAAATATTATATTATAATAGCACCAATTGACAAAGTAAAACACGGTTATTTTGTCAGCGCATGAAACGGATTTTATTGATGTACAAACTTCAGGAGGTATTTTGATGAACAAAAATGTAATAAGAATCGGTCTCATGGGATTTGGAAATATCGGTACCGGCACTTACGCAACCTTGGAAATGAACCGGGGCATTATTGAGCAGCAAACGGGAATCGATTTTCAAATAGCGAAAATCCTTGAAAAAGATTTGGACAGAAAGAGGGATGTGGTAGCGCCGAAGGAAATCTTTACTCAGAATCCCGATGATCTGTTTTTGGATCCTGATATAGATATAATTGTTGAACTGCTAGGAGGAATACAGCCTGCCACCGACTTCATGCTCAAGGCTATGAACAACGGCAAGCATGTGGTCACGGCCAACAAAGCCGCCGTTGCCGCAAATTACGATCTGCTCCGGGATGCGGCGGAAAAGAATAAGGTCATGTTCCGCTACGAAGCCAGTGTAGGAGGCGGAATCCCCATTCTCAACGCATTAACAACCGCTCTTAGAGCCAACTCATTTATCGAAATCATGGGCATTCTAAACGGTACAACCAACTATATCCTGTCTCAGATGACCGATTTCGGACTGGAATATGATGAGGTACTCAAAGTTGCGCAGGAAAAAGGGTTTGCTGAAGCGGACCCCACGGCGGATGTGGAAGGCATCGATGTTGCGAACAAGCTATCCATCCTTATTTCCCTGGTCTTCGGTATTCGTGTACCACCCGAAGGCATACCTACGGAAGGAATCACCAAAATCACCAAGGATGATATAAAGCGCGCAGCAAAATCGGGAAACAAGATAAAACTCATCGCTTCTGCAAAAAGAGAAAACGGAAATCTTACCTACAGCGTAAGACCTACCCTAATCCCTGTGTCCCATCCTCTTGCCGGCGTCAACAATGAATTCAACGCCATCTTCGTTAAAGGCAATGCGGTAGGCGAGCTGATGTTCTATGGAAAAGGCGCGGGCCCGCTGCCCACCGGCAGCGCAGTCATGGGCGATGTAATCGAAATCGGTAATGCCATCGTAAAGTGCGCTGCCTATGATATTATTGTTGCGGGAGGAAAAAGGAAATGAGCCTGTATGAACAATGGAAAAATGAACTGGAAAATCAAACCGATGAGACCTTTGATGCCTTTTGGGACAAGTACAGTTCCGGAGAAACCACAATCTATTCTTCCATTTTAGGAGAAGGCAATCCGGTTGTTAAAGGAAACTTCAAGGAGCTGACAGAAAAATACCAAGTGGATCCGGTAATTTTTATGGGATTCCTGGACGGAATCAATACCAGCCTGCGCACGCCCCTTGATCTTGACAATCTGGGAGAAGAGGATCTCATTACCCTTGACATCGATTTTGAAAAGCTGTACTTCAATATGCTGAAGGCAAAGGCCGATTATCTTTACACATTGGAACAGTGGAACTCCATTCTTACCGACGAGAAGCGGCAGGAGATCACCAAAGCTTACAAAAAATCCAAGACCGTTGTAAAAGAAAAACAACCTGGCCGGAACGATCCATGCCCTTGCGGCAGCGGAAAAAAATACAAAAAATGCTGCGGCGCCTAAGCCGCAGCTTTTTTTAACAACAGTTTCTCTTTAACAACAATCTTTTCCGGCGATGGCTTCGATCTCGATCTTGGCTCCTTTGGGAAGATCCTTTACGGCAAAACAGGATCTTGCCGGGTAATGGCCGGTAAAGAAACTTTCATACACCTGGTTGACGACGGCAAAATCCTCGATATCCGCCAGTAAGATGGTTACCTTCAGGACATCGTTCATTGTCAGCCCCGCTTCCTCCACGATGGCCTTCACATTTTTCATGGCCTGTTCCGTCTGGGACGCGATATCTCCTGTATTAAGTTCTCCCGTAGCCGGATCGATGGGAATCTGTCCGGAAGTAAAGACAAGCCCGGAGAAACTGATCCCCTGAGAGTAGGCTCCTACCGCCTTCGGAGCTTTTTCCGTACTGATAATCTTTTTCATTTGCTTTTCTCCTTTGTCGATTCGTTTATTCTGGGGTTCATAACCCCTTTTCATGCAACAACTCTAAAACATAACGCACTTCAGATGCATTAAGCTGCCCGGGAGCCGAAGGCTCACTGCCTAAAGCATAAGTCAGGGCCGATCCGAATAGACCTCCGGCCACTCTGCTTAGAATTCCCTTTTGCCCCATAGACACGGTAATACAGGGGCGGTCACCGTATTGCTCTTTCATCGAAAGGGTAGCATCCAGGAGCGTCAATACATCCTTCTCGGATTTGGCCATAACCGCAAGCTTTGTAATATCGGCGCCCAACTGCTGCATTCTGCACAGTATGGCAAGCATCTCCTCTTTTGGCGGCGTTCCTTCAAAAATATGATTTGACAGCAGTACGAACATTCCCTTTTGATGGGAAGCAGAAAGGAGCTGTTTTATAGCTTCTTCCCCCTTGCAGAGCTCCACATCCAATATATCTGCAAGTCCCGTTTCTATAACCATTTGATTCAGCGTCATGTATTCGTCGAGAGATAAGGATTTCTTCCCCCCCTCGCTTTCACTGCGCAGTGTGAAAATAAGCGGGCTGTCTCCGATAAGATCTCGTGTTCCTTTTAAAGCCTCTTTGATGCTTTTTTCTTCTGCTGCGGATTCAAGGAAATCGGCTCGAAGTTCGTACATATCCGCCCCGGCTTCCAGTGCAAACCGGGTAGCCGAAAGCAATTCGTCCGGATCCTTCCCCATCAGAGGGATGCAGATCTTTGGACGTCCCTGCCCCAGAATTTGATTTCTTACTTTTATCTGTTTCATGCTTTTTCCCCGAGGCCGTTTCTACGACATAACCCGTAAATCCCGCACTGATCGCATTTTGGATTTCTGGCGCTGCAAACGCGCCGTCCGTGCCAGATCAGGGCGTGATGCATCATGATCCAGCGTTCCTTTGGAATAACTTCCATAAGGGCGAGCTCCGTATTCAGTACGTTCTTTTCGGCTGTCAGCCCTATGCGGTTTGCCAGGCGAAACACATGGGTGTCAACGGCAATTCGCGGCTCACCGAATCCTACAGCCAGGACCACATTGGCCGTCTTCCGTCCGACACCCGGCAATTCCGTAAGCTGTTGGAAATCCCCCGGCACCTGCCCATCGTGCTTATCCTGCAGCATCTTCGATAAAGCAATAATATTCCTGGCTTTTGTGCGATACATGCCAATGGGTTTAAGAATCTCCTCCAGATCTTCAAGCCTGGCAGAGGCCAATGCAGCAGCATCCGGATATCTGTCGAATAATATGGGGCTTACCTTATTAACGCTTTTGTCCGTAGTTTGCGCAGAAAGAACAACCGCCACCAAAAGCTGAAAGGGATTTTCATGTACCAGAGCGCATTCCGCCTCCGGGTACATCTGCCCCATCTTTTCAATTATTTCTGCTATTTGCGCTTTTTTTAGTTTTGCCATGGTCTTCGCTCTTTTTCCTGTCTATTTTAATAACTTGTATTATATCGAATCCCCCTTTAATAAACAAGTTGTAGATGGGAAATCTCCACAATCAATCCCTTGCTACGGCTGTGCAAATTTCAGGTGAACGATTCTCAATGATTTCAAACAAAAGGCGGCTTCGTCTGAAGCCGCCGATACAACTATGTTGCTGTCTTTCTTTGTTGTGATCCGATTTTCGATTAGAGATTGGGGGTCTTATGACGAACAGGTTTGCACTTGACGAACTTGCCTTCGCCCGGCTTGCCTAAGAATTCGCCGTCCTTGTAGACCAACCGGCCTCTGCTGTAGGTTGCCACAGGATAACCCTTAAGCTTGACACCTTCCCAAATGGTGTGATCGTAATCGGAATGCATGTTGTTTACGCTAATGGTAAACTCTTTTTTGGGATCGTAAAGTACGATGTCCGCATCGGCGCCGGGAACAAGCATACCTTTCTGCGGAGCGCAGCCGAAGAGCTTGGCCGGATTTGTGGCGCAAAGTTCAACTGCCTTATTGAATGTGATCCTTCCCTTATTTGCTTCCGAGAGCATATAAGGATACATGTTTTCGATGCCGGCACAGCCGTTGGGGATCTTAGTGAAGTCGTCCTTGCCCCAATCCTTCTCATAGGACTGGAACGGGCAGTGATCCGTTGCGATGGTTGTGATGTCGCCTCTCTTAATGCCTTCCCAGAGAGCATCCTGGCTGGCCTTGCCTTTCATTGGCGGAGAGCAGACAAAGTTCCGTCCGTCGGGTCTCTTGTATACCTCATTGGTGAAATACAGGTATTGCGGACAGGTTTCAGCAAAGATCGGATATCCTTCGTCTCTGGCCTTTGTGACTTCTGCCATACCCTGGGCATTGGCCAGATGTACGATATATAATGGAGCATTCAAGCTCTTAGCCCACTGAATGGCTCTAAAATCGGCTTCCCCTTCTACAAACTCCGGACGGCTGGCATAATGGTACCAGGCAGAGGTTTTCCCTTGTGCCAGGAACTCGGCGGTGAGCATGCTGATGATTTCCTTGTTTTCTGCGTGAACACCGATGAGGGCGCCTACTTCCTTGGACTTTCTTAACACTTGATAGAACAGGCCGTCTGTAACGCCGAAATCATAGACCATGAAAACTTTAAAGCTGGATACGCCGAATTTAACCGATTCTTCCATACTGTCTATGAGGTTGCCGGATAAATCCTTAACACCCGTATGGAATGCGTAATCGATGCAAGCCTGCGGAGCGCAGAGCTCGTCTCTTCTCTTAACCGCATCAACCAGATTCTCGCCGAAATCCTGAAGTACAAAGTCAAATACGGTGGTGGTTCCTCCGCAAGCGGCAGCTCGAGTGCCGGCCTCATAACTGTCGGCCGAAATCGTTCCGCCAAAGGGCATCTCAAGATGCGTATGCCCATCGATGGCGCCGGGCAGCACTAAAAGGCCCTTTGCATCCACCACGGTGGCTCCCTTGTAACATGCGGGATCCAGTTTAGCGCCGATGGCCTTGATCTTCCCGTCTTTTACGGCGATATCCCCTTTAAAGGTCGTTTCCGCCGTAACGATGGTACCGTTCTTAATGACTAAATCCATCTGTTCTTCCCTCCAATCTTTATCCTTGTACGGTATGTAAAATAGATGAATATGAGTAGAAGCTTTTGGTTGCCAAAAGCTTCTACTTACTTATTAGTGACCAAAATTGATCTCTACTGACATATTTATATTATTATCGTCGATTATCTTTCCGTCATTGCCTCATGCTCTTCGTCCGTTACAAAGGAGGGAGAAGGACCTCTCATGAGGAGAATGTAAACCACAAAACCGATGGCGAAGCCTACGAAGTAACCGTTGGCTGCAACCCAGGACAGAGCGCTCACACCAAGGTTGCCCAATGTGGGCAGAATGAACCCTGCAACCCAGGCGACAACGGCTTTAATGTTCCAGCCGTTCGTATACCAGTATCTGCCTTCTTTGCCCTGGAACAGAGCCATAACGTCGATATTTCTCTTCTTGACGATATAGTAGTCAGCGATAAAGATAGCAGCTACAGGCGCAAGAACGCCGCCATAGGTGTTCAGCCATCCGAAAATGTAAGCGCCGGCACCGCCGAAGATCCACCAGGGACGATACAGAATAGCCAGAATACAGGTGAGCAGTACGCCTGTCTTGTAAGAGATTCTCTTCGGAGAAACGTTGGAGAATCCGTTGGCAGGAGCAACAACGTTAGCAGCAATGTTGGTGGTCAAGGTAGCCAGTACGACGAAGATCGCTATGATGAAGGCTAATACTTTGCTGTCGAGCAGAGCCAGTACGCCGGTGGGGTCAAACATGGCCTCTCCGAAGACCAGCTTGGTAGATTGGGCGAAATAGGCTCCGATGAAAGCGCAGATGGCCATCATGAGAGGCATGCCGTAAAGCTGTCCTCTAAACTGAGCCTTCTGTGACTTGGCATATCTGGAAAAGTCGGGAATATTCAGCGCCATGGTGGCCCAGAAAGCGATATTGGCTGTCAAGCCGCCCAGGAAGACATACATGAACCCTCCGTTGGAATTGACCAAATCCACGTCGGTGGCTGCCTGAATTGTATCCGCAACGGTAAATCCTTCACCAGTGTGCAGCAGATAGGCCCATATAAGCAATCCCAATGTTAGGATGACTAAGATTGGCGCTCCGAGGGCTTCCAAGAATTTAATAGCGTCGGAACCGTTAACGGTGATCCAGTAGACTAAAATAAGGAAGAGTCCGAAACCGATGAAAGGAGCTGCCGGAAGATCCCGGAAACTGGGAGCGAAGACCGCGACCATGGTAACAAAAGCGCCTCCGCCGATCCACGACTGAATAGCACACCAGCCGCAGGCCGTAAGCGCCCTTGACAGGGAGGGGATGTGCGCGCCGACGCTACCAAAGGTCAGCCTGGCAAATACAGGGAAGGGGATGCCGTATTTGGTGCCTGCATGGGAATTCAACTGAATGGGGATCAGGATGATCAAGTTACCCAGAGCTACGTTGAATACCGCCAACCAGGGGGATAATCCCAAAGCCACCAAAGAGGACGCCATAGTGAACGATGGAATACATATGGACATACCGATCCAGAGGGACGCGATATGATATGTAGTCCAGGTTCTTTGCGACACGGATGTTGGAGCCAGGTCTTCGTTGTAATACTTCGAATCTGCCAATTGGGCGCGAGCCGCATCGGTCAATTCGTACAACCCACCTGTCTCTTTTTGAGTGTACTGTGACATTTTTGCACCTCCATATAAAAAATTAAGGAAACATTACATATACCATTATAGTATATACCGAAAAAAAAAGATAGTTTTTTTTAATTTTTAGAATATTGTCTTTTGCAAAGGTCAACGTTGCAAATTCAGCGCTTTTAGCGGATCGTATACAAAAAAATGTGGAAGATTTTATAAATGTAACTGGTTTAATTTGATGGCAAACCGATAAAATGTAACCGGTTTAGGAGGATTCGGTATCCCGGTATGCCAGACCGTACATCAGCAACTCTAACAGAGTATCCACCGCAGCAAAAGGGTCACCCCTTCCGGCAGAATCTGAATCGAATGGATTCCATTTGGAGAAAAGACCGCAGCGATAGCTGATAAAAGCGCCGATTGCCCCCATTATTGAGAAAGCGGCCGATCTGGGTTCAATGGGAGCAAATTCGCCTCGCGCAATTCCTCTTTCTATAATGGAAGTGAGTGAAGTAAGACGGTAATCCATTAACTGTCTTAAGAGATCTTTAAAATCGGAACCTCGCGATAACAGGGATTCGTCGAACAGCTGGTCGATAAAGTTCTTTCCGTTTCCGAAGCGCTTAGCCATTTCCATATCAAAGAGGATGTAGCGCCTCAGCTGTTCGTAACAAGAAGCATCTTCCGAGGTGATTTTTTCTTCAATGCGTGAATATGGTTGTAATACATGAATCTGCAGAAGCTCGGCAAACAACTCCTCTTTGCTGCTGAAATACTCGTAAACGGTCCCTTTGCCAATCCCTGCTGCGTTGGCAATGTCTATAATCTTCGTATCTTGATATCCGTTTTGAACAAAGAGACTCAAAGCTGTTTCCAATATCAGTTCACGTTTTCCGCTCGCAGCGGCGCTTGCCGAATAGTCATCCTTACTCACGATTTGATAGCTCCTTTCTCCACTTTTCCTCTAACATTTCAATTTCCCTCGCTCTGGCAGCCTTGCGCTGCAGCCTGCGCTGCTTTGCATCATCCATCATGGCATAAAGCACCGGAACCAATACCAAAGTTACGACGGTGGAACCCAGCAAGCCTCCTATGATGGAAATTCCCAGAGGAGAAAGGATTTCTCCTCCGTCACCGAAGCCCAGGGCCAAGGGAATCATCCCCACCACAGTTGTTATGGAAGTCATCAATATGGGGCGCAACCGGTATATTCCCGCCTCTACCAGGGCCTGCTCAAGAGGCATGCTGTCTTTCCGCAGCTTGATGAATTCGATGAGAAGTATGGAGTTATTTACTACAATACCCACCAGCATTATAAGTCCTAAGAAGGAAGTTATGGACAGCGTCTTGCCCGTCAAAAACAGCGCAAGGAATGTCCCCGAAACGGCGAAGGGAATGGCAATCATGATAATAAACGGTTGAGTCAGCGATTCAAATTGAGAGGCCAGAACCATGTAAACTAAGAGAATCGCCACGAGCAAAGCCAGGAATAGATCTCCGAAAGCCTCCACCATCTGCTCATACAGACCGCCCTCCTCATATGAATACCCATCGGGGAAAGGATAGTCATCCAACAGGGCAAAAACATTTTCTGAAACACTGGCCAAATCGTCGTCTCCTACGGATACGTTTACAGTAACATACCGTTCCTGATTTGTCCGATCGATCCGGGAAGGAGAATTACCAAATTCCAATTCGGCAATCTGACCTACGGGTACGGATGCCCCCGTTGCGGTAGGAACAAGAATCTGCCTCATATTATCGATGGATGCGCTGTATGCATCCGACAGAGACAAGTTCACTTGGATTTCCTTGCCGTCTATCTTCAAATTCGTAGAGGAGGTTCCGGAAAGGGCATTATCAAGGGCGTTGGCCAACTGATAAGCCGTAATTCCGTAAAACGCCGCCGTACTTCTGCTCAGTTTGACTCTTACTTCCGGGCTGCCTTCCTGAATACTGGTACTGGTTTCAGTGACGCCCGGAACCAAACGAACTCTTTTCGCTAAATCATCGCCGAGAGAACGCAACACGCCGAGTTCCGGACCTTTAATCGTCACAGCCAGGTCGCTTCCCCCCATCATGGAAGTAACGGAGGAGCTTTCGATAATCGAGATTTCGGCGCCGGGCAATGTGCTGAACTCCTGCTTCACATCTTCGATAATCTCCCAGACGGAACGGTCCCGATCCCGTTTCGGAACCAGGATGACATTGACCGTAGATGATTGTGACCCCAGAAATGCAGACGTAAGTCCTATATCCACACTGCAGTGCTCAAGTTCGGGAATAGTCAGCACATAACTCTCAACCTGGCTCACAATCTTATCCTTTTCTTCCAAGGAAGTCCCGTAAGGCATATCAATGCTGATAGAGAACATGGCTTCGTCCGAGGCGGGCAAAAACTCCATTCCCACAATGGCCACGAGAACACCGGAAAGTACAAAGATGATGAGGCAAACGGCAATGGTCTTTTTGCGGTGGCCCAAAGCCCTCCGTATCACCCCGCCGTAATAGTCCGTCAACCATTGGATAAAGCGAGTAAAATAGGGAACCAATCTGTATCTGTAATGGTGTTTCCCTATTCTGAGATAATCTGCGGAGGCATTTCGGTCCAGAAGTTTAGAGCTCAGCATAGGAACTACGGTTATAGCTACCACCAAGGAGATTGCAAGAGCTATAATAAAGGTCCAGCAGAAATCAGAAAAGAGTAGTGAGGCAAGGCCATCACTGACAGCGATAGGCAAGAACACTACGATGTTGGTAAGGGTAGAAGCAGAGATGGCAAGGGCAATTTGCCGGCTCCCGATAAGAGCAGCCTCTTTCGATGAACTCACATCCTCCTGCTGGCTTACGCGAAAGATGTTTTCAAGTGCAACGATGGAGTTATCCACCAACATGCCTACCGCAAGGGTCAATGCAGTCAAGGTGATCAGATTCAGAGTCATTCCCGTCAGATTCATCATGGCAAAAGTAGCAAAGAAAGAGGTGGGAATGGAAATTGCGATAATCATGGTGGCGCTCATATTGCGCAGGAACAAGAAGATGACCATAATCGCTAACGCAGCGCCTAAAAGAGCCGATTCTCCGACGGAATAAATGGAGCGCTTGATGTAATCGGCCTGGTCCATACCTACTGTAAAATTAAGTTCCGGATATTCTTTCTCTAGTTTTTCCAGGGTCTTATGGATGGCATTGGATACCTCAACCGTATTGGCCGTTGATTGCTTGGTGACAGAGAGTCCGATGGAGGTTATTCCGTCGATTCGGCTGATGGATGTCTGCTCCTGATAGCCCGCTTCGATGGAGGCTATGTCCGACAAATGGATGATGCTTCGATCCATCAGAGCCACGGGCAGCTGCCGTATTTCATCCACAGAATTAAATTCACCCAGAGTTCTTACGATGACCTTTGCAGAGCCTTTTGTCACTTCTCCGCTGGGCATATTGATATTCTCCGCGGCAAGTATCTGGCCTATGGCGGACAGCGTCAATCCATAGCCGGACAGTCTTTCCTGATCGAATTCGATTGCGATCTCCTCTGTAATTCCGCCAAAAATGTCAACGGAAGCCACGCCTGCCGTCCGTTCCAGGTAGGAAAGGATGTTGTCCTCCACTTCCCGGTTCAGTTCTACAAGAGGCTTGTCACCGGACACATATACCTGTACTACAGGGGTAAAATCCATGCTCATTTTCAAAACCATGGGATCCGTGGCCTCGGAGGGTAGAAAGCCTTCCACCATGGAGATTTTCTCGCGCATATCCAATGTGGCGAAGTCCATATCGGTTTTCATAGCAAACTGAACTATGACAATAGAAGTCCCTTCCGTGGTCATGGACATAATATTATCCATGTTTTCCACGGAAGCCAAAGCCTGCTCAAGAGGCTTGGTGACCATGGATTCAACCTCTTCGGGACCCGCGTTTGGATATTGGACAAACACGATGGCAACAGGGAACTCAATATCGGGAAGGAGGTCCATGGGAATGCCCAAGAGGGACACGGCACCCACCAAGATAACGATCAAAACAAACATTGCCGTCGTTACCGGCCGATTAATTGAAATCTTTGAAACGTCCATGAATGCCTCCCACTACTCGATGATATTGACGGGCTCGCCGTCTATAACATACTGCTGACCGGAAACCACAATAACATCCCCAACATTCAGACCGGAGACAACCTCAGCCATTACCCCGTTGTCAAGCCCCGTTTCCACCGTTACGATGGACGGAACATTTCCATTGAGCACTACGACTTTCGATTCTCCCGACCGAATGAAGATCGCATCGGAAGGAACGCAAATGACATCCTCTTTCATATCGGATACGATCTGCACTTCCGCAAACATGCCTGCTTTAATCTCCCCGGAGCTGTCGTCAACGGTTATGGTAATGGGATAAGTAAGTGTGCCCAGGGCAGGCGCAGGAGAAATGGCTTTAATCGTTCCCGGATAGGGATCTTTGGACAGGGTTTTAATAAAAATGTCAACCGGGTCGCCGGCCTTTACTTTATTGATTAAATACTCGGAAATGGTTGTATTTATTTCCAATTTGCTCACATCCGCCACGGTAATGGCAGGGGCGGCTTGGGACGCGATGCTGCCTTCGCTAATGTTAACCGAAGTTATATAACCGTCAATGGGTGAAGTCACAGTGCAGTAGCTCAGCGCCTCTGCGGCAGCGTTGAGATTCTCCTTCGCCACGTTAAACTGTGCTTCTATACCCTGATACTGTTGGAGAGATATGGCGCCCTCCTGATACAGCACTTTCATGCGCTCGTAATCTTTCCTGGCGCTTTCGTAAGCGATCTTTGCAGAGTTATATGTGGTAGCCATCTGGGTTTTGTCCAGCTCGAATAACAGGGCGCCTTTTTTTACATAATCGCCCAAACTGACAGCTACCTTTGTAACCTCTCCCGCCGTCAAAGGAACAACGGCTGCAGAATCCACCGGGTCGATGCGTCCGGTAAGAGGAGACGTAGCATAAATATTCCCCTTTTCCACTACAGCGGTCACTACGTTAACCGGTGTTTTTTCTGTCTCTACGGGCGGTTCCATCGATTCCATAATCCGGTAAACTCCCAAAGCAACAACCGCAATGATAACAACGATTAGCACGATTTTCTTTCCGGCTCTCGGTTTGCGTTCCAATTCTTATGTCCTCCCAGCTAAAATGTATGGTTTAAAAACCGACCCGCGGGTCGGTGGTTTTCTATAAACATATTACTTGGATAAAAAGGAGATGTCAAATTATATTTAGACCCCGGCCGTAACCTCTTTTTATTTTTGGGTAAAAACGTATATGCCCCCGCAGGAAGCTGCAGGGGCATGTTCATATCGTTTAATAAACCGTCAGTTGAAAAAATACTGCCAGAGTTACTTAATACTAGTTAAAGCGATGGTGTACATAGTCCAGGATCAGGTTGACCACCACATTGAAATCAATTTTGCTCACATTGAAGGATAGATCATAGTTGCGTATATCCAACATGTCCTTTCCCGTTACTTTATAAATATAACGTTCCGTAGCCTGATCCGTGGTACGCAGCAAACCTTCCGCATCCTCATCGCTTAATCCGTAGAAACGCTTGTAGTTCGCAAGCCTATACTGCCAATCGCCTCCGAGAAAGATTTTTACCAGCTGCGGGTATTCGCTAAACCGATAAAAGCCCGCTCGTCCCACCACCACTGCAGTATTCTTGCCCACCAGCTTTAGAAGGATTTCCTCCTCCTTCTCATGAACCTCTGCGTCGCTGACCACGCTTCGCATCTCGGGAATGTAGGATTCTATATTTGTCAGGATGGGCGTTTGCCCCAACAGTTCCCAGAACTTGCTTCTGGATTTTGCATCTTCGCCGCTCTCAATAATGGCATCCATGCCCCTTGCGGCCTTTGCCACCACTCTTTTGTCCACGTAAACCGCCGACATGCGCCGGGCCAGGCGCTGTCCTATCTCAACACCGCCGCAACCGGGCTGGGTGCTGATCGTCATGATTATCTGACCGGACATATTCCCCCCTCACATCCTTCATTACCTATATCATACTCCACTTCCTCCTTTTCATATTTTGAAATCAAGGAAGGGATAAACGGCTTCATCTCGCTTACTCTTTTATTATACTCCTCTTCGGAGATTTCCTCAAACGGAAGAAGATCGTAGAAGCTATCCTCATAGGACAGGAAGGATAGGGCAACCGTGTCATCCCAATTGTCCCAAACCCACTGTTCCACCTCTTCCCACTCGTGATCCCTTACATGAACCGTTATGGAACAGTTGTGGTCCACATAGTGCTCCATGAACATTTTATAGATTTCCAACTGCTCGATTGCAGTGATGTCGCCCTTATGTCTGCCCGGAGGAGCTTTTACCGGGAATTCCACAACTTTGGTTACGCAGTTCTCACGATCCTGCCCAACCTCGGGATAAACCGGATAGCCCAGTTCTTCGCACACTTTTACAAGCGGATCATCGCTGCTAATCCGTATCCTGCGAACAAAGTAAGGCGCATGAGAGAAATGCACACCGCTGGATACCACCGGAAGAAGGCTTACGGTTCCCTCCGGCTTAATGGTCGTTACCAAAAGCGGTTCTCTCTGGCCAAGTTCTTTTGCGTATTCTTTTGCGGCCGTTTTGGCAACGTGTCTCAATTCCCGTAGGAGCTCTATCTGCTGCTCACGGCTTAGAGACAGGGCGTTGGCCATGTCTTGCCATCCGGTAAGAGAGCATCCAAGAAGTTTGTCACGCTGCTGAACCGCGTTCCATTCAGGAATCTCCAACTCGGTACATGTCATACGATATGCCGCCCTTGCGGAAAGTCTCTGGGCCTCCATCAGCCCCTCCCGATCCAGTACGCCGTCTTTTACGAAAGCCATGACATTGACGGTGGTCAGGTTGCACATGCCTTTTGAGTCCAAAAGAACTTCGGCGCAGGGGTTGACACCGTTGAAGTTGGGGCGTCGCTTTGCGCCTGCTTCGGCGTTGACCCAGCCAGGTTCTCCGGAATAGCGCATTTGCTGCAGGTGCCAATGGAGCTGTTCCCGAGTAGGCTTTTCACTGTAGTAAATGGAGTTATTGCTCATCTGGCGATGGGAAATTTCCGTATCGATGACCCATTTTTCATCCACTTTCTTGTAAAGCTCGTTCTTGGCCTGAATGCATTCCTTATCGTTGGGATCGATTAAAACGATCTCCGCCGTTCTGCGCACACCGCCTACAACTACATTTTCGCCTATGATATTTGCAATATCAAGGCAATCGATGGGCAACAGCTTTACTTTGTTCGTGGTGGACCGTCTGGCGGCTTTCTCAAACACCCTGCTGATTTTAATGAACATGTTCTTCATGCTGGAATGGCCGCTGGCCGTTCCGCCGAAGGTTTTTAATTTCTCTCCCTTGTTTCTGACCTGATCATAGTTCAGTATAACCCTCTTGATCTTGCGGTATTCAGTGCTGTAATGCACTTTCAGGAAGTAGTCCAGCGCCTGGACCCAGCCTTCCTTGCTGTCGCCGATGGAGATCTTTACCGTATCGTTGTGAGTGAATTCCAGGGAGGTGTTGTCCTGCCTCAGGGTTTTCAGGACCGGCGTGTAGGATTCATGTATGATTTCCACATCCGTGCGCACCATGGGAAGCTTTTCAATGTCGGACTGTAAAATACGGACACCCACACCGGAACCCACCATGAGCAGATAAAAGATATCCTTAAAGGCGGCAAAGCTGTCAATAACCTGGAAGGAGCAGTTGAAGTTGGACATGGGATAGTATTTGGATACATCCGTACTCCCTACCCAAAGGGTCCTTCCGGAAAGAAACTGTTTCAGTTCAAAGACGTTCCTGTATAGCTTTTCGGCTTCTTCTCTCGAAGTGGGAACCAGGCTGCAGTTATATTCCACTGCCCGGCGCACCGTTTCCCACCAATACTCCCGCCTAAGCTCCTCCGGCAACCATCTTGAATAAGTACGATAAAATACAAAGTTTCCAAGCTGATTCATCGGCGAAGGCGCATGCTTGAAAACGCTGACAAAATCTTCGGATATAATACGACCGTCTCTCCGTTTTCTCGCATCTCTTGTCTTGTCGCGTTCATAACGGTAAATGATGTACTTTTTGGCCGCATCTTTCCTTTCGCTGGCCATTAAAAAGTCTTCTACCAGGTCCTGAATATCTTCTACGTTGACTTTTCTTTCAGACCGTTCCACTTGTTTCTCAATGGCTTCCGCAATATCATCAGCCAGTTTCTCGTCAACCCCCTTCTTGGTTTCCGACATGGCATTCATGATTGCGGTTTTAATCTTGTTTCTGTTAAAATTGACTTCTGATCCGTCTCGTTTGATTACTGTTTTCATATGTAATTCCTCCGCCATATTTTCTTCTAAGGAACAGGTATTCGATACAAGTATCTTTTATCAGATGCAATTCACTATCTGAAAACCGCCCTACGATTTGAATTCCACATTATGTAGATATTATTTCTGTGTGTACCCCATTATATAGTACCCCCTTTCGTTTATCAAGAAGAATATATATAAAAAAGCATGGCTTTTTCACCATGCTTTTTACTCGTTCATGATATCCTATTGAACCCCGATTATTTACTCGCCCTGGCCTTTGCATTGTCCAAATGCATGGCCGCAGCTACCATTCCTTTTTCCGGGTCCTTATTAACGAAGGCGTCGAAAATCTGCTTATGTTCTTTTAGAACTTCCTCTAAATGCCCATTTAGGTAGGCGCTGTTGCTTTCCGTTTCCTTTAAATAAAGCTGATAGGTGGAAAGGGTGTGTTCCAGCATTCGATTGTGAGATGCCTTGTAGATGAGATTATGGAACTGCATGTTGATGTTCAGCATTTTGTCCGCTTCCTGCTTCATCGTATAGAATTCCATAAACTCGTAGGCTTCTTCAAGCTTTTCCATCTCCTCTTTTGTGATCCGTTCGATGGCCCATTTTACCGCTAAAATTTCATATGCTTTTCGCATCTCAAAAAGATCCGCCAGGTCCCTTTGGGTCAAGCCGACCACAAATGCGCCTCGGTTCGGAATCGTCTCGATAAGGCCTTCCAGCTCCAGCTGGCGAAATGCTTCGCGTACAGGAGTACGGGAAAGGCCGAACTTATCGCAGACCTGCTGTTCCGATACCTTTTCCCCCGGACGCAGCCTGCCTCGAAGAATAGCGCTTCGAAGTTCTGTAAAAATGCTCTCTGAAAGAGGGTGGCCTGTAATGCGAACACCGGATGGCGCTTTACTCATCCTTTTATCCTCTCACTTTCTCCAGAATATAGTCGGCCAGCTCTGCCCCTGTGGCTCCGTCCGACCTTCCGGTCACTACAACTTTCCGTTCCTTAACGGTACACGTTTCGATGGCATCCAGCAGTTTTTCTCCATATTGCCGGTATCCGATATGATTCAGCAACATGGCTCCCGCTCTGATTACGCTGCTCGGATCCGCATAAGCCGCTCTTCCTTCTTCCACCATCCTGGGGGCAGAGCCGTGAATCGCTTCAAACATTGCATAACGAGTTCCAAGATTGGCGCTTCCTGCCGTTCCGACTCCTCCCTGCATTTCTGCCGCTTCATCGGTGAGAATGTCTCCATAGAGGTTGGGAAGGATCAGAACTTCAAATTCTCTCCTCCGCTTCTCGTCCAAAAGCTTTGCCGTCATAATATCAATATACCAGTCGTCGGTTTCAATTTCAGGATACTCTTTTGCAACAGCCTTGCACACATCTAAAAACTTCCCGTCCGTTGCCTTCACCACGTTGGCCTTGGTAACGATGGTAACTCTCTTCTTTCCGTTACGTCTGGCATAATCAAAAGCAAGGCGGGCAATGCGCTCCGTACCCGGCGTAGTAATGACACGAAAATCCACGGCAAGATCATCGGTTACATGAATCCCTCGGCTTCCCATGGCATAGAGGCACTCCGTGTTTTCTCTGAAAAAGGTCCAATCGATTCCGAGTTCGGGTACCTTGACGGGGCGCACGTTAGCAAAGAGATCCAGTTCTTTTCGCATGGCTACGTTGGCGCTTTCCACATTGATGCCTTTGTCTCCTTTTCTGGGAGTTGTGGTGGGTCCTTTGAGCAGCACGTGGCATTTCTTGATTTCCTCAAGCACATCGTCGGGGATTGCTTTTCCCGCAGCCTGGCGGTTTTCGATAGTACAGCCGTCTATCGTACGAAATTCCACCTTCCCGGCCAAGACCTCTTCCTTCAGAATCTCTTCAAGCACACGCCTGGCCTGCGCCGTGATAGTGGGACCTATTCCGTCTCCGCCGATGACGCCGATTATTATTTTATCCAAACTTGTATAGTCGACGGGAGTCTGGTTTTGCTTGATTCTCTCAATGCGTGCCAGCTGCTCCTCAATAATCTTTTCAAATGCATCTGTATAGTTCATTGTCTTCTCCTTTGTCCAAATGCCTTTTCCTATTCTCGTATACCTGCCGCATCCTTGATCATGTTGATCTTTCCGCCGGCCAACAGAATTGCATGCTCCTCCGGCGTAAAGTTCCCAACGGTTTCATATTCCTTCCCCGTATCCAGGTTCTTGACGATGATTGTATTCTTGCCCATTTCTTGTTTTGCGTTCTCGATGCGCAGTCTCTGTCCTAAAACGAAATCATTGTAATCCTCCGGATTGGCAAAGACCAAGGGCAGGATTCCGCTGTTGATCAGGTTGGAGCGGTGAATCCTCGCATAGGACTTAGCGATGACAAATCGAATCCCCAAATAGAGCGGTACCAGAGCTGCATGCTCTCTGCTGCTTCCCTGTCCGTAATTGGCCCCGGCAATGATGATGCCGTCCTCTGCTGCCTTACAGCGTGCGGGAAAGCCTTCATCAATGGTTGAAAAACAGTAATTGGACAGATGGGGGATATTGGACCGATACGGGAGAAGTTTCGCATTGGAGGGCATGATGTCATCCGTGGTTATATTGTCCTCCGCAACCAACACTACGCTGCCTTCGATCGTGTCTCCCATGGGTTTATTAAGCGGGAAGGGTTTGATGTTGGGTCCCATGACCAGAGGCGTATTCTGCTTGTTGAAACCTTCCGGATAGACCATGTAATTATCGTTGGGTTTAAAGACTGCCTCTTCAATCTCCGGAAGATCAAACCCGCTCTTCATTCCGTCGGTCAAAACGCCCATAACGGCTGAAATGGCCGCGGTTTCGGGACTGACCAAGTAAACCTCTGCATCCGCCGTACCGCTGCGTCCTTTGAAGTTGCGGTTAAAAGTTCTCAGAGATACACCGCCGGATCTGGGGGCCTGTCCCATTCCGATGCACGGACCGCAAGCGCATTCGATCACCCTGGCTCCGGCGTTTATCATATGCGCCAGAGCTCCATTCTCCGCCAGCTTGGAGAGAATTTTACTGGAGCCCGGAGAGATGACCAAGCTGACATCCGGATGGACTTTCCTTCCTTTGAGGATCTCTGCCACTTTCATCAAATCCGCATAAGAAGAGTTGGTACAGCTTCCGATGGCTACCTGGTGGATGACAATGGGTCCGATTTCCGCCACGGGAGCCACATTGTCAGGGCTGTGAGGCTTGGCAGCCAAAGGTACTAATTCAGAAAGATTTACCTCGAGAATATGATCGTATTCCGCATCCGCATCCGCTGACAAAGGCACATAATCTTTTTCCCTGCCCTGAGACGCCAAATAAGCCTTCGTATTTTCGTCGCTGGGGAAGACGGAGGTGGTAGCGCCAAGCTCCGCTCCCATATTCGTAATGGTGGCCCGATCCGTTACCGACAAAGTGGCGACGCCTTCGCCGAAATATTCAATCACCTTTCCCACGCCGCCCTTCACGGTCAGAACGCGGAGAATATGAAGAATTACATCCTTAGCGGATACCCAGGGCAGCAGCTTTCCGGTAAGCTTGACTCCAACGACCTGCGGAACCTTAAGACTATAGCTTCCCTGTGCCATGGCAACGGCCACATCCAGTCCGCCCGCGCCGATGGCTATCATGCCTAAACCGCCCCCGGTAGGCGTGTGGCTGTCGGATCCAAGGAGAGTCTTACCCGGGATTCCGTAATTTTCCAGATGGAGTTGATGGCATATGCCGTTTCCCGGTTTGGAAAACAATATGCCGTGGCGTTTGGCTACACTTTCGATAAAGGCGTGATCGTCGGCATTTTCAAAACCGGTCTGCAATGTATTATGATCGATATATGCAACGGACAGTTCCGTTTTAATCCGGTCCACATTCATAGCCTCCAGCTGAAGGTAAACCATGGTCCCCGTTGAATCCTGGGTCAGAGTTTGATCGATGCGGACGGTAATTTCCTCGCCGGGCTTCAAATCCCCGCTGATTAAATGATCCTTCAATATCTTGTAAGTGAGTGTGCCTTTCATAATTGCTATGTCCTTTCCTTCGCTTTTTGTGTCGATTTAAGACGTTCTGACGCTTGGTTTCAATTCCCCGATTATAATTGTATTCTTGTATACAATTATAGGGCTTTCGCTTTTATCTGTCAACCAAAAAACATGAACCCTTGTATAGGATCATAAAAGTGCATAGAAATTAAAAAAGATGAGAAGAACTTTTTGACAACAACTATTTCTGAAATATTCTATTACCGGAATATTCCATTATTTTCTCAGAATGGGATGCAGATATCTGCCTTTATTGATCGTCTTCTTTCCATACTGAATCGCCTTTACAGGGCAACTGTTGATGCAAGCCAGACATTGGGTACAGTCCTTGCCCCAGGCAGGCTTACCGTTAACTGCTATACTCCCGACAGGGCATATTTCTTCACATCGTCCACATGAAGTGCAGACATCCGTTGCATAAAATTTGTCCGCTGTCCTTGCATACTTATTAAATAAAGGATTGATAACATTCGTTAAAAACACGGGGACGGGACCCTTCTTAACGTCAAAGACACCTCTTTTCCGGTCACGAATAATCTCTGCAATATATTTCATACGTATATCGGCTTCCCGAAGCTTTTTCTCTTCTATCTCTTCAGAGTCCACGTCAGACAAAATAATATAATTGCTGGGCATAACGACCGAGAAGCTGCTGTGCAGTGTGAGCCCTTTCTTTTTCAAAACCTTTATTAAAGCCTCCATAGTGTTACCTATAAAATCGCCGCAGGTTGCTACGGAGTATGTGTAGTTATCTTCATAGTTTGGAATGGATAGCTTTTCAATGAACTCCATAACCATTGCAGGAGCTGCCCAGGCGTAAACTGGAAAGACGAACCCAATAGACTCGCCCTCACCGAGGAAGTACTTATAGCTCTGCCTGTTTCGTTTCATTTCTTCGGGAATTGATAGAAGAGTGTCATCGCAGGCCGCGGAAAGCGTCTTAGCAACGGACAGAGAATTTCCGGTACCGGAAAAACAAAAAATCATCGGCTCACCCTCCTATATAATTATACATGATTCTACTTATGCATGATAGGATGTATCTCCGTAGAAACCGTGAACCTCTTACGGCATTTTATGCGCTGGTTTTGTCGGGGCGCATCAAAAATGCCGCCGGTTTCCGAGGAGATACTCCTATCAATGCATACAATTGTGTATTGATTTACGTACACATGATGGGATGTATCTCCGTAGAAACCGTGAACCTCTTACGGCATTTTATGCGCTGATTTTGTCGGGGCGCATCAAAAATGCCGCCGGTTTCCGAGGAGATACTCCTATCAGTCGGCATGATAGGACGTATCTCCGTAGAAACCGTCAACATCTTACGGCATTTTATGCGCTGTTGATTTGCCGGTGCGCATCAAAAATGCCGCCGGTTTCCAAGGAGATACTCCTATCGTGCGTAAATACTATCCGACATGCGCCTAATTGTTCATTAAAAAAGCCGGACAGGCTCCATTTTCCCTGTCCGGCTTGGATCACGTACTAATACAAGTTTGCAAAGATCTCTCTGATCTCATCTCTTTCTAAGAATACGTAGTTATTTGCCAGAAGTCTCTGCTGGTTGGCAATGGTCATGTCCGTGAATTCGTCAATCTGGGATTCAACCATGCCGTACTCTCTTAAGGGCTTCTTCACGATAAGCTTGTTGAGGAACTTCTCAAGTTCTCCGTAAACGTCGCCCTCCGGATCGCAGCCAAGCGCATCGGCAAAGATCTTCGTGGCTTGTACGATCTTTCCTTTCGGATCCTTGCGCATGTACATCTTGAAGACTTCCGTGAAGAACTGGTAATTCGCTTCACCGTGAGGAACGTGGAACGCGCCGCCGATGGAATAGGACAGGGCGTGAACCGCAGCGCAACCCGCATTTCCGAAAGCGATTCCGGCGTAGTTGGAAGCGAGGACGAAATTCTTCAAATACTTGAACCGCGCATCCTCTCCGTTGGCAACGATTTCCTTATATCCCTCCATAATCATCTTAATGGCCTGCAAGGAATACATCTCGGTGAAAGGAGATGCCTTCGGCGAGAGGTAAGATTCAATGGCATGGATTAACGCATCGACGGAGCTTGTAACAAAGAACTTATACGGAAGTCCGTTTATGGTTTCGGGTACGAGAACGGCAATATCTGCATAAGTTTCTTCTACTGCAATTCCCTTCTTTGTTTTAAGAGATTTGAGCTCTGCAATGGCCACATTGGTCACTTCACTGCCCGTTCCGCAGGTTGTGGGTACAACCACCAGCTGCTTTTTCTTTACCGGCGCAACGGCACCGGTAAACAGGTCGACGGATTTCTCCGGAACATCCAGGGCTAAAATTTTACAGATATCAACGATAGTGCCGCCTCCGAAAGCGATGATGCGATCAAAATCGTACTTCTTCATTTCCATCGCCATGGCATCGATCATCTCATCGGAAGGTTCTCCGGCTCCGAATTTTTCCTGGAAAATAACGTTTGTTTCAATTCCGAGGGGTTTCATGTATGGCGTGTAAAGCCATTCGTTGGTTACTACCAGATCGTTTTTTCCCACTTTGAACTCATCGTGGAATTCTTTAAAGGTATCGAAATAGTATATCTTTGGAACAACTCTCAGTGCCAGCATCTCCCTACCTCCTTAAAATTTTTCAAAGAAACGACGTTCAAATTCTTCTGCCAACTCATCACGTACGCTTGGATGAGCAATGTTGATAAGATTCCTTGCCCGCTCTCTCAGACACTTGCCCTTTAAAGGCGCAATGCCGTACTCTGTAACCACATAGTCTACATCGTTTCTGGATGTAGTAATCGGAGCTCCATGATCCACAAATGCGACTATCTTAGAGATCATAGTCCCATCCTTCTTTATTGTAACGGACGGCATGGCAATAATAGCTTTTCCGCCTTCACCCATGGCAACACCACGAACAAAGTCCACCTGACCTCCTACGCCGGAGAACTGACGGAGGCCCATTGCTTCCGCAACTACCTGTCCCTGCAGATCCACTTGAATAGCAGAGTTAATGGAAACCATCTTATGCTGTTTCATGATAACCGCCGGATGGTTAGTGTAGTCTACCGTTCTCAGCTCTACGACGGGATTTTCATGGGCAAAATCATAGAGTTTTCTCGTTCCCATAAGGAAGGTGACCGTCATTTTTTCTTTGTCAAAATTCTTATATTTCCCGGTGATAACACCCTTTTCGTAAAGCGCCAGCGTTCCGTCAGAAATCATTTCGGAGTGGATTCCAAGGTCCTTTTTATCATCAAGGAAAAGCATGACCGCATCCGGAATACCGCCGATACCTAATTGCAAAGTAGATCCGTCCTCGATTAGAGACGCGCAATAGCGGCCGATCTTTTCTTCCACCTCTGTAATTTTAGGAGGTTTTATTTCAAACAGAGGTGTGGAGGCCTCAACGATATAGTCAAAATCGTCCACATGCACCTTGTCCCCGAAGGTCCTGGGCATCTGATCGTTCACCTGAACCAATACCAGCTTTGCCGTCTTAATGGCCTGCCAGGTATAGTCCACGGAGGTTCCCAGACTGCAATACCCGTTTTCATCCGGCGGGGATACCTGCGCCATTGCCACGTCGCATTTGAGCTTTCCTTCGCGGATCAATTTGGGCACTTCGTGGAAGAAAGTCGGAGTATAGTCTCCTCTTCCCTCTTCAACGGCGCATCTCACATTGGCGCTGAGGAACATGGGGTTCACCCGAAAATGCTTTTCCATGCCCGGCTGTGCATAGGCGCCGCTGCCCAGACTGACCATATGCTTGATTTCCACATTTTCATATTGATCTGCGCACTTTACCATGGCCTCAACCAGTGCCGGGGGTTCACCGACGCAGTGAGCCAAAACCACCGTGTCTCCGCTTTTGATATGCTTTACCGCCTCTTCCGGAGTACATAACTTCCTCTTGTAATCATCCTTCCAGCTCATAGTATTACCTCCTCTTTTGATCATAAATTGTATGTCATTGATGCTTTATCATCTCTCGTCGGCGCCGGCCGCCGAGGATAGTTCTCGTTCAAATTCCTCAATGATCCGTTCTACATGGCTGCCATCCCAAAGCTTGATATTGCCTTTTTTAGTCTTATATTGGCAAAATGAAGCGCAACAATTAGCGCAGCCTCCGATGATCAGCAATATATCGTATTCGGTTCCTTCCTGCGCATACGAAAATTCTATTCGATCTGCAAAGTGTTCCTTCAGCTGTTCTAATACTTTGCCCCTCTCAAATCTGGGATTGCAGCCCCCGCAAAACTTTACTCCACAAAACATTTACTGCTCGCTCCAAATTGTTTTAATTCTTAGAAGGACGGTCCCAGAAGGAACCGTCCCTTACATTACATAATCGCGTTAACTTATTTGATGCCTGCAAGGGTCTTTGCAAGCTCTTTCTTCGCCTCGATGTTGCCTTGTCTTGCGATCATGATTCTCTGTGCCTGCGGTGAACCGGCTCCGTGCATGGACTCGGTTCTATAGCCGACAGCCGCAGTTCCGAGAGCAAGGTTCTCGATGAAGCGGAGAATCCGCGTTCTGTTCTCGGTGGAAGTCACCGGGGATCCCTTGAAGAACTTGTTGCACAGCTCGCCAATGGTTTCGCCGTTCTTTCCGACTTTCAGATCGGACTTGAAGTCTTTCTCTGAAGGCATGGTCACCATAACTCCGCCGGCAATGTCTTCTGCCAATCTGACAATCTCATAGGGGAATCTTGTGACGTTCTGCTTGCAGACGTTGGCTAGAAGCATATCGATCTCGTAGTTGCCTGCCTCTGTAGGATGGCCTTCCGAAGAGCATGCGATTCCGCAACAATAGAGAGTTTCGTTGAGATGTGTCATTTCGATGAGCTTATCTTTAACATGTGACGCTTTGCTGACACCGTTATAATCTGCCGCCAAAGCAGCTGCGCCGATGAGAACGTCGCCTACGCCAACCTTGCAGCCGCCGTAGCTCTGTCTGTGGTAACCGGCAAATCTCTCAACTAACATGCCTGCAAAATCCCATTCTTCACACATGAAGACTCTTTCCCAGGGAACAAACACGTCATCGAATACAACGAGGGCTTCCTGACCGCCGAACTCTTTGTTACCGAGATCGATGTCTGCGCCTTCCTCCAGTTTTCTGGTATCGCAGGACTGTCTGCCGTAAATCATGAACAGTCCATCCGCATCCGAAGGAACCGCAAAGGAAACCGCATAGGCTTTGTCAGCTTCGGTAAGGGAAATCGTAGGCATAACCAGATGCTCATGGGAGTTAACGGAACCTGTCTGGTGCGCCTTTGCGCCTCTAACCACAATACCGTCTTCTCTCTTTTCAACTACGTGAACGTAGAGATCCGGGTCTTCCTGCTGGCTCGGAGATTTGGAGCGATCACCCTTGGGATCGGTCATAGCGCCGTCTACCGTCAGGTCATTTTCCTGAACGTATTTGAGATAATTTACAAATCTCTTGTGATACTCTGTTCCATACTTCTTATCAATTTCATATGTAGTGGAATATTCAGCATTGAACGCGTCCATACCGACACATCTTTGGAAACAGGAACCTGTCTTTTGTCCTAAGAGTCTCTGCATCTTAACCTTTTTACGCAGATCGTCTGTGCTCTGATGCAAGTGGCAGAAACGGTTTACAACTTCACCGGTAAGATTGGATTTTGCTGTCATAAGATCCGCATATTCCGGATCGTGGGCAAGGTCATAGGTCATTTTTACGGAGTTAATGGACGGACGAATAATCGGATGATCTACCCAGTTGTCCACCTTTTCGCCGAACATGTACACTCTTGTTTTGAGTTTCCTCAAACTTTCAATATATTGAGCTCCTGTCATTAACATTTCATCCACTCCTTTTCTTATATAATGCAGTAGCTATTAATTTACACCAAAGAAATTTAAATGCAATTCCTGTGCCATAAAACAGGGAGAACGTTAAACTTGCTTATGCATGATTTTCTTTGCCATATCGATCAGTTCGTCGCTTACAGAGGTGTCTAAAACTACATCTTCCAGCTCGGGAAGAGCTTCCTTTAGAATGCTTTTGACTACATCTTCAATGGTAAATTGAGCAGAAGGGCAACTGCCGCAGGCTCCGGTCAATCTCACTTTTGCGACATTATTCTCAAGGCCTGTAAGCTTGGCGCCGCCATAATGCTTGGCCAGTAAGGGATTGACTTTCTCCTCCAGTAGCTGTTGAATTTGTTTTTCCAAACACACCACCTCCCTTTTATAGTATAGTTTTTATACCCGCAATATTCAAGTGGAAACAAATATGCAAACCTTTATTTTAATTGATATATTGTTATTAATTGTTTTTTCATCTAGAAATTACTGCCGATTTATCATATTTTTGGCGCACTTCAGAAATTTTTTTCCGGTTGAGGGAAATATGTTTTGACGTCGCAGATAAATCCATGTATTATAATTGCAATCGAAACGGTAAAACCGCGTTCTGAATAATCATGCTAGGGGAGCGTCTGCTGAGAGTGCGGCACCAGACGGTGATGCACACCCTCACTACCTGATCCGGGTAATGCCGGCGTAGGGAAGCAAATCCAAAAGAGAATAAGACTGATCTTTGGATCCAATCTCCCCTCCTGTTGAAATGTTTGCAAAGGAGGATTTTTTATGTCATCAGATCAACTTCAGGGATTCTTTGAATCCACAATGGGCCAAATTGTCACGGTATGTATCGTTTTGGCACTCTTCGGCGCTATTCTGATCTCGGGCAAAAACAAAAAAACCGATGTGAACGCTCTCGTTCTCTCCGCCATATTCGTGGCGCTGTATGTAGCTTTGGATCAAATTTCCTTGTTCCGATTGCCCCAAGGCGGGTCCGTCACAGCCTTTAGTATGCTGGCCATAACGACCTGCGGTTATCTTCTGGGAAGCCGTCGAGGCGTGATGGCCGGTATATGCGCCGGGTTGGTAAGCTTAATCTTTAATCCCTATGTAATCCACCCTGTCCAGCTACTGTTGGATTATCCGCTGGCCGTAGGAGGTTTGGGGTTTTCGGGCCTTTTCCGAAAAGGAAAGTACGGTTTGCCGGCCGGTTATCTTTTTGGCGCGTTCTGCCGATATATCTGCGTTTTTCTATCCGGAGTCATCTTCTTCGGAGAATATGCGCCGGAAGGTTTCAATGGGTTTACATGGTCCCTTTACTATAACATCATCTATATCGGAACAGAGGCGATAGTTACTTTGGCAATCCTTTTCCTGCCTCCCGTTCGCAAAACCTTCCAACGACTAAAGACACAAATAAACAACTGACACTGAAACGACTTATGCCGTGCGCGTTATTCTTGACAAGGTCGGCCGATAGGCCGTATGAACACAAAACAGCCACGGAATCTGTTCCCGTGGCTGTTTTAATATATTTATTTGATTTATTTTATCAGCACGGACCCTTCTTTTTCAATGGTCTCGTAGCTCATATCCTTATACGCAGGCACCTTTGCGCACAGTGCCCGGAAAACATCTTCCTCCGATTGGAATCCGGTATCCACGCTGATACGGGCAAGCAACATGTTCAGGATCTCCATGTCGGCAAGCGCCTCTCCGGGAGCCTGAACCGCCTTGCGTATCCGCTGTACACGGCCCTCCATGTTAGTAAAGGTTCCGTTGGCTTCCGCAAAGGCAGCGGCCGGAAGAACTACATCGGCCAGCTTCGCCGTTTCGTTGAGAGAAATATCCTGTACGACTATAAAGTCGCACTGTTTCAAAGCCTCTTCGATTCCTTCAACTTTCTTTTCTTCCTCTAAAGGATTCTCTCCCATCAGGTAAAGCGCCTTTATTTTACCTGCCTTCAAAGCATCCAGCACCTTGCCGTTCTTCATGGAGACAATTTCCACACCTTCTGCGGCTTTTGCGCCGGAAGCCCTGCAGATTGCCTCGGCTCCTTTGCCCTGGTCCGTGGAAGCATCGGCAAGAACCGCCGTTTCCTTCCATTCCGCTTCATTTCCGGAGACCGCCTTCACAAGCATATTCAGCATGAATTTCGCTTCGTTGCTGACCATGTGCCCGGCAAAGGCCGCAAATGCATCAGACTCCTTTGCGTCTCTGAGGGCAGAAAGCTTCGCAGCAATGACATCCATTGCTTCCTCCCAGGAGGATTCCACCAGCTTGCCGTCTTTTCGCACAAGGGGCTTTGTCAGCCTGTCTTCCTCATATAATTTCCGATAACCGTATTTACCCTTGACACAGAGCAATCCTTTGTTAGAACTGCCGAAAGCCGGCTCTACGCCCACTACTTTGGTTCCGTTCAGTTTGAGATCCATTTGGCAGCCGACTCCGCACTCTGTACAGGTCGTGCGAAGAGGCGCCGTATTTAACGGAATGGGTTTTGCATGATCCACCTTGGGCAACAGGGCTCCTACGGGGCAGAGACTGATGCAGTTGCCGCAGTTGATGCAGCCGGACTCCTCCAGAGGATTCCCCAGCGCAGGCTGCACCGTTGTGTCAAACCCTCTCTTGACAAGTCCAAGAGCGGTAACTCCCATGACTTCATGACATACCCGGACACAAAGGCCGCACAGGATGCACTTGTTCGGATCCCGCACCACATAGGGATGGTTGTCGTCAAAATCCAGACGGTTGATATCTCCCGCCATCCGGTCAGGTTTCACATCATGCTGATTTGCGTATTCATACAGTTTGCACTCGAAGTATTTGCCGCAGCCGCATTCAAGGCATCTATCGCCTTCATATTCGGCGTCGGATGGAGTATATCCCGCAACGATCTCCTTGAAGTTATCCTTTCTCTCCTCAGGACTCAACATACCCATTTTGGGACGGCACAGCCGCTCTCTGTCTTCAAAGGTTTTTTCGTCAATGTCGTCTCTGACCACTACATACGGCTTGCGATACCGGATCTTTTGCCCGGACAGATAAGCATCGATAATGTCCACCGATTTCACCGCATCGGCAATGGCCTCCACGGCAATGGATATCTTATCGTTGCCGCAGTCACCTCCGGCAAAAACGCCTTCCATGCTGGTCATATAGGTTTCCGGATCGTAGGCAAAGCCCTTCTTCCGGGTCAGATCAAGACCGTTAAAACCGTTAGGATCCACTGCCTGGCCGATGGCTAAAATCACGTTGTCTACATCCAAGGTTTCGGTCTTTCCTTCTACAGGAACAGGGGCTCTCCTGCCGCTGGCATCCGGCTCGCCCAGCTCCATGACCTGCAGCTTAATCTGCTTGACGTGGCCCTTTTCATCCTTGATAATTTCCAAAGGATTTCTCAGGTTTTTAAAGATTACGCCTTCTTCCTCGGCCTCGTCGATCTCGATTTGGTCCGCAGGCATTTCGTCTTTGGTACGCCTGTAAATATTGTATACCGTCTTACCGAGTCGTATGGCCGTGCGGCAGGCATCCATAGCCGTATTTCCGCCGCCCACCACAGCTACTACGTCGCCCAGCTCGATTTCCTCATTCTTGATGACCTTGCGCAGAAAATCGATTCCGCCCAGGACACCCTCTGCATCTTCACCGGGGCATCCGGTTCCCGTGGATACCCAAGCTCCCACTCCGAGAGCTACCGCATCGAAGTTTTTGCGGATTTCCTCAAAGGAAATATCTTTTCCCACATGGGTATTTGGCTTGAGGACAATGCCCATCTTCTCCAGCTGGGCCACCTCGCCGTCCACTACTTCCTTGGGTAATCTGTATTGAGGAATGCCGTAACGAAGCATACCGCCGAAATGCGGCATGGATTCAAAAATGGTCACGGCGTGTCCCTTTTGTCTCAAATAATAAGCCACGGAAAGGCCGTAAGGGCCACCGCCGATGACAGCAACTTTTTTGCCGGTCTCGGGAGCGACGGGAGGAATATAAGGATCGTCCCCTTCCATATCCGCCGCAAAACGCTTCAGCCAGGCGATGGATACGGCTTCATCCACAAACCGTCTTCTGCAGTTGTCCTCGCAGGGGTGCGGGCATACTCTTCCGATGCATCCCGGCAGCGGAATTCTTTCCTTTATCAACTTTACGGATTCCCTGTATTCTCCGTTGGCAATAAGCCCCACATAGCCCTGACAGTCCGTTCCTGCAGGGCAATTGAGGCCGCAGGGAGGTCTGCAGTCTCCGACGTGATTGGAGAGCAGCAGCTCCAAATTTGTCTTTCTGGATTCCAGGACACGCTCCGTCTTTGTATTTACAACCATGTCGGGCGCAATCAAAGTGGCGCAGGCCTTCACCATTTTGGGATTGCCCTCTACCTCCACTACGCAGATGCCGCAGGCTCCGTAAATCTCCACTCTGTCATCGTAGCAGAGAGTAGGGATGTCGATTCCGTTATTTCTTGCAACGTCCAGGATCGTCTGGCCGGCCTGACCCAGGCATTCCTTTCCGTCTATTATCAGTTTTATGTTCTCCATTTTTCTATCCTCTCCTCTAATCTCTCAGGATGGCATCAAACCTACATACTTCTTCGCACTTGCCGCATTTGATACACTTGTCCTGATCGATCAAATGCTTCTCCTTGACCTTTCCGGAAATGGCATTCACAGGACACTTCCGCGCGCAGAGAGTGCAACCCGTGCAGTTGTCCAGAATTGTGAAGGTCAAAAGAGCCGTGCAGGAGTGGGCTGTGCATTTATGCTTATAGATGTGATCTTCATACTCGTTCCTAAAGTAACGGAGTGTGGTCAGAATTGGATTGGGCGCAGTCTGACCCAGGCCGCACATGGAACCGTCCTTGACCTTTTGCGCCAGCTCTTCCAGCAGCTCAATATCCCCGTCTCTACCCTCACCGCGCGTGATTCTTTCCAGAATTTCCAGCATGCGCTTGGTGCCGATGCGGCAGTAATTACACTTTCCGCAGGACTCTTTTCTGGTGAAGTCTAGAAAATACCGAGCCATGTCAACCATGCAGGTATTTTCATCCATGACGATCATTCCGCCGGATCCGACGATGGCGCCTGTTTTTGTAATGGACTCATAATCTACCGGCGTATCCGCCAGGTCCGCAGGTATACAGCCTCCCGAGGGGCCGCCCATCTGCACAGCTTTAAATTTTTTATCATTCTTAATGCCGCCGCCGATTTCAAAGATAACGTCTTTGATGGGCAGTCCCATGGGAACCTCCACCAAACCGCCCTTCTTAATCTTACCGGCTAAAGCGAATACTTTGGTTCCCTTGCTCTTTTCCGTACCAAGAGCCGCAAATGCAGCTCCTCCGCTGGCTATAATAAAGGGCACGTTGGCAAAGGTCTCTACGTTGTTAATATTGGTCGGTTTTTTCCAGAAACCTTTCTGTGCAGGGAAAGGCGGCTTGAGTCTTGGCATGCCCCGCTCTCCTTCCAGAGACGCGATCAGAGCCGTTTCTTCACCGCAAACGAAGGCTCCCGCACCGGCCTTGATCCGCAGATTAAAGGAGAAACCGCTTCCCAAAATATTCTCGCCCAGATAGCCTCTCTCTCTGGCCTGCTCCATGGCGATTTCCAGGCGGGCAATGGCAAGGGGGTACTCCGCTCTAACGTAGATAACACCTTCCGATGCGCCGATGGCGTAAGCGCCGATGATCATTCCCTCAAGAAGGGAATGGGGATCCCCCTCCAGAATGCTTCTATCCATGAAAGCGCCGGGATCTCCTTCGTCCGCATTGCACACCATGTATTTTTGATCGGCCTCATTCTGTCTGGCCGCATTCCATTTGAACCATGTGGGGAAGCCGGCTCCGCCCCTTCCTCTGAGTCCCGAAATCTTGATCTCTTCAATTACTTCTTCGGGTGTCATGGAAGTCAGGGCCTTCTTCGTGGCCTGATAACCCCCCGCATTGATGTATTCCTCGATTCTCTCCGGATTGATTACGCCGCAGTTACGCAGCACAATTTTTTTCTGCCTGGAGAGGAAATTTTGATCCACATCGAGAATTCCGTATTCCCATACGGGTTCGCCTCCTACGATGTGTTTGTTTACAATATCCGAAACCTTATCCGGCTGCACTTTGACATACCGGATCTCTAAATTCCCCTCGTCATCGTACACGTCAACGATGGGTTCCAGAAAACAGCTGCCGATGCAGCCGGTCTTTTCCACTTTTACGTTGGTTATACCCAAAGTGGCCAATTGCTTGTTGAACTCATCCGCCGTTTTCTTTGCGCCGGTAGCGACACCGCAACTGCCCTGTCCGATTAATACTTTCATTGCGCGACCTCCTGCTCTTTCTTTCTGATCTCACGGAGGATCGACTTGACCGAGTCTTTTGTCAGATTTCCGTAAGTCTCGTCTCCTTCATGGTTTTTTATCATCATGACCGGAGCCAGGCTGCAACAACCCAAGCATGCCACGTTGTTCAATGTGAAGATGCCGTCCTCTGTCGTTTCACCGTCACCGATTGACAGTTCTTCCGTAATTGCCTCTTCTATCATATCTGCGCCGTTTACATGACATGCAGTACCTTTGCATAACATAATAAGGTTTTTTCCGATAGGCGATAGCCGAAACTGTGTATAGAAGGTGGCTACGCCATAAATCTGCGCAGGTTTAATTCCTGTTCGTTCGGATATATAATTAATTGCATCCATCGATAAATATCCATAAATATCCTGAGCCTTCTGTAAGATTGTGATGAGACTGCCCGGTATTTTGGCATATGCATCGAGCACCGATTCCAGTTGGCTGAAATCGGGCTTCTTGCAGCCACCGTTACAGCAGCATCCGCCGTTTTCCAATGTCATTTTCTTTCCTCCTTTATAGGCAAATACAAGTACGTAAGTACGTCTGAAGATGGCCTGACTTTGCACTCAATTTAAATTAGAAGTGAACACTACTATTATAATTAAAACAAATAAATAATCAACCTTAT
>JBMNMN010000017.1:0-33285 GCA_050953365.1 Anaerovoracaceae bacterium | reverse complement strand
ATTCGCCCCTTTTTACCGGGCAGTGATCCCTGCCTCTTTATGTATAACCAATTATCTGGGCTCGATGATTAATTTTATTGCCGTTCTTTCCTCTCCCTCTATCTGAATATCTGTGAAAGCCGGCACACATACCAAATCCATTCCGCTTGGTGCTACAAACCCTCGAGCAATTGCTACCGCTTTAATTGCTTGATTGAGCGCACCGGCGCCAATTGCCTGAATTTCCGCACCCCCTCTTTCTCTCAGCACTCCTGCTAAAGCACCTGCTACTGAATTGGGACTTGACTTTGCTGATACCTTTAAGACTTCCATTCCTGTTTCCTCCTTCGATAGATCGATAAATACCTGTCCAATGTTTATTCGTTTGTCATATTTTACTGTAAAGTATCTGTCGAAATCCCAAAGATTTGCTCGCATTCACTAAAAATATTTTGACAGAAAACGCCTTTTTTCTCTCCTACGTAAAATTAAGGCATCTTTTTGTCGAGGGGTTGCATTTTTAAATATTCTTGATTATAATGGAATCGGAGTTATCCCCCTGATAACCCCATTAATCTCTAATCCCAATACCCCTTTTGAACAAAACAAACTGCTCCCCTGCAGTTTGTTTTGTTTTCCCCCCATGGCTCATGTGCTAAAATAGAGAGGGAATCGATGGAGCCTGCCTGTAGAAACCGCATAATACGACAACGTAAGAAAGAGACAGAAGATGGAAATCATAAGCAATGTTGCAGAAATCAAACCCTATCATTCAAAGATCTATCATGAATACTTTGGCGGCCTTACAATCTGCATCATGGATATCGAGACCACCGGTCTCAATCCCAACTTCGCCAAAGTCATTCTTGGAGGCCTGCTGATACCCGGAGAAAAGCAAGCCAAACAAGCCAAAGTAGTTCAATATTTCGCAGATGAAAGGAAGGATGAAGCGGCTTTGTTGGAAGTATACAGCAATGCTCTCGCTTGTTCCGATGTTTTGATTACATACAACGGCAGCCGGTTTGATCTCCCCTTTTTAAAAGAGCGGTCTCTCAGACATGGATTGAATATAAACCTGGATATGGCTCAGTCCTTCGACCTCTACCGTGCCTTGCACTATCATTCCAAAATGAGAGAGATCCTGCCCAACCTGAAACAGAAAAGCATTGAAGCCTTTTTGGGACTTTCCCCTTTCCGGGAAGACGAGATTTCCGGCGGAGAAAGTGTTGACCTTTATATGGAATATCTGCGAACCCGCTCAAAGGCTGCCCGAGAGAAGGTTCTGCTCCACAACCGGGATGATTTGGTTCAGTTAGCTTCCATTCTAAGGGTGCTTGACAAGCTGGATCTACATAGAATTCTTTATTACGAAGGCTTCACCGTTGCTTTTCTGGGTAAGAGAATACATATCAAGGAGATATCGATAGGACCAAAGAATCTGGCGGTCACAGGCAGGACTAAAAATGTGAATTTGGATTACTATTCCTTTGAGACTGGCTTCCAGGCTATTCACAAGGCAAACGAAAAACAGCTGACCCTTTCAATCCCCTATGAGAAACGGCATGGAGCCTCCTTCATTGACCTAGAATCCATCGCCGCAGATTTCCAACCCTTGGAGAGGTATCCTTCTTATGAAAGTGGCTATTTAATACTGGAGGAAAAGGGTAAGATAAATTATGCGGAAATTAACAAAGCCGTAAAAATCATTTTAGGAGAAATCCTGAAAACATCTATGGTATAATAAATTCTGGCAACAAAGCCTGCCGGTTTTGTCTCAGATGAATTTAGATTAGAGGAACCAAATGCGCACAAGCAGCAGATTAGACCAAGTGTTTCGGAATGCATTTCCGGTACCCTTTGATGATAATTCGAAAATAGTGTTTTTCGGGGATGTCCACAGAGGCGATGACAGTCTGTCCGACGAATTCGGAAGAAACCGCCATATATACGACCATGCCATCGATTTCTATTATCAGAACGGCTGTACGTACGTGGAGGTGGGCGATGGTGACGAGCTCCTGGAGCAACCCCGATTCAAGCACATCTATACGGCACACGTAACCACCTTTGAAATTCTGAAGAAGTTTCATCAGGCAGGTCGGCTTTATATGCTTTACGGTAACCATAACCTGCAGATGAAGAGCCGTCGTTACCTGAAAGAAAACGTGTATTATGCAGAAGACGAATTTTCGGAAGCGAAGGAAGATCTTTTTCCGAATATAAATATTCATGAGGCCCTTATATTAAAGCACAGAGAAACGGGGCAGGAAATTTTTGTCGTCCACGGTCACCAAGGGGATTTTATAAATGATCAGCTTTGGGTTCTTTCCTTTTTCCTGATTCGATACTTCTGGCGCTTCATGCATATTCTGGGGGTCAAGTACGCCGCGAGCCCTTCAAAGAGCAGATCAAGGCGACACAAGGTAGAGAAAAACTACAACCGTTGGAATACAGATCACAATATTATGATCATCTGCGGCCACACCCACCGTGCCAAATTCCCCAAGGAAGGAGAACCGGCCTACTTTAATACGGGTTGCTGCATCCATCCCAGAGGCATGACCTGCCTTGAACTGATTTGCGGTAATATCAGCCTTGTATCCTGGCGCACCCACACGAGAAAGGACGGATCTCTCTATGTGAAGCGAACTGTGTTGCAAGGTCCGGAACCGATTACCACCTACCTTGATCCGCCAACAGATGTAAACGCCAGGAGACGATGGAAATGGAGGCGGCAGCCTGCCGCATGCACCATAGAAACAACGGAGGATAGCGATGAATAGAAAAGAAACTATACACGATATGACGGCAGCTATAAAAGCGGATAGCTTCCGGATGGCCGCCCTTCCTTTGCAGACGCGCAACGAGGCTTTAAAAAAAATTGCCGCTTCACTGCGGGCAGAATCCGCTAAGATCTTTGAAGCGAACGGCAGAGATCTGAAAAGAGCAGAGTCGGAAAATCAGCCTGCACCCCTTTTAAAGCGTTTGCGTTTCGATCAAGCGAAACTCGATGAATGTCTGGCTGGAATCGAAAGCCTTCTGGATCTGCCGGACCCACTTTTTAAGACTCTTTTAAAAAGAGAGCTGGACCGAGATTTAATTCTTCATAAGGTCACCTGTCCCATTGGAGTCATCGGTGTCATCTTTGAATCCAGGCCGGATGCACTGGTCCAGATTGCCACCCTTTGCCTGAAAAGCGGCAACTGCGCCATACTGAAAGGCGGGAGCGAAGCGGCGGAGACCAACAAGGCACTCTATGATGCCATTTTTTCAGCCGGCAGGGATGCGGGACTACCCGAAGGATTTCTGACACTGGTAGAAAACCGTGCAGATATCGACAGCCTGCTAAAATGCCATGAAGATATCGATCTTCTCATTCCCAGAGGTTCTAACGCTTTCGTTCAGTACATCATGAACAATACGAAAATCCCTGTCATGGGCCATGCCGATGGTATTTGCCACATATATGTAGATGAACATTTTGATCTCGAAAAGGCTCTGCCTATTATCGTAGACGCAAAGACCCAGTATACCGCCGTATGCAACGCGGTAGAAACGCTTCTAGTCCATAAGGCTGCCGCTGAAAGGCTGATACCTGCTCTCGTTTCCCAGCTGAAAGAAAAAGGCGTTACGGTAAAAGGTAGCCCTGAAGTACGGCAATTAGCCGACTGTGACACCGCCACGGATGAGGATTGGACAACCGAATACTTGGATTCTGTAATTTCGATTAAAACAGTTGAAAATATGGATGATGCCATTTCCCACATCAACCGGTTTGGCTCTCACCATACGGACTCCATCATCACGGAAGATCCGGCCGCTGCAGAGAGATTTATGCTGCTGGTGGACAGTGCGGGGGTATACCACAACTGCTCAACGAGATTTGCCGACGGCTACCGCTACGGCTTTGGAGCGGAGGTGGGTGTCAGCACTGTAAAGCTCCATGCCAGAGGACCGGTTGGACTGGAAGGACTGGTGACTTATAAATACAGATTATATGGCAAGGGCCATGTGGTGAGCGATTACGCCACCGGGGCCAAAGAGTTCCACTTCAAGGACCTGTAGCAAAGACCACTAAAGAACTAAATTTCTTACCAAACCAGCCACGAGGTCTACCCCATGGCTGGTTTCGTTTTATAATATATTGCCTTATTTTAATTACATGCAGGCTTTAATCGCCTCTTCGTAAATCGCAAGCCCTACATCCAGCTGCTCATCCGTGATGCAAAGCGGAGCCAGGAAGCGTATTACGTTACCGTACGTTCCCGCACTCTCCAGGAGCAAACCTTTTTGTACTGCATAATCTACAATATCGTTTACGATCTTGGCATTCGGAGTCTTTGATTTCTTGTCTGTAACAAATTCAATACCCGCCATACAGCCGATGCCGCGAACATCGCCGACTACATCATATTTTTCTTTCCACTCGTTCCATGTGGCCATTACTTTATCCGCAATTTTTCTGGCTTTTGCCGGATAATCCTCATTTTCCATCTCTTCGATGACGGCCAGAGCCGAAGCACAAGCAACTGCATTTCCGCAATAGGTCCCGCCGATGGTTCCGGGGTGTAACGCCGTCCATGATTTCCGTCCGGGCCACTACCGCGCTGATAGGCATCCCGCCGGCAATGGACTTGGCGAGCGTGACGATGTCGGGAGCCGCGCCGGCTTCCTTCCAATACTCCGTTGCAAACATCCTGCCGGATCTGGCAAACCCGGTCTGCACCTCGTCCGCTATGAAAAGGATGCCTTTTTCATCGCAGATCTTTCTCACTGCTTTGACCCATTCAATGGGAGCCGGCACAAATCCGCCTTCGCCCTGAACCGGTTCCACTACGATAGCCGCCACGTGCTCGGCCGGTGACGCTTCTACGAAGACCTGCTCCAGCTTCTTGTTACGTAATAATCGATGGCTTCCGCCTCGGTCATGTCCGCCGGGCGCCCTGTAAAGGTAGGGGAATTCGGCTCTGTAAACGCCATCGGGGAAGGGGCCCATGCCTACCGCATATGCTTTCTTTGCGGTCATTGCCATGGTAAGAGTTGTTCTGCCGTGGAAAGCGCCGGTGAAAACGATGATGTTGGGTCTTCCTGTGTAGCTCTTTGCTATCTTCACGGCATTTTCGTCCGCTTCCGCGCCGCTGTTTACCAGCATGGTCTTTTTGGTTTCGCCTTTTACGGGGACGATTTCATTCAGTTTTTCCGCCAGCTTGATATAGCCTTCATGGGTAACTATGTTCATCATGGCATGGAAATATTTTTCGCTCTGGGCTTTTACGGCTTCGATGGCTTTCTCGTTGCTGTAACCGATATTCAGCACGCCGACTCCGCCGACCCAGTCCATTAATAATGTTCCCGTCCACATCTTCAAACATGGCGCCCTCGCCCCGTCTTGATAACACAGGGGTAAATGCATCTTGATTGCATTGGGCATGGCTTTGGCCCGTCTGTCGATGATGGCTTTGGCCTTTGGCCCGGGAAGGGGCGTGACAACTTTCGGTAATGCGTTTCTTAACATAATGCCTTTCCTCCTTATTTTTTCATTCTGCGGTGTGTGCAGATTCTTTACCTGTATTAATTCATTATGCAATTTCTATACCGAAGTTGGGCTTTGCAATGTTACAGACTTCCGGCGTCCACTTTTTAAGGTCGATACCGATCCAAGATTAACACCGGTCTCTCAAAGTTAATGTTGGATGCCCAGCTCTGCCAGTTTTCTGTAAAGGGTGGCTCTGGACAGACCGAGCTCCTTGGCCACCTTATCCTTTGCGCTTCCGGAAGTTCCGTACTTTTTTAGCTTATTGGTTATGATTTCCCTCTCAATATTTTTCATCTGCTCCCCAAGGGTCAGGGTGTCGTTGGTTCCAGTATCGTATCCTTTGTCGGATCTCAGCAATCTGGCCGGCACGGCGTCTATGCCGATCTGATCCCCAAAGGCCATGTTTACGCCATACTCTACGGCATTTTCCAGCTCCCGCACATTTCCCGGCCAATCGTATTCTCTGTAACTTGCAGCTTCTACTTCCGCAGAGAATCCGGTGATCCTTTTGTTCATGAAGGTATTGTATTTTTCAAGGAAATGATACATGAGCATCTTAATGTCGTCTTTCCTTTCGCGAAGGGGCGGGATGTGCAAAGCGGAATAACGGAAAGCCGGTAGTAGAGGTCCTCGCGGAATGTACCTTCCCGAATCATCTGCTCCAGAGTCCTTGTTTGTCGCTGCAATGACACGGAGGTCAACGATGATTGTCTTGTTGCCGCCCACCCGCTCAAACCGCATATTCTGCAGAACATGGAGGATTTTGACCTGGAGGTGGAGCGGCATATCTCCGATTTCGTCGAGGAAGATTGTGCCTCCGTTGGCCAATTCGAACTTGCCCGCCTTCCCCTTGTCGCTGGCGCCGGTAAATGCCCCTTTTTCGTAGCCAAAAAGCTCGCTTTCCAGGAGGTTTTCAGGAATGGCCCCGCAATTGACCGTAATAAAGGGGCCTTTTGCTCTGGTGCTGGCATAGTGAATGGCTTTGGCAAACATCTCCTTTCCCGTTCCGCTCTCTCCCATAATCAATACGGTGGAGTTGCCCCGCGCAGTCAGGAGGGATTGATTGATGGCCTTGCGGATTGGCTCGCTGTTTCCGATGATATCGTTGAAGGTATATTTATAGGCCCGATTCTTTATGTTATAAACAAGCTTCTGCGCTTCCACAATGTCCCTGAAAGAAATAACGGCCCCGATAATCTCCTCGTTTTGCATCATTGGCTTGAGCGGTGACGATGAAGTGGAGCTTTTCCGGCGCTGGTGGAGTAAATCTCTTCGTTTTCCGTATATCCTACGCCGGTGCGCAGCACCTCCAACGCCGGGAGAGCCCAGCATGAATTTGCTGATGTGGCTTCCGACTATATCGGATTTGGTCGTATTGAACAGCGTTTCGGCCATGCTGTTGCACCGCAGGATATAGCCTTTTTTATCAATGGCGAAAATGCCTTCATGGGTGGTTTCCAGCACGGTTGTGACTTCGTTTAGAAGGGCCTCGCTGCTGATCCAGCGTCTCTTTTTGCGCGGCCTTTGCCGCCAATAGGTCTGCCATTTTTTCTGCAAAACCTACCATCCGCCGCTTTTTGTCCAGACAGTATGGCTTTCTGCTTCTCGTTTATGGCTACCATGCCGATAACGCCAAGGACCCGCCCATCCAGCTTAATGGGCGTGCAAATTTCGGCCAGCTCCCGGTCTTCCTCCCTCCGGCACCACGCTGTCGTAGTACTCGTAATTTATGGCATCTTCGATATACTCCGTGACCCCCGTGCGCATCACTCTGGCATAGAGAGAAGTTGCCGTCTACGCGACCGCCCTCCTCCTTCTGCCCGATTCTATGCTGGTATATTGCAGTGCCGCCGATAATGGTAAGCTCATTATCGACTATTTCCACTTCCACACCGACGGCAATAGCGATTGCCTCGGCAACCTGCTGTACACTCGGAGCGATATCTCCTAATAATGACATAGCTGCCCCCTTTTTGACTGTCGTGAAGGATAAGACAAATAAAAGATTAAAACAACAGACGGTCAAAGACAGTATATCACAAATTATCGAATGTGAAGTAGTTTTTGGAGCAAAAATGATACAAATTTCTCAAATGTAATAATGGTGGTTTAAGGGAGTAACTTCTATGACCCACGGGGGCTGACCCAATAATGTGCGATCTGCAAGCGCAGTTCATGACTCCGTGAGCGTATGATTACTATTCGTGAGAACAGATCAAACTCCGACGGGCAGATCTCCGTATAATGGATTCCGCCCTTGCATAGCAGCATTCGTGTATTGAGCACCGGTAATACATTCTTCGAATCGACCCAGCCTTCGCTACACTTCGCAGGCTTTCAAAATGTTCTTACTTATCCGCTAACAGGTCCCTTCCCCGCTGCACGTAAGGATCCCCCTGGCGGGTTACTGCGGAACCTAGATTTAGAGATGTTCTTTTCTATCTCAAGTATAAGATTGCTGATGTCCGCCACCTGTTCCGGGCGATACGCCGGTGACGGCTAGTTGCGTATTGTACAGCACTTTTACAAGTTCATCGTGGACATTGTATAACTTCTTTTTGATTGCCCATATGGACTCGGGGCTGACCAGCCTGGTCTCAATATCCTCCCGGGTCACGGCTCCGTCTTTTGAAAGGGTATACTCCGACACCTGCTGCACATCGATGCACTGGTAACCATATAGCCTCTCGAATGGCTTCGGCCAGACTGCTTTTTCGCGTCTGCTTCCCCATGTACAAGGAAGATCTCATGAGGCGGCTCTCCGGAGGCCTCCCACCCATTCCATACAGGTTCTCCTTGTCCGCATGGCCTGAAAAGCCCGTGGAAGTTATGTATCTCGGCCTCCACGTGAATGCGCTCGCCGAATATGGACACCGTCTTGTCTCCGTCCACGATGGATCTTCCAAGGGTGCCCTCACCTCTGATACCCTACAAATACTGATGCTGGCCTTTCGGATTCCACAGGTTATGCTTCAGAGTGGTGCTTGATCCGGCCCGCCTCGCACATGCCGCTGGCCGATATAATGACCTTGGGTTCCGGGTCGATGATTCAGGGCTTTGGAGTCCTCGCTGGTCCGGGTGAATTTCAGGTTTTTAAAATCCAGAGGGTTGGTCTCCCTTCAATATGTAAGCTTTGGTTTCCTCATCGAATACCTGGGCATTCCTGCGGAATACTTCGGTTGCGGATGTGGCCATCGGGCTGTCCACGTAGACCATGATGTCGTCCAAGGCCGCTCTGTACTCCTCATGCTCTTCGTAGAAACGGTTGAACAGGTAAATCAACTCCTGCGTCCGCCCGACAGCAAAGGAAGGAATGATGACGTTGCCGCCTCTGGCCACGGTCTTAAGGATGACATGGATCAATTCTATCCATGCTTGCCGAATCTGCTGCGTGGACCCGGTCTCCGTAAGTCGCCTCCATAATTACGAAATCGGCTTTTTTAATAATGGTCGGGTCCCTGAGAATGGGCTTGTTCCTCATGCCCAAGGTCTCCGGTGAATACCAGCTTCGAAGGCTCGCCATTCTCCTTTACGAAGAGCTCGATGATGGAGGATCCCAGAGATATGGCCTGCATCGTTGAATACTACCTTTACATCCTCACCGGGAGCCAGCAACTGGTTATATAGTACTGGCTCTATGTGCCTCAATGCGACTTCCGCATCCCTGATCGTGTAGAGAGGCTCGACCAGGGGCCTTCCGGCCCGCTCATTTTTTCGGTTTTGCCACTCCGCCTCCTTTTGCTGAATATACGCGCTGTCCCTCAGCATCACTTCCAGCAAGTCCGCGGTTGCATCCGTACAGTATATCTTTCCGCAAAATCCCCGCTTCACCAGCAAAGGAATTCTTCCGCTATGATCGATGTGCGCATGGCTGAGCAAGAACAAAGTCCAGTTCAGCCGGGTCGAAATCAAAAGGCTCCCAGTTTAATTCCTCAAGATCGTCATTGCCTTGAAACATGCCGCAATCCAACAGTATTTTGCTCTTTTCCGTTGTGATCAGATGGCAGGAACCGGTGACGGATGTTGCTGCTCCTAAAAACTTTAATCTTCATCCCATTTCCTCCAGAATGTTGCTCTCGTCCATCTTTAGAGTGTTGCTCTCGTCCATCTTTAGAGTGTTGCTCTCGTCCATCTTTAGAGTGCTACTCTCGTCCATCTTTAGAGTGTTACTCTCGTCCTGTCAAGTAATCGTTGGCAAGTTTTGTCCATACAAGTTTCCTGTGATGTTTTGATGGATATTCCGCATTTATTCCACGGTCCTGTTTACATGGGGCCCCTGTCCCTCTGGACCCCCTTTTTTTAGGCAGAAATAACCCGCTTCTGTCGGGCGTCATTTCTGCCGCCGAGAGTTTACCAGAGGGACAGCCCCAAATAAACAGGCTTTCGCGGCATAAACGCTCTTTTTAAGGCGCAGGGTAGCAGTAGCAGCTTCATTGTGTAGAGTGTGGGCAACGTGTCTTTTGTTGTCCAAGCCTTGTGCGTCAACCTTTTAGGTTGTCCACATGGCGGCACTATCCATAGTATGGTTGGTTTGTTCGTAATTTTGCTTCCGCCTGCCGGCTATCCATCTTACCGATAAATCAGTTCACTGCTAACTCTATCATTTAGCAGATTGATAATCGCTTTACGGCCGTTTGTTACGAATGTACTGTTAAAGGGCTTGCCTCCTCTAACTGGGTAAAGATAGCCTTGCCCATCCGTCTTCGGAGCTTTTGCTGCACTTAGGATTTCCTCTATCTCTTGCGTATACCGCTCCGGTAATTCCACCTTTGATAAGGACGTTACGGCTTGATGAAGCTTTCCACATACTTTCTTGCACAAGATACGTCCTAGGTTTGATGCACCTTGCTTGCTCCAACTGGCTTTCTGATGCTTCATCCGCTTGGCTGCACCATCACATACATGGTGCTCCATTGTTCCAAGATTTCGGTATTCTACACCCACCGGTGGCGATGGTAGTTTCAACCCTCTTTCCTGATAGGGAATGAGACCTTCCTGATTGCTTCTGAAGTATTGATAAAGCTTCAGAAGCTTCTTCTGTTCATCCGGCTCCTCTTCCTGTTCCCCGATCCATCTTAAATATTGCAATAGCTCTGCAATCCTCTTTTCCGAAAGCAATTTGTGTATGATCTTTCTCTGCTCTACATTCTTTACTTTCCTTAGGATCTCACGGTTCTTGTGGAATGGGTCCAGCTGGAAATGTACATCTTCATCCACAAGCCCTCCCTTGATCCACTCTCCTCCATCTCCGTTTAGAATGCGTATTTCAATTTCATCGGTGTTGAATACGGAAGCGATGGCTCCTTCCTTCTTTTTTTGAAAGGATCCTGCATCTTCGAAGCCGCAAACCATTATCTTGTTTCGCAGGGCATAACGTCTTTCCGACTCCTTTTCCCATCCATCATAGGCTACTGCCATCTTCATCTCACGTTTCCTTGCATTTTCCGGACGGTCTTTCCCCTGCATATTGATCCAAACGCCATCCGCTTCTTCAAACAGTATGGCTGTGGTTATCTCACCTTTTCCTTCACCTTTTTCCGCCTTCTGCGCTTCGGCTTTCTCTACTTTCTCTAGCTTCTCGCCCAAGTCCTGTATCACATTCCAGGCACCTCCGTGGCTAATTGCTTGCCCTGTCATGCTGCTCACTTTATCCGCTGTTTCCCGGTAAGAACAGACACTTACACTCTCGGCGATCCTTGTTGCGAGATTCCTTGTCACTTTCCCAAAGGTAGCCATTTTCAACACTTCATCCAACAGGTAAACGCAGGCTTTTTCACCCGTTTCAAGGGTTGTCTCATATACGGTTCTATCATAGGTAACCTCACCCATTAGTGTTTTTAATGTTGTAGCCCGGCTGCCCTTATGCCGATACGTCTTTTTATCCCTGCTTTCTGCAAGTTGCTTATCCATCCGCTTTAGCACTTCTTCCATCAGGCTTGCTGCATACTCGCATCCGATTCGGAAAATCTCTTTCTCTAAAGCATTGAAGTCTAGTCTCTTCTCTGATAACATGGTTTTCATCATACAAGCCTCCTGTTGGTTGTTTCTGCAAATCCAATCTTACAGGACTTCTTGTATGAGGGGAAGAGGGCTTTGCTCTCTTCCTTTTTTCTTTCTTTGCCAACTAAAATTATACTCTAAGTCGAATCGGGGCCATGTCAAGTTGCGGTATAGTTTCTGCCTGACAGCTTTTCTTATTTAGCCCACTAAACTAATAGGTTTAGCCCACTAATAGGGTCAATCAATCAATAATTAATAGGGTTAATCAATGGTCCATGTAATGTGCAAAGGCGATAAAGATTATATTTAGTCAGTCAATCAATAGGGTTAATCTATGGTCCATGTAATGTGCAAAAGCGATAAAGATTATATCTAGTCAGTCAATCAATAGGGTTAATCTATGGTAAACACAGCGATATTAGGTCTATTATTTGCAAATTATGCCCCCAAATCTCGCTTTCAACCGTAGAGATAGGCTTAAATCGGTTCAAGCCAAGTGAAATTAGGCCTATAAAATCAAGAAAAGTAGGGTTACAACACGGCCCACAAAACGATTTTAAACCTATATACCGACCTTTGAGGCTTCGAATTTCGCTTCCGACGGCAAGAAATAGGTTTAATTCAAGTCAAATCAAGAGCGGTTATACCTATAAAATCAAAAATAGTAGGGTTACAACACGGCCGGCAATATGGTATTAGACCTATATACCACCCTTTCGGCTCCGAATTCCGCTTCTAACAGCAGAAAATAGGTCCTATCTGAACTAAATCAAGCGCAAAAGGGCCTATTTAATTTTACACTATCTCAAATCAGGTGACAGGGGGGACGTTTCATTTGCCACCAACCTGGTAAACGAAGCACCCCCTTTCCGCGCAGGACAAAAGGAAAGGCTGCGAGTCATTCCCGCAGCCTTTGTATCTCTGTACGACTGTACGACGCATATCATTTATTTGTAACAAATATTCTTGTTTCAGTTACGACGCGTATCCTTTATTTGTAAGAAATATTCTTGTTTCAGTCACGATGCATATCTTTTATTTGTACTTGTTTCAGTCAAGACGCGTATCCTTTATTTGTAAGAAATATTCTTGTTTCAGTTACGACGCGTATCCTTTATTTGTAAGAAATATTCTTGTTTCAGTCACGATGCATATCTTTTATTTGTACTTGTTTCAGTTACGACGCGTATCCTTTATTTGTAACGAATATTCTTGTTTCAGTTACGACGCGTATCCTTTATTTGTAAGAAATATTCTTGTTTCAGTCACGATGCATATCTTTTATTTTGCAAGGAATATTCTTGTTTCAGTAAAGATTACCGTAAGGGTTTCAGTAAAAGCACATATTTTTTAGGCTTTGCTTTCTTCTTCCTCTTCAAAGAATGCATTGTAAATGGCTCGGATGGCGTTCTCAAAGTCCACGTTCTCTACACCGACGATAATATTCATTTCGCTGGAACCTTGGTCGATCATCCGAACATTGATACCCGCCTGGTAGAGAGCGTTGAACAGCTTCGCAGACACGCCGCGACGCCGGTTCATACCTCTTCCTACCGTTGCGATCAGCGCCATATTCTCGTATACATCCAGACTGTCGGGCAAAAGGCGCCTGTGCATTTCTTCAACGATATCTTCCAGTTTGCCGTTGAGCTTCTTTTTCGACAGCACAATGGAAATGGTGTCAATGCCGCTGGGTAAATGCTCCACGGGAATCCCGTAATCCTCCAAAATGCTCAGGCAGCGCCGCACAAAACCGGCCTCTGCGCTCATCATGTTTTTATAAATAGCTATGACAACAAAATCCTTGCTACCGGCGATGCCGGTTATGATTTTATCGTCCTCTTTTTCACTGGTATCGGAAACGATCAAAGTGCCCGGATGATCGGGGTCGTTGGTGTTGCGGATGTTGATGGGAATGTTGCTGGCGCGCACCGGATAGATGGCATCCTCATGCAAAACGGAAGCGCCCATGTAAGAAAGCTCTCTCAATTCCTTATAGGAAACCGTGTCAATCCATTTCGGATTCTTTACGATCCTCGGGTCCGCCACCATGAAACCGGACACATCCGTCCAGTTTTCGTAGACGTCTGCCTTTACTGCCCGCGCCACCAATGAACCCGTTATATCGGAGCCTCCTCTGGAAAAGGTCTTAATGCTTCCGTCAGGTTTGCTTCCGTAAAAACCGGGAATTACGGCTCTCTCATGTTTGAGAATTTCTTCCGACAATCTTCTGTTTGTTTCATCATCCAGGAGTTTGCCTCTCTCATCGAAACAAATCAAACCGGCCGTATCTACGAAATCATAGCCCAGATAAGCCGAAACAACCAGAGCCGTCAGATACTCTCCCCGGCTTGCAATATAGTCTTCGCTGGCATTGCTTTGTAACTTTCTATCGATCTCGGCGAATTCCTTATCCAGATCCACATCGATATTCAGGTTCATTTTAAGCGCCAGGAACCGGTCGCAAACCACCTGGAAAATCTGTTTATAATCCACATTGTGGTCAATATGGGCTTTGCATAAGTAAAGCAGGTCCGTGACTTTGTTGTCCTGTTCAAATCGTTTTCCCGGAGCCGATACAATCACATATTTTCTCTCATCATTCTGTTCGATTATTTTTTTAAGTTTGGCCAACTGAATTCCGTCGGCTACGGAGCTTCCTCCGAATTTAGAAACAATTATTCCCATAGAATGTCCCTCTGTTTTTTTGATTTGCCGTTTATTTTATTATAAAGTGCGGTTGCGGTCAATATAAATACTCAAATTCCCAACATCCGCTCTTCGTTGCTCTATGCCCACAAAATCTTCATATCATAGTATATTCGAACCGTCTGCTTCGGGTTTCTTCAGCCGCATAGTGTCGCATAAAGTGTGGCATAAATAGTATATTTATTCGGCTAATTTTTGCGCCTCGGCTCTCAATAATTCCGCCTTATCCGTCCGTTCCCAGGGCAGATCCAGCTCGGGCCGCCCGAAGTGGCCGTAGGCTGCCAGTTGGCGATAAATAGGACGCCTGAGATCCAGATCCCGAATGATGGCTGCAGGGCGAAAGTCAAAATTAGCCTCCACAATTTCAGCCAACTTTTCGTCGGATATTTTACCGGTTCCAAAGCTGTCCACAAAGATGGAAACCGGCTTTGCAACACCTATGGCATAAGCAAACTGCACTTCACATTCGTCCGCCAGCCCCGCAGCCACAATGTTTTTTGCAATATAGCGGGCCATATATGCGGCGGACCGGTCTACCTTCGTAGGATCCTTTCCGGAAAAACAACCGCCTCCGTGCTTACCATAACCACCGTATGTGTCCACGATGATCTTTCTGCCCGTAAGCCCCGAATCACCGTGGGGACCGCCTATGACAAACCGTCCGGTAGGATTGATAAAATACTTCGTCTCTTCAGTCAGCAGCTCTTTCGGAATCACCGGCTTAATTACCTTAGCAATAAGGTCGTTTCGAATCTGTTCCTGGGTCACATCCGGGTCGTGCTGCGCAGAAATCAGCACCGTATCGACACGAACCACTTTCTTATCTTCATATTCCACCGTTACCTGAGTTTTCCCGTCCGGCCTCAAATAAGGCAGCTCACCGGATTTCCTGATCTCCGCCAATTTCTTTGCCAGCTTATGAGAAAGGGAAATAGCAATAGGCATGAGTTCGGGAGTCTCGTTAGTGGCATAGCCGAACATGATACCCTGGTCTCCCGCGCCGATAGCATCTAACTGGTCGTCAAGAGCCCCTTCTCTGTATTCCAAAGCCTTGTTCACGCCGATAGCAATGTCCGGCGATTGCTCGTCGATGGCGGTGAGCACTGCGCAGGTATTTCCATCAAATCCATACTCGCCTCTATCATAACCTATATCGGTGATCACGCTTCGAATCAGGCGTGGGATGTCTACATAGCACTCTGTCGTCATTTCACCCATAACCATAACCATACCGGTGGTGGCTGTCGTTTCAACGGCAACTCTGGCATAAGGGTCCTGTTCCAGCACCGCATCCAAAATAGCGTCAGAAATCTGATCACACAACTTATCCGGATGCCCTTCCGTTACCGATTCAGATGTAAATAAAATTTTTCTCATTTGTTTGTTCCTCCATTTCCGGGCTTCTGTAAAGAAAAAACCTCTTCTTTCGAAGAGGGAAATTACATACAGTTCCCCTCATCTTTCAGAATAAATTCTGTAGGACTTGGCACCTTTGCCGTTCCGAAAAACAGGCAGGTTGCCGGGCTTCATAGGGCCTAATCCCTCAGCCGCTCTTGATAAGGCATTTTATTTAATTCAACGGATAACATATTATTCCCTTTCCCGCCTTTTGTCAATCATCCCAAAATTGCAGGACGGTGTCAAGTTGTTGTGGAGTTTTTGCTTGACAACTCTCCCGATGTTATGCAACCAAACTCCGTTGCCGACCATAAGACCGGATCAGGATCTGTGTTGCAGTATTGACTGCCGGATTGTATTGTTCTTTTTCGAATATACTCCAGTCCCAACAACCATGAATTGCATTTTGTAGCCGTTTTTTCCCATACTCCTTTAGAATACTCCTGTTTTTTTCGTCTTCAGGTCGTCTGAAATCCTTTCCTGAAACGCTGCAACCGTTTCTTGTATAGACTCTAAGTTCTGCCATCTTGTTTAGACCAGCTTCGCTCCAACCCATAGGATTTCTGCTTAATCTCTCCGAATACACATGACTTACTAAACCTTCTGTGCAGCTACCTATGATATCTTTTGTATATCTTCGCACAATTCCGTCCCAATTGTTTACAACATAACGGAGGAAGTTTCGAACCCGCTTCTCTTGCTTTGGTCCCTTGCAAAGAGACAGCATTTCTCGAATGAGGCTTGTCACTTTTTCCAGGCTCTTCTCTTGAACCGCCTGCCTTATACGGTGTCGGTAATTTTGTTTCGGAAAGGCCGCTGTCGCTTGTTTTAAGTGCTTCTCAAAGTGAAATCCATCCATAACATAGTGACAGTCGGCAAGCTCCTCCATTCCTTGCTTGATCCATGGAGCCCCATCACCATGAAGATAGATTCTCTCGATTTGATTTTCTTCATAAGCTTGTGAGATGTACCCGCCTACCGTTTCCCAAGCCTCTTTTGTTTGATGAATGGTGGAGGTAAAGTGTACCGGATTCATCAGGACATTTCGCCCTTTATGGACGGCTTGAATTCCTTCACTTAGCGTAATCAATGGAACCATGCGGTTTTTACCTTCCTGTAGATGAACGTGGTCTTCATCGGCAAAAATATGTAGTTCCGATGCGACTCGCTTTTCTTTAGGGGCTGCCTTTTCCAGTTTTCCCACTGCTCTCAACTTATTCTTTACCGTCTGGCGGCTCACTTCACCGTTGGTTACTATCTTCGTACTCTTTTCATAGGAAACCTCTGCCGATTGTTCCACCAAGCGGGCGCTCACATTGGCACTCACTCGTTCATAGGCGTATATACCAATTATGAAATCCAACGGATATACATAGGCACCTTTTGCGTAATAGTAGTCTCGTTCTATGTCGATTCGACCTACCTCCGTCAGAAGACTCCTTTGCCGGTCTTTTTCTTTTAGAACAAGCCCCTGCTCTTTTCGAAATGCCTTGTCCGCTCTAAGTTCTTCATTCAATTGCTTCACGATTCCCGATATCAGGGCTCGAACGCTTTCTTTGCAAAGACCCAGGGCATCAGATGCAAACTGATCTATATTGGATATGCCTCCTTCTTCAATCCGTTTGCAAATATTTCTTCCCAATTCCGCAATGATTTGTTGTACAATAGTTTCCACAGAGATCTTCCCTCCTTGTTTGTGTTTTGTTGCTGAAACTATTTTAACACAGGAGAGTTGATCTCTGTTTCTTTCCTTTAAAAACTCCACAACTATTTTACACTATCAAATTGCATTTGGATTAACATTTGGTGTAAGTTGTATCGGCAAGTTGTATTTGCAGGGCTTAATTGGGTCTCCGGCGCCATCAAATACGGTTTACACCAAATGCAGCACTGCAGAATTAAATCGTACACTTTTGTCATAGAATAATGTATACTGTTTTTAACATTAATCCCCAAACTATTATTTCTATTTCATGGAGTGCTGATTTGAAAAAACAGAATTTTAGACTGATAAAAGGCGGAGCCGATGAGCCGGTAAGAGTTTCCCTCGAAAATCGTCGATTTGTGTCAGCGTTTGTAACGGACACGCGGCTGATGGGTGTATTGGCCCTCTCCATCCATTGGAAAATTTCCTCTTCTGACATCTCGGACGATTTTTATCAGTTTTTCTATTTTGATGCGGAAGAATACGGCCTCGACACGTATCAAAGCCTGCAAGGCGACGATGTATTGGCGCTGGATGCTATTGAACAAGGACTTATCGGCGGACTTGGCGGCAAAAAAGTTTCCGTCACTCATAAGGAAGCCCTTTATCTGCTTCAATCCTTCGTATCCGAAAGCAAGAAGCTAAAGGTCCCCCTTCCCGAACCCGCCAACGAGTACGAAATCCTGTTAAAGGAACCGGTAATATTGTCTCCCAAGGAAAAACAGACCCTTATCTACAAAATTTGTACTCCTATTCTCTCGAACTATCATCTGATCCATTACTTTGTCATGCGCTGCTTTGCCAGAGACTGGGAGGGCGCTTCCTATTTGATGGAGGGGGAAATAGATCTCGAAGGGCTGGCAGAGAAGAGACCGGCTACCTTGTGCAAAAATACCATTGAAGAATACACGGACGAACAGGGTGCTGCTTCCTACCTTTGCGAAGCATTGATCGATATGGATGGAAGGTATCAACTTGTCGTGCTTGAAATAACCGTATCAAACGGCAAAGTTGTATCCGCCGCCCGCCGTTCCTCTTTCCGAGTCACCGCTGCGGAAGCAGCTATGATGCTAAATCGGCCTGAATATGTGACGGTCTACGAAATTTTAACGGATCCGATGGATTTTGATGAAGAGTTTCTGCCCCTCGTGAGCAGCGCAATGCAGACCAACCATGACAACGGCAGGCTTTTTATGGAGTTCAAGAAAAACAACGACCACGTCAACGCAAAAGTATTCAGCCTTAACGAGGATGTTCATGGCTTGTATTACGTTTCCGATTTCGGCCAGTTGATTGTTGCAGCCTACGGATTAAAAGAAATTCACTCCATTGAACGACGCCTGTACAAAAGCCCCTTGGGTTCATCTTTGCTGCCTACGGCAAAATATGAATTCAAGGAGCCCATTGTCTATGACTTTATACAAAGCGAATATGAGGATTTCGAGGACTTCCTTCAATCGCTGCGATAAAACTGTATTATTTTCCGAAGGTGTTCCCCATCTCCCTCATAATATCCGAAATTGGCAGATGCTGGGGACATTGTTCCTCACAGGCCTTGCAGTCGATGCAATCCGTCGGCCTGCTTCCTTTCTTTAGGAAACCGTATTGCCGCCTGGACTCCCGGACGCTGTGATAAATATGCCACTGATTATACCGATCCATTACCTCCGGGATGTCGATTTCCTTAGGGCAGGGCATGCAGTATTTGCAAGCCGTACAGGATGCCTTTATCAGCCTGTTGTATTCAGCCGAAACGTCCCGTATCAGGTTTTGTTCTTCTTCCGTAAGACTGCCGGGCATTGCGTTTTCAAGAATGCGAATGTTCTCCTCCACTTCCTCCACCGCGCTCATTCCGCTAAGAATAGTCATTACTTCCGGGAAGTCCGCCACCCACCGCAAAGCCCACTCTGCCGGCGTCCTTTTTACGGGAAAGCTCTGCCATAAAGCTGCCACGGACTCGGGTAGAGATTTTACCAGTTTACCGCCCTTTAACGGCTCCATAATGATGACCGGGAGACCCTTCTCTCCCGCATATTTCAATCCCACCACACCTGCTTGCAATTCCGTATCCATGAAATTCAGCTGAATCTGACAGAACTCCCAGGGATAATCGTTTATAATCTCTTTAAATATTTCCAGTTCATCATGGAATGAGAACCCTATTTTCCCGATGCGGCCTTCGGCTTTCATCCTGTCTAAAAAGGACATCACCTTCTGATCCTTCACTTCTTTCCATAAACCTTTCGTCAGATTATGGACCAAATAGAAATCGATGTGTTCCACACCAAGGCGCCGGAACTGCTCTTCAAAAAGCGTTTCAAATCCTCCCGCATTTTTCGCAAGCCATATTGGCATCTTGTCGGCAAGGAATACCTTTTCACGATAGCCGTCTTTCAGAGCCTTACCTAAAATCACCTCGCTGTTACCGCCGTGATACATATAGGCTGTGTCAACATAATTTATACCGCTATCGATGGCATAACGTATTAATTCAATAGCTTTTTCTTCATCAATAACCGTCTCGTCCCGTCCTGTTACGGGAAGACGCATGGTTCCCAACCCTAAAAGGGATACTTTTTCCCCCGACGGATTAAATGTCCTGTACTGCATTGATTCCTCCTTGTATTGCGGTCACGGAAACAGGCAGTTGTTTGTTTCCGCCAATGTTTCTATGATATAATAGCATTGCGCAGCAAACAGTCGCAACGACTTGCGCTGATGTTTTAATGCCTATAATCGCTTTATTATAATAGTATAAGGAGTATTTAAATGCTTAGCAATGTGAATTTCGCTGAACTGGACGCCTATCTGGAAAAGGCTCTGTATTATTACGATCTGCCGGGACTGGCGGTCCACGTGGGAATCGGAGACCGTGACTATTATTCTTCACTGGGTTGGCAAAATGCCCTGACAAAATCCCCGTTAAAGCGGCATCACATCTTTCATATGGCCTCCGTTACCAAGCTTTTCGTCTCCACCGCCATTTTGCAGCTTTGGGAAAAGGGCTTGCTGAATCCGGATGAGCGATTGATCGTTTATCTGCCGCAATTCCGTATGGCCGACGATCGATATCGTCGAATTACTCTCCGCCAACTCCTCTCCCACACATCCGGAATGCCGGATGTAAAGGACTACCATTGGGAAAGCCCGGAAACCGACGAAGGCGCGCTGCTGCGCTACGTATTATCCGAAGAGGTCCGGGAGGGGCGCCTTCTCTTCGATCCGGAAGAGGGCAAGTTTGCCTACAGCAATATCGGATACGAGATTTTGGGAGCCGTTATCGCCGCCGTATCCGGCACAAGCTTTGAAGATTACGTCTCGGAGAACATTTTCTCTCCTCTTGGAATGGCTCATTCGGAGCTGCTTACCTTCCGGCGCAGCATGGATGACGTCTGCGCCCCTCACGAAAAGACCGAAGACAACCGATTTGCCATCGTGAAGCACTTCCCTTACAATCGGGCCCATGGCCCCAGCTCCACTCTTACGTCCAATTTAGAGGACATGGCAATATGGGCAAAAGCGGTTCTCAGGCAAAAAATACTGAAACCCGCCACTTTTGAAGAGGCTTGGAGGGAGCATTCCATCGTTCCGAACAACGGAGAAAGAATCGGACTTTCCTGGTTCCGCCGGGAGCAGAAAGGCTATTTCCTCTTCGGTCACGAAGGAAACGACGACGGTTTCCGCGCAAGCTTCTGGGTCTGCCCTGAGCTTGACGTATCCGTCACCGTCTGTTCAAATATTTCCGGGGCGCCGGTCAAACGAATCAACCGCGAAGTTTTCGACCGGCTGTTTACGGACTCCATGCAGTCGGAATGAAAAAAATAAAAGCTCTGCAACAAAGAACTGCCCCGGGTCGCCCGAGGCAGTTCTTTGTATGGATATGAAATGCGAAGCTAAGTCTGATTGCCCGCTTTATTTTGCAGCCAACAATGCTTTCTGATGCAGCATCTCTGCATATTCGGAATCTTTCTCTTCCAATCCTGCGGGGAACTCGTACTTGGCAAGTCTCTCTACATAGGGATCCGGATCGAAGGACTCGGGGCCGTGTACGCCGTCAAGATACCAGATGTCCTTTGCGATGAGTTCCAGCATGATGACCGGGCTTACAGCGGTCTGAGCCACAACGGAGTTGGTTCCGTACTTGGCCATGCATTCTTGGTTGTCCGCAATCTGATAGAGGTAAACGGATCTTCTCAGGCCGTCTTTCGTTCCGGTAACCCAAGTACCGGCGCAGCCTTTTCCGATCATGTTCTTGGATACTTCCTGAGGATCGGGAACAACCTTTACGAGGAAGTCTCTGGGAGCGATCTCAGCATCGCCTACCTTGATCTTCTTTTCGGCCTCTGCCATGCCCACATCACGCAGGTTCAGAAGCAGTTGTCTCATCTCGCGAGGAACTCCGTATTTAAATGTAACTCTGTTGCAATCGATTACTCTGGGTACAAGCATGACTTCTTCATGCTCTACGTTGATAACTTCGATATCGCCGATGCCACCGGGGAAGCTGAAAATTTCAGGCTCGGAGAAGTTCTCTGTGGTGAACCAGCCCTTTCCTTTTTCCCAAACCACAGGCGGATTCAGGCACTCTTCGATAGTGGTCCATACGGAGAATCCAAAGGCAACGCCTTCGTATCCCGGGATCTCATAGTTGTCGCCGTCTCTTACGTTGACTTCATCGATCTCGTCAAAGAGATGCTTCTGCGCATATGCGGCAAATACGTCCGCCATTCCGGGTTCTACGCCGGAGCCGACCAGAGCCATGATACCCTTTTCTTTCCATGCTTCATGTCTCTCAAACTGATAGTCGCCCAGCTTGATATGCGCCAGTTCGAAAGGCTTTTCGGGATGTCTCTTGCTCAGCGTCATGGCGCAGTCCATGTAACCGATACCTAACTCATAGCAAGTGTCAAAGATGGTCTCGTTGAATTCCGGCTCAACCGTATTGAGAACCCAAGTGATGTCGTGTTTCTTAACCACTGCTTTGATGCTTTCGGGATCTCTGGCGTCGATCTTTTCCGGAACAAAGCGAGGATCATTTACATCTTTTGCAACAGTTTCCGCTCTGGCCACATTGTAGTCAGAAAGAACTACTTTCTGCGCCCATTCGCCTTCTTTTCCGGCTCTTTTGATGATCTTTGCTACAGATGTACCAACACCACCGGTACCGATAATTAACAGCCTCATGTCCATATTAATCCCTCCCTGCGATATAATAAATAATTAGGATTGGTAACATATCCTTCGGTATTCTGCCAAAATCGCGAAAGGTTTTTCGACTCTTATCGACAGAATAATGCCCGAATTTTCAAAAAATTTCACGCATATGATAGCTACCGTCTATTAACTTCAGCCTACTATATTAATTCAGAATATTCAATTATATATTTGCTCAAAAAAAGTACTGATTTGCTGTTATGCTTACATATTCGGTCTTACAACCACAAAGCAATCCTCAGATCCACCTGCCCCCTGCAGAGCCGCCCATCTCAAACAAACTTATTTAAAATCCTATTTTACAGGATCGATTATGACCAGTTCCATGCTGCTCCCCGGCTGCTGCGTCTTCACATTCAAAGTCTGAGAAGCCGTCACAATATCTACGGAAATCACAGGAGACTCCATCCAGCCTCTTACAAGATTTTCTCGATTGTTCGCTTTTCTTTTTCCGTTGCATAGCCGATTGTATCTGGCCAAAATGGCTTCTTTTGTGAATCGGCAGCGGGCAATGCGAAATTGGCCGTTAAGCCCCGCAAATCGAATAAAAAACTCCATCTGCTTATCATATTGTCTGATTTCTTCTTCCGTAATGCTCTGCGTCAGAAGCGTCGGAGGGGTTTTCACTAACTTTTCGCTGAAATTGTAGAAGAAAATATTGTAACTCGGGGGAGTGCCGTGACCCCCTGCAGTGTGCCGCATAATGATATAGCCCGGATCTCCGGCCACAAAATCCTCCTCACGCACCTTTATGGAACCAAACACCTCCGCCATGGGCTTCATATATTCGCAGGCCATCAGCGACGTAAACGTATCATAGAGACTGCTTTTTCTCCAAGAAACCTCCTCCGTGTCAAACTCCACCGACACAACTTTGATCTTGTCGCTTCGGACCACATCAAAAATATCCTCCACATGGCTGCGCAGTAAGTCTTCTGCCTGCTTACCCGTTAACAAAGTGAAGCGGCCCATGGTGTTCCTGCTCCGTACACGCCCGGTATATTTCTTCCGATATTCCGCCGGATGCATACCGAACCACTTTGTGAAATATTTCAGATAATACCGAACCGCCGAAAATCCCGACTCCATGGAAATCGTACTGATTTTTTTGTCCGTGCCCAAAAGCAGCTTTTCCGACTCTTCCACCCGGATAAAATTAAGGAACTCCTGGAAGCTGAGGCCGGTGGCCTCTTTAATGAAATGCGAGAGGTAATAAATGCTTAAATGCTCTCTTTCGGCAATTTCCGTCAATGTGAGACGGCGGTTGTAGTTTTCATACATATATTCGGTAATTCGGTTTAGACGACTGGCAAGAAACTCGTTCCCCTTATTTCTCGGTTCATGGACAAACTTGCCGTTCTCCATTACAAAGAATTGGAAATTCTGTATCAAACAATCGATCAGCACATGGGCAAGCTCCACAACTCTCTTCTCGTAACCCTGCTTGCCTTTGAGAGTTTCCAAAGCGATCCGGGCAAGCAATTCCTGCAACTCCTCGACACTTTCGTCTTCGGCGCCATTCATATCGGTTACAAAGAAACTGTTTCGAAGGATTTCATAATATCGGGCAAAGTAGGAAAGGTTTAACTGTAAGATAAGAACCACATTGGACTCGTCCAGGCGATAATAGCTGTGAATTTCTCTATCGTTGAGTATATATATATCTCCTTCTTCCATGTCATAGGTATAGTAACCGTTCTTCAGCCTTACGCTCCCCTGCAGAACGTATACCACTTCCAGATCGTTGTGGAAATGGATGGGATACTCGTCAATGTTCATAATAGAACAGTTCACCGGCAGATCTTCTTTGTAGATAATATGTTCTTTTAACATGGCTTGTCCTTTCTTTGGCCTTGCATTATATCCTACAACATATCAAACAGCATTCCTATATGGTCAGTAGCGGCGAAGCGGCAAGCAGTAGTATTATGTTAACTAATGTTTGGATGTTTGCGAACATATTTCAACATTATAACAATGTCGAAATATAAAGCTTTTTGTCACTTTTCCACACGAAAAAAATATTGTATACAAAGTTATTCACGGGGGCTTGTGGATAATAAAAAAGCCTTATAACATTGAAATTCAGCACTCTTCGCCTATAATTTCAAATAACAGGAAAAAGTTATCCACAGGCTGTTCTCATTTTATTCAAACCCTGCAAATACTACCCGCGATTATCGATAATCTGAAGAGGCGGTTTCCCTTCTTTTCCTGTATATTCCATAATTCCGCGGTAGATGCACTCCGCTATTTTACGCTGATATTCATCCCGGCTCAGCAGAGCTGCCTCCTCCCGGTTAGAAAGAAAGCCACATTCGACAATGACAATGGGCACCACAGGATTTTTAAACAGCAGAACATCCCGTTTGGCTAAAGCTGCCCGATCGGTGCCGTCGGAAAGCCCTTCGATCAAATTGGCCTGGATGGCTTCGGCCAATCGTTTGCTTTGGTCTTGAATGCTCTGTTCTCCGCATCCGGGATAAAAGGTTTGAGCCCCACGCACACCGGGATCCTGTTTAAAGCTGTTAAGGTGAATGCTGACTGCCACTAAAGGCTTGACTTCTTCAATGATTTTCTTCCTCGCCAGCAGGTCTTCCGTTTTCAAGCTGCGAATGCTCTGCCTGTTCTTATCCGGATATAGGCCCACATCCTCCTCCCGGGTCATGACAACGGTCCAGCCGTCCCCTTCCGCCATTTGACGTATCTTTAGGGCAATGTTCAAATTAATATGCTTTTCGCATACCCCCGTGGCGCTTTCTGCGCCCCCGTCAACTCCGCCGTGACCCGGATCCAGCAGCAGCACATCGTCTTTCGACAGGGATTTCATAGCCAGAATTTCCAATTGCATGGGAGTGATCAATATCACGATTGCTATGACCAGCAAAGTAGCGATTGCTCCAAAAGCCCATTTCCACCCGTTCACCATATCCCATCCTCCCCCGGTACCCTGCAATCTCTGCAGAATACTTGCATTCGTCGGCCGCGGCACCGCGCCGAATCCTGCCACATTTTATGCAGGAGGACAAGTTAGTATGACAATATTAAAGACGCACAGCAAACCAGTACTGTTTTTCATTATACACCAAGGTCGCCATCCATGCTATACTTAAAACAAGTATGGATCGCACATCCTAATTTTTAGGGCAAGTTGAAGACGGTCACGCCGTTTTTTCCATGAAATCAATCAAGAGGTATTAAAATGGGCAGAACGATAAAATTGTACCAGCAGGATCCCTATCTAAAATCATGCGACAGCAGGATTGTGGCGGTGATTACCGATGAGAAGGAAATAGCCAAATTAGGCGGAATCGATGAAAGCGATACGTTCTGTTTGGTCCTGGACCAGACTGTTTTCTTTCCCGAAGGCGGCGGACAACCCTCCGACCTGGGCCAGATTTCCGGAACATCCGGAACTTTTGAACTGGTATATGCATTCGAAAAAGAGGGCATCGTTTATCACCAATTGAAGATAAATCCGGATGCCGGGACAACCGCCGCAAAAGAAATCCTGCATGAATTGACGGGAGCGGCGGTGCAATGCCGGTTGGACTGGAACAGGCGTTTTTCCCATATGCAGCGGCACTGCGGCGAGCATATTCTCTCCGCTGCGTTTTATGAACTGTACGGAGGTGTCAACAGAGGCTTCCACATGGGAACGGATTATATGACCATTGACATCAACCTGGAGGAAAATCCGGAATTTACACAGATGACCGATGAGATGATGCGAAGGGCCGAATGGGAAGCCAACCGGATGGTTTGGGATAACCTGCCCGTCACTACGCGTTATTTTAAGCGCAAAGAAGAAGCAGAGGGACTTCCCATGCGGAAAGCGCTGGCCATTGAAGAAGACATCGTCCTGGTTTGCGTGGGCGATGAGAGTAAAGCCGCCGGCTGCGTGGCCTGCTGCGGTACCCATCCCCGCAGAACCGGCGAAGTGGGCCTCATTAAGATCTACCGCTGGGATAACTATAAAGGCATGACACGCATTACCTTTGACGCGGGCCCCAATGCCCTTGAAAACTGCCGCTCGGAGGCCGATCTTATTAAAAGCCTTTGCAGGCACTACTCCGCGGACGCGGAAACGCTTATGGCCAAAATTCAGCTGCGGGAACAAAAAAACGGCGAGGTGCGACAGGAACTGTATGAACTGAAACAGGCGTACCTGACGGAAAAGGCCCAAGAGATTAGGGAAAAGCTGGCCGAGTTCAACGGTGTATTGATAGAGAAATACGAGCTTTTGAAGACGGACGATTTGCTGGCGCTGAGCAAGCTGCTGCCGGAATTGTCCGGCAAGTTGCTTTCCCTGGTTTCCGTAAAGGAAAATACCCTGCTCCTGCTCTCCGGCGGAATGCCGGATTGCAACAAGATCATAAAGGACAACGCCGCTGTCTGGCGCGGTAAAGGCGGAGGCAGGGCAAACAGCGCCAGGGTCATGTTCCCCACGGCAGAGGATATGGGCTGTTTTCTGGATTATATTAAAAAAGCCTATTCGTAGCACAGGAGAGCAGCCATGAGAAAAGAAATAAAGCTCTATAACATCATATTGCCTTTATGGAGCTTTTACGTAATTCCATCATTATTGTGGATCATCATATTGCCTGCCAATTTTATTATTGACAGCATTGTCTTTCTTGCCGCGCTGGCTGTTTATAAAATACCTGAAAAAAAGATAAAATATACAAAGTGTATTTTGCGGATATGGGCATATGGATTCCTGGCCGACATCATCGGCGCAGGATTTCTTCTTTTATTGCTTTTTTTGGGCTATGTTTCAGACATTGCCTACAATCCTCTGAGCAGCCCTGCAGCCTTTGCAGTTACTACAATAGGTGTAATGCTGGCCGGAATATGCATTTACCTTTTTAATTATAAAAAGGTTATGCCCCTGATTGAGTTAGATGACAATAGAAGAAAAAAAGTTTCGCTGATAATAGCAATCTTTACAACACCTTATACAATGTATATCCCCTCAGAATTATTTTTTTAATTAAAATTGCGGTTATCAAAAGACCCGTAAATCAAAAATCGCAACCTTTTTATTAAGGCTGCGATTTCTGTTATTGTGCTTTTATTTATTCTATTTCTTCTCAGTTCTGTTACTCTCCCAATCCGTAGCCGTTTTTGACCAGGAAATTGGTAATTGAATTCTCTGCCCCTGCAATCTTATTCGCATATCTGGTGCTGTAGCTTCCCCTGCTGACAGCCAGCGGACCCTGGTTATATGCCGCTAGCGCCACAGTTTTGTTTTCGTATTGGGCTATCTTATCTCCGATATACTTTGCACCAAACTCGATATTCACATGGGGATCAAAGAGCTCACTGCGTGAAATCCCATAACCTGCTGCGGTCTTAGGCATAATTTGCATGATTCCCACCGGTCCCGCTCCTCCGCCTACTGCATCGCAACGGAAGGTGCTTTCCTTCTCGGCCATAGCCATCAGCAGAATTTCGTCCACGCCGTTGACGTCCGCTTCATGTTTGAACAGGAAGACCAGCATGGTAGCCCATCCGGTAGAAAGGTTTTTGTTTTTGGATAGGATGTAGTTGACCAGCCCTCTGTTGTAATCCGACTCTTCCTTATCAAAGAAGGTCGTAGCGGCCACTCCTGCCTTTGTACTGATATACAAGCCGGAATAGTCGTCGTAGAAGGCATCCCAACGGAAACAATTCTCACCCGTAAAGGCTCGAACAGGAAGATAGAACACGTCTCCCGCCCGGAGCAACGGATACTCTTCAAGATCCAGCTTATCCACCACTAACTCCGGTACTTCAATAAACTCCGATTCGGCTTTTTCTTTTATCTGCCGGAGTTGTCCGCCGATATCCAGGTCGGCAGCCGTGAGCATGACTCCATGCAAGACCAGGTCCACATTAATATCCTTTTCTTCCTCCGCCATTGTAAGGACGGTAATATCCTTTAATACGGCGGCTGCAACATTTTCAAGGTTGCTCTTCAGGACCTTTTCCTGCAGTCCGGTCCTCGTCGGTTCTTTCTTTAAGATTTTTAATGTGCGGCTTTCCCAATCCATTTCAACTGAAAAGCCTAGGATTTCACCTATCTCCTCCGTTAACGGGACGTAGGCGGAACCCTGGTACAGAAAAAATGGATGTTCTAAATAATAATTTGCAAGTCTATTGCCATTGATGTCAATATTTCTATTTAGAAATTGTCCTTCAACGTTCTCTTCTGCATAGATGGTAATGGTGGAAAAAAGTACAATGGTCACTGAAAGCCACACAGATAATAGCTTCTTTACCATATCTTTTTTCTCCTTTCTGCATACCAACATTGTGGTATGCAGGTATTATACCATATTATAGTAATTTGTATACCCTTTTGGTGAAAGTTCTAATTTTCTGACTGGCAGGAACGTTGAAATTTCAACAAAAACCCCCGCATTAGGTGCGGGGGTTTTGAACCGGCAAATCGCCTGTTTGCAGAATATTCTTACAGTTTAAATTCTGCCTTCACATCGATGATGGCTTCCTCTAATTTCTGTATAACCACGTCAATGGTCTCATATTTGATGACCCCGGGAGGCTCGATCCGGACAGTCTTGGCATTGACGAGAGTACCTGCCGTCATGACATGTCTGTCAAAGAGTCCCTTAACAACTGCATATCCTACTTCTGCAGCGGGGAATTCCATGCAGATCAACAAGCCTGCGCCTCTGACTTCCTTAAGCACGGTAGGATATTTTTCCATCAGCCCGTTCAGCTTCTCCATGAAGTAGTCGCCTTTTTCTTTGCACTGCTTCGGAATGTCGTTCTCAAGCATGTACTTGATGGTAGCGATGGCTGCCGCGCAAGCGAGCGGGTTGCCGCCGAAGGTGGGAGAACCAAGAATCCAGGGGTTCTCTACCAGTTTTTCAACCCACATATTGGGTCTTGCGATGATTCCTGTAATGGGCATTACGCCGCCACCGAAGGCTTTTCCGAAGGTCATGATATCCGGAGTAACATCCTCGTACTCGCATCTCCACATGGTTCCGGTACGTCCCATGCCGGTCTGGATTTCGTCTGCGATCATAGCAACGCCGTACTTGTCGCAAATCTCTCTGACTCTCTTCAAATAGCCCTTGGGCGGGATCTGAACGCCTGCTTCACCCTGAATCGGTTCAATGATGACGCCGGCAACCTTTTCACCCACCGTAACCAGGTTATCGATAGCTGTTTCAATCGCATCCGCATCGCCGTATTTCACGTGCTGTACATGCTGGATCATGGGCAGGTAATCCTCTCTGTAAGCAGCTTTTCCGCCCATGGAGATAGCGCCGTAGGACTTGCCGTGGAATGCGCCGACTGTGGATATGTAGTATCTGCCGCCTGTGGCCAGTCTGGCCAGTTTCAAAGCCATTTCCACCGCCTCGGCACCGCCGTTGGTGAAGAAGCAATACTGCAGATCGCCGGGGGTAATCATGGATACTAACTTCGCCAGATATCCTCTGAGAGGATCTACAAGTTCCTGGCTGTGTAAAGCATATTTATCAAGCTGAGCTTTCACATACTTTACGATCTCAGGATTTCTGTGTCCGCAAGTGTAAATACCGAATCCGCCAAGGCAGTCAATGAAGTCATTTCCATATAAGTCCGTGAAATGCTCTTCCGTATCTGTCCACTCTACGCAAGCAGCATCGGTGGATACGGATTTTCTGTACACCAACCAACCGGGGTTTACGTGGTTGTTGAAGTTTTCGATTGAGTCTTTGGTAATTTGAGCCTTTTCGTCATCGGTAAGTTCTGTGCTCTCAATATAGCTCAATATTCTTTTCGCTTCTTGGAGAGCAGCTTCTTTTGTTGCAGCCATAAATGATACCTCCTTAAATAATTATAGTAATCTTGCCTGCGGTTATTATTAATCCAAAATTCATGCCAACTACATTGAAAGGCGCGAAATTTATGCAAAATATTCTGAAATATTTGGCGTTTAAAGGGTTTTGTCCACTTTGGACGGGAGACAGCAAGAAATTGTTGTCAGACAATTCTTCTCATTTTTAATTTAAAAAAACAGGGATTTTCTCATTAATGAGAAAATCCCTGTTTCAAAAGCATTTCGTTATACCGTTACCACACTTCTACTTGGTATAGTTATCAAAATATCCTTGAATGTATACAAAAGGAGTTCCCTTATCCCCGCTTCCCGATGTAAGGTCGCACAGAGAACCGATCAGGTCTGTCAACCGGCGGGGAGTCGTTCCCTGAGCCGCCATGCTGCTGCCCAGATTCTCTTCCTTTGTCGCAATACACTTTGAGATGGCTTCTTTTAATTCGTCACCGCAAAGATGCGCAAATTCGTTATCTGCAAGATATTTTAGCTTCAATTCATTGGGCGTTCCCTCAAGGCCCTTTGTGTAGCAAGGAGATACTACCGGATCGGCAAGCTCCCAGATCTTGCCCACCGGATCTTTGAAAGCGCCGTCTCCGTAGACCATGACCTCAATTTCTTTTCCCGTAATGGTAAAGAGTTTCTTTTGAATGTTGTTTACCAAATCAAAGCAATCCTCGGGAAACAACTTGATGCTTTCCTCTGTGGCTTTATTGGATCCCAAAATTCCGTACTTGCTATTGAAGCCGCTTCCGTCCACGGAGGAGGTAAGTAAATCATCCATTCCAAGTACCTGTTCCGCGCCGGCCTGTCGCAGCAGCCGTTTGGTCCTTTCCCTGCTATGGATGTCGCAGGCCAACACCGTCTTTGTATAAGGGAGAATCGCTCTGGGGTCATTGGCGAAGATGACTTCCACTTCCGCTCCTTCGTTTTCAATGATCTCCCTGTAATATGAAACATAATCCATGCCGGTAAAGGTATGTTTCGATTTACCGAACATGCTTTCGAATTGCTCCTGCGTCAAAACATCGCTATAGGGATTTACACCCTTTTCATCCAGCAGGTCCAGGTCCACCAGCTGATTGCCCACTTCATCCCCCGGATAGCTGAGCATGAGATAAATTTTATCGACGCCTCTAGCGATTCCTTTTAGACAAACAGCAAACCGATTCCTGCTGAGGATGGGAAATATCACGCCGATGGTTTTTGTTTTGAATTTCTGCTTTACATCCGCCGCCAACTGATCTACAGTAGCGTAATTGCCGAATGCCCGCGCAACAACTGCCTCCGTTATACAGAGAACATCCTTGTCTCTTGGCTCGAAACCTTCCGTTTCGAAGGTCTTCATCAACGTATCTATCACAATTTTTCCAGGTCGTCGCCTTGACGGACAATGGGAGCTCTAAGTCCTCTTACAACCGTTCCAACCATTCTTTCCATTTCGCTTTTCCTTTCATATACAAATAAAAGATGGGCAAACAGACCACCGATGCTTATTCGTTTTGCATCGGCCGATTGTCCTCCAGTTTTATATGTAGGATCCGCTCGGGACTTAGAAAAGCATGGCTTTTCGCTACCGCAAGCCTTTTCTATATACAAAATGGATAGCTGCCGTGTGGTTTATTACAAAAATATTATATAGGCTCTGTCTCCAGGCGTCAACTTTATGGTATTATGTACTTAATCCTGCATTTGGGATGGTTTGGGGTGCTTAATGCGCCAGTTTCGAAACCTTTAAACAGGGAGCGTATGATGATAAACCCCATCGAGAAAAACGTTTTGATGCTTGCCTTGCGGGCAGGAGAGATTATGCTGATGAGCGGTTCGGAGATCTACCGTGTCGAAGACACGGTTACTCGAATTTGCAAGGCGTACGGCATCCCTTATATAGAGGTTTTCGCCACCACCACAGGAATTTTTATTTCCTTGGATTCCGGAGGCGACGGAAAAGCCTTACACCATTATTAAGCGCATACGCAGAGTCTCCGTGGACCTGGACAGGATTTCCATGGTCAATGATTTTTCTCGAAATCTTGCGGCAAACCCCACTTCTATCAGCGAAGCGAAGGAGCGCCTGGAGCGCATTTCCGGAGAAGCAAAATACACCTTCCCTCTTCAGGTTCTGGGCGGCGCCCTTGTGGCCTCATTTTTCACCCTGATGCTGGGAGCCGGGTATCGGGAGTTCGGCTGTTCCCTGGCTATCGGAGCCATTGCTTTCGCCTTCGGACATTTGTTGGACAAATACCGCTTCAACCTCTTTCTCCGCAACTTTACAGTTTGCGCCCTGATTGCATTAGCAGCGCTTTTATTTACCGCCGGCGGGCTGGCTTACAATACGGACGCCATGATCGTCGGTTCTCTGATGATTTTTCTACCCGGTTTAGCCTTCACCAATGCCATGCGCGACTCTCTTGCAGGGGATCTTCTTGCCGGAAGCGCCAGGGCTATGGAAGCCGCATTAACCGCCATCTCCATAGCCTCGGGTGTTGGAGTTGTGCTGTTTATTTGGGTTTCTGCAGGAGGTGCCATATGAGTCTGTTTCTGCAGTTTCTTTTTGCCTTTGGAGCAACGGCAGGATTCACCCTGATCTTCAACATACCCCATCGCCACATCTTCTTTGCTGGATTTACCGGCGCCTGCGGCTGGCTGCTCTTTCAATACTTGTTGCAGGCAGGACAGTCCGTAGTTATTTCCGGTTTTATCGCTTCCTGCCTTGTTGCCGCATTCGGCGAGCTTTTTGCCAGAGTTTTCAAGGAGGCCTCCCTTATTTTTACCATTCCCGGAATCCTTCCGCTGGTGCCCGGAGCCGGTATGTATAAACCATGCTGTCTCTGCTTAAAGAAGATTTGCTGGCCACGGCACAAATCGGCACCGAAACGCTAATGCTCACCGGCGCCATTGCCATAGCCATTC
>JBMNMN010000016.1:0-169291 GCA_050953365.1 Anaerovoracaceae bacterium | reverse complement strand
AAAGGGGCTGACGCTAAGGCTACCGAGGATCTGGAAATAAAGCTTAACAAAGCCAAGACCCAGCTCGCTTACATGGAACGGGATCTGAAAACGATCAATAAAGAGATCGAGCTACAATCCTCCGTTTGGCATAAATTCAGCCAGAGCCTGGAAACTGCCGGGCAAAAGTTTAAGGATATCGGCAGCAAAATGCAGACAGTGGGTAAAAACCTCAGTCTCAAGTTAACGACACCCTTGGTAGGCCTTGGGGCGGCGGCAGTCAAGGTGGGTTCGGACTTTGAAGCGGGGATGAGCGAGGTGCAAGCCATCAGCGGCGCTACTGGCGCAGACCTAGAAAGGCTCAGGGAAAAAGCGGCGGAGATGGGTGCCAGCACCAAGTTCAGTGCGACCGAGGCCAGGTGAGGGCTTAAAATATATGGCTATGGCCGGCTGGGAAACATCCCAGATGTTAGACGGGCTTGAAGGGGTGATGATGCTGGCCGCTGCCTCCGGAGAAGATTTAGGCCGGGTTTCGGATATCGTCACCGATGCCTTAACCGCCTTTGGCCTGGAAGCAAAACAGGCCGGCGAATTTGCCGATCTTTTGGCCAGTGCATCCTCCAACAGCAATACCAATGTTAGTCTGCTGGGCGAATCATTTAAGCATGTGGCGCCCCTTTTTGGCTCCCTGGGCTACAGTGCGGAGGACGCAGCGCTGGCCCTAGGTTTAAGGCCAATGCGGGGATTAAAGGGTCGCAAGCAGGCACTACCTTAAGGGGCGCTATCACCAACCTGCAATCCCACCGACAAGATGCAGGCGGCCATGAAGCGCCTAAGCCTATCCATCACTGATGCCCAAGGTGAGCTGCTTCCCTCAAGGACGTCATGGATGAATTAAGGGAAAAGTTTGCCGGGCTTACGAGGAGCAGCAGGCCCAGGAAGCGGCCACCATCTTTGGCAAACAGGCTATGGCGGGATGCTTTCCATCATCAATGCCAGCGAGGAAGATTACAAGAAGCTGACCAGCGCCACTAGAAACTACAGCGGCACCGCTAAAGAGATGCTGAAATCATGGAAGATAACCTGCAAGGGGGCCTAACCAAACTTAAGTCCGCCCTGGAAGGGGTAGGCATTCAGATCTTTGAACTGCTGATCCCCCATCTCCAAAGTCTGGTGGGGACGCTGCAAAAGGCGGTGGACTGGTTTGCCAATCTTAGCCCGGCTACCCAGGAAACCATCGTTAAGGTGGCTGCCCTGGCCGCCGCCATCGGACCGCTTCTTCTTATTGGGGTAAGCTGTTTACTGTTATCGGCTCCGTGATGGGGGCCCTTTCCACCGTTTCCGGAGCGATTGCCGTAGTTACCACGGGAGCGGCGGCGGCTACTCCGGCGGTAGGAGCCTTGGCCACGGCCTTTACGGTCTTGACGGGCCGGTAGGACTGGCGGTGGCGGCCATAGCCGGGCTGACGGCAGCGGGTGTAGCTTTATATAAACATCTGCAAAAAGACAGCATCCCGGCGGTTCAGCTTTTTGGAGGTGAAATTTCAGAGGCGACCGAAAAGCGGTCGGTGGTTTCTTAGAATTAAACGATGAAGCCAGCTTGGCTTTAAAAGAACTCTCTTGGAGCGCCGGTGAAGTTACCGCGGAGATGGCCGAAACTATATCCGGCAATTTCTCCAAGATGGCCGAGCAGGTGCAAGCGGGCCTAGATAAACACCACCAGGAATCCCTAGCTAAAATTGAAAGCTTTGTTCATAGCAGCACCGGTTTGTCCAGAGAAGAACAAAATGAAATTTTAGGTAACATGCAAAAGGGCTATGAGGATAGAAAAAAGAGCATAGCCGATGGGGAAGCGCGGATTAAGGAGATACTGGACACGGCCTCCGCTGAGAAAAAGGCCTTGACCCGGGCTGAGCAAGAGGAAATAAACACCATCCAACAAGAGATGGTGGATACGGGGATCAGGGTGTTAAGCGAAAATGAAATCGAGGCCAAGGCCATCATGGAGCGCATGAAGGAGCATGCCGGGAGGATGTCCGCCTTGCAAGCAGCCGAGGTGGTTAAAAACAGTGTGGAGCAAAAGGACAAAGCCATAGAAGCCGCCGAGGAGCAATACAACGAGGTGATCAAGGAGATCATTCGCCAAAGGGGACGAGGCGGGGACTATCTCCCAGGAACAGGCGGATAAATTGATTAAGGAGGCTACCCGGCAAAAAGATGAATCCATAAGTCGGGCCGAGGAGATGCACCAGCGGGTGATAGCAGAAGCCAAAGCTCAGGCCAAGGAACACGTCAGTCAGGTGGATGGGAGACCGGAGAAATTAAGAGCAAATGGCAGGTAATGAAATCTGATATCGCCGCCAAGGCCCGGGCCATCAAAGAAGATGTAAAAAACCGTTGGGAAGAGATCAGGGTGATTAGCGCTGAAAAGTGGGGAGCCTTAAAGACCAATCTTATTAACATTTGGGAAGAAACGAAAACCAAGGCAGCAGAAACCTGGGAGAGCGTGAAAGAGTCGGTGGTGAACAGTCTGGGTAAGGTAAAAAGCGCCATCGGTGGGGCTATTGAAAAGTATCAAGGAATGGAATGCCACCAGTGTGAAGGAAAAAGTCTTTAGTATCGTTCAAAACATCAGGGAATCCATCACCCGGGTAGTTTCCACCGTTAGCGGGGACGCACCCGGCGGCTAATTTTAGCGGCACCTCCTTCTTCCCCGGCGGGCTGACCATGGTGGGGGAGCTGGGTCCGGAGCTGGTGGCCCTACCCGGGGAAGCAAAATCTACAGTGACCGGGAAACCAAAGAAATCTTAAAGAAGGAAGGGGATATCATCCAGCATATTACCATTAATAGCCCTGCTCCCCTAAGCCCGGCGGAGACCGCCCGCAGGATTAAAAACGCTTCCGGCAACTGGCTTTAGAATGGTAGGAGGTGAGCCGGTGGAGGATATTACAATAACCAACCAAAATGGAGAGAGTATTTGTTTGGGCCGTCGGGGCCCTTTTTTCTTGGAAAAAATCGAGGGTCTAGGTGAGGTGGAAGTAGGCATCGAAAGTCAAAAGGCTCCCTACCAAGACGGCTCTACCTATATTGACAACACCTTGGAGAACCGGGCTTTAAGCATGGAAGGCACAATTATTGCCAAAGGCAACCCTGAGGCATTGCCGGCGGCCAGAAGAAAGCTGCAAAGGGTGCTAAACCCCAAATTGGGTGAGGTAGTGATCATTTATCGGCAAGGGGAAAAAGTTAAAAAGATTACGGGGATGGCAGAGAGCACACCGGTATTTCCCGGGGGTAAGGGACGCCGGGGCCATTATTATCAGAAATTCTTGCTGCATCTAATCTGTCACCAACCCTTCTGGCTAGATCAGTTTACGGAGAGCCGGGAAATTGTTACTTGGATTGGGGGGATGACCTTTCCCTTACTTTTACCATCCCGTTTTGCCATGAAGGGGCTGCCGGTTATAAATGTCGTCAATATGGGGGATGTCGAAACCCCGGTGAAAATTGAGTTTCAAGGCCCGGCCACCAACCCCAAAATAGAAAACCGGACCACCGGCGAGTATATCCAGGTGCAAAGAAACCTTTCCTTGGGCGATACCCTGCTGGTAACCACGGATTTTGGGGCCAAGCGGGTGGAGATAAACGGGGTGAATGCCTTTCACTATATCGATCTAAACAGCGTCTTTTGGCAGCTTCGGCCGGGAGATAACATCGTGGAGTACTCAAGCGATGAGCCCACGGAACCGGCGGCAGTGGTGATCAGTTACCGGAATAGGTATGTGGGGGTGTGAGGATGGCTGAACATTACCGATTTTTCAATTCCATGGTGGAGGATGTGCGGGAGTATTTGGCCGCTGATTTTGCTGAATACTTTTCCTGCTTTTTAAGCGATGGTCTTTATACGGAGGATGGCAAAGCAGGGCTAAAGGTATCGCCCGGTGCAGGTTTGGGGGTGGAGGTTGCCCCCGGCTACGCCTTTATTCGGGGCTATATGTATCACAATGATGCCCCCCTGACTTTTGAACTGGAACCGCCGGATACCGTCTTGGACCGCCTGGATCGGGTGGTGCTTCGCTTTGACGAGGTGGCCCGGGAGATTAGGGTAACCGTTAAAACCGGGCAGTTTTCCAGTACCCCGGTGGCACCGGCCTTGGAGGAGGCTAGTAATTTAAAGGAGTTGGGGCTGGCCCGGGTTCTTGTTAAACACGGCGTAAGCGGCCTGTCGGCAAAGGATATCACCGATGAACGATTAACCGATGCCTGCGGTTTAGTCTCCTCTTTGATTGAGATACCGGCTCAGGAAATGTGGGCGGTTTGGAATCAAACCTTAACGGGTATAGAGGCTAACTGGCTATCCTGGTTTGAAAGTGTGCAGGAGACACTAGGCATCCGGGTAATGATCGGTGAAAGTGAGCCGCCGGAGATAGAAGCCGGGGATTTATGGTTCAAGGTGGTGTAGTAGATGCCGATCAGGGTTATCGACACAAAGTTTAACTTTATAGGGGAAATAGACGATTACGAGAGCCTTCTTTGGACTCGGCGCTGGCATAAGGCGGGGGAATTTGAGATTAATATAAACGCCCATAAACAGGCGGCAAATTCTTTGCAGAAAGGAAGGCTTATAATCAACAAAGGGAAGGTAGGCATCATCCTTCACCGGGAACTGCGCCAAGGCCCTGGTGGCAAGGGGGACGAACAGGTGATGGTCAAGGGGGCTAGCCTGTCTGTAATCCTTGGCCGCAGGATCACCATTCCCCCTGTCGGTTATGGTTACGACCGAATAAACGGTACGGCCGAAACGATTATGAAAGGCTATATTACCCGCAATTGCATCACCCCTACCGATCCACGGCGAATCATCCCTAATTTGATAGTGGCCGCCGATCAGGAACGTGGGGGGAAGCTCGTTTATCAAAGCAGGTACAAACCCCTTGACGAGGAACTGGAGAGACTTTCCCTAGTATCGGGCCTGGGCTGGGATTTAACCCTTGATTGGCAAAATCAGCGGTGGATATTTGATGTCAGGGTAGGGCGTAACTTAGCCGCCGAGCAAATCGAAAACCCGCCGGTCATCTTTTCTGCGGATTTTGACGTGATCCAGGAACAGACCTTTGTGGAAAGTGATCTGGGATACAAAAACCTGGCCTATGTGGGCGGTCAGGGGGAGGGTGCGGCGCGGGAAATAGCGGAGGTGGGTGAAGATTTAACGGGGCTTGAGCGCCTAGAAGTCTTTGTAGATGCCCGGGACATTGAGGCAGCAGAGGATCTTCCCGAACGAGGTTGGCAAAAATTAGCCGAGGTTGCCCCGGTCTTGACCTTCGATACAGAGATTTTAACCAGGGGCCCTTATAAGTATGGTGTGGATTGGAATTTAGGTGATGTGGTCACCATACAAAACAAAAAATGGGGTGTGACCCTTGACAGCCGGATTACTGAGGTAACGGAAATCTATGAGCCCGCCGGGTTTCAGCTTAAGGTAACCTTTGGCAGCAACATCCCCACCTTGGTGGAACGGGTGAAAAAAGAATTTGATCTACCGCTAATAGAAAAAAGTCTATTGCAAACAGGTGAACAAGGACCTTCGGGGCCACCTGGTGAACGAGGCGAACGAGGGGAGCAAGGGGTGCCGGGAGTGGGTCTGAATTACGATTGGCAGGCCACCTCTTTGGGCGTTAAGCGGGAGGATGAAACGCAATTTGTCTACACCGATTTAAAAGGGCCAAAAGGCGACAAGGGTGATATTGGGCCCAAGGGAGAAAAAGGGGAACCGGGAGAGCAAGGTTTGCCTGGGGTGAAAGGTGAACAGGGACCACCGGGGCCTCCGGGGGAAAAGGGAGATCGGGGGGAGCCCGGTAGTGATGCTGAGGTTACCTCACAAAATGTTTTGGCGGCTATAGGATATGCACCGGTTGATAAAACCGGAGACACCATTACCGGGACACTGATTATAGATGGTAAGGATCTTTTATCCGGTGCAGATATAGTCACTATGAAACGTGGAAGCGGCACCAATCGTTTTGTATTGGAAACGCAAGACAAAGCGATGCAAATGTTTTTAGAAGCGGGTGCATCCATAGGACTCATGGGAACAATAACGGCTTCCGATTTTAGAATTAGGACCGGTTATCAGGACCGGGTTTCTGTAAACGGTAGTAGCGGTTATGTCGGAGTCGGGACCAACTCTCCACTTCAAAGGTTGGATGTTGATGGCAAGATCCGTATGGGCACACAAACAAGCGGGACTGACGGCGATGAAATAGTTGCCACCAAAAAATATGTAGATGACAAGGTCGTTTCTAGCGGTGTGCAAATTGGGGTGGGGGCATCTGAACCCTTGGGATTGTTGGCAGGAGACTGGTGGTATAAAGAAATTTAAGGGGAGGGTAAAATGGCTGAGAAAAACATTCTTATGCAGCGTAAAAAGTCCGATGGGACCTATGATATTTATTATCCAAAAACCAGGTCGGAGGATGGAACCACCTTCGATGATCATCTTTGTGACTATACACTCCAGGTGCCCTATGTGGCGGCGAGCGGAACGGGGAATAGCTACTCCGTCTTGCTAAATGGGGCTCAGGGCTACGAAGAAGGTATGGCCTTGGCAGTAAGAATTAATGTTCATAATACAGCAGCCAGCACGATCAATGTTAATGGCTTGGGTGCCAAAGCCATAAAAAAATCCAACGGATGCGATGTATCCGCGGGAAATCTCAAAGCTGGAAGCATCTATACATTGAGGTATAACGGCACAAATTTTATTTTACAGGGTAGCGATTCGGCCGGGAACGCTACGCCTGCAGACGTCCTTTCCGGCAAAACCTTTAGTAGCGATGAGGATACCGACATATTAGGTACTATGCCTAATCGAACCGGACATGTTGTGGCTCAAAGCATATCAAGGAGCGGAACATCTTTGCGATTTAGACCCCAAGCAGGCTATTATGACGGGTCAACGGGTAATAGTGTAGAACGAAGTGATACCAACTTTTCGGCGAAGAATATTCGCCAAGGAGTGACCTTATTTGGCTTAGCCGGCACTCTTGTTCCGGCACCGGACGACTATAGAGGATCGCCGGGCCCCCTATTTTTAACCCAAGAGAATATGAACAGGGGGTATTTTGGTAGGTACACAGGTATTTACACGGGCAATCAACTGGCCTCAGCTGCCGGGATAACTATTGGCAAAGGGCTATTTTACACTACAAGCGATATTGAGTGGTTTAAATTTGCTTCTGAGGGAAAGGTGATATTTTTAGCCCAAAAACCGATCCGCTACGCCATTTCATGGAACGATTTGAATAATGCCGGATGCGTTTATGGCACGAAAGAAGTCACCAAGGACGGAATCACTTACAGATGTAGGCTTCTTAGGATTAGGAACGGGGAACCGGAAACGGGCCCGGGGAGGGAACAGTATTTACTACAACGGGTTCATGAAAGCTATTATCCGCATTGGGAGACGCTGACCAACGAAGATTTGTATTTAGCACAGCCGGGGGATACCAACGGACAATTTAGCCTTGCCCAAGAAACGCAAAATGGGGTTTCGGCTAACTGCTATGCTTTTAACTATGCGGCGGGCGGTTCCACTGTAGCCAAAAATGACCGTTATGCCGGTTTTGGCTGGCGCCCAGTATTAGAAGTAGTCTAAAGAAAACACCTGCCAATTAGGCGATATAGCATCCACACAGCACCAAGATCAGAGGTGCTATTTTTTATGGGAGGAGGAGATAAAGTGAAAGACACTGTTACTACTTTTAAACTGGTTTTTGCCGCAATCGGTGGTTATATCGGCTGGTTTTTAGGTGGTTATGATGGTTTTTTATACGCCTTGGTTATTTTTGTGATATTTGATTATATCACCGGCGTAATGCTAGCCATTTTAGAAGGGCGGCTGTCCAGCGAAATAGGGGCTAGGGGTATCTTTAAGAAGGTGCTTATCTTTGTCTTGGTAGGCATTGCCCATATCATTGATAGCCATATTGCGGGTGATGGCAAGGTAGTACGCACGGCAGTAATCTTCTTTTACTTGTCTAATGAGGGCATCAGTATAGTAGAAAACGCAGCCGGGATTGGCCTGCCCATTCCGAAGAAGTTAAAAAACATATTGGAGGGGTTGGGAAAGGGGGGTGAGGAAGATGGCTAAAATATGCCTTGATTACGGCCACGGGGGAAAGGACCCCGGCACTGTATATAAAGGAAGAAAAGAATCTAATGACAACCTTTCATTGGGTAGAGCGGTGGCCGCCGAACTTAGCGGGCATGGGGTGGAGGTAATTGAAACCAGGGCTACTGATAAAACGGTTAGTTTGGGGGAAAGAAGTGGCATTGCAAACAGCAGTGGCTGTGATTACTTTATCTCCTTTCACCGAAATGCTTTTAAACCGGAGCAGGCTAAAGGTGCGGAGACTTTTGTTTATACAACCCCCGGTACAAAGTCCCTTCAGTTGGGAGAAAAGATACAAAAAGCAATGGCGGATGTTGGTTTCGTAAACCGGGGTGTCAAGAAGGCTAATTTTTATGTTTTGAGGGAGACAAAATCCCCGGCTGTATTGGTAGAGATAGGTTTTTTAGATAACACCGGCGATAACAAGCTGTTTGACAGTAAAAGAAATGAAATTATTGAGGCTATAGTGAAGGCGGTTTTATCTCAATTGGGCATGGATTACAAAGGTTCGCCTTTCGGATCTAAAACAGCACCGAACGGCGGGCAGGTTCTTTACAGGGTAATGGCCGGTTCTTATGCCATAAGGCAAAATGCAGAAAAGCAGATGGAAAGATTAAAGGCCGCCGGGTTCGATGCCATCATCATGACTTACGAAAAGCCTTGAGTTAACTGCTCAGGGCTTCCCTTTTTTTGTCCACTATTTCTTATTTTCGGTAGTCAAAACTATAACTAATAATTAGTGAGATATACCTTGATAAGCATGCAGGTTCATTTTAACATGCCTACTACCAAAGGGAAGGAGGAGGAAGATGCTGCTAGATCAAGCAATAGCGACATTTAGGGATTACATGATTATGATAGATCGCTCCCAATCGACTGTCACTGGTTACACCCGCGAGCTAGCCAAGCTTAACGAATTTTTGCAGCAAAAGCATAACGGCTTGGTTTATTTAGAAGATATCGTTCTACAAGATCTTGAAGATTTTATGCTTCGTGAAAAAGAAAAGGGGCTGTCATCGGCCAGCAGAAGCTCGACTCTGTATACCTTGCGCAGCTTTTATAACTATGCATGTAAAAAGGAACTGTGCAAGAAGAATTTTGCTGTGCTATTGGAACCCGTCAAAGTGCAGCAAAAGGAAAGGGATTATCTGACAGAGCAAGAGTTTGAAGAATTGACCCAGGCTATTAAACAACCAGTGGTGAGGACGATGGTTAAGACCATGTTTTATACCGGGGGCCGGATTACGGAGATGGTCAAGCTTAAAATGGAGGATGTGGATTTGGATAAAAACGTCCTGCACATTATCAAGGGCAAGGGTAATAAAGATCGGGATATACCCATCAGCCTTAAATTACACCAGATCTTGGTTCACTATTTAAAGCATATCCGCCAGCCGGAAAAACCCACAGATCGTTTTTTCACCACAGTTACTACGGGGCAGGTATCCAACAACTACGTCAATGAGTGTATCCGTGATGGCGTACGAAAATTAGGTTGGAAGAGGGACATTAGTGCCCATGTGCTCAGGCACTCTTTTAGCAGTAATCTGCTAGCAAAAGGGGCCTCAGTGGTCAGTATTCAAAAACTGTTGGGACATTCTAGCTTGGCAGTGACTACCAGATACCTGCATCAAGACCAAGATACGCTTTCTGCGGCGGTAAATCTTTTATAGGAGGGATAGAGAAATGGCCAGCCGAGAACCTATTTACAGCACTAAAGCGAGAAGGATTTTAGAGATGCTAAAATATCAAAGCCGGGAAGAAGTAGCAAAAGAGTTAAACTATAAGACTTGGAAAAGCCTAGATATGTATATGCGAAGGAAAAATTTCCTGTACGATAGTGGGCAGGGACAATATGTTCCGGCGGAAAACCGGTTTCAAAAAGATAAAGGTGCCTATAGAAATTCGGCCCCAAACAAGGTGTTGAAAATAATCGATGCCTTTGAAGTGGCCAATCCCGACCCCAAAGGGATTGCGGAAAAGGAGGGCTTTGGGGATCACCGGGAGATGGCAGAATATATGAAAGCTAAAGGTTATGAGTGGAATGTATACAAAAACAATTATGTGAAAATCACTGGTTTTGTGGAAGAACCTGAGCCTTACGAATCGGTTAATATAGGTGGAGGGACTTCCGCCATCGATGAGTTCCTGCCTTTTATTCAATTTCTTTATGACAGACGGGAAGTGGTATATAGGCTTTTAGAAGGGGTTAGGGAGGATGGCAAAATTCCCCGGTACGCTATCCCTGGACTGGCCAAGACCAAAGCGGTTTATATGAGTGATAGGGTGGCCGACGTGATGGGGGAATTCAGTAGGGAGAAAAATGTGACGCAGCGGGAAATAGTAGAAACAGCTTTGGTTGAATACCTGCAAAAATATGGATTCAAGCAGGAAATAGAGGCGCTGTTACAGGATCGCCTTTGGTAAAATGCCCCGTTCTATGTTGTTGACATTGGAAAACCCTTGTAACTCATAGGCTTATAAATTATAAAGGTTTTAGAATTATTGCATATCATATTTAAGGCTATTATGAGTGGTTTGTAAGAGGCTCAAAACCTTCGATGTACTGGGGGTTTGGGGCTCTTTTTATGCTCATAAAATCCTGCCTCGGGTGCTATTAGTGTGGATCAGGACTTAATGATACTAAAAGTTGGCGAAACTGGATCGATAACAGCAACAATAAGTCCTGCAAATGCTACTAATAAGAAAGTTAATTGGTCATCAAGCGATGAAAATGTAGCAATTGTTGATGAAAACGGCAAAGTAACTGCTGTGGCTGGCGGTACAGCTACTATCACGGTAACATCTGTTGCTGATCCCACGAAGAAAGCAACAAAACAGGTCATTGTTGGAGACTTACTTGTTCCTGCAGGTGGTAACATTAAAGAAGTAATAGATAATGCAGAAAATGGCAACGTAATTGCGCTGGCACCGGCAACATATGACATTGGAGCTTCCAGAATTATTATTGACAAAGGTATCAGCTTAATTGGTGCTGGGTATGACAAGACGATAATTAAAGGTACGGTTCATAGAGCGGGGACACCTGCAAATGATATAGTGCAGCCAATGCTCCTGACGATTTCAAAAACTGGTGAGACCTTAATTAAGGGAATAGGTTTTGAGTGGGTTGATGCTGATGACATAGGTAACAACTCATATAGTGCACTTTCCTTAGCAGGCGATAATGTGACAGTAACAGAGTGCAAAATCAGTACTAACATTCCCGCCACAAACTATATCACTATCGTGAACATCGGTAGAAGCGGCGGAAATGTGCCTGGCGAAGCTGGGGTGGCTGCTCAGAATATTACTTTTACAAACAATATTATGGAAGGAACAATATCCATCGTACCATCTGTATCTAATATTCCCTTAAAGGCCACCGTAGCAGGAAACACCATTGAGGCAGTAAATATGGAAGGTATCTGGACATACAGTTTGAATGATAAAGACGAATTAGTAATAGAAGACAACCATATTTCCGGTGTGCCTGATGGCATGTATGATATCAAGCTGATGGAAAGAGTAAAGTCAGTTAATGGGAACGAGGAATATACAGATAAAGAGATTTCGGAAGCCAACAATAATTCGTCAGTGCTTTTACAGTATATGACTCGTTTTGTAGGGCAAGGTGTAGATGTTGCCAACCACAAGTACAGCACGATTGAAGAGGCACTAAACGCAGCAAACGAAGGAGATCTTATATTAGTAACCGGAGAAGTTGATGGATTCACTGTTAATAAACCTGTGGCTATTAGGGGTGGGACAATCAATTCCAGGGATCTACCAGCCACATCCGGTAATGTTGGTGTATACATTCCGGCGGGAGTTAAAGGTATTGTTTTAGAGGATGTCCAAATCGTTGGAACTACAGACGCAAAAATTGGTATCGAGACAGGTGCTAATGTAGAGCTGACCGTAAAGAATTCAGAGATCAGTGGCTTTACAACAGGGATCTATCTGAATCCGGGCAGCGTATTGACCGCAACGAACAACATCATCAGTGATGTTGTGGCTGGTATAGGCTCCGACAAAGCTAACCTTACAGGAGACGTATCAGGAAACACCTTTAACAACTGCACCAGCGAGGGTATTGGATTATACCTGCCGATTAAAGCTGACGGAACCGTGATGAGTAAGCAAGAGGCAGAAACTTTAGCAGCACAACTGAAACAAGCGAATACCTTCCAGGATTGCGGTGATCCTCCAGTTAAGATTTATGGTGAACCGCAAGAAGAGACTAATGTAGAAGGACTTGATGCGTCAGGTAAGCGAGTTGGATTCTTTGAAACAGTATCCGATGCGTTAGCAGATGAAACAGTAGCAACTATAAAAGTATATCCAGGAGATCATGGAAAAGACCCCATTGCTATAGTTCAAAGAGAGGGTGTAAATATTACTCTAGAAGCAGTAGGAGATGTAGTATTAAAGAATCAAATTCTGATTTACGGATCGACAAGAAGTGATGGGGATGAGACACTAACCATAAAAGGATTCACTTTTGACTTAGCAGGTGCTAATGATAATATTGATATTATTTCAGCACCCGATAGATTACCGGATAATAATTACAGTTACGCACACAATATTAAAATAGAGAATAATACATTTATAGGAAATCCTGAAGTTGATGTCGTTGCGATAAGGGCTGCTGCAAAAGGTGGTCATACAAACTTTGCAATTAAGAATTGCACGGGAGAAGATCTCCATAGTTTAGCACAGTTAACATCTGTAAATGGTGTAACAGTTAAAGACTGTAGCGTTAGTGGAGGAAAAAGTGGTATAAATCTCCAAAACTCAACAGACATAACAATAACAAATTTCACTGTTGATGGAACAGGTCCTGAAAGTTATGGTGTACGTGCTGGACAGGGTAGTGGAACAAATGAAAGTACACTGACTATATCAAATAGTGAATTAAAAGCACAATATCCTATTTGGCTACGTGGTGGCGCACCTGAAACAGTTACAATCACTAACTCAACTCTTGTGCATACTGAAGGTGGAGAAAGAATAAAGAATGATGCTGGAGTAAATGTACTTGAAGATCCAACGGTATACAATAAAGGTCTAGAAACGTATTATATGACAATCCAAGAAGCAATAGATGCAGCTGTAGTTGGAGAAAATATTATTGAAGTATATCCAAGAGACTATGGTACAGACAGCATTAAAATAATTCAAGAAGAAGGCGTAAATATAACTTTAGAAGCAGTAGGAGAAGTAGAGCTAAAGAATCAAATCAGAATTGATGGTGATGGGAGATCTAAAGGAGAAGAATCATTAACTATAAAAGGATTTACATTTGATTTTACAGATGCTACAGATGCTACAGGTGTTGTTGATATTATTTCCACTACTAATGATGATATACTGACTGGTAAATCTTACAACTATTCTCACAATGTTACCATCGAAGACTGCACATTTATTGGTAATAAAGATAACAACAAAACTGTAGTTGCGGTAAGAGCTGCTGCAAAGGGTGGTCATACAAAGTTTTGCCTTTAAGAATTGCAGAGGGCTTGATCTCCATAGTATGGGGCAGTTGACATCTGTGACTGGAGTTACAATTGAAGACTGCACAGTAGAGAATGCAGGTGAAGGAGGATTTAACCTTCCAAATTCATTCAACATAACGATTACAAATCTTGATTTGGAAGGTGAACTCTATGGAGTACGTACTGGATCTAATGGCGCAATACAGAAATTAGATGGAAAAATGACCATATCAGACAGCAAATTAGCAGCTCAGTATCCAATATGGCTTCGTGCAAATAATTCGCCGGGAGAAGTCGAGATAACTGAAACAGAATTAGATGTAGTTGGTGACGACGGGATACAAGTTAAAAATGATGTTGGAGCAACTGTTACAATAGATGAAGCAATACTTGTAAGCAATAGTGATGAATTGTTAGCCGCATTGGATAATGATGAAATTAAGACCATTCTCCTTGCCGATGGGAAATACGGTAAGCTCCTTATCCGAAACATTGGTAGGCCAGTATCCATTGTTGCGCTGAACCAGCATGAAGCAAAATTTGAAAGCATAGAGATAAAGAGTAGCAATATAGTCATTGATGGTGTTGAAACCGGGTATATCGATTTCTATGGTGTAAGCGATATTACTATTACCAACAATCTAGTGACGGACAATAGGTTTACTGTTGCGATTGGTGGCGCCGGAGGAAGCAACAATGGTCCCGCAACGATAACAAATAATATCGTTAAAAATGGAGCTATTGGCTTAATGCCTACTGAGGACTTCAAGAATTACACGATAAGTAATAATACAATTGAGAAGGCGCCTGCTGAAGGCATTTGGTTATGGTACCAAGGTTCGCATGCTGGTATAGTTGATGCTGAGAAAGCTAATAGTATCGCTGATATGCTTTTAGTGTATAATCAATTTAGTAATTACTTTGATGGTAAGAATAAGGTAAAGGTTCAGTTTGGTGTTAACTCCGATAAGATATTTAGATAAGTTTAACGGCCGTTTTTAAGTAAAACGATGTCAGTTTTTTGGTAATACCCTTTAGTTGATAGAGGGGACATAGAACGGGTCAGAGATGCCCCGTGGGAAAGCAGCTAATAAAGCTCTCTCACGGGGCTTTCTTTTACCCCCCCCAGCAAACCCTGAGAGTAATCAAGCTTTTAAGGGGCCGATGGCGATGTTGTTTACCCTGCCTCCCGATGCGAACGTGGGCGGCCACAGGGGTTTGGCAGCAAACTTGTCCAGCGGAAATACCAGTGGCAAAGGATGGTGGGTATTGGCATCTTAAGGGGCTGGGGGTTTCTTTTATTGTGGATTTGTTTCCTTGAACTAGGCACGTTGAGTGCGTGGTATTGATGTCAAGGGTGGAGAAATAGGAGTATTCAAAATACTGATAAATAAAGGGTTTTCAAGGTTGGAAGATTTTCTGCCTGATGTCTGGCAGTGCCTTTTTAACCTCGGAAATCCTTGTTTTTGTTTATGAGGAAATAGGTCAACTGTAAAAAATGTGTGTAGGGTTGAGTTGACAGGTTAGATTTTTTATTGGGGTTGAGGAGACAGGATAGATATAAACAAGTCAGCGAAAAAGGTTAGACACAGGATTTTGGAATTATATTTTTATTCTATTGAGAAACAAATATCGTTATGATATAATGAAAGATGTTAATTTATAACGATAAACGTTATTTAATACCCTTGAGGTGATATCAATGATTAGAATAAAATTGTCAGAACTATTAGGCAAAAACAAGATGACAAGAAAGGCACTAGCTGAATTAGTAGGTGTGCGCCCAAATACAATTGGTGATTTGTACCATGAGAAAGTAAAAAGGATTGATTTGGATTTGCTTAATAATATCTGTCGGGTTCTTGGTTGCGACCTAACTGATTTACTAGAATATCAACCAGACAACGAAGAAGAAAAATAGCATAACTAGAAAAGGTGATAAGATGAGATATTTAGGCAGCAAAGCGAAATTGCTGAATACGATAGAAGTTGTTATTGAAAAGTATAATATCGAAGGATATACGTTTGGAGATTTATTTGCAGGTACTAGCTGCGTTGGAGATTATTTTAAAGATAGGTATAAGATCCAATCTAATGACTTTCTATATTTTTCTTACGTAATAAGCAAAGCAAAATTAAATAATAGCAGGATTCCGTCTTTTACAAAATTTACCAATGAATACAAAAGTAATATTTTCGATTGGCTTAATTCCCTTGAATTTACACCAGATAGCAATTATTTTATTTATAATAACTACACTCCGATTGGCGGAAGAATGTTTTTTACAGAAGATAATGGGAAGAAAATCGATGGTATTAGAATAAAGATTGAGGAACTTTATAGAGAACAAACTATTTCTGAAAATGAGTATTATTTTCTATTAGCTTCTTTAATTGAAAGTACCACTAAGTTTTCAAATACTTCAGGTACTTATGAAGCATTTTTTAAATTTTGGGATCCGAGGGCGACAAAGGATTTTGTCTTGGAACCACTTGAGATGAATGAACAAGAACTTTTTGCCGAAAACGATGTTTATAATGAGGAAACGAATAGTTTAGTGAGGCGAATTGAAGGAGATATAGCATATATTGACCCTCCATATACTGTAACCCAATATGTATCAGCTTATCATATGTTGGATACTATTGCTAAATATGATTCACCCAATATAAAAGGTGTAGGTGGAAAAAGAGGTAGGGGTAATAAAAACTCGTTATATGCTCAGAGAACAAAGGCATTAAGTGCCTTCGAAGATTTGTTTAGACAGATTAACTACAAGCACGTATTGGTGAGCTATAGTAACCAAGGACTGGTTAGTTTAGATGAGTTAGTTGATTTGGCTAAGTTATTTGCTAAAGATGGAGAAGTATACATAGAAAGTACCGACTACAGGGAGTATCAGAATCATCGGTCAAGTAAAAAGAGGAACGGTGAATCCCTCAATGAAGTGATAATATATTTTCAAAAAGATTTATCTCTAAATAAATCACCACTCAATTATTCTGGCAGTAAGGACACTTTACTTCCAGCAATAATAAAAGAACTCCCTCCATCTGTGAATACTTTTGTAGATGTTATGGGGGGTGCATTTAACGTTGGTGCTAATATCGTTGCTACAGATTGCGTTGTTTACAATGAACTCAATCCTTATGTCTATGAAATTATTGAATGGCTTTTAACAACGGATAAAACTGAAATTATTAAAGCCATAGAAGAAGGTATAGCTAAGTACAAGTTGGAGAAAGGTGAGAAGGAACCATTTGATAAACTTAGGTCAGATTATAATGAAAGGGATAATTCACCATTAAATTTGTATTTGCTCCACATGTATTCATTCCAAAATATGATCAGATTTAATGGTAAACATAAGTTTAACACTCCGATTGGGGTAGCTGGTTACAGCGAAGATATAAAACAACGAATACTAAACTTTAAAGTTAAAACAAAAAATCTAAAAATGATGAATGTTGATTATACAACAATAAACTGGAGTGAATTTCCTCCAGATACGGTTTTTTATTTTGATCCACCTTACTTTATTACAAGTGCTGCCTATAACGATGGCAAGAGGGGCATGAAGGGTTGGTCTGCCGATGAAGAGTTAGAACTTTTAAATACATTAAGCCATATTGATTCATTGGGATATAAATTCATTCTATCGAATGTAATGCACCATAAAGATAGAACAAACCATCTTCTTCAAAAATGGGCAGAAGAGCACAAATTCCGTGTGATTGAAATAGGTACAAGTGGTTGGCGGTATTCAAAAAATGAAGTCTTAATAGTAAATTATTAAGGGGGCGGGCTTGTTGAATCATATTCTTGTTTTACCAGAAGAGTTTGAAACTAAATTAAACGAAGCGCATGCAGATAGTGATATTCATGAAAAGTGGCTTCAAATCGGTGTCGATACAGTTCAAGATATGATAAATAGAGTTATATCTGAAATGAACAAAAGGTTTCCCAAATTGAGCATTATCAATTATAGGGTCGATAATAAAGACAACATAAAAGAAACTATTGGGAATAGAGGAAGTAGTTCTATATATGCTGGATATCTTGAAACTGAAAATGGAAATGTGGACGGGCTGTTTTTTTATATTCCTCCTTCACTTAACTCGGGAAATGACTTTTTAACCAGACAAGTTATGCCAACACTGTTAGGAATTTATGAAGGAATATCTCAGGATATGATAGATTTACATTTTAATAATAGACCAGTATACATTTTAAATATAAACGAGACAAACAGATCAGAACAGAGAGCCGTAAAAGTAAGCTTTATATGTGCAGAATTACTTGGATTTAAGTATCTGGATATATTCGGACGAGAATTTCATGATATATTAACGAGCCTTAGCACGGAAGATGATGAATTCCAGATATCTTCTTTAGCTGATTTTAATCGATTATTTGCAGTTAATGGTGACAATGAACTGTTTATAGTCAATGATGAGGAAAAGGTATTGCAGTTGCTTTCAGATAAAGTTACTGCGTCAAAAAATCCATCTGCTGAAATGTATAGATATTGTTTGAAAGTATTACCAGCAATCTATATGGCAATTGACGAAGGATATCGAATTAATATAGACGATTTTGATAGTGTAGGGTTGAGCATGTTTGATGTCATTAGAACCTATATTTCTAAAATTTAATACAAAATTAGGAGGGAAAATAAATGCAGATAATTTATTATGGTGCTCCAGGTACAGGAAAAAGTTATATGGTAGATGAACTGGTAAAAGCATCTGGTGTTGGTGATGATAGAATTTTTAGAACTACATTTCATCCGGAGTATACATATAACGATTTCGTCGGACAATTGCTGCCAAAAGTCCAGAGAACAACAAGCGGCTCAACTAGTATCAGCTATGAATTTACAAAGGGAGTATTTACAAGAGCATTAGAAAAAGCATACGAAGATACCGCTAAACAAGTATTTTTAATAATTGAGGAAATGTCAAGAGGAGATTGTGCGGGTATTTTCGGAGATATTTTTCAATTGTTAGATAGAGAATCTCAAGGCATTAATAAAGGTTATAGCAAATACTTTATCAATAACGATATCATTGCAAAAGACATTATTGCAATTACTGATGATAAAATTAAATTGCCACCTAACTTCAACATTTTAGGAACTGTTAATACAAGTGACCAGAATGTGTTTGTAATGGATACAGCTTTTAAGAGAAGGTTTGAATGGCAATATATAAGCACAAAACCGGTACCAGTAGGAGGTCCGTATAAAAATAATATTGATATTGAAGTTGTTTTAGATAATGCGGGTATTAAAAAAACTGTTAAGTGGGTTGATTTATACGGTACTTTAAATAAATTCATTGCTGACTCACGATTTTTAGGACTTGGCGAAGATAAGCAGTTGGGGCAGTTCTTTATTGAATTTCAAGTTGGTGGCACACCAAGTGAGCATAAAAATCAAGTAAAAAATAAATTACTACATTATTTATGGAGTGACATTCATAAATCGAGTTATAGCACTGAAATTAGTTTGTTTGATTCGTCAATTACAAGTTTTTCCGAACTGTATGATGCTTACGAGGATGATAAAAAGGTTTTTAGTGATAAATTTTTAGAATGCATAGAGCTGTGGCTAAGAGGTAGTTTATGATTTCTTGGTGAAAAGAGGTGGTGCTAATCTAATGAAATTTCATTATGGTCAAGATTATTTTAACGTTGATGATATAGATTTATTATCTTTTAGTCTGGGAAAAGGTGATACAAAATATTTAAAATCTGATAATAGAGAAGTGTTTGATTTTGTTGGATTTGTTTTAAATGAAGATAATTTATTATCTGTTTTTCCGAAGCATTTTTATACTGATTTAGAGTTGAAAGATTTGAATAGAAGAAAAAAGGCGAATCTAGAAGATATTAAGTTGTTATTTGATGTGTTTGTAAAATATACAAAGGAAGTATCTACTACTGCCAAAGCTACTAAATACATCGGATCAAAACCAGAATTTGTATCTGATTATCCCTTTGCTTCCTTTTACGAGGTCTACAAACATTTTCGCCAATATGGTATTTATCGTGAAAGTAATATTGAAGTCAAGCCTAATGCAAGTGGACCAGTTGCTTGGAGAAAAACGATTCAAAAGGCACAGACTATAGTTAGCGATGGCAACCTGATTTTTTCACCCCTCTATAGAAAGAAAAAGAAGCAACAGAATGTATTCCTGAGTGAATGCATGGTGTTTGTTATCGATTACACGATTAATAGCTTTCCATATTTCATTAGTTTACCAAAGACTGGTTACAAAATAAGTTCTTTTGACTTTATCAAACATCGAGAATATACATTGCAACAATTGCGCCAAATTAACAGTAAAACTTTTAAAGACACTCATAAAAAACTGATAGCAAACTTAATTAGTTTTTTTGAACAATATAAAAAGTCGCCAAAAGGCGGTGATATACATATAAAAATTAATTATTTCGATAAGATATGGGAAAGGATGGTTTCTGCGTATCTTAATAAATATTTTAAATGTGTTGACGAAGTTTTTAATTCTATTATTTTTGATAAAAGCTTAGTAGCATCGCCCTTAAGTTTTGAAGCTAAAGAGTTTGCTATAGATGATTCTTCACACCAGTTTAAAATACGGCTAGATCATTATGCAAAACAAGATGATTCTATTTATATTTTCGATTCAAAATATTATTACAATGTCTCAGATTTAAACTATAAGCAATTTTCATATAATGAGATACTCAGAGGTGGGGTTTCAAAGAATACTAAAATATATAGTGCCTTGATGTTACCAAATAATGCAACCTGTTCGAATTTACACTTTTCATTATCCCCTGCTTATTTGGGCGACAGAAAAACAGGAACAAAAATTATTGAGCAGTATCTCAATATAAAGGAAGTAATGCAAAACTAATATCTAAGTAGGGGCTACTGAACAACTTGAAACCCCTTGAAACCATTGCAATTTCAACCATTTTATGATAGAATAAATGCAAGCAAATCGCACGAAAACGTCAGAAAACCTTGCACTTTAGACATGAAGAAATGGGAGAAAACGATGTATAAACCCACCAGAGGACAGATGACACTCTTTGATCAACCGATCGCATTTGCAGGCGCTAAACTGAGCCCAGACAATCGCTGGGTCAAGATGGCTTCATTGATTCCTTGGGATCTGTTGGACCGGAAATATAGCGAGCAGTTTGGTAGCAAGACCGGGTATCCAGCGAAAGCAGCCAGGATGGCTCTCGGCTCTCACATCATCAAGGAGAAGTTCAGACTCTCTGACGAGGAGACCGTGGAACATATTAAAGAGAGCCCATACCTCCAATGGTTCATCGGATTGCCTGCATTCACAGACAAAGCGCCATTCGACGCAAGTACGATGACTTGGTTCCGGAAGAGATTGACACCGGAGATGCTTGCAGAAGTGAACGCATACGTCATTGGAAGCAAGAAAAAGGATGACGACGAAGATCCGATGAATGGCTCAGATTCAAGCGACGGAGGTGGAGACAGTGAATCAGAAGAAGGAAAAAACAAAGGGACACTAATTCTCGACGCAACCTGCGCCCCGGCTGACATCAAGTATCCAACAGACGTGGCACTCCTCAATACGGCACGTGAAAAGCTGGAGAGAATGATAACAGAGCTTCACGGGCAGACCAGTCAGAAAAAGAAGCCCAGGACATACAAGAGAATTGCCAGAAAGGATTATCTCAGATTTGCGCGGAACAGGAAGCCAACCATCAAGACGATTCGAAAAGCAATACGGCAGCAGCTAGGCTACGTAAGACGGGATCTTGCCATCATAGAAACACTACTTCAGAGTGGTCTGAATTTGACTGAGAAGAGCAAGGAGACCTTGCGGATCGTCAGAACGCTGTACTCGCAGCAGGAAGAGATGTATCGGGAGAAGAAGCATCAGGTCGATGACAGGATTGTCAGTATTCATCAGCCTTGGGTGAGACCGATTGTTAGAGGGAAAACCAATGCACCGACAGAGTTCGGAGCAAAGATTGCAATCAGCATGGTAGATGGTTATGCCTCTGTGGAAAGATTGGACTGGAACGCTTTTAACGAGACTTCCACCCTGCAGGAAAGCGTAGAACGCTACCGGGAGGAGCGAGGGTACTATCCCGAGCGGATCCTTGCGGACAAGATCTATCGAACGAGGGAAAACCTCTCATTCTGCAGCAAGCATGGCATCCGAATGAACGGACCAAAGCTGGGGAGACCGCCGAAGGACAAGAAGGCCTACAGGTTGCAATGTCTTCTGGAGAAATCAGAAGCAGGAGAGCGAAATGCCGTGGAAGGCAAGTTTGGGGAAGGGAAACGGGCCTATGGCCTGAACAGGATCTTCACCAGGAGACAGGATACAAGCGAGACCAGCATCCATCTGGTATTTCTTGTGATGAACATGGAAAAGAGACTACGCTCTCTTTTGTTGCCAATTTTAGAAGTGTTGGAAAACATGATTTCCATGCTTAAGATCATAAAGAATAGGGCGCTGATTGGCGCATAACGCGGTTATTCAGCAGCCCCTAAATACAGAACAGAGGGAATTCCTCTGCTCTTTTTCCCCTCATAAATGCTCGATAATAATCCCGTATATAAATGAACAAATCATTTTTATAAGGCATAATTGAATTGATTATGAACGAAATATAAGCCGGGGAGTTTTTCCAGGCCAATCGATATTGTCCGTTTTGAACTTCAAAATCCTCTATTTTGCACTGACCCAGATGAATCGCTTTCCGCACACATTTATCAATTAACGGTCTACAAGGCTCCAAAATATCGCATACGAGAGATTTCCGCATATAAAAGCTACGGTGCAAAACGCCAACATAGACATCAAATCCATAAACCCTGAGAAGTGCTTCTATAATTTGGGACATAATCGTATAACCAATATCCAGTGTGCTATTAATATAATCACTTTTGATCCTCGGCTTTCTCCCTTTCCATTCCGGAACATCAAATAAACGGCTAAAATACATCCTCGCTACTGACCCTTCCAATCCAAGCAAAAACGAGAGACTGTCTATGCCTTCCGATAACTTATGGATGTGCTCATCGATTGATTTAATAAGTATTTTATCGTGCTCTGTTTTATTACGAATAGAACTTAAAACAGCCCTTTGATTTAGCAACTTATTTTGAATCAGCCGAATTCCTAAGTCCAGCTTGTCATAACTATATTGTTTCTGATGCAGTAGAGTATTTCCTTCCATACCGGCACCGATTATTTGGTAAACACGCATTGTGGTTGTCATAAGGCATATTGTAAAACCAAAGCGTTTTGCCCTTTTGATAAGGCCGCTTGTTATAGTAATATCACCGATTACGAATAGTAGGAATAGGCGATAACAAGTCGACTGATGAATTATCTTTCCATTTGCATCCTTTACAACTATATTATCATTTGAAAAAGAGAGCTTCTCTCCGTTGGAGGCAAACAAGAACACTATCTGTTTGAATTTGAAATCATGTTCACTGATCATAGATCATAGTACCCCCCTATCACATGCCGGTGCATAAATACAATGGGCACATTTTGCTGAATTCGCCTGCACAAAAGTGTCCATATCAAAATTTTGAATTTCTTGGCGAATTGTAAAATGAAGTTGAACTAATAAGGAATCCATAGTGACGATTTCTGTTGTAAAATAGTTTTACCACAAAACATACACAGAAAGGCGAATCACTATGGATCACTCACAGTTTACACCTAATCCGCGAAAGAATAAACATCTATCTTTTAAAGAGCGGGTAAAAATCGAGTTATTGGCTGGTGAAGGCAAAACTGCTTATGCCATCGCAAAGCTGCTAAATCGTCCCATAAACACCATTACAAACGAACTTAGGCGTGGCACAGTGGAACAGATAAAGCAGGGCAAATTTGTAAAAATCTACTATGCTGATGCCGGTCAGGCTAAATATGAGGCAAATCGCCGCAACACTGGTCGCAGGTACGAGCTGCTACAGTGCAGTGAGTTCGTAGGCTATATTGAGAAGATGATGTTAGAGGAAGATTGGTCCGTGGACTCTGCCGTGGGTAGGGCCGCAGCAACTGGTAAATTTGATAAGATGCTTTGCACCAAGACCATCTATAACTACATCGACTTGGGGCTCCTAAAGGTTAAGAATACTGACCTGCCACTAAAACTGAGACGCAGCCCTAAAGGGGTTCGTATCAGGGCAAACAAGCGAAACCTCGGTGACAGTATTGAAAGCCGTCCTTCCCATGTGGAGGAACGAGAAGAATTCGGCCACTGGGAGATCGATACAGTCATCGGTTCAAAATCCAAGGAGGACGAAAGCTTGTTGACTATCGTCGAACGGAAGACCAGAAACGCACTGATTCGTAAAATTTCAGCAAGAACAGCAGAAGCAGTAATGAAGGAAATTGATACGATCAAGGAGGAATTTGGCAGTCAGTTCCATGAAGCTTTCAAGACTATCACTTCCGACAACGGATCTGAGTTCGCCTCCCTGTCCAGACTGAAAGAACAGAATGTAGGAGTATACTTTACCCACCCCTTCTCCTCATTTGAACGAGGCACCAATGAAAACCATAATGGCATGATACGACGCTTCATCCCGAAAGGGAAGAAGATTTCCGATTACAGCTTAGAGGCCATCGAGCGAATAGAGGAATGGATGAATGGCCTCCCTAGAAAGATCCTAGGCTACAAAACCCCGGAGGAGCTCTTCGAAGAGGAACTCGATTTAATCTATGCTCTTTAACAACAGAGATTGGTCAAGGTACGGAGAATAGTTCAACTTGTTATTGCAATTCAGGGGTTTATTTTTTCTAATCTAAGAAGCAGTATTTTTGTGTCCATATATAGTATTGCGATTCAACATATAACTAAATATTGTGTCTTGTATTCTGTTAATATACAGTATTCTATAATAATGTATTACATTACAATATTATGATGTATATTTTGGCGTTACCTAGGAATTTTTTGATTCTGCTTTGCATAATATGTTATATAGGACAAGCTACTGTATAGTAGACTGTCCCTTGAGGAGCACCGCAAGGTGCATTAATGAAGGAGCATCTCAAACCGGGGTGCATTGACGATAAGGAGAGACTTTTGTTTCATTCTGACTGGTCAATGCACTCTTTTTTTGTGCGGTGGCCATAACTTTATATTTTTCTACGAAAGGAGCAACCGAATGAAGAAAAAAACAGTAAAGCCACTTAAGCGGGCATTGTCAAAAAATGAAATGGGAGGTGAATTGAATGGCCGCACTCTATACAATTAATAAAATTTACAAAAAACACCATCAAGAATACCCTGACTCAGTTCTGTCTGAAAGAGCAATCAGACTCGCAATTAAGCGAGGGGAATTACCTTCCATTAAGACGGGAAATCGTGCGTTGGTGTGCGGTGAAGTCTTCGAGCAATGGATTAAAGGAGAATTAAAGGATGACTCTTGAACCTTGGATGACAGAGCGAGCCAGAACGGAGGCAGAACGGGTGGAAGCTTTACAGGATACTATTATAGCAACCATGCCACAAGAAGCTTATCGACTATTCCGGGAGGAGGTGGATGTAATTGACAAGCGAATACAAAGGGGAAGAAACTATGCTGCAGGCTTTGGAATCGAAAATTAATAATCTGCATGAAAATCTGCATGAATGGGAGAAGCCTACTCTACTGGAGACTAATCAACCTATGGAATTTAACCCGGACTGGCTACCGGCTCCTTTGGGTGAATATGCCTTCTGCGTTGCTGAGTCTGTTCAGGTGCCTGTTGATATGGCTGCCATATCAATCTTAACGGTGTTGAGCCTCTGCAATTCAAAGAATTATATTGTTCAGGTGAATCAGGATCACTTTGAACCATTGAACCTCTTTTGTGTAATAGTGGCAGATCCATCTGAAAGGAAGTCCTCTGTTCTTCGTGAAGTAACCTCTCCCATATCTGACTTTGAAGAGGAAGAGAATCAAAGGCTTGCCCCGGACATTGCACGATCTATAACAAGGAAAAAAATTCTGCAAAAAGAAGTACAATTCCTTCAGGACAAAGCTGTTAAGAATCCATCTTGCCGGGATGAGGCTATTAGTAAGGCTATCGAACTTGACGAATTTGAAGAGGTCCGTCCCAAACGATACCTTGCGGATGATGTGACAATGGAAAAGCTGACTTCGTTGCTATACGAAAACAACGGGAAAATCGGTATTTTTTCAGGGGAAGGTCAGATATTCAGTGTGTTTTCGGGCCAGTATTCCAAAAAAGAAAACTTCGATGTAGTGCTGAAAGCCTACTCGGGCGAGAGCATCCGAGTTGATCGTTTAGGCAGATCATCAGAGTATATCAAGAACCCGGCTCTTACTATGCTTCTTGCTGTGCAGCCTTCTGTTCTTGATGAAGTAATAAACAATAAGAATTTTCAAGGCCGTGGACTTGTGGGGAGAATCCTCTTCAGCTTGCCTACTTCAAAGATAGGGCACCGGAAATATGACACGGTTCCAATTCCTGTAGATCTCCGAAATATGTATAAAAGCCTGATCAAGAAGCTGATTAACAAAGACACGGAGAAGGCCGATGTCCTGAGACTCTCTGCCGGTTCCAATATGGAGAGTGAAATGTTCTTCTACGAAATTGAAAGCAGGTTGATAGGGGATATGTACGAGGTCCGGGCTTTCGGTGGAAAGCTGGTCGGCCTAGTGAATCGTATTGCCGGCAATTTGCATATAGCCAAGTATCCCGATGATCCAGGCAGACATTTAATTGAGGTCGATACCATGAGGGCAGCTATTGAGATAGGTCGGTATGCTATCAGTCATACCTTCCGGACAATGGAAGGAGCAAGAGACAGCACGATTGAAGGGTGCCGATATATTACGGGCCGTATCTCTGAAGGGAGAAAGCGGGAAAGCATCACGAAAAGGGAAATAATGCGGCTGTGTCAGAGATATAAAAATGAAACTGAAATAAACCCGTTCATAGAAAAGCTGATAGAATACGGATACCTTGAACCGGTTGAAGAGGACCGGATCAGACCCGGTAGACCATCGGAGAAGTATCTTGTTAATCCATACCTCTTCAATGAAGATCATGCAAAGCCACAAAGCATAACCTGTACAGAGGATATGTTTCAAAGTGGTGAAATATTGCTATGAGCTTACTAACCGATTTGGAGGCCTATGGAGTAAAAGTAACCCGTGCCGCTGGCAACCTGGAAATGGTCGGATTAGAAAAGGTTATAGAAGAAGTAGTTAGGCCAAGAAGCTATGTTAATAGAATAGGTTCACGGTGATTGCGGCGTTGCCGTAGTCACCGTACTGCGGTAGTCCCCTGGCTCCTTGAAAAACAGAACCGGCTTAAAAGACCGATTGGGGTTTCTCTATGTCCTTCACAGGGGTATTTTTAAGGTGGTGCAACCTCTAGGAATAATTTTGTCATTATTGTCATGCTCATTCTGTAAATGTCATTTTCGTCATAGAAGACTATAATACGCATTTTTGAATAAATATATACATAAAATTCCATTATTCCCAAGCCTCTTTTGGGGCCTTTTTTAGTCCTCAATGAGGATCAAAAAGCAGATAAGTTAATAGATGATAAAACAATCAGAAACACTATATGCGTTACAATGACAAGCATAAAGGTGTGATCAGAAACGATGAAAAAAGCAATCAAACGGACTGGCAGTCAAAAGGTCAGGGGTTCGAATCCCCTTAGCTCCACCATAAAAACCGGATGGGCAGAATAGTGTCCATCCGGTTTTTCCTTTAGAAAAATTAAGATTTTGCGAGAATTCAAAATGCACATAAATGTACACTTTGTGACTCTCGCCATGCGTGTAATGGATTCGACGCTGACATTTTGATAATCATATTCTTGAAACAGCTTTTCTGCGCAGGCATAGAGAAGCTTTCTCGTCTCCGCCCCCTGTTGCTTTGTCCGGTTATTTTTTCTCTTTTTCAACAAAAATCAACTCCGATTATTGCGTTGAGGTCCAAAGCAATATATAATGACTTTATCCTACTAACCGAGGTCACTAGACGGAATATATTAATATATTCCGTCAGCATATAAAACGCAAATCATACTTTAGGGGGAGCAGAGAAGAATAATACCTAATGTCGGTGAAGATAAATAGGAGTGAGATGAATAGGAATCAGGAAGATCAGCTAAAATTTAACCTATTGATTAATTTTAGCTGATTCTTACCCTTGAAAAGGGGAAAAATTCTAAGGAAAACCGTAAAAATCAGCTAATAAAATAGAAAGATATAAAAATAGCTGATATTTTCGGCAGAAAATCAGCTAAAAATGGTTTTTCATTAGAATTAGTTGATTTTCTCTTTTCAAACACCTATCATTTACAAAATATGGAAGAAAAGTCGACTAAAAATTAAAAGTTAGTAATAAATAGTTGATTATAACGCCTCCCATAGCTTTGCATCTGCCAGTCAAAGGTCAGAGGTTTGAATCCCCATAGCTCTACCCGGAAAGACCGGATGGACAGAATAGTGTCCATCCGGTCTTTCTTTTAAAGGGATTAGGATTTTGCGCGAATTCCATCCAGCAGCAGTCTGAAATGCACCGTGGCCTCTTTCCTCAAATCAAAGTCGGGATACCGGATGCACCATTCGTAAGTAAGCCCACGTATGGCCATGACAAAATGACGCGTCAAAGCTTCCTGCGACAAATCGCTCACAAATTCCTGTCGCTTTATGCCCCGTTCCAGCACTGTTTGGAAAAGTCCATACAGCTTTCTGCTATAACCTTTGACTGCATCCATATTGACCTTGTCGGAGAGCTGCATCTGATACACCGCTTTCATGTTCTCACAACCCAGCTGTTCTGTCATCAGCGCGATAATTTTATCCACAAGAGCGAGCATCACATCGGCTGTGGGCATTTCATTCGGAAGGCTCTCAAGAAAAGCTTCATACTGCGTGTCCATCCGGTTAACATAATCCATTATCATCTCCAGCAGAAGCGCGTCCTTGGATTCAAAATGCACATAGAAAGTTCCCTTTGTGACTCCTGCCATGCGTGTAATTGATTCAACACTGACACTTTGATAATCATAGGCTTTAAACAATTCTTCCGCGCAGGCATAGAGAAGCTTTTTCGTCTCTGCCCCCTGTTCCTTTGTCCGGTTATTTTTTCTCTTTTTCAACAAAAATCAACTCCGATTATTGCGTTGAGACCCAAAGCAATATATAATAACTTCATTCTACTAACCGAGGTCACTAGAAATAATATATATTAATTATAGTCCGTCAGCATATAAAACTCAAACCAAACTTTAGGGAATCAGGAAAATAAAGAAACTTTTGTTTTTTGTTGTCTCTGTGCGGATTTCGGACGGCGGAGAAATTGAATTGAATAAAGATACAAGAAAAGAAAAACGGACAAAAATCTGTTGCTCGATAAATAATTGTGGTAAATATATTAGCAAGCGTGATTAGCAAGTTAGAAAGCGCAAATCATAATGGCAATAAAAAGGAGTAGGTAGGATGAAGACAAGGATTATCATGGTAGGCGGTTTTCTTGGAGCCGGTAAAACAACGCTGCTTTGGGAGGCAGCAAGAAGAGTTACCGAAAAAGATAAGCGGGTCGGACTCATAACGAACGATCAGGCATCCGCATTGGTAGATACAGCCTTCCTTGAAAAGGCCAACGGAGTCGTATCGGAAGTCAGCGGTAGTTGCTTCTGCTGCAACTTTAACGGACTTACAGATGCAATAGTTGAAATGAGGAACAAGAATAATGTGGAAGTAATCATCGCTGAACCTGTCGGAAGCTGCACGGACCTGTCGGCTACCTTATTACAACCTTTGAAAGAAAAATATAAAGAAGATTTATATATCGCGCCTCTTTCCGTACTTGTGGACCCGAAACGGTTGGCAGATATTCTCGAGGGGGGAAACGCCGGGCTTCATGAAAGCGCTGCTTATATCATCAACAAGCAAATTGAGGAGGCAGATATTCTTGTCATAAACAAAATCGATCTTTTGACAGATGATGAAACGAATACTTTAATAAAGAAATGTGAAAGTAAATGGCCAAAAGCCAAAATCCATGCGATAAGCGCTAAAAGCGGCGACGGTTTGGAAGGCTGGCTTACGGATGTTATAACGATGAACGAGGCGGGAACCCATTTGGCGGAAGTGGATTATGACATATATGCTGAAGGGGAGGCTGTGCTCGGTTGGCTCAATACCACTGTTGAGTTAAGCAGCAATTTTGCTGATTGGAATTTGTTTGCCCAAAACCTGATGAGCAATTTGTCCGCTAGATTTGATAATCTTAACGCATCTGTGGGGCATGTAAAAATGTTACTTGAATCAGGCGATAAGTTTGTGATTGGAAACTTGACGGGCGCGAAGGATACTCTCAGTATAAGAGGTTCAGTAGACGCGGGCAAAACGGCAAGGATGACATTAAACGCCCGGGTTCAGACGGATCCCGATACCCTTAAAGATATCGTTGAAGAGGAGATTCGGACGGCTTGCGGATCCGACATCGAGAAGAAGACCGTTGAATTAAATTACTTAAGTCCCGGACGTCCAAATCCCACTTACAGGTACGATCGGGTTATATAAAACCGATCAATATGGTTCGACATTTTAAATTTGTGGAAGACATGTCATATGTAAACAGCCTGTATGATTTGATATGCAGTCTCTGGCAGACGCGTTATATGTAAGCCGGAGCGAGTGATATCAAGCAGTATTCTAAAAAGATGGAAGGCAACCGATAAGTAAAAAAGATTAAATTGCGGTTGCCTTTTCTCGTTAGAACGTCGATATGACCCGCGTTTCGAAGAAAAAGGCAACCAATTGATTCTACCAATCGGCTATACCAGCGGATCTTATCAATCGATTATACCAATCTGCGATACGAACCTACTATAACTACCGACACCCCCAACAAGGATTGACTTTTGGAGTCTTTGTGTGATATAGTTATGCTTGCTATTAGACATGGTCAAATAGCTGATGAGGTCCTAAAGCTGAGATGATCTAAAGATAACGACAGATTTGCTAACCCTCGGGTTACTCAGCGGAGCCGGGGGTCCAGATGGCAGCAGCGCCGGAAAATCAAATGGCGACGGAGCCGGGGATCCAAGCGGCAACAGCGCCGGGGGTCCAAACGGCGACGGGGCCGGCGCCGGAAATCCCGTGGAACCCGTGGAAGTGGATTTACCGCAAATACGCAACAGATCTTCCTTTGAAGAACACGTATACAGCATTTATTTGAGCGTTGAAATGTAGGTAATGTAATTAAGCAGACAAGGAGAAACACAATGAAAATTGCGCCTCAACTGGAAAAAGTACTGGATAAAGCTTGGAGCGGCATACCCCTCGACCGGCAGGATTGCAAATATCTTTTGACAATCGACGAACGGAGCTATGAATCGGGTGTTCTCAGAGCCGCCGCCGCCAGCATCGTCAGAAGTAAAAACGACAACTCCGCTATTATATTGGGTCAGATCGGGGTAGATATGAGACCTTGTCCCGGCGGGTGCAAATTCTGTACTTTCGGCGAGGACCATACAAAGTTCGATGAAGGCTATCTCAGTGATGAAGAATTAGAGGAGAAAATATTAAGCTTCTGTAAGTATGATGATCTGTATGGCCTGTATCTAATGACAATGCACGAATATGATTTGGATCGTTACCTTAAAATCGTGAAAAAAGCCAAAGGGTTAGCGCCCAAAACAACGCAGATATGGGCGAATGTGGGAGACAGCAGCCTGGATGCCTTAAAGGAAATTAAAAAGGCCGGCGTTACTGGGATTTACCACGTTTGCCGCCTCGGCGAAGGTGTTGATACGAAACTCAATCCGGAAGACCGTATCCAAACCATGAAAAACGCCTTGGACGCGGGGCTTGAGCTGTATACCTGTTGCGAACCCATCGGGCCGGAGCATGCAGTGGACCAGTTGGTGGATAACATCTTTATCGGCGTAGAAATGGGCATTACCCAGCACGCAGCCATGCGAAGAGTGGCCGTTCCGGGGGCTCCTTTAGCGAAATACGGACAGATCAGCGAGCTTAGACTGGCGCACATTGTAGCGACCATCTCCCTTTGTTCCATAACAGTTCCCACCATGGCATACATGGGTGTTCATGAGCCAAATGAATTGAGTTACGCCGCAGGCGCCAATATCATCACCGCAGAAAGCGGCTCCAATCCGCGAGACAGTGAAGGTGACACGTCTAGAAACCGCGGAATGGATATGGCTCGCTGCCGTAAGATGTTGTTCGAGTGCGGATTCGATTATATTCGCAGGGGAGATGAGAGTAAGATTCCTTTGAATTTAGATTATCTGATTGAAACGGATTCTTTGAAATAGACCATGAGGTTGCAGACTGAGGCTGTCTAATTATAAAGAGCAGACATAACAAAACCCAACAACGGAGGCTGTTTACTATGAAAATATTAAGAACTATCCTTTTATTCATGCTGGTCTTTTCATTGCTTGCGTTTACCGCGTGTGCCGGCAATCAGAACGAGGTTACTGATGAAGGCGGCGAGTTTGACGTAAATTCGGATTTCGATGTTATTCTTGATCAGGCAAGAGGAACCACAGTCAGTTTCTACGGCTGGGGCGGAGATGAGCAGCGGAATAAATGGCTGGACAATGTAGTGGCTCCGGTTCTAAAGGAAAAATATGATATTACACTGGAACGGGTTCCCATGGATATCGATCAGATCCTTGCAAAGCTTGCCGGTGAAAAGCAGGCCGGCAGGGAAGAAGGCTCTATCGATATGATTTGGATCAACGGCGAAAATTTCTATTCTGCCAAGGAAAACGGTCTCCTGTTTGGACCTTTTGCGGACAAGTTGCCCAATTATAAGAAATATATCGATGCAGATGCGGAGGAAAACCAGAGGGATTTCGGATATCCCGTCGAAGGATATGAAGTCCCCTACGGAAAAGCGCAGATGGTTATGATCAACGACAGCGCCGTTACTCCGGAAACACCGAAAAACACTGCGGAGTTCCTTGATTTCGTTAAGAAGTATCCCGGAAAAATCACCTATCCGGCTTTGCCGGACTTTACCGGCAGCGCCTTTGTGAGAAACATAATTTATGACATTGTGGGATATGAGCAGTTTATGGATATGGAAGCGGATAAAGAAGCGGTAAAAGCGGCCATCGAGCCGGCCCTTGAATACCTAAGAAGCCTGAATCCATACCTTTGGAATCAGGGAAAAAGCTTCCCGGCGTCTTCCGTGGAAGTAAATAATATGTTTGCCGACGGTGAATTGTATTTGACCATGAGCTACGCGCCCTATTCAGTGGGGATAAATATTGAAGAGGGAACATTCCCGGGGACGGCGCGGGCCTTCCTTTTCGACAGCGGAATGATCGGAAACACAAACTATATTGCCATCGCCGCCAATTCTCCGAACAAAGCCGCCGCCATGGTTGCAATCAATGAGATTATTTCTGCCGAGATGCAGGCAAGCCAGTTCGCCGAACTGAAGACTCTGCCGGTAGTGGACTATAATAAGTTGTCTGCCGAAGAGAAAGTTCTCTTTGATACAGTGGATATCGGTAAAGGCGCCATCGCGCAGGACGAACTTTTGAGCAAGCGGGTGCCTGAAATGCAGGCCAAACTTGTTCCTATTATTGAAGAGATTTGGCAGGAGGAAGTTGTAGGTAAATAACTCAAAGATGAAAAAGCTAAGGCCTTACTTGCTTTTATCTCCGCTGCTTTTGGTCGGGGTCATTTTCCTGCTTGGCGTGGGAAATGCCCTGATCCAAAGCCTGGGATACATTCCTGCTTTCGACATGACGGAGATCACATTAAAATACTATAAAGAGGTATTTAGTAACCCCACTTTAATTGCATCGATTAAAGTAAGCTTGGTCATCGCTATTGTGTCTTCCGTTCTGGCCGCTATTTTCGGGGTTTTGCTTTGCGCCGCAATCGTGATGAACGGCCGCGTGCGGGATAGAGTTCTTCAGGTGGTTAAGATCCCGATCCTGATTCCGCACACCATCGTAGCGTTGTTTGCCATTATGTTTTTATCCCAAAACGGTCTCCTGGCTCGCATACTCTTTCATATGGGATTGATAACGGCCCAGGACGGCTTCCCCATGATTCTGTACGACACAAATAATATCGGAATCATTCTGGCCTATCTTTGGAAGGAGATTCCTTTTGTAGCTTATTTCGTTTTTGCCCTGATGAGCAGCATCAATGCAACCCTGGGAGAAGCGGCAGAAAACCTGGGAGCGTCAAGTATCCGATCCTTTCTTCATGTAACCCTGCCTTTATGTATGCCTGCGGTAAACAAGGCGTTTCTGATTATATTTGCGTTTTCCTTCGGAGCATACGAACTTCCTTTCCTCTTGGGGGCCACACTGCCCAGGGCGCTTCCCGTACAGGCTTATGTTGAGTATGTCCATTCGGACCTGAGGCATCGGGCTTACGCAATGGCCATGAACGGAGTTATGCTGTTGATTACCCTCGCATTGTCCGGTATTTATTATGCAATATCACGGAAAGCAGAGCGGATGAACAACGGCGGGCAGCAGCATGGATAGCAACGAAACGAAGGAAGGATGAGCAACATGGATAACAAGGGAAGGAGTGAAGGGTGAGCAGCATGGATAAAAGAAGGAGCAGATCTCTGAATAGTATTGCATACGCCGGCGTTTTCTTAATCATAGTGCCGCTTCTTGTGCTGCCCTTTTGGAGTTTTGCGGGACGCTGGCCGTGGCCGGGACTTCTGCCGCAAGGTTTTACTTTACGGGGTATGGAAGAGCTGTTTGCAAGGCCGTCAGAAATGCTGTCCCTTATGGTTTCCAGCGTGCTGTTATCCCTTACGGTGGCAATTCTTGCAACCGTCATCGGTGCCATGACCTCCAGAGCCCTTGTGTTCTATGATTTTAAAGGCAAGGAATTGGTTTTATTCGGAACCATATTGCCGATTATCATCCCCGGAACAGCTTTTGCCATGGGCGTCCACGTGGTTTTTATCTACTTAGGGCTTGCAGATACCTTTACGGGTGTGGTGCTGGTGCATCTGATTTACGCATTACCTTATACGGTCAACATCATGATGGATGTCACTGCCATGATGGGCAACGGTTTGGAAATGCAAAGCCAGGTTCTGGGCGTATCTCCGTTCCGATCCTTTTACCACATTACATTGCCGCTGCTCATGCCTGGAATCATCTCGTCGGTGAGTATGGCCTATATCATATCCTTCAGTCAATATTTCATTACGCTGATGATCGGAGGAGGCAAGGTCAAGACGCTTTCTATTGTCATGGTTCCGTTTATTCAAGGCGGGGACCGAACCATTGCTTCGTCCTACGCCATTTTGTTCGTTGCATCCACCTTTGCGGTATTTCTATTGTTGGAAATGGCAATCAAACGATTTGCAGCCCGATTAAGCGGGGTTTAGGTTGGTGAGCTGATATGGAACTTTCGTTGAAAAATATATCCGTTGCGTTTTCAGGAAAAAGGATCCTGGATTCCATTGACTTAACCGTCGAAGACGGAGCTTTTATATCCCTTTTGGGAGCTTCCGGGTGCGGGAAAAGCACGCTGCTGAAAACTATTGCAGGAATTATTACTCCCGTAGAAGGGTCGGTATTTCTTGATGGAAAATGCGCAGACCACTTGCCTCCGCATAAGCGGGGGACCGTGATTGTCTTTCAGGATCTTCGTCTTTTTCCGCATATGACGGTGGCCGATAATATTTCTTTTCCGATGAAAATGAGGGGAGCTACGAAGGAAGAGTGCCTGAGGACGACAAGTGAGCTGCTTGCCAAGGTTCAATTGGAAGGATTTGAAGGGAGGAGAATCCGTGAAATGTCCGGCGGCCAGCTCCAGAGAGTGGCCCTGGCCAGAGCTTTAGCGGCTAATCCCAACGTGCTGCTGCTGGATGAGCCCTTTTCCAGCCTGGATGAAAATCTGAGAGAGGATATGAGACAGCTGGTGCTCAAACTTCAGAAGGATTATGGGATCACAACCGTACTGGTGACCCATGATAGGCAGGAGGCTTTGAGCATGTCGGATAAGATCGCTTTAATGGTGGACGGCAGGATTATTCAATACGATACGCCGGAAAAAATTTATAATGCTCCGGTGAATCGCACGGTGGCCGACTATTTTGAAAGCGCGCCGTATATTGAAGGAGTCGTAAAGGACGGAATTTTCAGATGCGAAATCGGGGAGTTCCGCGTCGATAAACCGGACGGGACATATCAAGCGGCGCTTCGCGCCGGCGCGATATATATAGATGAGAAGGGGCAGATCGGCGATTTCCGTATATCGGAGATACAGTATAGGGGCGAGGATTATAAAATAACCCTTGTGAAGGAACCTTCGAATCTGAAACTGGAGGCTTACATTGCGCCGCCCTGCCAATTGAAAGTAGGAGATAGGATTCACATCGGATTAAATGTAAACAGGGTGCTGCTTTTCCATAATTAAGTGTTGCACGCGGTATTCTCTGTAGTGAAGCTTTAGCGGAGCATTGCGCTTTCCAAGGGATTTGTATCGGTTCCTGTAATAACATCATATACTTGGCGCACTTGCGCCGATAATACTGACACTGTATAATCGAAACATGATGAATTATTAGAAAAGTTCTTGCCTGCTAAGGACGAATCATGTCGTGGAACAGGGAGGATCGAATGGAACCGTTTGAGATAAATGTGGGAACTCTGTTGGTTGTTCTTATAGTAGGGCATATTTCCACGGGCGTACTTGTCGTCACATACGCCGGCGGCATTAACAAAAGCCGGGTAATTAACGTTTTTCTGCTTTAAAAACTCTTCCAATCCGCTGCGTGGAGCATGTACTTGTGCAGAGTCTTTATGCCCGGCATCGCCATTAGGGTTCTAGCAAACGCTGTATTGTTTGTTGGCGTGGTGCTGGAACTGGCTTCTTTTATGATTTTGAAAGACAGTTTCGGGGAAAAGCAAAAAAAGATATATATAGGTCTGGTGGCGGCATGCTCTGCTGTGTTTATTTCGGTTGTCTCTCTTAATACGACAGAGAGCGTAAAGATTGCAGTGATTTCTTTGGCGGGAGCGGTGCTGTTAGCGCTTCCCGCGTATATTCTTTACAAGGGTGAGCACTCTTCTTTACTCCAGAAGCTGATTGCGATTATTTATTGTTCCACCCTTGTTTTTTTGGTCGCGCGGGCAATTTATGCGGCGCAATATGAGATGGAACTGCGCCTGTCGTCCACGGAGTTCTTTAACGTGGGATTGTTTCTGATGCTGTATATCGTCATGTTTGCCGGTGGTACGGGCTTTATTCTGCTGGATAAAGAGAAGATGGATCGGGAAATACAGAAAGCAGCATATTTTGATTGCTTGACGCAGATAATAAATCGCCGCACGTTTATTGAACGTTCACGCGACATCATGTCATTATGCGCGAGAAAAGGGGAGATGATCTCCTGCTTGATGATCGATATTGATGATTTCAAAAAAATTAACGATGAGCATGGGCATCACGTAGGAGATGCGGTGTTGGTGCATTTTGCCAATACAATAAAAAAGGCTTTGCGGGACGATGATTTATTTGGGAGATACGGAGGAGACGAGTTTGCAATATTACTTCCGCGTTCAAATGAGGAACAATCCGTCGCGATTGCCGAACGTTTAAGGCAGGCTGTAGAAGGGTCTACCGTTGATGCGGAATCCCCCGTTAAGTATACTATAAGCGTGGGGGTTGCAACCATCATTCCCGAAGAGCGAACCGACATTGATTTTCTGTATAGACTAAGCGATAATGCGCTTTATCTGGCGAAAGAACAAGGAAAAAACTGCGTCGCAATGCTGAACTGAATCTTTTGTGGAGAAAGCGATCAGCATGCGTCGCAGAATTCGTGAAAATTTCTATTCTGTCGATTATTCCTGTATTATTCTTCTGGCGATTATTCTTCCATTGCCCAAGCTTCCAGTTTCCGCATGGTCTCATGGTAGGTTTCCATGCAGATATCCGGCAAATAACCGCCCAGTGTTTCTCGCGCGGCGGCAAAGCCTTCTTCAATTGCAGCCCTGAGTTCTGCATACTTTGTTTTATCGCCGCCGGAAATGGTAATGGCGAAGTTCACCAGCCTGTCGCTTACCGCTTTTACACCAAATTCTCCATCTTCTGAAATGGCAAGCTTAGCTTGTTCGATGTCTTCAATGCTTACTTCCTTTGGCGCGAACTCTGCCAGGGATAATTGATAGCTTTTATTTTGCTTTAAAATGAGCTCTTCAACAAGCCTGCGGAGATTTTCATTCGCCTGCTCTGCTAAGGCTTTCAAAGCGGCTACGTCGGACGCGGAAAGCTCCTTTTTGCTTGCGATTTTTGAATAAGTGACAGACGTATCGGGTGTGTTGCCGATAACTACGGTGTCGGTTTTAACCCGGGCATCTTTTGTTCCGGTCTGCTTTTTCGGATCTTCGGCGATTTCTTTCTGGTATGAAGAAGGTTGCGTAAATCCTGACTTTTGATTTGGATCTATTCTAGTGACCATTTTGGTCCTCCTTTCTCTTCGTATCCCCTCATACATATAGGATTTATCTCTAGGATTTGCCTCATCTATTACGTTCTCTAAATTATGAATCGGATTTTTCTGGAAAAACTTTAGCGAAGTTGCATTTGGCTTTGCCGGTGTATAATAGCCATGTCGATTTAATTCGGCAATTAAACAAGGGGAATCGGCGCAAAAGATAATGGAAGGTGCCTGTTACAAAATACAACACCTAATTGGAAAGCCGGCGGGATTATGGGATTATTCGTTGCGAAAAGCTTATATAAGAGGAATATAAAGGTCAATTATCTGTACACATTTATTATGTGTATCAGTTTGACCCAGGGCTTCTGGCTGATGTACCTCGCCTCCAAGGGGATGAGTCTTTTGCAGCTTGGGATTCTGGAGGGTGTTTTCCATGTGACTTCTTTTATTATGGAAGCGCCTACGGGGGCCGTAGCTGACCTCTACGGACGGAAATTCAGCCGCATGCTGGGACGGCTCTTTTTGATTGCCGATCTTCTGCTTATTCTTTTTGGCACCTGTTTCCTCCATTATCTGATTTCTTTCGTTTTCTGCGCCATCGGATACAATCTGGAATCCGGGGCAGGGGACGCATTGGTATATGACTCGCTGCTGGAAATCGGCGAAGAAAACCGATATATGAAGGTCAACGGCTGGAATGAAGCGCTTTATCAGACTGCCCTGGCTATGGGTTTGATTTTTGGAGGATGGATTGCCGCTCAAAGCTACGAAAATTTGTATATTGGTCAAATAGGAATTACATTGTTATCATTGGCAGTAGCCTTTTTTTTCACCGAGACCACCATCGGAAGGGAGTCGCGACAGAAACTAAGTTTAAGGCAGCGTGTCAAAGCCCAGTTTGCGGACAGCTTTTCCATTATTACAGGAAATCGGCGATTGCTCTACCTGATTCTCCTGCTCAATGCCATGACCGTCCTTACAGTGGTGATTTTCTACTATATGCAGATCTACTGCAAGGAGAACGGAATCGACGAGCAGACCTTTGGCTGGATTGCGGCTGTTTCTTGCGTGTTCGGCGCTTTAGGCGGATTCAGCGCGAGCCGGGTTGAAAAACTGTTCAAAGAGCGGTTGCTTTTGCTGTGCCTTCCCATGGCCTTCATGCTAATCACCTGGGGCATGGTAAGCTTTCGCACGGCAATTATATCCTTTATTTGCAGCGGCTTTTTTGACAGCCTGACCTATGTCATCTATTTTGATTACATTAACAGGCTGATCCCCAGCGCCAAGAGGGCCACTTTATTGTCCGCATCCAGCATGGTATTTAGTTTTTACATGTTATGGATGTTTCCTTTAGTGGGGGCCATCGGCGAGTCCTTCGGGCTTGAGATGGCATTTGCCGTCGTGGCTGTCGGCGCAACTTGTCTTGTATTGATAAACTACCTGCTGCTGCGGTCAAAGAAAACGCAGGGCATGTAGGCTAGCTAAATCAACTAATTGCAACCTAATCGCAACTTAATTTCAACCTAATTTCAACCTGGATTTGCTTAAGCCAAGCAGTAGGAGCGGCCGTCACCGTAGAATAATTATAACAAGGCTGTGGCTTGACCGGCCTTGTCGATAATATAAAGAAAGATGTGCAAAAAAACGAGTTATGTGTGGATTTTGGAGGGGATAACCTTGAAATTCCACACAAAACTCCAATTTTTGCACAGAGAAGACCTTTTTCAGCCTTTGATCCACACATAACTCCATTTTTTGCACAAATCTCACAGTGGAATTGAGATGGAAAGCACGGCGGATAAAGTTACTCATATGTCATAGAAAAATCTCCGGAAACAAGTCATTAAATCTCAAAAAGGATCCAGTTTAAGAAATCGTATAAGGATTACAAACGCAAAATTTTTTGCTAAAATTCTGAAAATCCGCAATTCTTTCCGGCGGTTTTTTATTGTATTGTAATTAGCAATGTGGTAGAATAATCCAACAATATGCCGACTCGAGTAGAGCCAATCTATGAGACGAAGGTATCGGAATGCAGGGTATAAAAGATATAAAAAAGCTAAAAGATCTGAGTTTCTGGTCTATCGCAGTGGGGCTAATGGTATGGTTAACAATCGTTCTTGCAGCCTCTTTTTTATCTTTTTTTGGGTCTATTGACCGACACATTTCGGAACAGGCAGTTACCACCCTTCGCGATGTTTCAAAAGGGATTTCCCAGCTTCTGGAGACAAAGATAGAAGGGCAGTGGGCGACTCTGGCCCCTGTGACGAAGTTCGCCGAAGGGGAAAAGGACCTGCTTCAATCGGAGCCTCTTCTTCACATTCTGGAGAGTATGAAAACCGCCTCGCGGTTTTCGACGGTTTTTATCGCCGACAATAAGGGACAGTCCGTAAACAGTGACGGTCTTTATGTAGATATTGCAGACCGTTATTATTATAAGAAAGCCATGCAAGGATACCAAAACATTTCCTCCGTATTGAAGAGCAGAGTTACGGGAGAAGATGTGTTTATTTTTGCTAACCCGGTCCGTGGCGATTCCGGCGTTCGCGGGATCTTAGGCGCAGCGATTCAAGTTAAGGATTTTGAAAAACTCATCGACCATTCCATCTTTGATGGAAAGGGTTACGTATATATCATTTCGGGAAACGGGGATATCGTTGTCAAGTCTGCGCCGGACCAGCACCCCATAAAGGATACTAACATAATTACCTTTCTGGCCAGAGAGGAAACAGAGAGCAGCATTACGGCAAGACATCTAACGCAAGATATGCGAACCCGGCAGCAAGGGTATTTTACTTTTGTCGGCGACGGTGATATGCAGAATGCATACTATGAGCCTTTAGAGGTGAATGATTGGTACGTAATTTGCGGCGTGCCTTTGAACTGTCTTAAAACCCAATCCTCCGGATTGTTCTGGATTGCCATGAGGCTGTGTCTGGGAATTCTAATCGCATTGGCGCCGGTGGTTCTCACTTTTTGGAGAAGAGAAAGGAATCGAAAAGAGGATCTGATAAAACAGAACAAGGAACTGCAATGGAATGAAAAGCGTTTTCGCATCGTCACTTCCCTTTCCAACAGCATTATTTTTGAAGTAGACTTGGAAAAGCGCACAATTCTATATCCGGATGGATTTAAGTCCCGAATGGGATATGAGCCGGTAACGGAAGGATTTCCTTATTCTTTAGTGGAAGCGGGCCACGTTCATCCGGATGATGCGGAAGATTTCATTGCCATGCATACAAAAATTCCTCCCAATACGGAAAAGCTGGTAGGCGAATTCCGAATCATGGGAAGAAGGAACGAATATGTCTGGCACCGGATTGAGGAAGTCTTAATGTTGGACGAGAAGGGGAAAGCCATCAAGAGCATCGGCAGAGCTTTGAATATTGACGATGAAAAAAAGGCGATCCAGCTGTTGGAAGCAAAGAGCCAAATTGACAGCGGTTCCGGTTTGTACAACAAGCATGCTACGGGAGTCCTTATTCATCAGTGCTTGAAAGAAAACTCCCAAGGCAAGCATGCCATGGTGTTTTTGGATATTGACGATTTCAAAAAGATCAATGATTCTAGGGGACATGTCTATGGAGACCAGGTTATTGCCGATTTGGCAGACATCATGAGGACCCAGTTCCGAGCAACGGATATAATGGGAAGAATCGGAGGCGACGAATTCATGCTTTTCTTCAAGGATATCCCCAACGAACTCTTTGTGGCGGCGAAAATCGCTAAAGTGCGCCATACCTTTGTATCCATGCATGAAATCGGCATCAGCGCCGGCATTGCCTTGTATCCCCAGGACGGAACCTCCTATATGGATCTGTATAAACATGCGGATATGGCTATGTATGCCGTAAAGAAAAGCGGAAAGAACAGATACGAGTTTTATGCTGATATCCGGGAGCAGGAATTAAACGGATTTGTGGAGGATCGGGTATAGCTTTCGAATCAGAAACAGTCCGGCTGCAATTTTAAATGCGTCCCCGGGCAGAAACGGGACTACGCAAAGGAGCAGAGCGGATTGCAGACCGGCTCCGGATATGTACATGAACCATAATGTACCCAGGCTGTAACAGGCGGTCAAGCCTGTCAACATACCGATGATAAGGCCTTTTGTCGGAGATGATAAAAGGCTTTTTTTATGAAAGAGACCGACGAGGAATGCCGCGGCGATGTAGCCGATAATAAATCCTCCCGTAGGTCCGAGCAGAATGGAAAGCCCTCCGGTGAGATTATGGAAAACGGGAAGACCTATGGCTCCCAGCAAAACGTAGACCACTAGGCTTATTGAGCCGTTCTTCGGTCCCAAAAGCCCGCCGGCCAGATAGACGGACAGCAAGGCCAGGTTTACGGGCACAGGTGAAAAGGGGAGAGGAATAGATACGATGGAGAGCACTCCGGTAAGCGCGGCAAAAAAGGAGCATAAGATCAGAGATTTTGTGAAGCTTTGTTGGGGCATTTGTGATGATTCCTTTCGATTGCTTGTGAGTCTATGAGAGTGTTCGGATTGTTACTTCGCCGGAACGGAGGGTATGTGTCGAGCCGTCGGCCTTTTCGATGATAAGCCCTCCCTTGGGGTCGATGTCCAGCGCTTTGGCTTCGTAGGTTTCGTTGCCGCAGTAAACGGTGATTTGCTTTCCGGGCACGAAATTGCGGGCTCTGTATTCGTCCATGATGTCTTTGGAGTCAAGCCGGTCAATCAAGTTGAAAAGTTCGTCCAGTATGGCGGCAGCCAAGCGGTTGCGTGAAACGGATCTTGGCTCCGGCAGCAGAGAGCCTGCCGTTTTTCGAATATCATCGGGAAAGCTTTCCGGGGTGGTGGTGACGTTCAGCCCGATGCCTAAAATCAGCGATTCAATAGCTCCGGTTTGGAAATCCGACAAGGCCTCCGTAAGAATTCCGCAGACTTTCAGATCGCCTACAAAGATGTCGTTTACCCATTTTATGCGGGTTTCGATTCCCAAGACATTGGAAATGGCCCTGCATACGGCAACGGCGGCGGCGGTGGTGGCGAGCACCGCCTCTTCGGCGGTGCCCCGGGGCCGCAGAATGACGCTCATGTATATGCCGGTACCTTTGGGAGAGAAAAAACTGCGGCCCCGCCGGCCACGGCCCTCCGTCTGCTCCTCCGCCAAGATGACCGTGCCCTGGCCGGCCCCCGCCACCGCCATCTTCTTTGCCTCCTGATTGGTGGAGCCGATGGTTTTATATACATGTATGCTGTCTTTCGTAACGGATGGATTGGTTAGCCAAAGGAGTATACCCTCGGCGGACAGGACATCGCTGCTCTCTGCAAGAGAATAGCCCCTGTTGGTGGATGCGTGAATCTCATAACCTTCCTTGCGCAGTTCTTCGATCCCTTTCCAGACAGCGGATCTTGAAATATGGAGCTTTTTAGCTATATCAGATCCGGACAGGGTTTGTCCCCGATTCTCTTCCAGCAGCGTTAATATCTTGGATTTCGTCGACGCCATTGTGAACCTCCGCCTGCGGGCAAGCGCTTGAAATATAATAATTGAACCTTTTATGACTTCATTACTTATGACTTCATGACTCTTTATAATGTAACGACAAGCTAATAATAAACGGACAAGAGGCATAATGTCAACCGATAAATTAAAATAGGTAGACAATTAAAACCGGCTCACGACGTTTAAGCAATTCCCGTTGCCTTAACCTTATGAAAGCTATATTTGGATTCCCGTTATCCATCAATTCCAAGAAATTGGATAGGAACAGGATCCTGGCCCTCCATTGCATTGGCAATTTCCGGTTTGAGGAAGGATTCCAGCTCATCTTCTGAGAAAGAAAAGCTCTGCATGCCGGCCACATAAGGCGCAATCTCGTACAGCTGGAAGTAAACGATCAACTCTTCGCCGTTTATAAGGAATGGATAGTTGCCTTGATAGCCGATCACTGTGTCGGCCGCATTTTCAAAATAATCGTCGCCTTCGGAGATTTCCTCCAATATTTTATTCGTTATATATTCTACGCCGCCGGAACCTTCCCAAAACAGCTGAGGAAAGGCATATACCTCTCCCGTATCTGTATTGAGGGTATAGCTATCCATCCAATACAAGCCGTGTGCGCCTCCGGTATAATTGTCCCAATTAATCCAAAGGGAGGCCAGATTCTTATTATAAAAATATTGATAATTGCTGTTAAGCGATGCGGAAAAGCCCTCTCTGTTCTCAAGCTCCAGAGCCGCATTCCTGACTTCCGATGCTGCCGCTTCCACCTTTTCTTTTATTTCCGCATTCAACCGGTCCGCTCCCGGAAAACCTTTTAGAACAGGATATTCTGCATTAATGCCTAGATGTTCGCCGCTTTCCTGTATATAAGACGACTCTACGGAAAATGTACCCGATTTGGAGCCGGGCTCTCCGCTGCCGCAGCCTGAAAAAACGGCAATTCCTATAGTCATCACCATTAATAGTAACAGCCATTTATGTATTTTCATTTTAAATCCTCCTTTCGAGGTTCCAATTAGCTTCTTTCAGGGGATGCCTTGACAAGAGATGATAATGAGAAAGCCCCATAATACTATATTAGAAATTACTTCAAATAATTCAATATAGCCATAATGAGAAAAAAGACTTGAAAAAACTTGAAAAAAGACTTGCAAAAAAGTAACAGTCAATGGGCACCGTCAATACCTGGGACCTGCTTTCGATGAGAATCTTCGCTTTCGCCGTTACACCTGCTATGAGTTTTTCGTTCTGATCCACATTGATTCGGACGGGGATGACCATTTCTTTTGAAGCAGGATCCTTCAGTTCGCCGGTGGGGGAAATGCGGCTCACGGTTCCTGTCACTCTATCCTTGCCCAATACGTCTGCCGTAATGGTGACGGTCTGGCCGACCTTGATCTTTCCGATATCATATTCACTGACCTTTACGTCCATTTTCAGCTGATCCAGATCTTCAATGACAAACATGGGTTTGTTGTCTTCCGTATCGTTGGCATAACGGCCCAGGCTGACATTCACCCTGGTAACCGTCCCGTCAATAGGACTGCGAATGTTGGTTTTTTCGGAAATGTCAAAGGAGTTTACAGTGATTTGATCATTTTCATAGGCGTTCTTCGCTCTTATGTACTCGGCCTGGGAAATGGCTCCTTCTTCGTACAGCCGTTTGGAGGCTTCGTAGTTGAAACGGGACTCCTCAAGGGCTTTGACTGCCTTTCGGTATTCATCCTGCAAAGCTTCCCCGTCCAGTACCGCCAGCACCTGGTCCTTTTTCACCCGGTCGCCTTCTTCAACGAGAATCGAAATAATTTCATAATTCAAGGATGATACCACTTCTGCGAACTGGGAACCGGAAATTATACCGTTGACGGAAACCGTTTGCTCCAGGTCCATTCTCTCTACGGATCCCACCGATACTTGAGAAGGCATTTCGCCGGATCCGAGCAATCCGGGAAGAGCCAAGGCAGCTGCAACAATCAGAACGATAACACCGATAATTATGATCTTTTTCTTCTTTTTGGATTTGGCAGATTTGGGCCCCTTAGACGATTTCAGAGCCTTATCTCCGGAAGCGTCTGCCTCCGTTTGGATGTTCTTATTTTTCTTGCGGAACATGAGTACCTCCTATATATGCGATATGAAAAAATGGTTGTTATATGGCAAAACGCTTCGCAGCAAAGTTTTTTTTTGCAAACAGATCATAATCCACGAACCGTAACAGCAGTTGTTATGAACAAGTGTTATAAAATATTACATATGAATTGCTGTTATTTGATATCACTTCCGTTTGCTAAATTGTTATTATTTTATCACTCCTGTAAGATGACCGCAACGTCACATATTTGCATTTGTTTAGGGTCATGTTTGGGGTCATGCGCCTTTTTAACTTTGGCGTGATCTAAATTTTAAGTTACAAATTATTAATTAAGAATACTGCAAAATTTTTCCGAAGAAAACCCTTTGAGACAAAAGTTCAGAAAATCGTAAAAGTATTATAAAGGTATCGGACACCAATACCCCCAACACCTTTCACAACCAGAGAAGCAAGGAGAAGGCACTTTGAATTTCTGTATATTTGTGGTATTATAAGGAGTAATATATTTTGAAAGGATTGAAATATATTCGTGAAACTGATCTTGATTCGTCATCCGGAAACAGAGGCCAATGCAAAAAGGCTGATATACGGCAGGACAGAATCTGAATATACGGAGAAGGGAAGGGCCAGCGTAGCCACTGTGGTGGAGCAGCTTTCCGAAGTTGAGATTCATTGCATATATTCCAGCCCTCTTAAAAGGGCTTCGGACTTGGCTAAAGCCATTGCCGATAGCCACAGTTCGGACTCTCGCAAGCTGGAAGTCATAATTGACGACCGGCTTCAGGAAATGCACTTTGGAATTTTTGAAAACAAGACCAACGAAGAAGCCAGAGAACTGTACGGCGACGGATTTGACCATTTCCTGCACGATTTCGCAAACTTTGTGGTTCCGGAAGGTGAGAGCCTGAGCCAGGTGAGGGATCGGGCGGTGGAGTTTCTCAAGGAACTGCTGGCGTCGGAATCTTCCATGCCGACTTTTGAGGAGATGGTTAAGCAGGATCCGGTGAAAGCCATTGAACGATGGGAAGCGGAGAGCAAAACCGTGGTGATTGTTGCGCATTCTTTGTTAATAAGAGGCGCTCTGTCATGGCTGCTGAACATTCCTCTGAACGAGATCTGGCGCATTGATATTAAGCCGGCAGCCATTGTGGAGGTGTCCTATCGGGGCGGATACGGTTTCTTGACAGGCCTGCGCTGACCGAAAAACACCCCGCTGAGGAAAAGCATTTACATTGATCGATCTTACACTTGTTTTGTAATTGACTCCGCCATTTGCTCCGGCAAGTAAGGCGGGGAAAAAATTCACTCATACATATATTTGCAAAAGGCTCTCATTAGGCCGGCTGCAGAAGGAGATGCAAAATGGAGAAAAAACAATTCTACATTACTACACCAATTTACTACCCCAGCTCAAATCTGCACATCGGGCACACCTATTGCACCGTTATGGCGGATGCCATGGCGCGTTTCAAACGGTTGATCGGTTATGATGTTATGTTCCTGACTGGTACCGACGAGCATGGGCAGAAAATACAGAAGGTGGCACAGGAGAACGGCTGCACACCGCAGGAGTACGTGGACAATATAGTGGACGGCATTAAGAAGCTGTGGAAAACCATGGAAATATCCTATGATGATTTCATTCGGACCACGGAAGAGCGCCACGTGAAAAGGGTTCAGGAAATTTTCCGCAAAATGTATGAAAAGGGCGACATTTATAAAGGAGAATATGAAGGCTGGTATTGTACGCCTTGCGAGGCCTTCTGGACGGAGACCCAAGCTGCTGAAGGTAAATGCCCGGACTGCGGCAGGCCTGTTGAAAAAGCCAAGGAAGAAACATATTTCTTCCGTCTTTCCAAATATCAGGACAAGCTGATCGATCTTTTTGAAAACAATCCCGAGTTCCTTCAGCCGGAAAGCCGCCGCAATGAGATGCTCAGCTTTGCCCGGCAAGGGCTGGAAGACCTGTGCATTTCCAGGTCCTCTTTCGACTGGGGCATACCCGTGCCCATCGACGAAAAGCATGTGATTTACGTGTGGCTGGACGCGCTGTCCAACTACATCACCGCCCTGGGCTATCCGGATGATCCTGTGAAGTATGACCATTACTGGCCGGCGGACGTGCATCTTGTAGGAAAGGAGATCGTCCGGTTCCACACTATCATATGGCCCGCCATGCTCATGTCTTTGGATCTTCCGCTTCCTAAAAAGGTCCTCGGTCACGGCTGGATCCTATTGGAAGGCGGCAAGATGTCCAAATCCAGGGGCAATATTGTGGATCCTGTTAAGCTCATAGAACGCTACGGCGTGGATGCTTTGAAATATTTCCTGCTCAGAGAGTACACCTTCGGGCAGGACGGGCTGTTTACCAATGAAGTTATGCTTAATCGCATGAATTCCGATTTGGCCAACGACTTGGGCAATCTGGTAAGCCGCACCACTTCCATGATAGAGAAATATAACGGAGGCGTGGTTCCGCCTGCAGGAAAAGATGAAGGACCCGACGCTGAGTTGAAACAGTTGGCTTTAGGGGCCGCCGCCAAGGTGGAGACGCATATGGATAAGTTCAGCTTCAGCCTGGCCCTGGAAGAGATCTGGACTCTTATTCGCAGAACCAACAAGTACATCGACGAAACAACTCCCTGGCTGCTTGCAAAGGATGAAGCTCATAAGGAGCGGCTCAATACGGTGCTCCACAACCTGGCAGAATCCCTTCGGATTGTTTCCGTGCTCATCCAGCCCTTTATGCACAGCACTTCCGCAAAGATTCGGAAGCAGCTGGGCCTTTGGTTTGCCGACCCCGAATGGTCGGATACGCAGGTGTTCGATATGATGGACGGGGAGCAGGTCAAGAAGGGCGATGCTATATTCCCGAGAATGGACATTGAAAAAGAGCTGGCCGAATTAGAGGCGATGAAGGAAGAATCGAAAGCTCCCGAAAAGGAGTATCCGCCCATAAAGGATCTTATCGAATACGATGATTTTGCGAAACTGGATATGCGGGTCGGCTTGGTGCAGAGCTGCGAAAAGCATCCCAAGGCAGATAAGCTTTTAGTATTCAAGATTAAAATGGGCAACGAAGTGCGCCAGATCGTGTCGGGAGTGGCGGATTGCTACAAGCCGGAAGAACTTCTCGGAAAGAAGGTTATCGTGGTGGCCAATCTCAAACCGAGAATGTTGCGGGGCTTAGAATCAAACGGAATGCTCCTGTTTGCGGACAACGGAGATCGATATGAATATCTGACCACATCTGCCCCCGACGGCGAAATCGTATCATAAACCACATGGGCAGCAGATGGCGAGATCGTATCATATGCCTCATCTACCACCGGCTGAGAAATCGTATCATAAGCATGTCGGCCTTCGGTGGCGAGATCGTATAAGCAGCTAATTGTAACGGTGTTATATTTGGCGATTGACACCAAATATGACACCGTATATGCAACTTTAACTGGTTTCTGGCGAATGTGCAAAAAATCAATTAATGCATAGAAAAATTACATATATTTACAGAAAATAATGCACTAGTTGAAAATTTGCACAGTTTTTATAGGAAAACGGGCTGTTTTTAGAAAATAGTAATGCATTAATTGAAATTTTGCACAGTTTAATATCGACTAATCGACTATAAAAAAATGGAAACACCGATACGCACAATCTGAAATTTTGCACAGAGGACCCTGAATCCAACGGTGTCAATGCAATATGTCAAATACTCCACTTAACGCCGAGTATAAAATGAAATAAAAGTGAAAAAGGGTGATTTTATCATGCTGTTCGATTCACATGCACATATCAATAATGAAACCTACAACCAGAATGAAAGGGAAAAACTCATCCGGGATATTGAAAACTCCGATGTTTCCTATGTTATGGATGTAGGGTTTGATCTTGAGAGCTCTCTTTTGGCATATAACCACGCGCAGAAATACGATTGGTGCTATGCCATCGTTGGCTGCCATCCCCATGAAGCGGAAAAGATGAGTGAAGAGGATCTGATTCTGTTTAAAGGGTTGGCAAAGAAGCCTAAGGTGCAGGCCATCGGAGAGATCGGTTTAGACTATTATCGCAACCTTTCAGATCCGGAGATTCAGCGTTATTGGTTCCGCAGGCAAATCCAACTGGCGCTGGAGCTCTCTATGCCCATCGTAATCCACGACAGAGATGCAAATAACGACGTGATGCAGATCTTAAAAGAAGAGGGTGTTTTTAGCAAGGCGAGAACGGATCAGTTCCCCAGACATGCAGACGGGCTTCCCGATGCCAGACTTCTCATGCACTGCTATTCGGGAAGTCGGGAGATGGCGGAGCAGTACCTGAAACTGGGCGCCACCATTTCCATAGCGGGACCGGTCACCTATAAAAATGCGAGAAAGCTTGTTGAGGTGGTAGAAGCCATTCCCATCGAGCATCTTCTTATAGAGACAGACGCTCCTTATTTGACGCCGGAACCTTTGCGGGGCCGCCCTAATCAATCTCCTTATGTGGAGCATACAGCCCGAAAGATTGCTGAAATCAAGGGGCTTTCCTATGAGGAAGCGGCGCGGATCACATGTGAAAACGCGAAGCGTTTCTTTAATATTGAGTAAGATCAGCTATTTTTCTCATTTGAGAATATTATAGCTGAAATTATTTACATAAAATGTAAATCCTGCCCCCGAAGAAGATGAAAATCAACTATTATTTCATAATGACTATTTATTAGTTGACTTTTTTGCATAAAAATCAGCTATATTTCACGAAGGTTGAATTTATAGTTGATTTTCGCTTATTTTGTCCATATTTTTCTTCTCCCTCGAATCACAAATCAGCTATCATTTGATTTGTGAATATTTTTAGCTGATTATTGACGATTATTGACCCGGTCTTTATGCTTAAGCCAGAATTCAGGTCAAGTCCTTTTTTGTGTGTAAATTCGTTCGGTCACAATATAGTTAACGTTTAATACTTTGTTGCAATAACGGATAGCTTTTCGCATTTATTCCACGGTCCTGTTGACATGGGGGGCCCTGACCCTCTGGACTCCCTTTTTTAGGCAGAAGAAGACCACTCTCTTGGGCGTCATCTCTGCCGCCGAGAGTTTACCAGAGGGTCAGCCCCATGTAAACAGGCTTTCGCGGCATAAATGCTTCTATGTTAAGCTGCTTTCAGCAGTTTTACCTGTTCCTGGGCAATCTTGATAAGCTTCGGTTTTGCTTCTTCGATTGCATTCATGCATTTTTCTTTTGTGAACAAGGCATTTCTTGTACTCATTATGTCATTTCGATCGATTAAGACCGCTCCCATTAAGCGGGTCAAGGACGCTGCATTTGGAAAGATCCGAATCACATCAGAACGGCGCCCTAACTCGCCATTTTCACGCTCTAAATAGTTCGTAGTCCGAAGGGGAGTCCGCATGCTTTCTGGTAGCAGCATCACTGTCATGGCTTCCTCAAATCCCTCATCAAGGATTTCCATAGCTTTTGGTGCTACATCCTTGTAATCCTGAATGATTTCATTCCTTCGCTCTCTAGCTTCTTTCATGGTTTTGGCATTAAACATTTCACGGAGCTCGGTCTTTAATCCTTTCTGCTCTTTTTTCGGAGTCTCCTTAAGGATGTTTTCCTGAAAATGATATTGACATCTTTGCCAAGGAACCTCCGGGTAAACCTCTTTCAAGCCTGCAAGTAAACCTTGATGGGCATCCGATGTGATCATATCGGGATTTACTCCTCGTTTTTTTAAACTTGTCAAAAACTCCTTCCAGGTTCTCTCTGATTCATTATCATAGGTGCCAAAATCAATGATTTCTCTACGGCCATCCTCTGTAATCCCCATGGCAACCATGAAGGCTTTCGATACGATGCTGTGGTTTTCTCTTACCTTAAAGTATTTCGCATCGGTAATTACGAACGGGTACGGATCTTTCAATGGACGGTTTTTAAACTGCTTAATGCTTTCATCTAGGCGCCTACAAAGCTCGGATACGGTTGATTTCGAGAAGCTAGCCCCGCAGAGCTCTTCCACAACATTGGTTACTTTTCTTGTGGATACACCTTGGACAACCATCTCCATCATAGTCGTCAGCAAAGCCGCTTCATTTCTTTGATATTGATCAAAGATCATCGTTACAAACGGAACATTTCTGTGGCGTGGAACCTTTAGCGTGAGTTTCCCGATCCTTGTAACAAGAGGGCGATCCCTGGTACCATTTCGGTAGTCGTTTCTGTCCTCGCTTCGTTCATGCTTCGAGGCCCCTATCTGATCTTCTGATTCTGCCAAAAGGAAGGCATTTAGGATCTTCTCCATCAGGTACGCAAACGCTTCATTTCGCTCTTTTGAAAAAAGAGCTACCACTTCGTCATAGTCTATTGTAATATTGACTTGAGACATGTTTCTTCACCTCCGGTTTTGTTGTTGTGGTAACTACATTGTAACCGAACGAAGAGACATGTTCTCTTTTTATTTTTTAATTTACACCATTATACGGACGTAACTAGAATTCATTTCCGCTCTGCTTTCCGCGTCGCAGAATCGCAAAGTTGAACAGCGGTGTCGAAAGTTTATTCACCACAGCGACAGTCTTTTACAGTTTTCGCATTCCTCCCTTACTATGATGAAAAAAAGGGGGGATTTGCTGTGGAATTGCTGTTGGACAACCTTAGAAACGCTTTATTCAAGGGCAAGCACGGAAAAGTCAAAGATATCACTCTTCCGGACAAGCGTTTCCTGATTCGGGTCACGGTAACGTTAAGTGTGGCATTCCTCGTAGGAAGAGCCTCTTTCGGCTACTCAATAGAGCCCGTAGCCATCGCGCTGGTTACCGTTTTGCTGATGCGAAGTAAGGCCAACATTTACACCCTTCCATTCATCTGTATAGGAATGCTTTCCGCTAAAGGGGCAAACTACGCTTATCTTGGTGATATGGCGGTGTTCCTTTTATGTGCCATTCTCTTCTTACTGCCGGGAATCCGTAAGTTTCCGTTGATTCTCCGCGCATTGGTAGCTTCCGCCACAATGGTTTCCGTAAAGGTGCTGTATTATCTTTGGGCAGGGCTTTTGTTCCTGTACGACGGAATGACCATGGCGGTGGACTTACTGATACTGTTGGCGTTTATATATATCTTTTGGTTATTTTTCCGCATACTTGATAAAGGAATCGATGCAGACAGAAATCCCCTGGAAACGGTTATGGTGTTTTCTATTGTCGCATTGCTTTCCGTTGGCGGCACAGCAATCATGGAGATTCGTTCCGTTTCCGTACTTCATATAGCAGCGTTTCTGATCGCGCTGGTAGTGGGGTATGGGATGGGGCCTTCCGAAGGCGGCCTAGTGGGAATTATCTGCGGCTTTCTGATTATGTTGATGACTTACGAGACCCCCGCTTTGGCCGGAATTTTGGGATGCTGCGGGGCGGTTTCCGGATTATTCCGAGGCAAACAAAGGGTGATGGTGGGAATTTGCTATGTTGGACTGGCCCTCGCCTTTGGAATGCTGAAGGGGTTTCCGGAATTATATATCTCGATTTACGCTCCGATTGTGGCCGCCGCCCTTTTCGTACTAATTCCCAAAAGGGCAATGGATCAGTTCGTAAAACTGCTTTCGCTGCTTCGGCAGGATGACAATTATTACGAGCTGATGGCCAAGCGCAAAGTAAAAGAGCAGGTAAAAGAATATGCGGACCTGTTTGATAAATTGGCATTGTGCAGCGGCAGTATGGCTGTGGAGGGGTATCATCCCGCCAGGGATATCATGACCCAGCAGTTCAAAGGGATGGCCAAGTCGCTGGATAAAATTGCCGTAAATCTTTCGGCGGAACACCAGCCCCTGCGGATCATGAAGAAAAGATACGATCTGCAAATCGGTATGGCGAGCTACGCAAAAGAAGGGAAGATTTCAGGCGACAGCTGTCTCTGCACGCCTATCGATGAGGGCAATTATCTCATCGCCTTGAGCGATGGCATGGGACAGGGTCTGCGGGCCGCCGAGGAGAGCAATCTCACCGTGAACACCCTGTACAATCTAATGAAAGCCGGCTTTGAAGTAGAACTTGCTCTCAGAATGATCAACTCGATCCTATTGTTGAAATCAAATGAAGAGATCTTTTCAACGGTAGATATGGGATTTATCAACCTCTATACAGGCAGAGCCAGAATTTTTAAAATCGGCGCGGCTGCCAGCTTCATAAAAAGAGGAGACGGGGTTAAAATCGTGAAGATGGCGGCCCTGCCGTTAGGCATCATCGAAAAGGTTCCGGTAGAATCCATCTCCATCCAGCTCAGAAAAGGAGATGTGTTGGTCCTGGTGTCTGACGGCATTACGGAGGCTGAGAGAGGTTCTGAGGGGTTGGAATGGGTCAGGAGCGCAATTCTTGAGATTCGGTCCAAGGATCCGCAGACCATTGCGGATTTGCTCATCAACAGAGCGGTGCAAAAGTATGGGTTGCGAGAAAAGGATGATATGACCGTAATTGTGGCGGTGGTGCAATAGTTGTGCAATAGAAGTGCAATAGAGGTGCAATAGTTGTGCAATAAAAGTTCAATGGACGATCCTTATCTATATCGGTTATCGGTGATTGAGAATTAATATAGTTCACTCTTCGGCAGTTATGCCTGCATAGTGATGTGAATTTCAAAACTGGGGGAGTAGGGCAATTGCCCTAAGCCAGGCTACAAGAGAGTTCTTCGCTATCAAAGTTTATAAGAAGGCTGTGGACTTGACCGGCCTCGTCAATAATAGCAAGAGGTATGTGCAAAAAACCGAGTTGTGTGTGGATTATTGGGGTAATAACCTTGAAATTCCACACATAACTTCATTTTTTGCACAGAAAAGACGGTTTTGCAGCTTCTGATCCACACATAACTCCATTTTTTGCACAAACTCTGATTGATTTTTGATTTTCAGGCAACGGTGCCAAAACAGTATTGGTTCGGTAGTTTTTATGGTGTTTTGCGTCGAAAGATGTTATAATATGGCATGTAAAAATCTTTAACCGTGCGATTGCGGTATCTGTCGCCGTGTGTAATGTATGTGATTTTGAGTGTGGTTAGAAGGATATTGCTATGAGTAAATTCGTTGATTATTATAAAACTCTTCAAGTGCATCACGAGGCAGGGCAGGATATTATCAACGCAGCTTACCGACACTTTTCTAAAATGTACCATCCGGATGTAAATAAAAGCGCATCGGCCACGGAAAAAATGAAGCAGATCAACATGGCCTACAACATCATTGGCAATCCGAGAAAGCGCAGAGATTACCACAGAGAATGGCTCAAAATGCACAATCAAAAAGTAGACAACCATTCCATTCAGTTTGCCGATGCACCGGTCAGCGAAGCGGAGCTTGCGGAAAGAGTTTTGGCGGATTTCTTTGATGATCTGGTAAAAGAGCAGTGGAAGAAATCCTTTCAAAAGCTCACATACATTGATCAAACCAATATTCCCCTTGAGGATTATATCGAATGGAAGAAGGCTGTAGCCCAGCTATATAAACTCGGCAATTACAAGATCGAGTATTTCCGTACTTTCGAAGAATGTGAATATGCAGGGGTAACTTATCCCAAGATCCTGCATTTCTCTGTCACGCTTACGGAAATGGAAGTTGCCTCGGGGAAGGTCAACCAAGAACAGACTCAGAAATACATTGCATTGGACAGAGGCGAATGGAAGGTTTGCCTGGGGTATACAGACCTGACTCCTGTCATCCGTAAATTTAAGTTCCTTACCCATGTGCTACCCAAGATCGACAAGGACGAAATTATTGCAAAGGCTTTGGACGGTGTGGATCCGTTGACGGGCATTTTAAGCCGCAAGGGATTTATCGAACAGGCCGAAAAAGAGTTGCAGAGAAGCGAAAGATATGGAAACCCATTATCCCTGGGTACATTTACGATAAAACCGGAAAAGGGCAGAGCCGGAGATTTTGAAAAGAAAAAGGATACACTTGTCTCTTATATTTCGGAAGTCTTGAGCGGAAGCATTCGACAGACGGATATCATCGGACGGTGCGGTGACACATCCATTGCCGTCTTATTCCCGGAGACGAAAATCGAAAAGGCTAAAACCACTATGATGAGGCTGCTGGAATCCATCGAGGGGGATGAATTCTTGCATTGTGAAATCTATTGGTCCACTACCTCATTAAAAGGCAGGGATATAAACATCAGTGAGTTACTAAACGAAATGACTGAAAAAGAAGTTCTGTGGGTGAGCCCCGCAGCATCAAAACCCGAAATGAAAAAACTCGGGAAGTATCGTTTGACGGATATTCTCGAGTTTAATAAAAAAGGAAGGAATCACTTTTAGCATCTATCTCGTGTATCTCTTGTTTAGCATCTATTTCTTGTATCTCTTGTTTAGCATCTATCTCTTGCTATCTAAATACTTGCCACTCTGATTCACCGGCTCGCCGTAGCCGGTGATTTTTTTCTCTTTAACGGTAGCCTTCAAGGACGAAAGGGTCTGTCGGCGGTTTTCGTCGATGGCCTCAATAATATCTTTATCCAAGGCCAAGACCAGGTTCAACATGCGATCCATTTCCGAAATCTGGGAAGGGGAACAGCAGCGAATCACATCCACTCCAAAAGTATCATCCAGCTCCTGCAGCTTGCGAATAATGGATTCGCGCTTTGAGATATGGATTTCATAGGATTCCCAGTCTTCCGCGTTACTGAGGAATTCCTCGTTTATACTGAGGATCTGTTCCAAAAGATCCATTTTTATCGTGTAATACGCATTGGGATCCGTAGGATCTACGGTATTATTCATTTGAAACTCCCCTGACATTCTCTGCGCGAGCCAGCCGGTCGGCCTGCCTGAAGGTGACCTTTAACTCATCGATAAGTCCCAGAATCTGCTTCATCAATTCCACGTCTTTGTTTACGTTCGCTTCATTGAGCTTGTCGAAGATAAAACGGTACATATCGTCCAGTTCCAGAGAAATGGCATAGCGCATGTCAAGTGAACGATTGAGGGTGGATATTATTTTCTGCGCCTTTGAGATAGCGTTAAAGGCTTTATATGATTCGCCCTGGCTGGTCAGGAAAATAGCCATACTGACCTGCTTGGAGGCCTCCTCAAATAACTTAATCACCACTTCGCCGGGTGTAAGAGTTTGCAGAGTTTGGGATTTGTACTGTTGATAAAGGTTAGCCGCTTGCATGGTTTTCCTTCTCCTTTCCGGTGCTAAAGGTTAGTAGTTGTTATTGCCTGAAAACTGCATGAGCATGAGGCTTTGCACATTTAACCGCTGAATGGCGGTTTCCATAGCCGTGAATTTTCTCCACAGCCTTGTTTCTTCATCGGTAAGCCGTTTTTTCATGGCGTCGATCAATTTATTTGTTCGTTCGATGGTTTGTGTAATGCTATTTCTCATATCGGAGGTGGTGGCTTCGATACCGGCCATCTTGACCAATGAGCCCCGTTGTTCCTCCGGTCCTGTCTTTCTTATTGCGCTGTCGATGATATCGTTTATCCGGTGGGCCAGCCCGGTTTCGGCGGTTGTAAAGAGATCGGCAATTTCGTTCCCTCTCGTCCGCAGAGCTTCCGCCAGTTTGTTTTCATCGATTTTCAACTTGCCGTTCTCCTGGTAGCCGGCAGAGGTAATACCCATTTCATAAAGAGTAATCCCGCCGCTCTTGGCCGCGCCCATCATAGCGGTCTGGAGTTTTGATGCAATTCCGATTAAAATCCTGTCTCCGCGAAGAATGCCGGACTTGGCCTTTTCTTCCCATTGCTCGATCTGCTTTTCGGTCATTTCGCTCTTTTGCTCTTCGGAAAGGGGCTGGTAGTCGGAATACACCGCTTCTTTGGTGAGGCCGTTTATCAGATCCACCAGGGCATTATAATCCTCCACAAACTTCTTAATTGGCTCCATCAAGGCAGTGGAATCGTTTTTGAGTGTAATGGTTATGGGGTCTGCATCCGCCTCGGTAGTTTTATGCAGCTGGATATTTACCCCATCGATGTTAATGTCATTGGAGCTTCTGACAATCTCTTTGCCGTTTACCGTGAGCAGGGCGTTCTTTCCGTAAACCACGGAGGCTCCGCTGTCCGGCGTGAGCCCAAGGGCTTCCATCAGATTCCCCTGGGTTTCTTCTATGCGGATATTTTCTCCGGCTCCGGTTTCCTTGGCCACCATGGTAAATGTGTCGGAAATGGAGGAATAAGAGAGAGTCACCCCTGCATTGCTGGAGTTGATTTTCCGTATTATGCTTTCGAGGGTCTCGGATTTGTCGAACTCGAACTCAACGGAGTTGATGGTAAATTTAAAGGTGTCTACCTCAGCCAGCTCTCTGGCAAAGGAAACATCGCCCAGGGAAGAGCGGGTGGAAATCCTGTTGGACTGTCCGTTTGTCAACCCGAGCGCTTGCAAGGTTTCTTCATCACCGCCTACTGCTTTCACTGTGAGTTGGGAACCGTCTGCAGTAAAGCTGAGCTGATCTCCGGTCACGGCAACATGGATGACCCGATCCTGGGGATTGATGACGCCGAATGCCTTGTCCACAGCCGTTTGGAATGCATTAGCAAGTGTGGCGGCGGTAGGCCCGCCCTCCCCATTGACGCTACTGATAAACTCGCTGTCAAAGGTCAAGGTTTTCACTTTTCCGTCCAAGGTCAGGCTGATGGATTTTCCCTCAAGAGATTCCAGCAGTTGAGCAATATCTGAGCCGGTCAAAGTACCGGGGGTTTCGCTTGCCAAAGTGCCGGAAAGAGCCTTTGAAGCGGATTGGGTACTTGTTATCTTCTGGCTGGTGGCCAGTTGGGTAATGGCATCTATCGTAATGGTGCCTTCCGTGGCCAAAGACGTTGTGGTCACAGAAACGGCAGAGGATGAAGAGGTTGCCTTCACCGTATTAAAAAAGGAAGTACTCCGGAAATTCGTAGAGGAAAGCAAGTCCAAATAAGAGCTCTGAAATTCGGAAAGAGCTTTTATAACGGACCGATATGCGGTTTGCTTCCATTGGAGCTTTTGAACCGTTTGCTGTTGTTTCAGGATTCTTTCCCTGCTGGCAATAGTAAGGCTTTCGACTAATTCGTCAATGTTCATGCCTGATACGAGACCGCCGATCCCGGTTTTTGCCGAAAGGGAAGATAATGAATTTATACTTGCCATAATACGCTTACCTCCTACAAATATAGTATCGGAAAAACTCGGGAAAACTTTAATAGGAACAGGGAAATAAATCAGAGCCCTGATATGTATCAGGACTCTGCATGCAACGGTTTCTGATATATGGACGGTCGAATAAATTTAAACTTATGCCGGCAGCAGGATAGGGACTCGCTGAGCCCGATAAAGAGATAGCCGCCGGGCAATAACGCATCGTAGAATTTAGCGATAATTTCATTTTTTGTAGGTATGTCAAAATAAATCATTACATTTCTGCAGAAGATGGCCTGAAAAGGCTTTTTAAACTGAAAAGGAGAAAGCAGGTTGAAGTTGCGGAAGGCCACGTTGTTTCTGATGGTGTCGGTAACGGAGTACCTATCGTCGCCCAAGGCAACAAAATACCTGCGTATCCAGCTTTCCGGCAGCTCGGATAAGTCGTCCTTTGTGTAAACCCCTTCCTTGGCGGCATGAAGCACCTTGGCCGAAATGTCCGTGGCAAGAATGGTGCTGTCCCAGCTTGCCGCTTCCGGACCGAGGTAGTTGAAGGTGATCATGGAAAGGGTGTAAGGCTCCTGGCCTGAGGAGCAACCGGCGCTCCACACCCGCAGATCCCGGGTTTTTAAGGTCTTGTCGATCCAAGGCAGCACCGTGTCCTCATAGAATTCAAAATGCTCCTTTTCCCGTAGAAAGTAGGTGTGGTTGGTGGTCAGTTTATTAATGAGGACCGTCATCTCGTCTGCGGACCTGGGATTCATGGCATAACGAAAGTAATCCATGTAGTTGGTGAAGCCCAGACCGGTCACATGGTTGCTCAACCTTCCTTCGATCAATGTCTTCTTCTGGGTGAGGTTTACCCCGTAGTTGTTTTTTATGTGGGTCGTAATGAATTGGAATTCTTCATCCGTTAAATATAGCAATATGCCGTGCCTCCATTACCTTAATATTGATTTAAAATTCCCTGGACGTCCAATATCAAGCTGATGTTGCCATTTCCGAGAATGGTGCAACCGGAAATGCCCATTGAGGAAACGTTGAAACGACTCAGGTATGGGGGCAGGGGTTTAACAACCACCTGATGTTTGCCAAGAATCTCATCGGCAAACAGGCAGGCCGTTCCCTCTGAGGATTCCGCCAAAAGGAACACGCCGTCTTCCACATTTTCATAGCCATCCGTTATTTTGTAGATTTTGTGCAGCCGAATAACGGGATAGCAGGTGCCCCGAAGCATGATCATCTCATTGTTATCCGGATCGGTAAAGACCTGATCCACAGTGGCTTTAAAGGATTCGCGGATATTGGAAATGGGTATGGCGTAAATCTCTTTACCCACCTGGATTTCCATGCTGGAGACGATGGCCAGGGTCAAAGGTATCTTAATGAACACTGTGGTTCCTACGTTTTTCTGGCTTTCAATGACTATGTTTCCGCCGAGTTTTTCGATGTTCTTTTTAACTACGTCAAGCCCTACGCCTCGGCCGGAGTACTCAGTTACGGAGTCCTTGGTGGAAAAGCCGGGCAGGGTAAGCAAATTGAAAATTTCTTTTTCTGTATATTCGTTTTCCGGCTTGGTCAGCAGATTGCGACTCTTGGCCTTCTCCAATATATTTACCGGATCCAGGCCTTTGCCGTCGTCGCTGATGGTGATAATAATCTCTCCCCCCACATTCTGAGCGGATAAGATGATGCGGCCGTTGGGGTCTTTTTGGGATGCGATTCGGGTCTCTTTGTCTTCAATGCCGTGGTCCATGGCATTTCGAACAAGGTGCATGAGAGGATCCACGATGCCGTCGATGATGGTCTTATCAACTTCTGTGGATTCACCCATCAATATCAGTTCCACGTCCCTGTTTAATTTCTTGTTCATATCCCGGACGATGCGGTGCATCTTCTGGAAGGTGGAGGCTACGGGAACCATTCGTATGGACATGACAATGTCCTGCAGTTCATCCGTAAGCTTTCGCAACTGCCGGGTGGCTTTATCAAAGTTCTCCAGAGAGAGGCCCTCCAAATCCGCACTGCCGGAGACCATAGATTCTGTGATCACGATTTCCCCTACCAGATCCATCAGGGCATCCAGCTTGTTCAGATCTACGGCAATGAGGTTTTGCTTGGATCCGTTGGCCTTCGATGCGGAGTCAGATGAGGGGGTTTTGCCCTTTGAATCCTTGGCGTCGGCGGAATCGTTCAAACTGTTGGTGTCGTCTGAATCGCTTTTGTTTTGGGATGCGGATTCACTCTGACATTTTTCCGTGTTTTTATTCGCGCTGTCTGTTCCCTCGTCAAAAGGAAAACCGTCAACAAAGTCAACTTGTTCGACAGAGGAGACTCCTTTGGCAGCTTTTTCGATTTCCTCAGGAGAAGCGGATGAGGACAGGCTGCAATAAAAGCCTTTTTTTGTGATAAATTCGGAGGCGCCTTGGTCGGTGTTCAAATCTTCGGGAAGGGTACGAATGACTTTTCCCAAGGAATCCAGCTTGTTTACCAGCAAAAACGCCCGCACGTTTTCCATCTGGCAGTCCGATGAGAAACGGACGTGGAGATAGTAGGTCGCGCCCTCTTGGGGTTCTTCCTCCGTTTGTACAGATTCTTCACTTGATACTTCAATAGAAGGCTCCTCGGAAGGTTCCTCAGAAAGCTCTTCCTGCATCGGAACGGCGGGTTCATCCTCTCCCTTCATTTGTTTCAGCAGTTGAGAGATTCTTTCGATGAGGCTGTCATTTTCCGTGTCAAGCTCCTGATTGCTTTGCAGCTTTTCCATCTCTGCCTTTAAAAAGTCGGAGACTTCCAGAACCAAATCCATGACATCCTGGAAATCCTCATCTTTCACGCCGTTTTCCCGTATAAAATAGAAGAGATCTTCCAACCTGTGGGTGACAAGGCTGAGAAGGTCAAATTCCATCATGGCGGAAGAGCCCTTGATGGTATGCATGATGCGGAATATTTCGTTTATATTTTCAGCGGAAAGGCTGCCGTTTTTTTCCGACTGTAGTAATATTTCGTCCAGTTGATCCAGCAGCATTGAAGATTCAAACAAATACATTTCTAACATCGAATCGTTTTCGACCATGTTTTCCCGCCTTTCGTGTATAACTGCATAGAATTTTGTAGCTTATTATTAGTCGTGGCAGCTTTTGCTGCAATGCACATTATATTAATCGGCAAAACCGGGATAAATATTAGCCCCTTCAAATCAAAAAGAGCCGTCTTTGGTGATTTCTCATTTTGCCCGGCAGGATGTTGTGATATAATATCTGCAATTAAATGGCGTGTCGAAAAATGTCTGTTTAGAGAATAAGGAGAGTATCGTGGTAGACGTTTTAAAGATCACTTCCCCTGTGGAGATAAAAAACAGAATACAGAATACGCCGAGACAGCAGCCTGCGGATGCTATCTTCGACTTGACTAATCCCAACGCTATTCCAAAGGACACAGTGAAAGGCAAGCAGATCGACGAAGACAGCACCAAACAGGCTTTGCTTCAGAACCTGAACCGCGAAATCTATCGACCCCTGCTGAATCAGACCAAAGCCCAGGCCGACAGCCTGAGAAAGCTGGTTTTATACGCGAAGCTCTTTGAAGTTTCCTCGGGAGTAATTACGGAGGATTTCCTGACACAATTTTTTGTCCTTCCCAAAGAACTGCTGGCGGAACTGTTGAAGAGAGAGGAGTCGGCAACCATCTTTAAGGGTGATTTCTTTGACGCCCTTCGCGTGCTATCACAAAATAAAGGACAGCCCAAATTGCAGGAGGCTATCATATCCGTTCTCAAGCATTTCGACAGCTATGTAAATCGGAACCATTCGCTTCAGGCGGTATTGTTGCGGAGCCATGAACTCATACAGAACTTGACTATCGACGACAGCCGGATTTTGCAACAGCAGATCGCAAAACTAGAAACGCTGTTCAATGCAGTGAAATCCCAAGTAGCAGAGCTTGGTGCCAACATATCGGACACGGAGCCCACGGGCGCCGACAAACCTAACCTGAATATTTTTGATGCTGCCAAACTCAATGGGGAAGAGGAAAGTTACAAAGAGATTATCAAATTCCTGAAAAATGAATTTGTTCCCATATTGAGAAGTATCGCTGCCAACTACCCGCCGGCAGACAAAGTATACGATCACATGATTTCCATCATTCATTACATTGTACGCTATGACAAGGCGGACATAAAAATGCTGGATGATGCTTTTGAGCAATTGGCAGAGGAACTAAAACCGCTTTTCCCCAACCAGACGGAGGATGACATTACAGATATGAAGGAAACCCTGATGCGGAGCGCCAGGGAGATCAAGGAAGAAACAGAACGGTTGGGTATGTTGAGGAGCCGGGAAGAGGGGCTGGTCCAAAAGGAAGATGGCAAGTTTACATATATAAAGGAAGAAAGCGATATGGCCGCCCTGCTTACCAAGGCTTTGGACAAATCCAGTCCCGCCAAACTAAGCGGAGCTGCACAAAACCTACTATTATATATACTACAAAGTGAGAGCCCCATGCTCCCATTGATGCACTTCATGATTCCTCTCCGCTTTTTAGATGAAAACACCTACGGCGAGTTTTTTATCGATAAGGACTGCCAGGAGAGAAAAGGGAATGCAAAACAGGCCACCAACATTTTCTTTACCATACAGTCAGATCTGTATGGAACTTTTGAGGTGGATCTTCTGGCCAGGGACCGTAACATCGACTTGGATATAAAATGTCCTCAGGAGCTGGTGGGTGGCGTGAAAGATATAAAGCATAGACTAAGGGATCTCATTGAAGCGCAGGGCTATCATCTCTTAGGTTACCAGGTGGACGAATACATAGAGAGCAATACCATTTTGAAGCGGTTTCCGAAGCTTAGAGAAAGAAAGGCAGGCATCGATGTCAAAATCTAATGAAGAGAGAAGAGACAACGACATTATGCGAGTCGCCGCGTTGAAATACGATCAGAATGTGGACGATGCGCCCCGTGTAGTGGCGGCGGGCACCGGGTATATGGCGCAGAAGATCCTTCAAGTGGCCATGGAAAACGGCATTCCCATCTACCACGATGACAGCGCCGCTACATTGCTGTCCAAATTAGAAGTGGGCCGGGAGATCCCACCGGAGCTGTATCAGATCGTGGTGGATATTTATATATCCTTGTTGGAATTGGCGGAGGAAAATATGTCCTAAGGGGCAGGGGGAAGAACCGTCCCCCCATGCGTCCCCATTGATTCTGAGTTTGCAACATAAAAAATAACCGCCCCTAGCCCATAGATGCGGTTATTTTAACGCTCTTGGCTGACCGTCTATCGGCAGCACTTTCTATATCCATTATAAGCACATCGGGGAAGAATTTGCAAGAGATTTCCCTCGAATTAATCTTTGCTTGCCTTTTCTATGAATTAGGAGCCAATCGGAGGATATGTGGCATTCCATGTACTGTTCCCACTCACCGGATAACGCATGATCTCTATGTTTTTCGAGCAAAGGTTTTCCCGCAGCTAGTGGTATCAACCACTAGAGGAAACGCTTCTATATATTTGGGACTGACAGCATTCAATTTAAGGCGAACCTGACGTACTACCGTGACTCCAATGCAAAGGAAATTGACATTTTAGTGGAAGAGAACGACACTATCCACCCACTCGAAATCAAGAAATCCGCCAATCCCGATAGGCGCGAAGTGAAGAAGTATGCGCTTATTGACAAGGCATCCCTGAAAAGGGATTACGGTGGGATTATCTGTATGTGCGAAGAGGTGATACCCATCGACGATAGAAACTGCTTCATCCCCTGCAACTTGATTTAGAGCTGTGCGCCTAACGTAGAGAAGCAACCTTATTTAATCACTAAAAAGCCACCCGGGCGGGGTGGCTTTTTTGCATATTCCTGTAAAGGAAGAAGGTGCTTTGCTTTTCTGAATCTTTGAAAGGGCTTACTGGAGCAGTTGGAGAACGCTCTGGGGCTGCATGTTAGCCTGGGCCAGCATCGCCTGAGAAGCCTGGGAGAGGATGTTGTTCTTGGTGAACTCCATCATTTCCTTGGCCATATCTACGTCTCTGATGCGGGATTCGGCAGCCGATAAGTTCTCGGAAGCGGTTCCTAGGTTGTTAATTGTATGCTCTAATCTGTTCTGCATAGCACCTAGAGCAGCTCTCTGGGAGGAAACCTTGGAGATTGCATTGTCAATGGTTGTGATCGCCTTGTCTGCCTCACTCTGTTCTGTGAGATCGAGGGCATTTACGCCAAGGGATTCAGCATCCATATTGTTGATGCTAAGAGATGTGTTCTGGCTTTCGTTGGCACCGATGTGGAAAATCATGGATTTACTGCTATCTACCGTAACTGTTCCCGTTAACGTACCTGTTACTACTGAATCAGCATATTTGAACTCAAAGTTATTAGCTGAAACAGAATTTCCAAGTTCATCGGTAATTGTAACAACTGCTTGTTCCTCTACTGCAGCTGCTCTTACTAATGTAGAATCACCACCGGATTCAGAAACTGCTTCTCTATCAAAATGGTTCCTGTTAATTTTACAGTAAATTCTTCTGCTGTACCTGCTTCAGGTTCGCCTTCAAATGTTATACCATAAACATTTGTTAGGTCTGCTGTTGATACACCTGATGCGATGGATGTTTCGCCGTTGGTGATATCCCAACATTTCGTCAGTTGCCTTCCATGTGAATGTAATAGTTGCTGTATTAGGATCTTCTTCGTGATCTACGGCAGGAACCTGGCCTTCTAACGCAGTAAATGTTAGCTCTGTGACAGCAATGTTAGAAATTTTATTAGTACCAGTTGTAGTACCTACTTCAGCTCCCCCAGGAGTACCGGCTGCGAATTCAACTGCTGGTGTGTAAGCCGTAACTATAAGCTTATCACCAACTTTTGCGTTTGTAACTGCCAGATCTCCTCCATTTGCTGTTAAATCTAATACATACATCGGAGGAATCCTTCCATGTTGCTCCATCGTATACGAAAGTACCCGATTGTGCCCCTTTGTAGTTTCCTGTTTTAGTTGCGTTTGAGGCAGGAACGGAATCCGTATACTCAATACTTACGTTATAAATGCCGGATTCAAGTGTTGAACCTGCAACTAATGAGGCGCTAACCCCATCAATATCAGTAGATGCAGTTGCAGCCATGGAACCATCGAGCAGCTTCTTGGTGTTGAATTCAGTATTCGCTGCGATCCTTGTGATCTCTGTCTGTGAGCTGATCGATTTCCTTCTGGATTTCAGCGCGGTCTTCAGCGGTGTTAGTGTCATTGGCAGCCTGTACAGCCAGCTCTTTCATTCTCTGCAGGATGCTGTGGGTTTCGTTCAGTGCACCTTCTGCTGTCTGGATGAGGGAGATGCCGTCGTTGGCATTTCTGGCTGCCGTGTCGAGGCCGCGGATCTGGCTTCTCATTTTTTCGGAGATGGCAAGTCCGGCGGCATCGTCACCGGCACGGTTGATGCGAAGACCGGATGACAGCTTCTCCAAAGATTTGAAGTGTTAACGGTGTTTGCGGACAATTGACGATATGTGTTCAATGCCGCAATGTTGTGGTTAATTCTCATTTTTGTTCCTCCTTGAAACAGTATGACCGAGGTCCTTCTCGGTCCTCATAGATGGGCTCTCTCCCGTACGCAAAGAGAACCAAACGGATAAAGCGCGCTTTGGTTTATATATCGGATAATCCGGTATATACTTTAGAATTTCTTGAATTTTATTTGATGTTTTTAACAAATTTATTAGATTTTAACATAGAGGCAATATCCGCATAGTTTTGACTGCCACTTTGGTCTACAGACTCGCGGTTTGCCTTGATGGTTTCCAGCAACTCTTCGCGCACTACCGTTACGGATCTGGGGGCATCGATGCCCAAGGCGATCTTGTCGCTGCCGATGGATAGAATGGTTATCTTGATATTATCCGAAAGGATCAGGGATTCTCCGGCTTTCCTGCTTATGACTAACATTAGACGCCTCCTTTACTCTTGTTGAGAAAAGGCTGATAACGAATCGAGTAGTCGTTGTTTTGCAGGATAATCTGTCTCCCTATTCTGGTCTTTGGGTTTAAGACGATGGGGCTCTTGATGTTTAAAGACATCTCCTCGAGGGAGTCGGGCACATTAGCGATAACCAGGAAGGCCAGGTCCTCTACTCGTTCTGCTCCGCAGGCCGCCAAATCTTCTTTGGAGACAATGGGAGCATAGCCCGGATAAAAATCTTCCGGCTCAAATACTAAAAAACAAGGGATGACGTTTTGGACGGATTGAAGATAAAGGAAGGGAATGCCGTCAAAGGTCTTATGAAAGAGGGCGAAACAAGTATCCTCCTCAAAGCCGTAGACGCCTTCGGGAAAATCGAAGAGCGCATCCTTTTCAATCTCAATAACTCCAAAATCTCTTGTGTTAATTTCCATATCAGTCCGTCCTTTAAACCTTCGTGTCTATTTGCTCGGGCTGGCCAACTCCCAAAGGCGGCTCATAGTTTGGATCCGCGCTTCTGGGAATGTAAATGGGGCCGCCCACGTACTTAATAATTACCTTCGGTCTTTCCAATATCTCCACCTCGAAATCCGGCGGGGTAAAGGAGTTGCCCGTGTTACCGGATCCGGGAGTTACGTTTTGGAGCTGGCTGAAGTCAAAGTTTAGCTGTACGCCTTGGAACTCGATAGGGGAGCTGTCTTTGTTCAATATGTGACCGATCATGTTCTGGATATCTCTTCCGAAATGCCGGAACACCTGAGCGTTTGCCTCAGAATCCTCCATGCGCACCTTCAGTTGTACGTTGCCGTTTTCCGCATAGTGGGCGGTAGCCGTGTAGGTGAGATTATAAATACCTGCAGGGCCACTCTGCACGAAGGTATCTGCTTTGACCGGTGTGGGACCGGGCTTTGGCGCCGTGTCGTGCGGTTTGGATTTATTTAACTTACTTGCCCCTTCTTCATTATTAGATTCAGGCTCAACTCTCACATAGCGGATGGATATGGGCACGGTTTCTATAGTAATTAGCTGCTGCATTTTTTCTCACCTCCTCCATAGAGTATCGGTTGTCATATCTTAAAACAGAATTTATATGAATCAGAGATTCTGAAATACTATCTCATAAAGTCAAATATGGACGGCTGTATAATCCGGGCGCCCATCTGCAGGGCCGCGTTGTATGCAAACTTTTGCGCTTCAAAATTGATGATTGCCTCGGCGGGATCGATGCCTTCTACTTCAACTTGTCTTTCCTGTAAATTGAAGGTCTGGTTACCCAGTCGCTCCGCCATGAAGTCCAGGTAGGAGGTCTTGGCGCCGATCTGGGTGATGGTCCGCATGATTCCCTGGGCAGCATTTTTTAAATGTCCGTACAGCGCATCGGCTTTGTCATGGGAATAGTTTTCCGATTCGAACTCTGCCGCAAGGGAGCCCAGAAGATTGTAAATGTTGTTGGATACAACCTCCCCGCCAACGGTGGCGGTGCCTCTGCCCACAATGTTGATGCCGGCTATGGAATAACCGAATACTGTATTCGGATCTACTTCTCCCGAGACGGGATCGAATTGCACACTTAAGCCGATATCCAGATATAAGGTGTCGGCCTCCAAAGCTTTAAACAAAGCTTCGTTGGCTTCGGGAGTATCTGCCGGTAAGGGGAGATCTAAATCGTATCCGTTGTAATAGAGTTTTCCGCCTACCACTTCAAAGGGCTTTGTCTCCGTGTTGGTGCCGCCAAAGTAATAGCTGTCGGAAGCAGTGGAGTTCAGAGTCTGCAACAGCTGCTCCTGAATGCTCCGAAGCTCCGTGGCAAGGATGGCCCTTTCCTCCCGGCTCTGGGTGCCGTTGAGACCGGTGATGATCTTCTCCGTAGCCGTGCGCATCAATTCCTCTATATGCATAAGAGCGGATTCCGCGTTGGTTAAGGTACTCTTAGCGTGGGCAATGTTTTCTTCGTAGCCCGAAATCCGGCTCATGTCCTTGCGAAGCTGAAAAGCCTTGACGGCGGCGGAAGTGTTTTCGGAGGCCTTAGCGAACTTCCTGCCGGAAGACACCTGGGTGTTCAGCCGGTTGAGCTCGGCGGCCAGATTGTTCAGCGAACGCGTATATTGAGTTGTGATCATCTTGTTGGTGATTCTCATGTTATCATCCTCCCGGCCGGTTAGCGGCCAACGATGCCCATTCTGTTGATGATGGTATCCACAGCCTCATCCAAAGCGGTAAAATACCGGGCTGCCGCGTTGTAGGATTTCTGGAAGGCCATCAGGTTTATGCCTTCTTCGTCCAGGTTTACTCCGGATATGGATTCCCGAGCGGCGAAAAGGTTGGACAAAACCGTTACGGACGTATCCGAATAGTTCATATAAAGCTCCACATCCAGAGCCACTTCGCCCATGAGTCCGGACATGAATTCGTCGAAGCTTCCCCTGAACATGACTTGCGAAGAAGAATCCTCAGCGTCCTTGTAAAAGACCGTCTCGGAATCAATGGCGGAGATCATTCGCAGAATGTTGTCTCCCGCGTTGGCGTTGCCCCGGGTGGTGGTGATGAAGGTGGGGTCCGCGAGCCATTGCTCGGATATCCGGATATTCTCCGCCGTAATGGGGCCTCCCCCTGCCGCCGAAAACAGCGGCTTCGGATCGGCAGGATCGATGGTGTTCAGGTCATTCAGCACTCTGGCGAAATTGGATGCCAGGATATCCATGGAATTGCGGTAGTAGGGAACGCCGCGGAATTCGTTGATCCCTCCGCCGTTGATAAGATCCAGATAACCCCGGATGGAGCCGCTGGAAAAATGATGTGTAATGTCTGCGCCGCCATGGGGTCCGAAGCTGCTTGCCATGCCGATGGTTACCCTGTCCCCGTCATCGTTCACGTATAATGTATTATATAAACCGCCGTCGACAAGGCCGATGGAAGTGCCCGTGGCCGTGTCGTACAGCGAGACGGTAAGCCGTTCAACGACTAAATCTTCCGAGATCCTTTCCGGATAGGAAGTAACTTTGATGTTGGCCAACTCGGCAAGTTCATCTATAAGCATATTTCTTTTGTCCAGCAGTTCATTGGGAACATTGCCGTAGGTCTGCTCCTCCCGAATCTGTACGTTGAGGTCCGCAATGCTCTTGACCTTTGTATTAAAGTCGTTGTCGATGACCACCTTGGACAGATCGAAGACCTGCTGGTTGCGAACCTGGGTGATCTGCTTTGCGTACACATTCATAATCTGTGTCACTTTTTGCGCTGCGGTCCTTGCCACCAAGGCGATATCGCTGGCCGCCGGCGTCTGGGCAAGGGACTGGAGGCTGTTAACGAACTTGGAAATCTCGTGAAGCAATCCTTCCGTAGAGATTTCGTCAAATATATTTTCAAGGTCCGTAAGACCGGCTAATACAGTATCAAATCTTCCGTTCTCCGAAGCCTGATCCCGGTAACGGGCATCCAGGAAGGGGTCGCGGATCTGGCTGATGCGGGAAACTTCCACTCCGAGGCCTACGCTGGCCGTGGGAACGGCATACTTCTGGGTATAACCGCCGCTGGAGATGGAGTTTAGGTCCACCCGCTGCCTGGTATAGCCCTTGGTGTTGACGTTGGCGATGTTGTTACCCGTCACATCCATATTTGCCTGACTGGCTGCCAGGGCTCGGCTTGCTGTATGAAATGCAAGAAATGTAGGTCTCAAACTCATGATGGGTCTCCCTTATATTGTGGTTTCAAAGGATTTCGGAAACTGATTGTGGATTTCCGATGCATCCCGGTCGTAGGTTTTGGTTTCTTTGCGGCCCGTTCGTTCCGATAAGGCCTTGTCTATGCTGTAAAGCTTGGTCTGCAGCATGGTCTGGCATTTGTCCCTGTAAAAATCCACGTCCTGAACGACTTCCGCGAAGCGGCCCAGGAGCGCGTAGAATCGGAGCTGATGCTCCTCGGGTATCTGCCGGATCAGGGATGACAGGTTGGTGGCTTCGATATTCAGCCGTGAGATATATCCTGCAATGTCCCTGTCGAAGTTCTTTGTCTTAAATAGGAGCGCTTGCTGTGTTTTAAGATTCTCATCCAGAGAAGAGATGTCATCTCGGCAGATGGCATCCAGTTCTTCCTTGAGAACCGGAAGGATATCCTCATACAGTTTCAGTATCCCGCAGAGGTACTCGTATAAACTGTCCAATATTTCTTTTTTCACATCGGTTCTTGTCTCGGTCATTTTCTATACGCTCTTCTGTGAGTTATTTGAGGATCTCGTCGGCCAGCATGTTTGTAGGAACGTCATAGGTGCCGTTTTCGATGGCGGCCTTCAGTTCCTTGATGCGATCCTCGGAGACATTCACCGAAACGTCATAGAGTATGGCGGATTTGGCAACGGCGATTCTCTTGTCCTCAAAGGAACCGGAATGGGTGCTGGATATCTCGGCGCTATCCACTTTGTTTTTTAATACGTATTTGCTGTTTTCCTCCGTGCTTATGTTTCGGGCCGGATCCGTTGCGGTGTCCCGCACTTGCTGGGGTTGTACAGTTTTGCTTTTGTTCACAAAGGAAATTTCCATGAACAAGACCTCCTATCGCTTTCGAATTTCGATATATCCTAAATGCCTTGAATGCGTAAAAACCAACTCGCAAATCTTCCGTCAGACCATATATCGGCATTTCTTAAACAAACTTTAGTGAAAAACTCGAGTTTTTTTGTGGTTTGGGAGAGCCGGCTGCAATTTTTTTTTGACACATTGGCACGGTTGTTGCTATTATTAAATTTATAAGCTATAAATATTAGCTATAATGTTTATATTTGTTGAATTATGTCTATATTTTCATAAGTTAATATAATAACTTGTATAATTATGTTGATTGATGTCGAAAAAGATGCTATTATAGTTTCTAAATTGGTAATAGTTACTATATTATCGGCTTGTTTGGCAAACTTGTTAAAAGACAAGGACGCAAAGCTATAGGGCCTAAGGTGCTCCGCTGCACTATGGTAGCCTGGTTGCCCGCAACAGTTTTGGTTGCGGATTATGGACCACCTGTGCCCGAGGCAGAATCTATAGATGGATAATTATGGGTAGAGGAGGTACTCTGATGATCGGTGACTCCATCACATCTGCTTTAATACAAAAAGCACTGGACGGGACTTGGCAGCGGCAGAAGGCAATTTCAAACAATATTGCCAATCACGAGACTCCCGGCTACAAGGCCGTGAGGGTAAGTTTCGAACAGGAGCTGAAAAACCAGGTTCAGCGTCTGCAAAACACCTCTAATAATGCCCAGTCCGGCAAATCAAAACTCTCCGAAGGACTGGCGTCTATTCGAAATTCTAAAATACGTTTCTCCACAGACCGTTCCACTTCAGAGCGCGCGGACGGCAATAACGTCAATTTAGATTTTGAAAACATCCAAATGGCAAAAGCGCAAATTCAATATCAGTACTTGACCAGGGCAATAACGGATTATTATGCCAGGTTGCGCCATGCCATCAGCGAAGGAAAGCGATAGGTGATTAATATGGATTTTTTGAGCGCATTGAATATTTCCGGCTCCGGACTGACAGCGCAGAAAATGCGAATGGACGTGATTGCGCAAAACATTGCAAATGCGCAGGTCACAAGGACAGAAAACGGGACTCCTTATCGCCGGAAAATGGTGGTTTTAAATAGCATTGAAGAAAAGGGAAGTTTCCGGGATACCCTGAACAGGGTACGGGGACAGAAGACAGGCTTAGGCGGTGTACAGGTTAAAAAGATTGTGGAGGATCCGTCTCCGTTGACTCCCGTTTACGATCCCGCGCATCCTGATGCAAACGAAGAAGGATATGTAATGCTGCCAAACGTTAATACAACCCAGGAAATGATCGATTTGCTGGGCGCAAGCAGGGCTTATGAAGCCAATGTAACCGCATTTAATGCCACTAAGGCTATGGCGTTGAAAGCATTGGAAATAGGCCGGTAAACAGAAATAACAGGAGGATAACGTAATGGCGATCGTTCCAATCGGATCCAATATTAGCGGCATCAAACCTCTAACCGGAGAGTTACTTAAGTCCGGGCAGTCATCTGAGAATACAACCGAGGGGTTTAAATCGGTTCTGCAAAATATGATTGATAATGTAGAGCAGACGGAAGCAGTTACGAGAGAGGATGCATATATGCTGTCTATCGGCGAGGTAGACGACTTGCATACGATGATGATCAACGCTGCGAAGGCCGACCTGGCTCTTCAGACCATGGTACAGTTGCGGAACAAGATGCTTGATGCGTATTCGGAAATAATGCGTATAAACCTTTAGGTATGATGTTTTCATGGGCAAGTATTATGCTTTAATATCAATTTTTTTGAATTAAAGTATGATCTTGTAATTATTTTTTTAAGACAAAATTGCGTCTGAAAATTGGGATAAATACAAAATAACAGGCGTCACGGGGATGGTTAGGCAACCGATATGAATGAGCAAATTTCAAAGATCGCAGGATCATTTAAGCAGTTTTGGGCCAACACCTCAAAGAGTGTTAAAAGCATAATAATCGTGGGGGCAATTTTAACCCTTATCGTTGCTCTCGTTTTAAGCATTCTTATGAACACCAAGGATTATGTGGTGCTATTCGATCAGCTGACGGCGACGGAAACTTCAGAAATCTTGGCGCAGCTTCAGCAGATGGAGGTGGATGTCCAACTGGACAGCGCCGGCGCAATTACGGTACCAAAGCAGGACGAATCCAGAGTCAGAATGGCTCTGGCTACTGCCGGTTATCCCAAGAGCGGCCTCAGCTATTACATGATCGAAAAGGGAAGCGGCATGCTGACCACGGACTATGAGAGGCAGCAATACGTCAATATGCAGTTGCAGGAAAGGATTGCCGCAAGTATAAAAACTCTGGACGGAGTGAAGGATGCCATCGTCACCATAACGATGCCGGATGAAAACGTATTTTACCTGCAGGAAAAGGATCCGCCTTCCGCATCTGTCATCATTCATATGCAAAACGGACAGGCTCTGGCAGAAAGCCAGATCTTGGGGATTCAGAACTTGGTTGTCAAGTCCGTTGCCGGGCTTACCAAGGAGAATGTAGCCATTACTGACAGCACCGGAAACGACTTGACCGGAGGGGTCATGGCAAACAGCGCGGAGTTTTCGAAAATAAGCATTACGCGGGAGATCGAAAGCGATATTCGCAAGAAAATACTTTCGGTGCTTGAAGGGCCGTATGACCGTTCAAAGCTGAGGGTATCCGTAACCGCCGTAGTAGATATGGATGCGCTGTTCAAGGAGGAAACACTATACACCCCGTCTACCGAAGGAGGGAACACGGGTGTAATCAGCCAGGAGTCCAGAACTGAGGAGTCTTCATCCTCCACCCAATCCGACGGTGGTGTTCCGGGAACCTCCAGCAATTCCGAAGTGCCGGTTTATCCCGTTACAGGGATTTCCGGTGAAAGCAACTATAGCAGCAGCAGCGAAAGCACCACCTATTTGGTGAGCCAGGTGATTTCGCAGTTTCAGAAGGAAGGGGCGAAGATCGAGTCCGTATCCATAGGAATCGCCATCGACAAAGATGTCTTTGAGCCGGGCGAACAGGAGAGAATTACTCGTTTGGTTGCCCATGCGGTAGGGGTGGCTCCTGAAAGCATTGCCGTTGAAAACTTCCGGTTCCACTCACCGGATGTAGCCACCCAGGGGCCGCCTCCGACGGAGAAAGAAGGAATTGACAGGATGTGGCTCTATGTCGGTATCGGCGCCGCGGCGCTCTTGGCGGTTATCGCTTTAGTCGCAGCCGCTCTGCTTAAGAAAAAGAGAAGAGAAGAAGAGGTTGCGGCAGGTGCATTGCCCGTGGGCGGAGAGGCGCTGGATGAGTTGTTTGGCGAAGAAGAGCCGGCGCCCATTACTCCTGTAAAGGATGTCAGAAAGGAGCAGATCCGGGAATTCGCCATCACAAATCCGGAGATTGCGGCACAAATGATTCGATCCTGGCTAAAAAGCGACGAAGAGGAGTAGAGGTTACTGAAATATGGACAGGTTAACTCCAAAGCAGAAAGCGGCACAAATTATAATTTCCTTAGGCACGGACGCTGCCTCGGGTATATATAAGCACTTACAGGAAGAAGAAGTGGAGAAGCTGACCTATGAGATCACAAGGCAGCAAAGCGTTCCGCCTGAAGTGGCGGACAGCGTAATTGAGGAGTTTTATGGGCTCTGCGTCGCCCAGAAGGTCTATCTGGAAGGCGGCGTGGTCTATGCCCGAAACGTATTGGAGAAGGCCTTCGGCGTTCAGCAGGCTACGGCCCTTTTGGAAAGGGTTACAAAATCCCTGCGGACAAAAGCCTTTGGGTTTATCCGCAAGGCCGACTACAAAAACTTAATGAACATGATCATCAACGAACACCCGCAAACCATAGCTTTGATTCTCTCATACGCCAGAGCCGATCAGGCGTCGGCCATCATAGCCGAACTGCCCAAGGATATCCAGGTAGAAGTGGTTGAGAGAATTGCAAAAATGGACAGGACTTCTCCGGAAATTATCCGCCAGGTTGAGTCCATTTTGGAGAGGAAGTTCGAATCCGTACTGTCGGTGGATCTCCTGGAAGTGGGCGGCGTTAACTATATTGCCGAAATCATGAACAAGATCGACAGAAGTACGGAGAAGCACATATTTGACGAACTGGGGAAAAGAGATGCCAAGCTTACGGAAGAGATCCGGAAGCGCATGTTTGTATTCGAGGATATCGTTACTCTGGATTCCTTCTCCATACAGAAATTCCTCCGGGAAGTGGATACGAGAGAGCTTGCAATTGCTCTCAAAGGCGCCAACAAGGAGGTTTCTGCAATCATATTCGAAAATATGTCACAGCGTATGGGTGAAACCGTACGCAGCGAGATGGAATACCTGCATAACGTCAGGGTGAGAGACGTGGATGAAGCCCAGCAGAAGATCGTAGCCATCATCCGAAGGCTGGAGGAAGAGGGCGAGATCGTAATAACCAAGGGCGGAAAGGATGATATCATTGTCTAGTATTGTGAAAGCAAGGTCGTTACATATATACTCCGGCACCGAGAGTAGCGCCGGCGCCGCCAAACCTCATGTCAATGCAAAGACGCCGGCAACTCCGCACATAAACCCCGAGCGCATTTTGGAGCAGGCCATCAAAAAATCCCGGCACATCCATGACGAAGCGGTAAAACGGGCCGAGGACCTGGTGAAAAGCGCCCAGGAGCAAGGCGAATTAATCCGGATGGAAGCCGAACGATTAGGATACGAAGAAGGCTATGCCAAAGGACTCGCAGAGGGCGCCAAGGAAGCCAGAAGGACGGCGGAAGAAGGACTGCGGGAGATAGAGAGTTTGATTGAAGCAATCCGAAGAGAGCGCATGGAAGCCATCAAAAGAGAGGAAAAAGATCTTTTGATGGTCGCTTTTGAGATTGCGAAGAAAATAATGAAACAGCAGATTCTAATAGTTGAAAATGCCATCCCCAAAATGTTGGAAGAGGTCATTGCTGAAAATGAGACGGGTGTCAAGATCTTTCTCCCGGAATACAGCAAAACATTGGATGTCGCCCTGGATAAGAGCATTGCCCAGAAGATCCGCAACCTATCGAAAAATGTGAAAGTCATAGTGACGCAAAACGATGACCACATAATGGCGGAGACAGAAAACGGCATGGTGGATATGAGCATACCGGTCCAGCTTTCCCAACTGCGAGAGGCAATGGGACTGAATGAAGGACTGAACGAATAAGAGGACATTTATTTTATGAAGACGGAACAGATTTGCAGAACAATCCAGCAGGCGAACACCTATCGTTACTTTGGCAAGATCGACAAGGTCATCGGCATGATGATCGAGTCCATCGGGCCGGAGTGCAAGGTGGGGGATTTATGCAATATCTATAGTGAAGGCTTTGAAAGACAAATTCACGCTGAGGTGGTAGGATTTCGCGGCAATAAAACCCTGCTCATGCCCTATGAGGAGCCGGAAGGCATCGGGGCGGGCGCCCTTGTAGAATCCACGGGAGCTTCCCTTCGCATCGGTGTATCCGATGGGTTGATCGGACGGGTCATCGACGCAATGGGAGAGCCCATAGACGGAAAAGGACCCATTCCTGTGGATGAATGGTGCGAGGTTCAAAGCACCTGCGCAAATCCTCTTGAACGGCCTCGAATCAAGGAAATTCTTGAATTTGGGGTAAAGGCCATAGACGGGCTTCTTACCACGGGCAAAGGGCAAAGAATAGGTATTTTTTCCGGAAGCGGAGTGGGCAAGAGCACGTTGCTTGGGATGATCGCCCGTAATGTTAAGGCCAACGTCAACGTCATCGCTCTGGTTGGGGAAAGAGGCAGAGAAGTCCGCGAATTCCTTGAAAGAGACCTGGGAGAAGAAGGATTGGCCAGATCGGTGCTGGTGGTGGCCACATCGGACCAGCCGCCCATGCAGCGCATGAAATGTGCTTTGGCCGCTACCACTATCGCGGAATATTTTAAGGACAAAGGTAAGGATGTACTTCTCATGATGGACTCGCTGACCCGGTTTGCAATGGCCCAGAGGGAAATCGGCTTAGCCACCGGGGAACCTCCCGTCGCAAGGGGCTATACGCCGTCCATCTATTCGGCTCTTCCAAAGCTTTTGGAACGGACCGGAAACTTTGAGAGCGGCTCCATAACCGGCATTTACACCGTGCTCGTAGAAGGGGACGATGTAAACGAGCCCATATCCGATACGGTCAGGGGTATCATAGACGGCCATATCGTATTATCCAGAAAAATAGCCATGCAGAACCATTATCCCGCCATTGATATACTGGGAAGCGTCAGCAGACTTATGAACGATATTGTCGACCAGGAGCAGATCGATGCGGCGGGAAAACTGCGAAACCTCATGTCCATATATTCGGCAAATTCGGATCTGATCAACATCGGGGCCTACAAGAGCGGAACCAACAGGCTGCTGGATGAGGCCATCGCCAGGATGGATGGAATCAACGAGTTCCTGCAGCAAAAAGTGGACGAAAAGGTGGATTACCATCAAAGCGTTGAAAGGATGAAAGCGGTCATAGCATGAAGAAGTTTCAATTCCATCTGGAAAAATTACTGTCTTACAAAGGACAGCTTCTCGATAGCGAAATGATGAACCTGGCCGTTCTGAACGGCATGTTGGCCAATTTAGAGGAAAGGCTGGAAGGCCTTCTGGCGGATCAGGATAGGCACAGGGAAGAGTTTCAGTACAAAATCAGCCAGAAAACCACACCGGCCGACTGGCGGATGTACACCTCTTACGAGAAACATATGAAAGATCAGATAAAGCAGTGCAAGCAGGAAATCGAAGAGGTAAAAGCGCAGATTGCGAAACAGGTAGAGCGGGTAAAAGACCTGAAAATAGAAACCAAGTCCCTTGAAACTATCAAAGAATCCAGGTTTGAGGAATACAAAAAAGAGGATTTGAAGAAGACGGAACTGTTCATGGACGAATTTGTTTCCACAGCCAGGGTAATGGATAAGGTTTTTTAAGGTTTTTACATAGGGAATACACTGAAAGGGGGTGGTTGACTTTGTCGTATGGTATCGATTAACGGGAAAGGAGGTGAATGAGTGAATGCAGTAGATCAATTATGCCGGATGATAACTGCAGGCCAAGGGGGACTTGCGGTTCCGATTACGCAAGGCCAGGTGCAGAATGCAAATGCGGCTTCCTGCGGCGGCGTATCCTCGTTCCAACAGCTGTTTTTCCAGAGTTTGATGCAGATGCCTTTATCGGAAACCCAGACGCCGAATTTGGAAGGGACCTTTAATGCGGAAGAAGACGGCGCAGAAGGAGACATGGCGGAAGGAGACGGTATCCAAGGGCTGTTTCAGGAGATGGGCGACTTACAATTGTTCCGGGAGATGATCCTTTCGGGCAGTCCCGAGACAAGCTTTGATCCGGAGTCCGGCGCCTATCGGACTGAAGTAACCCGGGAGATGGCGGCAAGGGATTTGACAGAAACGGGAACCGTGAACTCTGCAAGAATGCCGGAGACTCTGACGGAAGCGGGGACGGCGGGTTTGACGGAAGCGCCGGCCAAAGTGGAAACCGAATTCTCCGTTGAGGTTGCAGAGACCCGGATCTTCGGGGCAAACGGTACACCGGAAAAACCGCGACAAGCCGTTGAAAAGGCCGGAGGTCTGGAAATGGCATCGACTGAAAGGCCCGAAATAGTCAGAGGAGGCCAAGGGAACTCGGCACATGTGCCCGAGGCACCCGAAAGAGTCGGAACCGTTACCGAATCGGCGCGAAGCCCAGGGAAGCGGGAGACGTTGCTAAAGCCGGAGGCAGGGGTAAAACCTGAAGCAGAAATAAAGTTGCCGGAGACGACGGAGCGAAAAGGATTTTCTGAAGCTCGGGAAACGCAGGCTCTGACAGGAGTAAACCTTAGCGGCACGGAAAACCTAAAGCCTTTAAACATGGCAGCGGAACGGGTGGAACCCTACAGCCAGATCGGCCGTGAAATCCAGCTTAAACTTGAACAAAAAGGGCCGATGGAATTCAAAATGCAGCTTGAGCCCAAGGATCTGGGACAGATTGATGTTCGGCTGAAAATCAGCGAAGGCAAGCTGATCATAGACATTGCGGCAGCCAGTTCAAAGACTCAGGCGCTTTTGGTCAGCCAGGCGGACAAGCTGGTGATGAGTATGGGACTGCAAAATGTGGAGGTGGAAACGGTGCAGGTAAACCTGCAGGCGGACCAACGCAGCGGTGAAGGACTGCAGGGCCATCTTCAGCAGCAGCAGGAACATCTGGAACAACAGGCGAGAAACCGGCAAAATGCCGGACAATCCCCCAGCCAACCCTACGCAGGGGATGCAGCAAACCATCCGGAGAGTGCGCTTGAAAGCGTAATTCGAAGAAACAATTTTGTCCGAATGGACTACACAGTTTAGTAAGAAAGGAGGGGAAGCAACATGCCAATTGATGCAATTTCGTCCTACACCCAGACCATGAACACAACGGAAAGCAAGAGTAAAAATAACGGTCTTACCATGGATGATTTTTTCAAGCTCATGGTTGCGCAGCTTGCGAACCAGGACATGTTCAATCCGGTGGACGATACGCAGTTCATCGCGCAGATGGCCCAGTTCTCCATGGTGCAGGCCTTAAGTGAGTTGAGCCAGGCTTCGGCTACGGCTTACAGCGTAAGTCTCATAGGCAAGGAGGCCACCGTTGCCCAGATGGGTTCCGACGGAACCATGATGGTCCATAAGGGTATTGTGGATAGCGTGATATTGTACAACGGCAGCCCTCAGATAACCATTGACGGGCAGCGCTTTGCGCTGAGCAGCGTAATGGAGGTTCGCGAACCTAATATCATCATTCCGCACAATGATCTGCCGGGAGCAGAGGAACTTCCCGCGGAAGGCGAAGAAGTATCCGGAGGGGAAGAACTTCCTGAGGAGAGCGTAGAACCTGTCGAGGCAGAGGAAGCGGCAGAGACCGAAGGGGAAGAGAACCATGGTTAACAGAATTTACGGAGGCGGTTACAATCTGTCGGACGCCATTATCCGACAAACGGAAAATTTAAAGTCCACAGAGAGAACTGCCAGCCAAAACACAAAGCCGAATCAGGAGCAATCCTTCCGTGAAATCCTGGATCAGCAGCGGATATCCTTTTCCAAGCACGCAAACCGCAGGACGGAGGAACGCAACATAAAGATCAGTCCCGCGGATCTGAACCGGCTGGGAGAGGCTTGCAGCAAAGCTGAGGCCAAAGGAATCAAGGACGCCCTGATCGTGATGAACGATTCCGCTTTTATCGTCAACGCGAAGAATAAAGTAGTCGTTACGGTGATGGATAAAAGCGAAATGAAAGAAAACGTATTTTCAAATATTGATGGTGCCATATTTATTTAGCCGGACCTCTGCCTCGATAGAGGCGAACAGGAGGCTAAGCGGGTCCCGAACGACAGACGGATCCGCACGCTGGCACAGAAAGGAAAGGACTGTAGAAAATGTTAGGATCAATGTATTCAGCAGTTTCCGGACTGGCAGCGCATCAGACAAAGATGAATGTCATAGGAAATAATATTGCCAACGTTAACACGTATGGTTTTAAGGCCAGCCGGGTAACGTTTTCGGATGTTTTTTATCAAACGATGACCGGAGCTTCCGGCCCAACCAGTAACTCCGGCGGTACGAATCCGGTTCAGCTGGGCTATGGAGCCAAGGTGAAATCCATCGATGTAATCAACACCAGAGCCGGCAGCGCAACCACGGACCGAGCATTGGACGTTTACATTAACGGAGACGGTTACCTGCCCGTAAAGGATAACAGCGGCATAATAAAATACACCAGGGTGGGGGTGCTGAACTTCGACCTTGCAGGCAATTTGGTGGACAGCTCCGGCAATATGGTGCTGGGCATTCCCCTGGATCCCAATACCAAGATGCCGCGGTTGGGTTCCGACGGAACAGTAAGCGCAAGGGACCTGGTTCCCATTAAAGTGGATCCAAAGGATTTGGACAAGTTCACCGGCATTACCATCGGCAGCAACGGAGAGATCACGGCCATCAAGGAAGGAGATCCCATCGTGGTGCCTGCAGCTAATACTGGCTGGCTTACGGATGCCACCGTGACGTCGTCCACCAACTACAACGGGAATGTGGTCATGACCGTTACCAGAGGCACAGATGTAGTGTTTTTGCCGGGCATAAATTCCGATAAAACCACACCCATAGCGCAAGGCGCAGTTACGTTGAGCGCCAATGCGGATATAAACGGCGCCGTAAATATCAGCTTTGACGGAACCGTCTATACCTTGAGTTATATTCAGAAGGATGGCAGTGTGAAAACGGCTGCATGGACGGATGACGGCAGCGGTACTGCGAGCTTTGATGTGGAATCGGTAGACGCAAATCCCGCCACGGTTACCGTTCAGGTAGGCGGAGATTATAGTACGGATGTAGTGGTGCCCGCTGACGGAACTCCGCTGACCATCGGAACTGCCGTGGCAGATAGCATAACCGTCAACGTAACCACTTATGACAAATCCGGTTCGGAAGTGCATCTTGCGTCCGTATGGGATCCCACGGTGACCAATAACACCGAGATCAGGCTGGGTGACATTACTCTGACCGTTGATCCGGCCAGGTTCGGATCGCTGGCATCCGGGGCGCTGAATAACACAACCATCGGTACAATCGGCCCCGGCGCCGGTCAGCCGGTGAAAATCGCAAACATTGCCATCGTTAAATTTGCCAACAGCGACGGCCTTTCCCAGAGCGGTGAAGGCTATTATGTGGAAACGGCAAATTCGGGGCAGCCCGTGGGCACCATTCCCGGCAACGGCGGAACGGGAACTCTCCGCGCCGGCGCATTGGAGATGTCCAACGTGGACCTGTCCAGAGAATTTACGGAGATGATCATCGCTCAAAGAGGCTTCCAGGCCAACACGCGAATGATTACGGTATCCGATGAAATGCTTGCCGAACTGGTCAGCATGAAGAGATAGTGACGGATTGCCTTCACAGGGGCTTCAAATGAATTGAAAGCCCCTGTGAAGACATTAAAGAATGCGCAAGGAGGTGTGCGCCATGATCACTCTGACAAAACTCAATAAAGCCGGCGACGAACAATACATCCTGAACTGCGATCTGATCGAAATCATTGAAGAGAGGCCCGATACCACCATAAGGCTTATAAACGGAAAACACTTTGTTGTAGCGGAAAGCGCCGCCGAAGTCGTTTCAAAGATAATCGCCTATAAAAGAAGCATTTATCAGGCAGCGCCCACCATACCCGAAACTAAGAAGTAGTTATACAGGGAGAGTTATATGCTGGAGATTAGTACAATATTAGGCTATATTGCCATAATCGGCGCCATGGTATTCGGAATATCCTATGGGGATGGCGGATTTGATTTCTCGATGCTGCAAAATTTCTTTAGTGCATCGAGTATTTTCATTACCGTAGGAGGTACCATTTTTGCTCTGCTTGCCTCCTTCCCCCTTGAATCCTTTAAGCGTATTCCGGGACATATGAGAATGGTGTTGCAAAAAGACACGAAAGACCCTCTCGAATACGTAGAGACGATTACCGAACTTTCGAGAGAAGCGAGGAAAAAAGGGCTTCTTGCATTAGAAGACAAGGCTTCGGACTTTGAAGACGAATTTCTCAAGGAAAGCGTGCTGCTTATCGTCGACGCTATAGAACCGGATAAGCTGAAGGCCTGGCTTGCTCAGAAATTGGACTATATGAGGATTCGCAACGATGCGGAACGGCATCTTTACGATCGGGGCGCCGCCTTTGCTCCGGCATTCGGTATGATCGGCACTCTCATCGGATTGGTCAACATGCTGAAAGCCATGAATCTGGATGACGGCCCGGAACTGCTGGGATTAAACATGTCCGTTGCGTTGATCACTACTTTTTACGGAGCCCTAATGGCAAACGCACTCTTTATCCCTATGTCAAACAAATTGGAAATTGCTCAAGAGAGGGAAATGCTGATCAAAGAGATGATCGTAGAAGGCGTCGTCTCCATAAAAGAAGGCGAAAATCCCAAATATATTCAGGAGAAGCTGCTTAACTTCCTTGAGATTAAAGAGCTAAGAGCAAGGGATGAGGAAGAAGCGCCGGAACGCAAACCGAGGAAACTCGGGATAGGAAGAGGCGGAAAAGGTAAAGAGTAAACCGAATTTAGGACATGTCATATAGGACAGAGGATAAGACACCATGCGCACTCGAACAAAACAAAAGGTAAATACAGATGCCTGGCTCAATACATATGCGGATATGATTACCTTGGTCCTCGTCTTTTTCATCCTGCTTTTCTCCATGTCTTCCATAGACCAGGAGAAGTACAGGCTTCTCGTTAAGGCTTTTACTGCAGATCGGGAAGCTCTCGAACAGCTCATGCAATATGAGAACGAGTTCGGGGAAGGCGATGACGAGCTGGCGGAGATGGAGCTGGGTGATATCGAGTTAGACGAGATTGATGATCTGGACGCGCTGTATCTCTACCTTCGCAATTATGTGCAGGAGAATAATCTGCAAGCATCGGTACAGGTACATAAGGGTGACAACGTCGTTTATGTTCGCTTTATGTCCACCCTGTTCTTCGAGCCGAATCGGGCGGTGCTGAAACAGGGAGGAAAAGACATCCTTGACCAGGTAGGAGAAGCGTTAGCGCAAGTAGAGCACATTGCCAGATTCATACGTATTGACGGGCATACAGCGGAAGCCAGCCCCGGCAACGATACGGTGAACAACAGAGACCTGTCAACGGAAAGAGCCAATGCGGTACTTAAATATCTGGAATCGAATTACATTAAGGACCCTTCCAAGTTATATGCGGTGGGGTACGGGCTGCACAGGCCGGTTGCGCCTAACGATTCGGAAGAAAACCGCGCGAAGAACAGGCGTGTGGAAATTCTGGTAGGCAGGTATGACACTCTCCAGGAAGAACTGGAAAAAATCTACGAGTTGAGCAATTAGATGATATAGGAGAACACTATGGCGGAAATTCTGTCACAAAGCCAAATAGATGCGCTTCTGAGCAATTTGACCCGGGAAGCGTCGGAAACGGTCCTTCCCGATGTGAGCGACAAAAAGGTAAAGGAGTACGACTTCAGGAGCCCGAAGCATTTTACCAGGGAACAGTTGAAGCTGTTGTTCAGCATTTATGAGAACTACGCCAGAATTCTGTCCTCTTATGCCACGGGCGCCCTGCAGGCATATTGCCTTGTTGAAATCGTTGAAGTGGAGGAGCAGCGGTATTACGAATTCAACAACGCTCTGCCGGATTCCGTGCTTATGGGAATCGTGGATCTTGCGGTGAAGGATACGGAAAACGATGAGGATCTGGTGCTTATGGATTTATCCAAGGACATCGGGTTCTGTGTCATTGACAGGCTTTTGGGAGGAGCCGGCTCCCCGTTGGCGGTGGACAGAGATTATTCGGAGATCGAGCTTGCGCTTTTGGAGCATTTTATTAAAGGCATGGTCAACCTGATGAAAAATGTCTGGTTCGATCAGGTAGAAATGTCTCCTCAATTGGTAAAGATAGAGACCAATTCCCGAATTCTGCAGGGAATAAATCCAGATGAAAATGTGGTCATTATCGTTATGAATTTCCTGCTCAATGAAACACAAGGAAAATTAAATATATGCGTGCCGGCGATTACACTGGATAAGCTGTTTAAGATAAAGGCGGCGCAGAGCAGAAAAACAAGGAAGAGCGATCAGATTTCAGAAGCGCAAAGGAGGTCGGATATCATCAGTGAAATCAGCAAATCGGAACTGGAGATTACCGGAGTTTTGGGAACGGCAAATGTGTTACTAAAAGATTTGATGGATTTGGAGGTTGGCGATATTATCAAGCTGGATAAACCGGCAGGTGCGATGATTGATCTGGTTGTTGAAGATACCACTTGGTTCAGGGGGGACATGGGGGTTTTCAACAAGAAGAAAGCCAGCATTATACGAGAATCATTACAGAGAGGGAGTGACCCGATACGATGACGAATTTGAGCAATTCAATTAACCTGAATGAGATGGAGATAGATATCATCGGGGAAGTCATGAATATCAGCATGGGCTCAGCTGCCACAGCAATGTCCACTATATTGGATAAGAAGGTGAGCATAACAACGCCCAGGGTGAAAGTGTCAAGGGTAGAGGACTTTGAATTCTCGCACCTTGAACCTGTTGTAGGTGTGTTGATCAAATACATAGAGGGGATCGACGGATTTAACATGCTGCTGCTCAAGGTGGAGGATCTGAAGAAAATCCTTTCCCACCTTTTGGCTATCGATCCCAGCGAACTCAATGAATTTGACGAGATCAGCATGAGCGCCATATGTGAAATCATGAACCAGATGATGGGTGCCGCATCCAGCGCGTTGGCTACTTTTCTGGGCTTCAAAATCAATATTTCCCCACCGGAGATTATGGATACGACAGACTCCGCAGAAGTACGTCAAAGATTATCAGTTGCAGGGGACCATATCATCAGCATCGGATTTAATCTCAACATAGAGGGTCTGATCAACAGCGAGTTTATAAGCGTTATGGAACCCCAGCTGGCTAAAAAGATTTCGGCAATGTCCCTGGGGGATGCGGATATCCTGCACGAGCAGGATCAAGTCTTGAAAGGAGCGGATCCTATGCCACAACCCGAGCCTCCGATACCGCAAAATACCGTAAATCAACCGGCGCAGCCGGTACAGGTACAGCAACCGGTCCAACCGGCTCAACCAACCCAGACGGTGCAGGCAATGCCTTACACCTATAAATCTCTTGAACCGGGAACGCCGCAGGAAGCGCCCGGGGCGGCGGGCGCCGGCGACAGCAATCTGGATCTCATCATGTCGGTACCGATTCAAATTACAGTGGAACTGGGCAAGACGAGAAAGAAGATCAAGGATATCGTCGAATTTGCTCCGGGAAACATCATAGAGCTGGATCGGCAGGCGGGGGATCAGGTGGATATCGTGGCAAACGGAAGGCTTATTGCCAGAGGGGATGTGGTGGTTGTGGATGACAACTACAGCGTTCGGATTACGGAAATCATGAAGGCAAGGGACAGCCTTTTAGATTCAAAATGATTTATTTCTACAGGGAGAGGTACACAGAATGTCTAAAATTTTGATAGTGGATGATGCAGCTTTTATGAGGATGATGATCAAGGATAATCTCAAAAAGGCCGGCTATACGGAATTTGTGGAAGCCGGCGACGGAGAGCAGGCTGTCTTGAAGTATGAAGAGGAAAAGCCCAACATCGTATTGCTTGACATCACCATGCCGGCAATGGATGGGATTCAGGTACTGCGGGCCATCAAGCAGTTTGATCCCGATGCAAAGGTAATCATGTGCTCCGCAATGGGACAGGAGGGCATGGTAGTGGAAGCAATAAAACTCGGAGCGCTGGACTTTATCGTAAAGCCGTTTAAACCGGATAGACTGGTTCAGGCTGTAAAGAATGTTCTGGGCTAACGGGAAGGAGCCGTACAAGTGATTGAAGATATTTTTTCCATGTTCCTCGCCATGGTGGGCATAGTTTGTGTCGTCATACTGACCTACTATGCCAGCAAATGGTATGCGAGAAGAATGGGTACCGTAGCCGGAGGGAAGCACATACGCATCGTCGACCGCCTCTTAGTGGGTAAAGCAGGCGCCATTCTGATCATCGACGTGGAGGGCAAACAATATTTAATCGGCGCAAACGACCATAGCATTGAGCTTTTGAAGGAACTGGAGGAGCCCATCGATTTGTCCGATGTTGAGAGAAAAGCAGGGGACAAGACCTTCGGAAGCTTCCGGTGGTATTTACATAAGGGAAAAGACAATGATTGATATCGCCATCAACGGAGCAAGTTCTGACGTAGTAAAAATAATCGTTATTTTGACATTAATCAGTGTTGCGCCCTTTATGCTGCTGATGATGACCTGCTTTGCCAGGATCATTATCGTGTTCTCCTTCATGCGCAATGCGCTGGGACTGCAGCAAACTCCTCCGAATCAGGTACTCATCGGTCTCGCGCTCTTCATCACTTTTTTTATAATGGCGCCGGTGATCGGCCAGATCAACGAAACTGCTTTTCAGCCATATAACGAGGGACAGATAGAAACGGTAGAGTTTTTGGAGCGGGCTTCCGTTCCGCTGAAGGAGTTCATGCTGAAGCAAACCACCACGTCGGAAGTGGAGCTTTACAAGGGGCTCTCGTCCACACCCAACGTGGAGAACTTACGCCCTCAGGAACTGCCCATGAGCATCGTTGTTCCTGCGTTTATAACCAGTGAATTAAAGAGGGCCTTCATCATCGGATTTCTGCTGTTCATACCGTTTCTAATCATTGACATGATCGTGGCAAGCACCTTGATGTCAATGGGAATCATCATGTTGCCTCCCGTAATGATTTCACTGCCGTTCAAGATCATGCTGTTTGTGGTGGTGGACGGATGGGGGCTTCTGATTAAATCACTGATAATGACTTATAACTGATATAACTGAGAAAAGAGGAATCACATTGAACACGATGCAATTGACGGAAATCTTCAGAGATGCAGTTATGACGGGGCTGAAAGTCGGAGCGCCGATTTTGCTCATCAGCATCTTGGTGGGACTGTTTATCTCTATCATACAGGCGGCCACCTCCATCAACGAGCAGACCATGACTTTCGTTCCGAAGCTGGTGATGATTGCTATCGTGCTGATCGTGGCGGGAAGCTGGATGCTTCAACAGTTGGTGGATTTTGTTCATCGAATGTTTGAATTTATCGCGGTTACGGTATAGCGGACGGGCCTTTTGGGGCGCATCAGGTGTATCGGCCGAAAAGGATAAGAATGGTTACTTTTGACTTAAATGACTACATGGTTTTCTTATTCGTAAGCTGCAGGATGGCGGGCGTAATTTTTTTTAATCCCATATTCGGAAGGAGAAATATTCCGGGGATGGTAAAGGTTGGCCTTGCCATGGGAATCTCGCTGCATGCGGCTTATGGATTACTGCATATACAAGTAGCCGATTACACCGCTATGGAGATGCTGCTTTCCATGGCCAAGGAATTCGCCGTCGGGTTTGCCATGGGATTTGTGGTACAGCTCTTCCTCTCGATCTTCTACATCGGCGGAGAGCTGATGGATTTGCAGATGGGCCTGAGCATGGCTTCGCTCTACGATCCTACAACCAACACCCAAGTGTCCGTAACGGGAAATATTATTACCACCATGTACACGCTGCTGTTCTTCATCACCAACAGCCACATAAACCTCCTTGGCATAGCGGTGAAATCCTTCGATGTGGTACCCATCGGGCTTACGGCCGTAAGCCCGAAACTGGGCATTTACATGATTGAGCTGTTTGGATTCATACTGGTGTATGCGATCCAACTTGCCCTTCCGGTCATCATCACGCAGATTGTTGTGGAGGTGGCTGTGGGAATCCTGATGCGGGTGGTTCCCAACATTAACGTCTTTATTGTGAACCTGCAGGTGAAGATGGGAGTGGGGATCCTGGTGATCTTCTCCATCATACCGGTTTTGGTAAAATACCTGGAAAAGCTGAATACCATCATGTTGCACAACGTCCAGGAAGGCCTGAAGTTCTTTATGTAAGGGGGGATTCGCTTTGGCAGAAATGAATAAAACAGAAAAAGCGACCCCTAAAAAGCGAAGGGACGAACGGAAAAAGGGGAACGCCTTTCAAAGCAAAGACGTTATCAGCATTGTGGTATTGATCGTAGGTTTTGTATTGGTCAGCAAATTAGGCGGCTTTATTATCACGCAGATAGAGCAGCTTTATATAAAGCAGATGGTCCGTATGGGGGGGTTGTACGAAATTTCCATCGCCTCCGCCATGCAGATCTTCCGGGACATGGTGCAGACGTTTTTCATCGCGACGGTGCCCATTATGGTGGCGCTGGCATTGACCGGGGTCCTGATGACGGGCGTACAGACACGCTTTTTGGTCTCCGGCGAGCTGCTGAAGTTCAAGTTCAGCCGCATCAGTCCCATGCAAGGCCTGAAAAGGATGTTTTCCCTAAGGTCTTTGGTACAGCTGGCAAAGTCCGTCATAAAAGTACTGGTGATCATGTGGATCATCTATACCAGCGTAAAGGACCTTTTGCTGATTACTCCGGACATATTGAGCACGAGCATGGATCGTAATATCGAGTTCATGCTGGATCGGACCATGTCCATGGTGTACAAGATATGTCTCTTCTTTGTAACCGTAGCCGTTCTCGACTTTGCCTATCAAAAGTACGACTACGAGAAGAAGCTGCGGATGACCAAGCAAGAGGTAAAGGATGAATACAAGCAGACGGAAGGCGATCCGCTCATCAAGGGAAGAATCCGCGAAAAGCAGCGGAAGATGAGTCTGAACCGGATGATCCAGCAGGTGCCCAATGCAGATGTGGTAGTCCGAAACCCGACCCACTATGCGGTGGCTCTAAAATACGATATAGAGAAAGACTTTGCCCCTGTAGTTCTGGCTAAAGGGCAGGACCACACGGCCAAGCGGATCATAGAGGTTGCCGAAAAAAACAGCGTGCCGGTTATGGAAAACAAACCTCTGGCCCAGGGGTTATATCGATCGGTAGAAATCAACGATTACATACCGGCAGAGTTCTACCAGGCAGTGGCGGAAATCCTTGCCTGGGTGTATAACAGCAAAGAGAAGGACAAGAGGTAGTATGAAACTGTTTAGCAATGTAGTCGTGGCATTTATAATTATGATAATAGCCTTTATTATCATTCCTTTGCCTGCGTTTTTTCTGGACTTTATGTTCATCGTGAGCATTTCCCTTTCTTTGATTATATTGCTGACCACTATGTTCATCAAAGGCCCTCTTGAGTTTTCCATTTTCCCTTCTATGCTTTTGATCACAACACTGATGCGGCTTGCGCTGAACATTTCCTCCACCAGGCTGATCCTGTCCAATCGGGGGCAGGCCGGCAAGGTTATCGAAACCTTCGGCTCCTTCGTGCTGGGGGGAAATGCCGTGGTGGGATTTATCGTCTTCGTCATCATATTCGTGGTCCAGTTCATCGTCATTACTAAGGGAGCGGAACGGATTGCAGAGGTGTCTGCCCGGTTCACTCTGGACGCCATGCCCGGAAAGCAGATGGCCATCGACGCAGATCTGAGTTCCGGCATCATCAACGAGCAGGAGGCAAAGGAAAGAAGAAAGATTATCCAAAGGGAAGCCGAATTCTACGGAGCAATGGATGGCGCCACCAAGCTGGTTAAGGGCGATGCCATCGCCGCCATCATTATAGCTTTAGTAAACCTGATCGGCGGCACCATCATCGGCATGGTGCAGGGAGGCATGGAGTTTACTGAGGTGCTCAATGTCTACTCCATCGCTACGGTGGGTGACGGGCTGGTTGCGCAAATACCTGCCCTGATGATCTCCACCGCCACGGGTATGATCGTGACGAGGGCCGCATCGGAAGGAAACCTTAACCAGGATGTAAAGGAACAGTTCCTGTCCCAGCCCAGGGTGCTGATCATATCCGGCTGCGTGGTATTAACCATGTGCTTCATACCGGGGGCGCCGGTACTGCAGATTATTGTCCTCGGCGTCCTGCTCATCGCTATGGGCGCGGTGCTGATGCGAACCGCAAGAGACAAAAAGAGGCTGGAGGAAGAGGAGCAGATGCGCAGCCTGGAGGTGGACGAAAGCAGCGAAGTGGATTACTATCGAAACATCGACAACGTTTACAATCTGCTGGGGGTTGAGCCCATAGAGATGGAATTCGGATATTCCCTGTTACCTTTAGTGGATGAGGGAAGCGGCAGCAGCTTTATCGACCGGATCGTCATCTTCCGGAAACAGTTTGCCTTGGATATGGGTGTTGTGGTGCCTACCGTAAGGCTTAGGGACAACGGGCTGATCAATCCTAATCAGTACCTGATCAAGATCAAAGGGGAAGAGGTGGCCAGAGGCGAAATTCTTGTAGATTACTACCTGGCGCTGGATCCGGGCAACTGCACCGGAACCATCGAGGGCATCGACACCATAGAACCGGCCTACGAAATACCTGCCAAGTGGATTGCGGAAAGCGAGCGCGAAATGGCGGAAATATACGGCTACACGGTAATCGATTCCATTTCCGTTATCGTAACCCACCTTTCAGAGATCATCCGCAGACATATTCACGAACTCATCACCAGGCAGGACGTCAATACGTTGCTGGAAAATGTCAAAAAGGTCAATCCGGCCATTGTGGAGGATGTGATTCCGGGAATCATAAACCTTTCGGATTTGCAGAAAATCATAGTGAATCTGCTGAAAGAGGGCGTTCCCGTCCGCGACATGGAAAGCATTTTAGAGACCATCGGAGAGCATGGCACTACTATAAAGGACACGGATATGCTGACAGAATACGTGCGGCAGCGGCTTAGAAGGACCATCACCAGGAAATACACGGACGGAAGCAGCATCAAGGTGGTAACCCTTGATCAGGAGATTGAAAATACCATCCTGAATTCTACAAAGAAGAGCGAATACGGAACCTATTTGGCCATCGAGCCTCATATAGCGCAGAAGATTGTGGAAGGAGTCTCGGAGCAGGTAAACAAACTGAAGGAGATTGTCAGCCAGCCTGTTGTATTGACTTCTCCGGTGATTCGAATTTATTTCAAGCGACTGATCGAGCAGTTCATACCCAATCTGACGGTGCTATCCTTCAATGAGATAGATGCAAATATTCAGATTCAGAGCGTCGGGGTCATCCAGGTGAAAGAATAGACGGAAATATGCGACCTGCGGGCAAATCTGCTGCACACTGCAGACGATAGATTTTGGGCAGGAAGTAGGAGGGCAGAAGAATGGACATTTCCGCCAATAACAATGAACAGAAACAGATAGAGGATCTGTGGAATCGCTATAAAGCCGACAGAAGCGTAGAATTGAGAAACGAAATCGTGTTGGCATATACATGGCTGGTGCGAAAAATCGTTCTGCGGTTCAAAGGCAGCTACAGCAACTTCGGCCAGTTGGACGACATGGTAAATCAAGGGATCATTGCTTTAATCGATGCGGTGGAACGGTTTGACCCGGATCTTGGCAACAAGTTTGAGAGCTTCGCCTCCTTAAAAATCAGGGGCGCCATTATCGACTTCATGCGGAAGCAGGACTGGGTCCCGAGAAACCAGAGAAACCTGGCAAAAGAACTGGACGAGGCTTACGGAGAGCTGTACGCGCAGAACGGCTATGAACCCACCAGGGAAGAACTGGCGGAAAAGATGGAGATTTCCCCTATACATCTGGACAAGATCCTGCAGCAGAGACACAATGCTTTTGTATTATCTTATGAGGAAGTGATCAACGAAAAAATGATGGTTGCATCCCCTCTTGTGGATAACAACGGCGAGAAGAATTCGCCGGAACCGGAATTACTTTACAATGAACTGAAATCAAAGTTGATGGAAGCCATCGATGCTCTCAATGAGAAGGAACGACTTGTGGTAACCCTCTATTATTACGAAAACCTGAAATTGAGAGAGATTGCAGAAATACTGGGAATCACAGAATCCAGAGTGTCTCAGATACACTCCGCATCCATCATGAAAATGAAGCATAAATTGAGCAATTATTAAGAGGAGGAAGGAAATGGTCAGAGGATTTTATTCGGCAGCGGCGGGGGTGATGTCCCGGCAAAAAGCCATCGACGTCATCTCAAACAACATAGCCAACACCACCACAGCCGGCTACAAAAGCCAGGCAACGGCGGAAACAAGCTTCGGAGCGCATCTTGTTTCCCGGCTCAGCGCTTCCCCGAAGACCACGGAAAGAAACATCGGCCCCGGCGCATTTATGACAGCCAATATGGGAACCTACACCGACTTTACCCAGGGGATGCTGGAAGCAACCGGAAGGAGCGTGGACATGGCCATTCAGGGTGAAGGCTTCTTCCTGGTCAACAGTGAAAAGTACGGCGAAGTGCTTACCAGGAACGGACAGTTCGAGATTGACGAAGACGGAGATCTGGCGCTGCCCGGTGTGGGAAAAGTGTTGAATGACAGGGGCAGGGAAATCAACATTGAAGGAAGCAACTTTACCGTGGGCGCCGACGGAACCGTCTACGTGGACGGCAGAGAGGAGGACCGCCTGTACATCGTCATGGGTGAAGAGGATTCCCGGATGACAGTGGTGGGTCCGGGGGTCTTTGTAAGCGAAGGCGGCTATCGAAGAGCTGATGAAGAGTCCTTCCGCGTCATACAAGGATACATTGAGAAAGCCAACGTGAATCTGGCCAGAGAACTGAGCAACATCATTGCGGGACAAGGCCATTTCCAATCCTGCGCCCAAGTCCTCAAGATTTACGACAGGATCAATGAGCTCAGCGTAAACAGAATCGGAAGTATGGAATAATCGAATATAGCGAGAAAGGAATAAGGAAATGATCAGAGGATTTTACACAGCCACTACCAGTTTGGTGGCGCAGCAGTCAAACCTGAATGTCATTGCCAATAACGTTGCAAACGTTGGGACTACGGGTTTTAAGCCGCAGCAGGTGGGATTTGCATCCCTTCTGCACGAAAGCATCAACGGCGGAGCCGCAAACACCATCCAGGTGGGACACGGAGTCAAGGTGCAAAAAACCGGCATCCATTTCGCCCAGGGAGAACTGAAACAAACGGATATGCCATTTGACTTTGCCATTTTAGGCGAAGGTTTCTTTGCGGTGGAAAACGAAGGGGACGGAACCATAACCTATACGAGAGACGGAAGCTTTCAGGTCAGCATCGACGGGCGCAGAAACTATCTGACGGACGGTTCCGGAAATTACGTGCTTGATTCCAGGGAGCGCAGGATCGAAGTGGATGACGATTTTAATTACAGGGAGATCGGCGTGTTTAAGTTCGCCAACCCCTATGGGCTTGAACTTGCAGGCGGTAATCGGTTTGCGCCTACGGAGGCATCGGGGGATCCGGAAGATGTAGACGAACCCGATATTAAAGTGGGTTACCTGGAGAACTCCGCCGTCCAATTGGCTCAGGAAATGGTGAAGATGATTGAAGCGTCCAAAGGCTTTTCTCTCGGATCCAAGGTGGTGCAGACAGCGGACGAAATGGAAAGAATCATCAACCAGTTGAGATAAGAAAAACAGTTTAAGATTTAGGAGGATAGAATTATGGACCTGCAGACCATCTCGGATGCCAATCGAGTGGATATAGACGATCTGCTGGAGGTGATTGTCAGCGATGATAATATGACCGGCTATATCCGGCTAAAGAAAATGGATAAAGAAGAAGCACCGGATGGGGAAGAGCTGCCTGCTGTTGTGGTCACCGCCGATCACATGATGCAGGCTCTGGCCAAAGAGCGCATCGTATACGGCATAAAAGAGGAGACCATCCACAAGCTGGCTGCCAGGCCTATTTACGGGATTAAAATTGAAGTGGCAAAGGGAACGGACCCTGTAGACGGCGAAGACGGGTATGTGAACTTCTATGTGAAGAGAGATTCGGAATACAAACCCGAATATGACGAAGAAGGCATTATTGACTATAAGAATCTGGACTATTTCCAACAGGTTAAGGAAGGACAGCTCCTCTGTGAAGTGGTTAAGGAGACCGAAGGGACGGACGGGATAAACATTTTCGGAAACCCGGTAGCGGCTAAAAGCGGCAGATCGCCCGTTTCCCCAATGGGGAAAAATACCGTTTTTAATGAAGACGGCACAAAGCTCATGGCCGCTTGCAGCGGGGTGGTTCGGTTCGTAAAGGATTACATCGATATAAACGAAGTGCTTCACGTCCGCAATGTGGATCAATCCACGGGCAATATCAATTTCCCCGGAGATGTAATCGTGGATGGGGATGTGCACTATGGATTCTCCGTCAAATCCGGCGGCAATGTGACAATTAAAGGCGTAATTGAAGGCGCTTTTGTAGAGGCGGCGGGGAATGTTCATGTCAGCAGAGGTATCAACGGATCCGGAGGGAAAAGAGTAGTGGCCGGCGGGAATCTGCGCAGCGGATACATTGAGAACGCGGATTTGCTGGTAGAAGGAGACATTATTACCGACTATATCATCGACAGCAATATTGTATGCAACGGCAACATAACCCTTGTGGGAAAAAACGAGCGGATCATCGGTGGCTCTGTTAAGCTTCTCGGCGAGTTGACGGCAAGATACATCGGCAACGAGAGGGAAAGGCCCACGAGAATAGAGGTAATGGGCGTTGTGATTGCCGATACCGAGACCATCCAGCGCTTGAAAATGGAACGGGAGGAATATGAGAGCCGTTTTGTGAAATTGGCAGAAATACTGAATCATTTCAGCCGTTTATCCGGATATGAAGAGGAGGAAAATGAGCCGGAGGAGCTCCGGGTGGTAAAGCAGCAGGCTGCGCTGCTGAAAGAACAGATCGATTTGGCAACGCGTAAAATTGAAAAGCTGGAAAAGGAAATCCGAGTGGAATATCCGGGGGCCATCCTCTGCAAGAGAAAGATCTACCAGGGCGTAAGAATATACTTCGGAAACGAGATGTTCCGCTTTGAGCTGGATGATATAGAACGCTGCAGAATATTCTGGTCCGAAGGGGAGATCCTTCAAGGGACTTTATAAAAGCGATTGTTTTTCAAAATGATAGGCAATTATTCATGAGATAATCGATTAAAAAAGGATGAAGATCGTGAAGAATTCCGATTACAAGAAAATAGAGGTTGTTAACAGTGAAAATGAGACCATAGCTGCCTCTACGGAGTTTAGCATTATAGATAACAGGATTATCCTGCACGGTGAAGATTTTCCGCTTCTTGACCACAATTCCGCCGTAAAGGTCATCGCATTCTCCAAGGACGGAATCGTGTCCATGGATGGGATCGTTACCATGTCAATCAGGAAACAGATGAATATCAATGTGGTTGAATTCAGAGAGAAGAAGGAGAGGCGATCTTATCTAAAAGTCCGCACCGACGCCAAGGCCATTGTCCGTAAAGCGTTCATGGGGCGCAGCGGAAGAGGCTTCATCGTTAATGAGGAGATCAAGCTACGAGATATCAGCGTGGGCGGAATCTGCTTTTTCTCCGACAAGGTTTTCTTTGTGAATCAAAGGCTCTACATAGAACTGCATGAAATACGGGAAGGGCTTATTCTAAAAGCCGTTGTACTGCGAAAGAAGCGGGAAAGCTACACCACCGGATATCGTTATCGGTATGCTTGCAGATTTGCCGCATTGAACAATGCGGAGGAGACAATACTCTGTGAATATGTGTTTAAAATGGAGCTGGAAAACTATCAAAAAGAGCTTGAAAAAGATTTAAATATCTATGATGATTTATCAGAGTAGGATCTATGGCAATTAAAGAACGGGAGGCGAATCCATGTCTAAAACAGTCGTAATCACGAATCAAAAAGGCGGTGTAGGCAAAACATCCACTGCAAGCGCCATTGCCAGCGGTTTACAGGAAAAAGGATTAAAGGTGCTGGCGGTGGATCTGGATCCTCAGGGAAATTTAGGATTTTGTCTTGATGCGGAAATTGACGACAGCCCCACCGTATACGAATTGATGAAGGGAACCGCGGGGATTGACGAGGTTATCCAGAGTAAAAACGGAATCGATATTATTCCGTCCAATATTTTGCTCAGCGGCGCGGAACTGGAATTTACTAAAATGGGGAGAGAATTCCTTTTGAGAAACGGAATTGAACCCGTTATAGATCGCTATGATGCGGTGGTTATCGATACGCCTCCTGCATTGAATCTTTTGACGGTAAATGCCTACACGGCGGCAGACTGTCTTATTATCCCGATGATACCGGAGATTCTGAGTCTTTTGGGTATCTCCCAGCTTCGGGAAACCATTGAGCTGGTCAAAAATGTGTATAATCCAAGGATTGAGATTCTAGGCATTTTGCTCAACAAGTATGACAAGCGACGAGTTCTGACCCGGGATGTGGAGGACATGGCGGAGATGATCGCGCAAGAGCTGCACACCAGGGTTTTCAAAACGAAGATAAGATCATCGGTAGCTGTGGCAGAGGCCCCGGCCCACGGTCAAAGCATATATAAGTATTCTCCCAGGTCCAATGCAACCAGGGATTACAGGAATTTTATCAATGAACTGATTTCTGAGAAAGGGATGAAGTTACATGGCAAAAAAAAGTAATAAGACGGAACAGGTATTAAAGCTCATTACAAAGGAGAGCGAAGTACAGGATCCTGTGGATAATACTGAACCTTCGGATGTAAAGACTGCCAAGGAGGGGCCCAATGCGCCTGCAGATTCGGATGCGCCGCAGGTTGAGATTGATGTTCAGCCTGCAAAACCACAAGAGTCTAAAATAGAAGCAAAACTAAAAATTGAAATTGAGCCGGAAATTGAAATCAAACAAAAAGAAAAACCTCAGGAGGAGTTACATATAAAAGTGCCGGTGAGCACCGATGCAGCAAAAACCGAGCCCGTGAAGCCGGCCGCCGATGACATTGGCGAGACGCCGCAAGGCAAAGTCTCCGCGGAAGAAGCGCCGGTACATTCGCAAGAAGCGCCCGCCAAGCCGGCCAGAACATACTTGATTAATCTGACGGAAATGCTGGCTCGGGAGAAGGTAAAAGAAGTGATGCAGAGAATTAACGTTTGCGATTGTCCCACCTGCACGCAGGATGTATTGGCATTGACGTTGAACTCGCTGCCTAATAAGTTTGTGACCACGGATGCGGGAAGGCAGCATCTGCTTCTTGAAATCTATAAAAAACAATACGAGACGGATATTGTTGCCGCATTGACCAGGGCAAGTGTCCGGGTGAAAGTAACGCCGCGCCATTGACCGGCGCGCATTTGAGTGGATAATACTTCCACATTACGGAGGGTAAGGAGAAAAGGTGCTTACGAATTACGAAGAGCTTAACGACGCCCAAATCGATGTATTGAGGGAAATCGGAAATATCGGAGCGGGCAACGCAGCCACCGCTTTGGCAACCATATTGGACGAATGGGTGGAAATAAGCGTGCCCGTGGTTCGGATAACCGATTTTGACACCGCTACAAATGCGCTGGGCGGAGCGGAGTCCATGACGGTGGGCGTGCTGGTAAACTTCTATGGCGAAGCCAATGGGATGATCATGTTCCTCATGAAGATGGAAGACGCAAAGAAAATCCTGGGCATTTTGCTTCGTGGCTTTGAGGAGGAAGAATCGACGGAAGAAATAACGGAGATAAAGCTGTCAGCCATCAAAGAGATCGGCAACATTCTCGGGTCTTCCTATATCAGCTCCATCGCAACTCTTACGGGACTGGAGATCAATTTGTCGATTCCGTATGTTGCCATCGATATGGCAGGAGCGTTATTAAGCGTGCCCATCATAGAGTTTGGTTCCGTAGGCGATAAAATCATGTTCATTGAGGAGGTTTTCTCGGGCAAGGAGAACAACCTGAAAAGCAATGTCATAATGTTTGCGGAGATCGAAACTTTGAAGCTTATCATGGAAAGATTAGGGCTGGATATATGAATCAAACACTGACAGTTGGTATTTCGGATTACCGTGTATCAAGGGATCCGAACATTTTGGTTACATATGCTCTCGGTTCTTGCGTAGGCATCTGTTTGTATGACAATTGGCTTAAGATCGGAGGTCTTGCCCATATCATGCTGCCCGACAGCACCCAGTTTCAGCAGCAGGAGATCAACCGGATGAAATACGCGGATACGGCCATTGTTGATGTGGTTAAAGAAATGCGAATGCTGGGCTGCGATTTGCGCAACATCACTGCCAAAATAGCCGGCGGGGCTAAAATGTTCCAGGTCCAGCCCGGAAGCCAGCTTGGTTCCATCGGCGACCGCAATGTGGACAGCGTAAAGAAGGTGCTGGGGGATTTGGGCATACCCATCGTTGCCGAGGACACAAGGAAGAATTACGGCCGCACCGTCTATTTCGATTTGAGCACAGGCATTATGAAAGTCCATTCTCTGGGAAGAAGCATCATAGAACTCTAGTAAACAGCGGGGGATGTCTCGTCTGCGCTTGAAAGGCGGCAACGAAACGTCCTTTTCATATGTCTGTCTATCTTCCTGCAGCCGCAAAAAATGGTATAAAACCATAAAGTTTATGAGCCGGCGGCCGATATATATTCATAGTTGCAAAATTGCTTTATTATCCAGTAATGTTCTTGGAAGGAGTTTAAAGATGTCGGACATTCATGATGAAAACAAAAAACTCGGAGAAGAAACTCAACAAGGGAGATTTCTGACCTTTTCGTTGGATGACGAGGTGTATGGAATCGAAATTTTGTATGTGACCGAAATCATCGGCATGCAATCCATTACCAGAGTTCCCGAAGTGCCCGATTATGTAAAAGGAATCATCAACCTCAGGGGAAAAATTATTCCCGTAATCGATGTAAGGTTGAAATTCGGTAGGGAGCCCATCGAGTACACGGAAAGGACCTGCATTATCGTCATTGATATTGACGATGTATCCGTCGGCTTGATTGTCGATAAGGTGGATGAGGTTCTGACCATTGAGGAAGGCGGTATCGCGGCTCCTCCTGCAAGCAAGACCGGGTTTGAAAACAGATACATTAAGGGCATCGGCAAATCAGGAGGAAACGTTCAGTTGCTTTTGGACTGTGAGAAGCTCCTGAAAAACGATGAGATGGAAATCATAGAAGGGATACAGTAGGAGGTAAAACCATGTCAGACTTACATAAGTTTAAACTGAGAACAAAATTGCTTTGCGGTTTCCTGATCGTAGCAATGTTATCCGGAGTGATAGGCGCCATCGGTGTTATCAATGTCACTGTAATGTCCAATGACTATCAGGACCTGGATGAAGTGGTTGTAATGCCAATGGGAACAATCACCGGCATCACTGATTCTTTCCATCGCTTGCGGGTCATTCTAAGAGATGCCCTCCTGGCTGATTCGGAGGAGCTTATGAAGGAAGAGCTGCAGAAAGTATTCGCCAGGAAGAACGAAATTGCAGAATACAATCTGCAGATAATGGAAGAATCCTGGAAGACAGAGGCAGGAAGAGCAGAGTTTCAGACTTACATGAACAACCTCCTGAAGTTGTATCCGCTGATCGATGATCTGACCGCAGCTATTGTGCGGGGTGACACAGAACTGGCTATAGAGATGCTGAAAGATGGATCGGATCTGGGCAAAGCATTTAACGCAGTGCAGGACAACATATATGTACTGTCATCAATGAAAATGGATTACGCAGATACTTTTATAAAGGATAAAAGAGACCGGGCAGGGAAAGTTGTTTTCGGTATGATGGCTCTGTCCGTAGCTGTTGTCATATTAGCCGTTGCGATCGGTTTTCTGATTTCTCATATAGTGAGCAAACCCATCAAAGGCCTTGTTCTGGCCGCAAACAGGCTGGCCGTGGGAGACGTGGATACGGAGCTTGATAAGAACAACAATACCTATGAAGTGGATGAGCTGATCACAGCTTTCCAGAACATAGTGGACAATGTTAAGGGCCAGTCGGAAGCAGCTCTGAAGATTGCCGCAGGGGATTTGAGCCTGGATATCGTTCCCAGGTCGGACAAAGACGTTCTGGCTGAATGCATGGCATCTGTGGTGGAGACTCTCAGAAACCTGAGGGCTGAGCTGGATAAGATGTCAGATGCTACTGCAAAAGGCGATCTTCATATTCGCGGAGATGAGCAGAAGTTTGACGGTGAATACAAGAGTATAATACAAGGCTTCAACCGTACTGCAGAAGTAATGGCGGCAAAAGTATATCTGTTTGAAGAGATCATTGATGCCGTTCCATTCCCCGTATCTGTGACAGACATGAACAGAAACTGGTTATTTATTAATAAAGCTGTAGAAGATGTGATCGGTTATAAGAGGGCTGACGCCATCGGAAAACCATGTTCAAATAGAGAAGCCAATATCTGCAATACAGAGTCCTGCGGAATCGAGTGTCTGGAAAGAGGGATCCATGAGACCTCCTTCAGCGAGGAAGGCAAGCACTACCGTGTGAATACAGAGTACATCCATAATGCATCGGGCGAAAAGATCGGATATATAGAACTCATGCAGGACGACACTCTTATTGTAGAAGCAGATAAGTACCAAAAAGAGGAATCTGAGCGCCTTGTAGAGAAGCTTAACCTCCTGGCACATGGTCAGTTGAATCTGGATTACAGCTTTGGAGAAGGCAACGAGTACACAGAGACCGAGTATCAAATCTTCAAAGCTTTATACGAAAGCCTCGAACAGGCCACCGAAGGAATCACTGCCATGGTGAAAGACATATCTAATGTTCTTTCGGAAATAGCCGGCGGAAACCTGGATGTGGAGACATCGGCTGCTTATCAAGGCGACTTTGCCGAAATCAAGAATTCGTTGCATCATATCATCAAGTCCCTGAATGAGATGCTGGGCGACATCAATGAAGCCGCTGAGCAAGTATCCACCGGCGCAAGACAGGTTTCTGACGGAAGCCAGGCCTTGTCCCAGGGGTCCACGGAGCAGGCAAGTTCCATCCAAGAGCTGACCGCATCCATTACGGAAATCGCGGCCCAGACTAAGCAAAATGCGGCCAATGCCAACAAAGCCAGCGAACTTGCAACCATTGCAAAAGACAATGCGGCTCGGGGCAACGAGCAGATGAAGGAAATGCTGGATTCCATGGAGAAGATCAACGAGTCCTCCGCAAATATTTCCAAGATTATCCGCGTAATCGACGATATCGCATTCCAGACAAATATTCTTGCCCTCAATGCGGCGGTCGAAGCGGCAAGAGCCGGACAGCACGGAAAAGGATTTGCGGTGGTGGCGGAGGAGGTGCGCAGCCTGGCTGCCAGAAGCGCCGAAGCTGCCCAAGAGACCACGGACCTCATCGAAGGCTCCGTCAATCGGGTGCAGGTGGGAACAAAGATCGCAAACGAGACGGCAGCGGCTTTGAATGCCATTGTGGATGGCATCGAGTCGGCGGCAAGTCTTATTCAGGACATTGCCAACGCCTCCAATGAGCAGGCTTCCGGCATCGCCCAGATCAATAAGGGCATTGAGCAAGTATCTCAGGTTATTCAAAACAACTCCGCTACGGCAGAAGAAAGCGCCGCAGCCAGCGAGGAGCTTTCCGGCCAGGCTGAACTGTTGAAACAGATGGTAGGCCAGTTCAAATTAAACCGACAATCCAAAGAGCTGTTGGAACACGAACCGAAATTATTGGTCCAGGAAAGCGAAATGGAAGAAGCGGAAGCGATTGAGGCTGAGGCAGAAGCGGAAACCCCGCAGATTGAGTCTCCGGTAAAGCCAAAGATTATATTAAACGACAATGAGTTTGATAAGTACTAAAGGAGATCGGACGTGTGAAGAAAAAGGCAAATATCCGAGTGCTTGTAGTAGATGATTCACTACTATTTCGCGAAACACTGGCAGGAGGGATAGGTAAGGATTCTGATATTGAAGTCGTGGGAACAGCGTCGGATGTCTATGAGGCCAGCGAAAAGATCCTTGAACTTAAGCCTGACGTAGTGACTCTGGACGTGGAAATGCCCAAGATGGACGGGATCGCCTTCCTAAAGAAACTCATGCCCCAGTACCCTGTGCCTGTGGTGGTCATAAGTTCGCTGGGAAACAAGGTTTTCGATGCGCTGGACGCGGGAGCAGTGGATTTTGCCACAAAGCCTGAGGTATTCAGAAAGGGCACGCTAGACTCATTCATTTTGGAAGTCGTTACAAAAATTAAAATTGCCTCTACCGCCAAGGTGGGTACGCTGAAGAAGCAATACAAAACCGTTCCTCTGCCCACGGGATTCGGAAAGGATGTATCGGAAATGGTCATCGCCATCGGCGCATCCACCGGCGGGACGGAAGCCATCGATAATATACTCAAGACTTTGCCTCAAAACATGCCGCCGATTCTCATCGTGCAGCATATGCCTCCCGTCTTTACCAGGCTGTATGCGGAGCGGTTGAACAACTTCTGCGCCTTGGAGGTTAAGGAGGCGGAGGACGGCGATATTGTCAAGCCCGGAAGAGTACTTGTAGCCCCCGGAGATTATCATATGCGATTGGCAAAAGGGTCCTCCGGGTTGTACGTAACCTGCGCCGCCGGCGAAAAGGTCAGCGGGCATTGCCCTTCCGTGGACGTGCTCTTCGATTCCGTAGCGCAGGTGGCAAAAGATAAAGCCATCGGCGTCATTCTGACAGGTATGGGCAGAGACGGTGCCCAAGGACTGTTGAACATGAAAACCCAAGGGGCTTATACCATCGGTCAGGATGAGGCATCCTGTGTAGTTTACGGAATGCCTATGGTGGCGTATGAGATAGGGGCGGTGAGTAAACAGCTGCCTTTAAGCGACATCTCCAGAGAAATCTGCAGACGGTTGTCCATTAATTTGGGAATGCAGCCGTAAGCGAAAACAAATTTAATATAAGTTCAAAATGGGGGCGGTTCCTTTGCGAAATAATGAAGAGCGGGGGACTGCCCTCTATTCAATATTTCACTTATTGCGGTTTTGTGTTATACTATCCTCGTCCGCAATCATGCAATGTTGCGGATATTATACGTTATGCGACTGTTTGCTTTTATCCTATCTAAGGTATAAATATATACTGATGATGTAATATAACGGATAGCAGGATCCAAGAATCGGAGACGGAGGATACATGATAACGAGACTTTTTTCTTTTTTTGGAGAATATAAAAAATATGCTGTTTTAGCTCCATTAACAATTGTGGTGGAGAGCATTCTGGAGATTCTTATTCCCTATTTGATGGCAAAGATCATCGATGTAGGCATTGCCAACGGCGATATGCGTTATGTATTGACCGTAGGCGGAATGATGATGCTCATGGCCATGCTGGGGCTGGCGTGCGGCGCCGCCGCGGGCCGATTTGCCGCAGTGGCGGCTATGGGCTTTGCCAAAAATCTTCGGCACGCTCTGTTTGAGAAGGTGCAGGCATTCTCCTTTTCCAATATGGATAAATTCGGCACCCCGTCTTTGATTACCCGGCTCACCACCGACGTAACCAACACCCAGAACGTGGTGATGATGATGCTTCGTATGCTTGTGAGAGCGCCCATCATGCTTGTTTGCGCCACCTGTATCGCAGTGTATATCAACGCCAGGCTGTCTCTGGTCTTTTTTGCGGCGATCCCTTTCCTGGCCATGGGTCTGTTCATAATAATGACAAAAGCATTCCCCAGATTCCAGGTAATGCTGAAAAACTACGATAAATTGAACTCTACCGTGCAGGAGAACCTGACAGCAATCCGAGTGGTCAAAGCTTATGTGCGGGAAGGAGACGAAAACGAGAAATTTCGTGAGGCGGCAGAACAGCTTCGAAACAGCCAGAGGCGGGCGGAAAAACTGGTGATCTTCACCATGCCTCTGATGCAGTTTGTTATGTACGCCTGCATGGTCAGCATCGTCTGGTTTGGAGGCAATATGATTATTGTAGGCTCCATGCAGACGGGTGAACTCATGGGATTCTTAAGCTATGTGAGCCAGATCCTTATGTCGTTGATGATGGTTGCCATGGTCTTCATCAGCATCGTGATCTCCAAGGCATCCGTCTCCAGGATACTTGAGGTTTTAGAGGAAGATGTAGATATTCGGGATGCGGCAGAGCGGCCGGTAGACGAAAAAAGAGCGGATGCATCCATTCGCTTTGAAGATGTAACTTTCAGCTACGGAAAGGACCAGGAGCACCCCGTATTATCCCATATCAATCTTTCCATTTGTTCGGGAGAGACGGTGGGCATCATCGGAGGAACCGGATCGGGAAAGAGCACTTTGGTTCAATTGATCCCAAGACTTTACGATGTACAAGGGGGCAGGATCCTTCTGGGCGGAGTGGATGTAAGAGATTATCCCTTAGCGGAACTGCGGGATTCAGTGGCCATGGTACTTCAGCAGAATGTGCTGTTTTCCGGCACCATTAAAGAGAATTTGAAGTGGGGAAACGAGTCGGCCACAGACGAAGAGATAGTGGAGGCCTGCAAAGCGGCTCAGGCCCATGATTTTATTGCGGCGTTTCCGGAAGGATACGACACTCTGCTGGGTCAGGGAGGCGTTAACCTTTCCGGTGGTCAAAAGCAGAGGCTCTGCATAGCAAGGGCATTGCTGAAAAAGCCCAAGGTCATCATTCTCGATGACAGTACCAGCGCCGTAGATACCAACACCGACAGCAAGATTCGCGCGGCTCTATCGGAGAAGCTTTCCGAGACAACTACCATTATCATTGCCCAGCGAATTACCTCGGTAATGGATGCGGACAAAATCGTCGTTATGGATGACGGTCGCATAGATGCCGTGGGCACTCATGAGGAATTGATTGAGACAAATCTTATTTACAGAGAAGTGTATGAATCCCAGCAAAAGGAGGTGGCTTGATATGGCAGGACCCGGAAGCAGACGCGGCGCGGCTTATGCCAAGCCTCAGAATGCGGGAAAGACGGTGAAAAGAATCCTTTCTTACATGGATGGATATGGCCTGCAGCTTGTCTTAGTGGTGGTGGGCATCATTATAAGCGCGGCGGCGGGCATTGCAGGAACCTACTTTCTCAAGCCACTGATCAATCTATATATTGTGCCTTTTATCGGCCATGATAATCCGGATTTTTCCGGGTTTATTGCCATGCTGTCCCTCATGGGAGCCATTTATCTGGCAGGAGCCGTGTCTTCGTATCTGTACAGCAGGCTCATGATAAACATCGCCACCGGGACTTTATATAAGATTCGCAACGATCTTTTTACACATATGGAGCGGCTTCCCATTCGCCATTTTGATACACACACCCACGGAGAATTGATGAGCCACTACACCAATGATACGGACGCATTGAGGGAGATGATGTCCCAGGGGATACCCCAGCTCATTTCTTCGGGGATTTCCGTGGTGGGGGTCTTTGTGATGATGCTGGTTCTAAGCCCGCTGCTGACCCTTCTGGTGGTGGCTATGCTCATTATAATGCTGCTGGTTATCGCCAAAATCGGAAAGCGTACATCGGCTTATTTCAAGCGGCAGCAGGAAGCTATAGGTAAGGTCAACGGCTACGTAGAGGAAATGATTGAAGGGCAAAGGGTGGTCAAGGTCTTTTCCCGTGAAGAAAAGGTTATCGAAGGATTTGATGATAGGAACGCGGAACTCTGCAAAGCGGCCACCAGCGCCAATACCTTTGCTAATGTGCTGATGCCTATCATGGGCAACCTTTCCTATCTGTTATACGCGGTTACCGCTGCGTCGGGGGCGGCTCTGACCATTGCCGGCCGTATGGATCTGGGAACCATCGCGTCCTTTTTGCAGTATACGCGGACCTTTTCCCATCCCATCACGCAGATGTCGCAGCTGTTTAATTCCGTTCTGAACGCTTTGGCAGGAGCAGAACGCATTTTCCGGCTCATCGATGAGGAACCGGAGTCGGACGAAGGGGATGTGACACTGGTCAATGTGGATTATGAAGAGGAAGGCGAAGACATTACGGAATGCGCCGGACGTACGGGTAAATGGGCATGGAAGGTGCCGAAAGCCGACGGCGGCTTTGAATATGTGAAGCTGCGTGGCGATGTGCGATTCGAAAATGTGACTTTTAGTTACGACGGAGAAAAAACGGTACTTAATGATGTATCTTTCTATGCCAAACCCGGGCAAAAAATCGCATTGGTGGGATCCACCGGCGCGGGAAAAACCACCATTACCAATTTATTAAATCGCTTCTATGATATTTCACAGGGCAGAATCATTTACGACGGAATCCCCATCCAGCGCATGAAGAAGGATGATTTGCGGCGGTCCCTTGGTATGGTGCTGCAGGATACCCATCTCTTTACGGGAACCGTAATGGAGAACATCCGTTACGGCAACCGGAGCGCTTCGGACGAGGATGTGATCCGGGCGGCCAAGCTGGCCAACGCCCACAGTTTCATCAAGCATTTACCCGAAGGATACAATACGGTGTTGACCGGAGACGGGGCCAACCTGTCACAGGGGCAGCGGCAGCTTTTAGCTATCGCCAGGGCGGCGGTTGCGGATCCGCCGGTTCTGATTCTGGATGAAGCCACCAGCTCCATCGACACGAGAACAGAGGCTCTTATCGAGAAAGGAATGGATCGCCTGATGGAATGCCGTACCGTCTTTGTGATCGCCCATCGTCTATCGACTGTACGCAATGCCAATGCCATTTTGGTCCTTGAAGGGGGCAGGATCATCGAGCGCGGGGACCATGAGGAACTGCTGGAGCAAAAGGGCAAGTATTATCAGCTGTATACCGGTATGTTTGAGTTGCAATAGTTCAAAAATGCGTTAGGTATTTAGTGGAAATTTATCTCAAAATGGTGTTCACGTGCCCATAAATGTGATATAATAAAAACTACGTATTGTTATGCCGGTATTTATCTTTATCGGATTATAGCAGTTTAGTCGGAGCCTTTATTTGACTCTATTGTTAGCAACGTGTGAGTTCGTAAGCCAAAAAATGGCCGTTGTCATCATGTATTAAGCGAATATTATCTTAAGGGATGATGTTTATGTCTGTATGAAAAGTATTTATATTGTATTTACTTGATCTGTGGTTTTTCGTACGCATTTCAGATTTTTATGCATCTCACTCCGAAATAATAAAGTATTTTAATATAGAAAGGAGTAGACCTTTATGTTTAAAAAACTTACAAATGGATGCGTAGCACTTGTCAACAGATTTCTCCCTGACCCATTTATTTTCTGTATTATTCTATCGATTATCGTATTTGTAGCAGCTATGCCGCTAACCAAACAAGGGCCGATGGACATGATCAACGCTTGGGGCGCCGGCGTATGGGGCTTATTAGCCTTCTCAATGCAGATGGCATTGGTGCTGGTCCTGGGAAACGCATTTGCGCAAGCTCCTGCGATTAAAAAAGTAGTGGCGAAGATCGCGTCTCTCGGCAAGACTCCCGTACAAGGAATTATCGTTGTTACATTCTTTTCACTTATCGCTTGCTGGATAAATTGGGGCTTTGGTCTTGTTGTCGGAGCCATTCTCGCAAAGGAAATCGCAAGGCAGCTTGAAGGTGTGGATTATCGGCTTCTGATTGCCTCCGCTTATTCCGGCTTCATCGTGTGGCACGCGGGTTTTTCCGGATCCATTCCTCTGGCGCTGGCAACGCCCGGCAGCGAAGCGCTTGTCAATGCTACAGGCGGCGCCGTTACCGAGCCCATCTCCACCAGCCTTACCATTTTCGCACCCTACAACCTGATCATGGTTCTGATCATTATCATCTGTCTGCCTTTCATCAATGCCAAAATGCATCCTTCGCCGGATCAGGTGATTGTTGTGGATCCTAAGCTTCTTGAAGAGGAAGCCGTTACTTACAGCAAGCCGGTAACGCCGGCTGAGAAACTGGAAAACAGCCGAATCGTCTCCGGCATCATTGCTTTGGCTGGAGTAATATATCTGGTCTATTATTTCGCGACCGGAGGATTCAATCTTACGCTGAATATTGTTAACCTCATCTTCCTGACTCTGGGTATTATCTTCCACGGTACGCCCATTTCCTATGTCAGAGCTATTACAAACGCCGCAAAGGGCGCAGCGGGTATCATCCTGCAATTCCCCTTCTATGCGGGTATCATGGCAATGATGACAGCCAAAAGCGCAATTACAGGCCTGTCTCTTGCCGCTGTTATCAGCAACTGGTTTGTTGCCATCTCAACCGAAGTCACCTTCCCGCTATTTACTTTCCTCTCCGCCGGTATCGTAAACTTCTTCGTACCTTCCGGCGGCGGACAATGGGCCGTACAGGGTCCCATTATGATGCCTGCAGGCGCATCCCTTGGCGTAAGCCCGGCAATCACCGGTATGGCTATTGCCTGGGGTGATGCGTGGACCAATATGATCCAGCCCTTCTGGGCTCTCCCTGCCCTGGGTATTGCCGGCCTGTCCGCAAGGGACATCATGGGTTACTGCCTGATCACCCTGTTCTTTGCAGGTATTGTAGTTTGCGGAGGCTTCTTAATTGTGGGATTACTGGGATTAAGCGCTATATAGTGGAACAGAAAATGATTCCATATTCTCCGATGAATATGAGATATACAACCGAAAGAATCAGGAGAATCAAAAAAATCAAAGTGTGCGAAAAACCCCACAGATCTTTACGGGCAGATATTTGTAGAGCTACGTAGCCTAATCGACATGAACAGATTAATACAAGCAAATTGACATGTACACATGCCCCCTTCGTTTGAAGGGGGCGTGTGTACTATGCAGGTATTATATAAGCTTGATAAGAACGCAAAATATTCAGAACTTTGTTGTTTGTTGGGACAATTTATACTATAATTACAGTAATAACCAATAAAGGAAAAACTGCAGAATCCTTTCATTTACCATCTGTTCACCGAAGTGGAGATGAAAAGATGCAAGAAATCTATGCGGCACATATTACAGATGACCTGTGTCTATTCCCTATACTCCGACTGCGGAAGAACTTGCCAACCCGGAAAGCATCGTAATATGGTACATCGACGGTTCCGGAAATGTGGTTTCGGTACCCAATGGACGTTATGATTCAGACGCCGGGACCGTAACATTTACGACCACTCATTTAAGTGACTTTGCCGTGGCATATAATCCGGTGGAATTTAATGATGTGCCGGAGGATGTATGGTGTCGCAAAGCGGTATGTTTCATTGCGGCGAGGGAGATTTCAAAAGGTACAGGCAACGGTAATTACAGTCCTGAATCCAATCTGACGCGCGGTGATTTCATAGTATTGATGATGAGAGCTTACGGAATGGTCCCGGATGAGAATCCGGTTGACAACTTCTCCGATGCGGGAAACACCTATTACACAGGCTACCTTGCGGCGGCGAAACGCCTCGGCATTACCTCCGGAGTGGGGGATAATATGTTTGCACCTAAGAAGCAAATTACTCGTCAGGAAATGATTACCCTGTTGCATAACGCCCTGAATCTTATTGGTCAACTGCCGCAAGGTAGTTCCGGCAAGACCTTGATGGATTTCACTGATGCTGCAGAGGTTGCTCCTTGGGCCAAGGATGCCATGTCCGACTTTGTGGGAAGCGGTGTGGTCTATGGTTCAGGTGGTAAACTCAATCCGACAAGCACAACCTCAAGGGCGGAGATAGCGCAGGTGTTGTATAACCTGCTATGTAATTAACAGACTCCTCCATAGATAATACTAAGCAAAAGGCATTGTCGTTCCGGCAATGCCTTTGCGTTTTATGGAGACATGAAAACTGTATTTGATGACAACCTTGTATTTAGTATCTGGCGCTTAATATAACTTGGGTAAATAGAAGACACCTAATGCAGGACACCAAATACAAATTGACATCAAAACACGCTTTTTACAACTTGGCCAAATACAAGAGACCTAATGCAGGACACCAAATACAAATTAATATCACAACACGCTTTTTACAGCTTGGCCAAATACAAAACACTTAATGCAGGACATCAAATACAAATTGATATCAAAACACGCTTGGAAAGTGACAAGGAATCTCGCAACAAGGATCGCCGAGAGTGTAAGTGTCTGTTCTTACCGGGAAACAGCGGATAAAGTGAGCAGCATGACAGGGCAAGCAATTAGCCACGGAGGTGCCTGGAATGTGATACAGGACTTGGGCGAGAAGCTAGAGAAAGTAGAGAAAGCCGAAGCGCAGAAGGCGGAAAAAGGTGAAGGAAAAGGTGAGATAACCACAGCCATACTGTTTGAAGAAGCGGATGGCGTTTGGATCAATATGCAGGGGAAAGACCGTCCGGAAAATGCAAGGAAACGTGAGATGAAGATGGCAGTAGCCTATGATGGATGGGAAAAGGAGTCGGAAAGACGTTATTCCCTGCGAAACAAGATAATGGTTTGCGGCTTCGAAGATGCAGGATCCTTTCAAAAAAAGAAGGAAGGAGCCATCGCTTCCGTATTCAACACCGATGAAATTGAAATACGCATTCTAAACGGAGATGGAGGAGAGTGGATCAAGGGAGGGCTTGTGGATGAAGATGTACATTTCCAGCTGGACCCATTCCACAAGAACCGTGAGATCCTAAGGAAAGTAAAGAATGTAGAGCAGAGAAAGATCATACACAAATTGCTTTCGGAAAAGAGGATTGCAGAGCTATTGCAATATTTAAGATGGATCGGGGAACAGGAAGAGGAGCCGGATGAACAGAAGAAGCTTCTGAAGCTTTATCAATACTTCAGAAGCAATCAGGAAGGTCTCATTCCCTATCAGGAAAGAGGGTTGAAACTACCATCGCCACCGGTGGGTGTAGAATACCGAAATCTTGGAACAATGGAGCACCATGTATGTGATGGTGCAGCGAAGCGGATGAAGCATCAGAAAGCCAGTTGGAGCAAGCAAGGTGCATCAAACCTAGGACGTATCTTGTGCAAGAAAGTATGTGGAAAGCTTCATCAAGCCGTAACGTCCTTATCAAAGGTGGAATTGCCGGAGCGGTATACGCAAGAGATAGAGGAAATCCTAAGTGCAGCAAAAGCTCCGAAGACGGATGGGCAAGGCTATCTTTACCCAGTTAGAGGAGGCAAGCCCTTTAACAGTACATTCGTAACAAACGGCCGTAAAGCGATTATCAATCTGCTAAATGATAGAGTTAGCAGTGAACTGATTTATCGGTAAGATGGATAGCCGGCAGGCGGAAGCAAAATTACGAACAAACCAACCATACTATGGATAGTGCCGCCATGTGGACAACCTAAAAGGTTGACGCACAAGGCTTGGACAACAAAAGACACGTTGCCCACACTCTACACAATGAAGCTGCTACTGCTACCCTGCGCCTTAAAAAGAGCGTTTATGCCGCGAAAGCCTGTTTATTTGGGGCTGTCCCTCTGGTAAACTCTCGGCGGCAGAAATGACGCCCGACAGAAGCGGGTTATTTCTGCCTAAAAAAAGGGGGTCCAGAGGGACAGGGGCCCCATGTAAACAGGACCGTGGAATAAATGCGGAATATCCATCAAAACATCACAGGAAACTTGTATGGACAAAACTTGCCAACGATTACTTGACACTAGATGCAAGCATGTCTTTAAATGGAGACTGTACGGCGTTATTCTTGTTGTAGTGACAGTTCTAGCGAATGTTAATAGCGTATATGGGAGAGAGAAATAAAAATGAAGAAGACGGTTGCAGTGGTTGCAGTGTTGTTAATGGTTGTTCTTTTATTGCCTTTGAGTGGGTGTGGCGGAAATGTTAGCAGGGCAAATATCATTGATGTTGATTCTGAAATATATTCGAAATCTGAGATAAATGACGCCATTGATATCGTTCTAAAGCATTTTAAGGATTATTTTAAAGGGTGCACACTAAGAGAGATTCAATATGCGGGAGATGATTCTTATAAAGAATTCGAAGAATGGGCTGAACAGTACGATAGGGGCTACTGAACAGGCTTGAACCCCTTGATACCATTGCTATTTCATCCATTTTGATGATAGAATAAATGCAAGCAAATCGGGCGGGGACGGCAGAAAACCTTGCACTTTAGACCTGAAGAACTGGGAGAAAACGATGTATAAACCCACCAGAGGACAGATGACACTCTTTGATCAACCGATCGCATTTGCAGGCGCTAAACTGAGCCCAGACAATCGCTGGGTCAAGATGGCTTCATTGATTCCTTGGGATCTGTTGGACCGGAAATATAGCGAGCAGTTTGGTAGCAAGACCGGGTATCCAGCGAAAGCAGCCAGGATGGCTCTCGGCTCTCACATCATCAAGGAGAAGTTCAGACTCTCTGACGAGGAGACCGTGGAACATATTAAAGAGAGCCCATACCTCCAATGGTTCATCGGATTGCCTGCATTCACAGACAAAGCGCCATTCGACGCAAGTACGATGACTTGGTTCCGGAAGAGATTGACACCGGAGATGCTTGCAGAAGTGAACGCATACGTCATTGGAAGCAAGAAAAAGGATGACGACGAAGATCCGATGAATGGCTCAGATTCAAGCGACGGAGGTGGAGACAGTGAATCAGAAGAAGGAAAAAACAAAGGGACACTAATTCTCGACGCAACCTGCGCCCCGGCTGACATCAAGTATCCAACAGACGTGGCACTCCTCAATACGGCACGTGAAAAGCTGGAGAGAATGATAACAGAGCTTCACGGGCAGACCAGTCAGAAAAAGAAGCCCAGGACATACAAGAGAATTGCCAGAAAGGATTATCTCAGATTTGCGCGGAACAGGAAGCCAACCATCAAGACGATTCGAAAAGCAATACGGCAGCAGCTAGGCTACGTAAGACGGGATCTTGCCATCATAGAAACACTACTTCAGAGTGGTCTGAATTTGACTGAGAAGAGCAAGGAGACCTTGCGGATCGTCAGAACGCTGTACTCGCAGCAGGAAGAGATGTATCGGGAGAAGAAGCATCAGATCGATGACAGGATTGTCAGTATTCATCAGCCTTGGGTGAGACCGATTGTTAGAGGGAAAACCAATGCACCGACAGAGTTCGGAGCAAAGATTGCAATCAGCATGGTAGATGGTTATGCCTCTGTGGAAAGATTGGACTGGAACGCTTGATGATTGGAAATGGATTTTAACACGCAAAGACAATCAGGAATGGACACTGCAGACATGGGGTTACTGATGTATGCTATGAGGTTATTGATGTATGTTTTAGAAGGGACTGTGAAATAATGGACCTGTTAAACCGTGCGTCGGATGATTGGCCTTTAGTCCATAGATATAGTAGTGTTTTTAATGCCGGTCTGTGTAGGACTCCGGTACATTGCCGGAACTGCTTTTGGAAAATCTGGTTTTATTGAAATCAATATTTGTCCCTATTACACCAATTACGATTAATGCGGAACATATGAAATGATAAGACATAAAGGGTTCGTTGCGTATAATGATGCCTGCAATAATTGCAATCAACAAAGACAGGTTACCGAATATTGTCCCTTTTACAGCTTCAATATGAGAAAGCGCATATGTGATCAGCGTTGAAGTAAACAGCATGCAGGGAATTCCAAGGTATACGATTGCTATGGCAAAGGTAATGCCGTTTTCGGATGCAAATGGTGAAACATATGAGTTGTCTACGTTTGCAAACAGCTTTGAAATAATGAATACAGTATTAAATACGATGCATCCCAGGATTGCTATGAAGCTTCCGACTTCCATTGCTTTAAAATCTTTTCTTGCATAACGCATATACACATTGCTCAGCGCCATGCAAAGACTGGAAATTAATATTATAAGCATGCCCCAGGGGTTAATTTCGCTGAGTTTAATAGACCCCCAGGCATATAAAATTATTATGCCTATTATAGTTATCGCAATAAAAAAATTCTGAACAAAGGTGGTCCTTTCCTTGAGAATTATAAATGCAAAAACTTGAACAAAGACCGGTACTATGGCAAAAATGATGCTTGCTTCAATAGAAGTGGCTTTCGTTAATCCGAAAGTTTGTATTCCCATAAAGGATATGTAAAATATTGATGCGAGAAGCAGTCCTTTTATATTCTTTCCTTTAAAACGAATTTTCACAATGCCAAACAATATTAAAAAGAGGGCGCCGATAAATCCCATATTATAACGCCATACTAATGTTAATAGCGGAGTTGTGATGTCAACGGATGTTTTAGTGCCCAAAAAACTCAATCCCACTATTGTCGCGTAAAGAGTAGCAGCAATATAAGCTTTTGCACTGGCAGACATAGATAGTTCTCCTGGATTGTTTTTTTTAAATATCATACCATACTCATAAACGAATTTAAAACGAAGTTGAGCTTTTAGGTATATCTGATTGTTTTATCGTTCAATTTGAAAGATAAGTCTATTAAGAACGGTATTCGTGCTTTATAATTGCATATATATGGCAGACTATTAAAGTCAATAATCGCTGCATCAATGAGTTTAAAGAATGGCGGCATCGCCGGATTGGAGGGATTGGAATGATCATTACGACAACGCCGGATATTGAAGGGAAAAGGATCGTTGAGTACAAAGGGATCGTGTTCGGAGAAGTGGTTTCCGGAGTCGACTTTATTAAAGACTTTGCTGCCGGGCTTACAAACTTCTTTGGGGGTCGTTCGGGATCCTACGAGGGAGAATTGATTGAGGCCAGGGAAGCGGCGCTGAAGGAGATGGAGAAAAGGGCGGCCGCTTTGGGCGCAAATGCGGTGATCGGAGTGGACATTGACTATGAAGTGCTAGGGCAAGGCGGCAATATGCTGATGGTGACAGCTTCCGGCACGGCAGTGGTAATAGAATAGCGGAATAACTAAGAAAAAAGGTATGGTGAAGGAGAAAAATATGCGGGACAATCTTCAACTGCAGAAGGATCTCCAAGTCGTTACCTGTGCGCAGATGAAGGAAATCGAAAGGATGGCTGCCGAAGGCGGGTTGTCCTATTATCAGATGATGGAAAACGCCGGCACAGGTGCGGCGAAGTTCATAATGGACAAATTCCCCGTGAAAGACAGGCGGGTTTACGTCTTTTGCGGCAAGGGCAACAACGGCGGGGACGGTTTTGTGGCGGCGCGGATTTTGCATCAAAACGGCGCAAATGTTGTGCTGGTTTTGGTGGAAGGAGAGCCGAAGACGGAAGATGCAATTACAAACAGCAGGTTGTGCCGGGAGTTGCGAATCCCCTGCATTGTTCCCGAGGAGCTGCCGGATCCGAAAGAACTCTCAGCTGATGCTGTTATCGTGGATGCCATTTATGGTACAGGTTTTCATGGGGAATTGCGGGATAATGTAAGGAAGGCCACCGTATGGATTAATAATGCCGGCAATACCTGCGGATCGGTTAACCATGCCCGCGACCGGGCAACGGTCTTTTCGCTGGATATTCCCAGCGGTCTGAACGGCGATACGGGCCAATGTGATCCGGATGCGGTGCGGGCGGATTATACGCTTGCTTTCCACCGGTTCAAACCCGTTCACATAATGGAAGAGGCCCAAAGCATGCTGGGGGAAGTGGTCTGCATCGATATCGGGATTCCGGATGGAGACGGGCATTAGCTATGGAAGTCTCTCCGATAGAAGCATCTGAAAGCCGTTTGTTTTACTGGTTGTATTTGGTGACATGCCAAAATGCAATTTACAACTTACAGGAGGATCGTCATGCAAAAGGTAAGAATCAAATCGGGAGAGTACGAATTCATAGGAGAATTGTTGGAAAAAGAGGCGCCAAAGACATGCGAAGTATTCAAAGGCATGTTGCCTCTGAAAAGCCGGTTCATACATGTGCGTTGGAGCGGGGAGGGGATCTGGATCCCTTACGGCGATCTTCGTACCGGATTGGATTACGAGAACCACATCTCCCATCCCGCAAAAGGCGAAATGCTCCTTTATCCCGGCGGGATCAGTGAAATGGAGATCATTTTGTCCTATGGCAGGTGCTGTTTTGCCAGCCAATACGGACAGCTGGCGGGCAACCACTTCTTGACTATAACGGAAGGGATCGAAAAGCTTCCGGAATTCGGTAAAAAAGTGCTCTGGGAAGGCGCACAGGATATAGAAATAGAATTGCTTTAAACATTAATCCGCCGGTTCTCCCGGAATCCGCCGGTTCTCCCGGCGGATTGCCGGTCCGGAGGGGCGGCTTTTCTTTGCCTTTCAATATGGCATCATAACTGATGGCTGTGACGATCATCCTGGCGGATTCCAAAGCATACAAAGAAAATTCAACCATAAACTACAAAGGAGATATTCGGATGAGGAAAGAGACCATACCCGGCAGAAACAACTATAATATTGCCTGTTTGCATAACATTACCGGCAAAGAAAAATTGGCGGTCATAATCAGCCATGGCTTTGGAAGCAGCAAGGAAAGCCCTGCTGCGATTGCAATGGCCGAGGCGCTGAGCGCTCGGGGAATCGGAGCCTTTGCCTACGATTTCCCGGGGCACGGCGAGAGTCCGGTGGACGGTGAAATGCTCCGTATCGATAACTGCCTGGACGATCTGGCTGCAGTGGAAGAACATGTGGGCAGTCTGGCGCCGGGGGCGAAGATTATGTACTTTTCCTCCAGCTTCGGCGCCTACATCAATCTGATATATCTCGCAAAGCGGTCTCATCAAGGGAGAAAGTCCTTCCTGCGGGCGGCTGCCGTGAACATGCCGGGTATTTTTAAGTGCGGAGAAACTCCGGAGTTGACAAAACAGTTAAATGAGCGGGGTTATTTTATTTTAGACGAGGATTACCTTCGCCCTTTGAAGATAACGAAGGAATTCTGCGACGATTTAGAGGCTCACGATGTGTTTTCCTTATATAAACCGGGTATTATAAAAAGCACAGCCGAAATTTCCATGATCCACGGCGATGCGGACGAGACCGCGTTCTTTGATGACGCCAGGCGGTTTGCCGCTCTGACAGGCGCTAAGCTGACGGTTGTTGAGGGCGGGAGCCATCGCCTGATGGAGCCGGAGCAGATGGAACTGGTGCTGAAAACGGCAATAGATTTTTTTAGCGAATCGTAAAATAAAACAAGAGGATTAAAGGAGATTAGGGCTATGGCAAACATTTTCAGTGAATATAAGATTAAAAATCTGATGTTGAAAAACCGCATTGTGATGCCGCCGATGTGCATGTATGTTGCTCCGGAAAACGGAATGGTTACGGATTGGCACGTGATACACTACGCCACAAGAGCTGTAGGCGGTGTGGGACTGATTATCGTCGAGGCCACTGGCGTTTCGCCGGAAGGACGGCTTTCTTCCAACGATCTCGGAATCTGGGATGATTCCCATGTAGCCGGGCTTGCGTCCATTGTAAAGGCGGTGCATGAAAACGGCGCAAAAATCGGAATTCAGATCAATCACGGCGGCAGAAAATGTGAAGCAAGGGGTATGGATATTGAGGCGCCTTCTGCCATTCCCTATGATGAGAAGTCTAAAACGCCTAGGGAAATGACCAAGGCGGATATCGCGGAAACTGTAAACGAGTTTAAGAATGCTGCCATCCGGGCGGATCGGGCAGGCTTTGATATGATTCAGATTCACGCTGCCCACGGGTATTTGATCAGCGAGTTTCTTTCTCCTTTGACCAATCATAGGCAAGATGAGTACGGAGGAAGCTATGAGAATCGTGTCCGCTTTCTGGGCGAAGTGTTGGATGCGGTAAGATCCGTATGGCCCGAAGAGAAACCCATTGAAGTTCGCATCTCCGCAGAGGATTACGGAGAGGGCGGAAACCAGCCGGAGGATCTTGCGACCATGCTGAATCTTGTCAAGGATAAAGGAATCGACTCCGTCAATGTCAGCACCGGCGGCGTGATACCCGTGGTGCCCAAGGCCTTCCCGGGTTATCAGATACCTCATGCGGAAATTATAAGAAGGCTTACCGGGTTGCCGGTGGTTGCTGGCGGGCTGTTGTCCGATCCGGTGCAGGTAAATGAAATCATTGAGCAGGAGAAGGCGGATCAGATTTTCCTCGGCAGAGAATTGCTGAGGAATCCTTACTGGGCGCTTCACGCATCCCGTGCGTTGGGTGTGGATCTGGAATGGCCCGAGCCGTACAAACGGGCGGATATCCGGAGGTAGTTGTGGCAGGTCTTCGTTGCAACAACCGATTTTGCGCTTTTGAACTAGTTAGGTTGCCTTTTTCTTCGAAAAGGCAACCTCATTATATAAATCTTGAACTTCCGGTTGCTTTTGCAAGAAAAACAGGCGATAACGAAGAGAAAAAACTAAGAAAAGCAACCGAAATCAATAAATTTTTTTGTATCGGTTGCTTTTGACTTGTCTTAACACATTTCTATTCTAAAACTATTTTTCCGGCGGGAATACCACGATAAGGAACATCTTAAATTGTTCCGTTGCAAATACGGCATGGGGTTTCCTTGAGGGCATGATGATGGTTTCCCCGGCGTTGAGGATATATTCTTCGCCGTCAATGGTGATTTTACCTGTGCCGTCCAATGCTACAACCATGGCGTCGCCATCCGATTCGTGGGTGCTGATTTCTTCACCTTTATCAAAGGCAAAAAGGGTAAGGCTCAGAGCTTTGTTTTGAGCTAAGGTTTTGCTGACGATCTGTCCCGGCTGATAATTTACTTGATCTGCTAAAGGCAGTACCGTTGAAAAATCAATGTTTTTAATGTATTTGTCGGACATAATGTTAACCTCCTGTATTGGATTTGCCGGCTGTTCGGCTTGTTTAGGTTATTCTGCTAGTTAAATAATACCATTTGTTACCGGTTTGCGCCGTTGCGTCTGCAACAAATTTTAACTTAATTCATACATAAGTAAATGGAGTAGGTTGATTAGACGCCTTTTATTAGAATACCCGTTTCCAAGATAAATAAAAAGAATAAAGAGTAGAATGAGGGAAAAAATATTTTGGCGAATTGTAAAATGAAGTTGAACTAATAAAAAATCCATAGTGACGATTTCTGTTGTAAAATAGTTTTTACGAGAAACAATTTCACAGAAAGGCGAATCACTATGGATCACTCACAGTTTACACCTAATCCGCGAAAAAATAAACATCTTTCTTTTAAAGAGCGCGTAAAAATCGAGTTATTGGCTGGTGAAGGCAAAACTGCTTATGCCATCGCAAAACTGCTAAATCGGCCCATAAACACCATTACAAACGAACTAAGGCGTGGCACAGTGGAACAGATAAAGCAGGGCAAATTAGTAAAAATCTACTACGCTGATGCCGGCCAGGCTAAATATGAGGCAAATCGCCGGAACACTGGTCGCAGGTACAAGCTGCTACAGTGCAGTGAGTTCGTAGGCTATGTTGAGAAGATGATGTTAGAGGAAGATTGGTCCGTGGACTCTGCCGTAGGTAGGGCTGCAGCAACGGGTAAATTCGATAAGATGCTTTGTACCAAAACCATTTACAACTACATAGATCTAGGGCTTATGAAAGTTAAAAACACGGATTTACCACTTAAGCTAAAGCGTAGCAAGAAAGGAATCCGAGTCCGGGCCAACAAGCGAAACCTCGGTGACAGTATTGAAAACCGGCCTTGTCATGTGGAAGATCGAGAAGAGTTTGGGCACTGGGAAATTGATACGGTAATAGGCTCAAAATCCAAGGAGGATGAAAGCTTATTGACCATTGTCGAACGAAAAACCAGAAACACATTGATTCGAAAGATTCCTGCCAAAACAGCAGAAGCGGTTATGCAGGAATTTGACCAGATCAAAGACGAATTTGGCAGTCGGTTTCAAAAGGTCTTCAAAAGCCTTACTGCAGATAATGGATCTGAGTTCGCTGCTCTGTCAACCTTGAAGGAACAGGGTGTAGGGGTATATTTTACACATCCTTACTCCGCATTCGAACGTGGTACCAATGAAAACCATAACGGCCTGATTAGGCGCTTCATACCCAAAGGTAAGAAGATTTCCGAATACAGCCAAGAGGCCATTGCACGAGTTGAAGAATGGATAAACGGCCTTCCAAGAAAGATCTTAGGCTATAAAACCCCAGAAGAACTCTTCGATGAGGAACTCGATTTAATCTATGCTCTTTAACAACAGAGATTTGTCAAGGTACGGAGATTAGTTCAACTTGTTATTGCAATTCAGGGAAAAAATATATTAGAAAAAATTAATGTTATGTGATTATACAAGAGGAACGCGGGTATAATGAAATCAGGTTAGCACTCATGAGGTTAGAGTGCTAACAATAAATAGGCAAGCAGGCAAAATTGAATTAAAAGAAGGGAGGGTTAATTCATGGCAGGATTGATTCCGTTTAGAAGAAATGCAAGTTTAATGAACACCAGGTTCCCTGACTTCTATGACATGCTGGATGATTTCTTCGGCGACAGCTGGCCGCCAAGAAAAGCCCTGTCCCCAGACACTTTTAAGATAGATGTCCAGGACAACGACAATGAGTATGTCATTGAAGCGGAACTTCCCGGTGTGAAAAAAGAAGAAATTACCGTTGAGATAAATGACGGCAGATTGACGATTTTCGTCAAGAAAGAGGAAGCCGTGGACGAAGAGAGAAAGAATTATATCCATAGAGAGAGACGTTACAGCTCCATGAGCCGCGGCATTTATCTGGTAGATGCTCAGTCGGAAGGAATTAAGGCCAGACTGGATAACGGTATCTTGAGCATCACGGTTCCCAAGCAGGATAGGAGCCAAAACAAATCCAGAATTGAGATTGAATAAGCAACACAACTGAGCTACACAGCTAAGCAACGCAACTAAGTTACACAACTAAGTTACACAACTAAGTTACACAACGCATCCTCCATCCTAACAGGCGAGATAGCAAATATTTAAGCAAAGAGAACAACAGGCTAGTTAGGTAGAAGCCGGGGGCCAGACAGTACCACTGTTTGGCCCTCAGCCTTTTTTGCGCCTGTTGCATCTCAGGTTAGCCGCTTTCAGCGCAAGCGCAAATGTGATAGTGTAAAATAGTTGTGGAGTTTTTAAAGGAAAGAAACAGAGATCAACTCTCCTGTGTTAAAATAGTTTCAGCAACAAAACACAAACAAGGAGGGAAGATCTCTGTGGAAACTATTGTACAACAAATCATTGCGGAATTGGGAAGAAATATTTGCAAACGGATTGAAGAAGGAGGCATATCCGATATAGATCAGTTTGCATCTGATGCCCTGGGTCTTTGCAAAGAAAGCGTTCGAGCCCTGATATCGGGAATCGTGAAGCAATTGAATGAAGAACTTAGAGCGGACAAGGCATTTCGAAAAGAGCAGGGGCTTATTCTAAAAGAAAAAGACCGGCAAAGGAGTCTTCTGACGGAGGTAGGTCGAATCGACATAGAACGAGACTACTATTACGAAAAGGCAAAAGGTGCCTATGTATATCCGTTGGATTTCATAATTGGTATATACGCCTATGAACGAGTGAGTGCCAATGTGAGCGCCCGCCTAGTGGAACAATCGGCAGAGGTTTCCTATGAAAAGAGTACGAAGATAGTAACCAACGGTGAAGTGAGCCGCCAGACGGTAAAGAATAAGTTGAGAGCAGTGGGAAAACTGGAAAAGGCAGCCCCTAAAGAAAAGCGAGTCGCATCGGAACTACATATTTTTGCCGATGAAGACCACGTTCATCTACAGGAAGGTAAAAACCGCATGGTTCCATTGATTACGTTAAGTGAAGGAATCCAAGCCGTCCATAAAGGGCGAAATGTCCTGATGAATCCGGTACACTTTACCTCCACCATTCATCAAACAAAAGAGGCTTGGGAAACGGTAGGCGGGTACATCTCACAAGCTTATGAAGAAAATCAAATCGAGAGAATCTATCTTCATGGTGATGGGGCTCCATGGATCAAGCAAGGAATGGAGGAGCTTGCCGACTGTCACTATGTTATGGATGGATTTCACTTTGAGAAGCACTTAAAACAAGCGACAGCGGCCTTTCCGAAACAAAATTACCGACACCGTATAAGGCAGGCGGTTCAAGAGAAGAGCCTGGAAAAAGTGACAAGCCTCATTCGAGAAATGCTGTCTCTTTGCAAGGGACCAAAGCAAGAGAAGCGGGTTCGAAACTTCCTCCGTTATGTTGTAAACAATTGGGACGGAATTGTGCGAAGATATACAAAAGATATCATAGGTAGCTGCACAGAAGGTTTAGTAAGTCATGTGTATTCGGAAAGATTAAGCAGAAATCCTATGGGTTGGAGCGAAGCTGGCCTAAGCAAGATGGCAGAACTTAGAGTCTATACAAGAAATGGTTGCAGCGTTTCAGGAAAGGATTTCAGACGACCTGAAGACGAAAAAAACAGGAGTATTCTAAAGGAGTATGGGAAAAAACGGCTACAAAATGCAATTCATGGTTGTTGGGACTGGAGTATATTCGAAAAAGAACAATACAATCCGGCGGTCAATACTGCAACACAGATCCTGATCCGGTCTTATGGTCGGCAACGGGGTTTGGTTGCATAACATCGGGAGAGTTGTCAAGCAAAAACTCCACAACAACTTGACACCGTCCGCAAATGTATCAAACCTTGTCACGAATCGACGGATATGATAACCTATTCTATATGTAGAGGAATAAATTGTATTATTTGCAAATGTACTAATAGAAAGCGTCAGTCATTTTTGCATGAAGCCAGAGGAGGCTTATTTAACTGTAAAAGTGTCAGGTGCCAAATACAACTATTTCGCAGAAGAGTGTCAAATAACTTTTACAACACCTTTAGAAGTTAAGCCATTACAACTCGACAGCAGTAAACGGGAGGGTTTTATGAAGAAAACCAAAATTGTATGTACCATCGGGCCTGTCAGCGAAACGGAGGAAATGCTCAAAAAACTTATTTCTGCCGGCATGAATGTGGCCCGGTTAAATTTCTCGCACGGAGATTATGCGGAGCATGGCGAGAGAATATCCACAATTAAGAAGGTGCGGCAGGAGCTGGGCGTACCCGTTGCCATTTTGTTGGACACCAAAGGGCCGGAAATACGCACCGGTGACTTTAAGAGTCAGGAAGTTTTCCTCACGGAGGGACAGGAGTTTACCCTAACCTCCCGGGATATTCTCGGCGATGATTCCATCTGTTGCATCAGCTACAAAGGGTTGCCCGGCGATGTTAGGGCCGGCGATATAATACTGATCGATGACGGCCTTGTTGAGCTTAAGGTGCAGGAAGTGGCCGGGGAGGATATTCGATGCATCGTGTTGAACAGCGGAATGATAAAAAAGAACAAAGGCATCAACGTGCCGGGGATCCGCATCAACATGCCGCCCATAACGGAAAAGGATAAAGCTGATATCGAGTTCGGAATACAGAACGGTGTCGATTTCATTGCCGCGTCCTTTGTGCGCAATGCAGAAGATGTATTAGCGATCCGGGAGTTCCTAAGAGAAAATCAGGCAGAGCATATTCAAATCATATCCAAAATAGAAAACGGAGAGGGCGTCGATAAGATAGATAAGATCATCGACGTTTCCGACGGGATCATGGTTGCGAGAGGTGATTTGGGTGTGGAAGTACCGGCAGAAGAACTTCCGCTACTGCAAAAGAGAATCATCCGCAAGTGTAACAAGGTCGGTAAGCCCGTTATAACAGCGACTCAGATGCTGGATTCTATGATACGAAATCCCAGGCCGACAAGGGCCGAGGTTACCGACGTAGCCAACGCCATACTTGATGGAACGGACGCGATCATGCTTTCCGGCGAAACGGCAATGGGGAAATATCCCGTGGAGTCCGTGGCTACTATGTCACAGATCGCAAAGAGGACAGAGGAAGCAATGGATTATTTCAGACTTTTTGTTGATCGTGAGAGCGAAAAAGAATCTACAATCACGGATGCGATAAGCCACGCCACTTGCAACATTGCCATGAGCCTGGGCGCCGCGGCCATCCTTACCGGCACATCATCCGGATATACTGCCAGAATGGTATCTAAGTTCCGGCCCAAACAGCCGATCATAGCGACGACTACGGATGAAAGTGTACAGAGGCGTTTGTGTTTATCCTGGGGCGTTTACTGCATATTGTTGCCAATGGTAGAATCTACGGACGATTTGATAAACAAAACTGTTACAAAAGCATTGGAGCACGGTAAAGTGAAGACCGGAGATCTGGTGGTCATTACAGCGGGTATCCCTGTAGGTGTGGGTGGAACCACGAACCTGATCAAAGCTCATGTGGTGGGACAACCATTGGTACGGGGTGCGGCAAAAAAAATAGTCTGAACAACCTAATTGTAAAAAGGAGGCCTGGAAATGAAATTCTTATGGTGCACGATCAATGTAAAGGATATGGAGGAATCCATTCGGTTTTATGAGGAAGTAGTTGGACTTAAAGTAGATAAGAGATTTCCCATAGGACCGGGTGAGATCGTCTTTATGGGCGAAGGGGAGACGAAAGTAGAATTGATCTATGACGGCTCAGACAAATGGCAGGGGAGTAAGACGGGGATTTCCCTGGGATTTGAGACGGACTCCCTGGATAGGGTGATAGATCTTGTGAAGGAAAAGGGTATCGAGATTACCGGAGGACCTTTTCAGCCCGGTTCCGATTTCCGGTTCTTCTTTGTAAAGGATCCAAATGGCGTAAATATCCAGTTCGGAGAACACAAATAGCAGAAAGGGGACAGGCACTCATGTACGAAGATTACGGAATCAACCGCGTGCTTGGAGTAACCGACGTACTCCCTGTTTTCGCATGGAAACTGGACAACAGTAAAGTTATTTATGACAATGAGATGCTGCTCAAGGTCACCCACGTACATTTGGAGGCAGCGAACCTAAAGCAGATCTGCAATGAATCGATGAACGATCCGGAGACTGTGAAGGAGAAAATCATCGATTTGGTGGAAACCAGGGGAAAACTTCATAATCCATACACAGACACAGGGGGATTGATTGCAGGAACTGTTGAAAGGGTCGGAAAGGATTACATAAATAAGGATAAGGTCAAGGTTGGGGACGAGGTTCTGGTTTTGGCATCGGCCACCATGATCCCGCTTCACATTGATCGGATTCATGATATTGACTTTCTCTTTGGCAGCATACGGGTGGATGGGTATGGCATTCTTTATGGAAACAGCAGTGTTATCCGGCGGCCGGCAGGCATTCCGACAGATCTGCTGATGTTGGCTTTCGAGGAGTCAGCATCGATTTACCACGTGTATCAAATGGCCCGTGGTAATAAGGATTTTCTTGTGATAGGCAGTAATATATTACATGTAATGATTTATGGTTATGCAATTCGCAAAGCGGTAGGGAGCGGCGGACGCATTTCCGCGTTACTTTATAATACCGGAGAGAGCGGAACGGGAACGATCGATAAGGAAGTTAAGGCCGGGATTGATACGATTTTTGATGAGTTTGACTCAGTAAACTCCACCCATATTCTCAAATGTACTGAAAACCTTATCAGGACCCACCCCGAATTGTTTGACCTCAGCGTAAACTGTGCTGATGCAAGAGGAGCAGAGGCTATCAATGTACTGACAACAAAACCGAAAGGCACAGTCTTCTTTTCCAGCCTGATCAATAACTATAATATTGCGGTCTTTCTCACGGAGGGCTTGGGAAAAGAATTGAACATCCTTTGCGGTGACGGGTATGCTGAAAACTACGACAAGTTCATGTACGAGATGCTATCTGAGATCGAAATAGATGTGGACAGACTGAGCAGGATTATGCATAAGAGCCTCAGAAGGAACGTGGAAACCGCCAGTGCAAATATATCCGCCGATCAAGAGCGGCAACAGGATCCTATCGCTTACGATTTCATATACAAGAGTCAGTCGATGAATGAACTTTCCAGACAAATCGTGAAAGCTTCCAAGTACGACTGTTCCGTCCTGATAGAAGGGGAGACCGGCGTAGGGAAGGAGCGGGTTGCCCGGCTGATCCACAATATGAGTAACCGGAATATGCACCCTTGTGTCAAGGTGAACTGTGCATCCATTCCGTCTACTCTGATGGAGTCGGAGTTTTTTGGCTATGAACCGGGAGCCTTTACAGGAGCCAGCGCGAAGGGGAAAAGAGGATACTTTGAACAGGCGAACAAGGGGATCCTATTTCTGGATGAAATCAGTGAACTGTCATTGGAAATGCAGGCAAAGCTGCTTCGGGTGCTCCAGGATAAGGAATTCTATCGCCTGGGAGGAGAAAGTCCCATCAAGGTGGATGTAAGGGTACTCTGTGCTACAAATAAAAACCTGCAGGCGTTGATGTCTGCAGGAGAATTCAGAGAGGATCTGTATTATCGTCTGGCAGTGCTCATTTTGAGTATTCCGCCCCTGAGAAAGCGAAAAAGAGATATAATCCCATTGTTGGAGTATTATGTGAACGACTTTAATAAGAAGAATGAAACCCGGAAGCAGATCTCCGATGAGGGGATCCAATATCTATTGGAGTATGAATGGCCCGGCAACATCAGGGAACTGGAAAACCTCGTGCAGAGAGTCATGATCAACAGCGACGAAGACACTATCACGCAAATGAGTGTAATCCGGGAGTTGAGCTGCCATCGCCGGTGGGAAGGAAGCGCCTCGGAAAACCAGACGGAAGTTGGCGTGGTAATGCCGTTAGGGCGAGACTTTCGACAGTCTATGGATGATTACGAAAGGCAAATGATCGAGGAAGCACTGCGCTGTCATGGCAGCACACGAAAAGCGGCGGAGGCCCTGGGCATTACTCAGGCAGCCTTTATGAGGAAAAAGAAAAAGCATCAATTATAGATGGATGATCAAAAAGAATATCTAAATGTGACATACAAACCGACTCATAGATTATGAAATGAGTCGGTTTTGTTATCGTTCACATTATCTGATATGTGCAATTTTCAGACATCTGCGATTGGCATATCTTTTGCTACTTATTACAAACAACAAGTTATAACGACACCATTTAACAAAAGGTGTCCTAATGTATTTACAAGAGAATAGAATAAGAAGACAATGAGGTGAAAGCATGTATGGTCCGGTAGAGGCAGATTTCAGAAGACGTATAGAAGATCAATACTCAGAACTGCGAAGGAAGTCCCTGGCCCTTCATTCTGAAGCGTGCAACTATATGCCGGGGGGTGACACGAGGACGGCTACATATTTTGATCCGTTTCCTCACTATATTGAAATGGGTGAGGGAGCATACATCTACGATGTGGATGGCAATAAGCTGCTGGATTTTCAAAACAACTATACCTCTCTGATCCACGGTCATGCACACAAACCAACTGTAGATGCGGTTTCTGCACAGATCGCTCTGGGAAGTGCCTATACAGCGCCCTTTGAGCTGCAGACTACCCTTGCGAAGCTGCTTGTTGAGAGGTTCCCGGGAATCGAACTTATCCGCTTCACAAATTCCGGGACGGAAGCCAACATGCATGCTCTGCGTATTGCGAGGGCTTATACCGGAAAGGCCAAAATTATTAAAACCGAAGGTGGGTACCATGGAACAACGGATGTATTTGAGGCCAGCGTGGATCCCAACTTAAAGAAAGCCGGGAGTCTGGATAACATCAAAGTAATTCCTGAGAGCCGAGGTGTATCCGAAAATGCTTTAAAGGATGTCATAGTCACTCCCTTTAATGATGTGGAAAGAACAAAAAAAATCATCGAGGCGAACTACAAAGATGTCGCTTGCTTTATCATTGAACCGGTTATGGGGTCTGCGGGGCAGATCACGCCTCTTCCGGAATATCTTAAAGCAGTCAGGGAATTGACTGAGCGATACGGGATACTTTTGATTTTTGATGAGGTAGTAACCGGCAGGCTTTCCTACGGCGGAGCTCAGGAACTTTATGGAATAACCCCTGATATCACCTCTCTCGGCAAGATCATCGGAGGGGGGACTCCTGTGGGCGCTTTCGGGGGCAGGAGAGATATCATGGAACTCTATGACCCGAGAAAAAAGAAGATGTATCATTCGGGAACCTTTAACGGGAATGCGGTTACTATGGCTGCAGGTGTTGCTACCATGACGGCTTATGACAGAAAAGCCGTTGCGTATGTCAATGAACTGGGGGAACGGTTTCGGTCAGGGATGTGCGCACTGGTGGAAAAACTTGGGCTTAGAATTCAGATCAATGGAACAGGTTCTCTGTTTAATACTGTATTCACAGATAAACCAGTGATCAGCTACAGGGATATGGCGACCTCTTATGAGGGATTGAATCAACTGCTGTACATGGTCTTGCTCACAAAAGGTGTTTTCATTGCTCCTAGGGGGATGTTCTGCATGTCCACTGCCATGAGGGCGGAAGATATTGATTTTGGACTGAAAATGACGGAGGAAGCCCTGGAGGAAATGAAACCCGTGATCAGAGAAAAAGCCCCGGAACTCCTAATCTGATATGTAATTATACATATATATTTTTCTTATTATTTTATTGGAGGTATTGTCAAATGAACGAAACAAGACTGCCAAAATTGTGGGAAGCTCTGGTGCCGGCGGTGTTCATGATGGCCCTGATCATCGTCTGTACCGTAAAGTGGGGGATTGAACCCCATATTCCTATCGTGGTTTCCTGTGTGGTTGCCGCTTTGATGGCCTATCGCTGCGGTTATCGCTGGGATGCCATCATAACAGGTGTCCTGGACAGCATTGCCAGAGCTACGGAAGCACTCATTATTGTTATGATAGTTGGTATGCTCATCGGGACCTGGGTGCTGGCCGGTACCATGCCGGCTATGGTATACTATGGCTTAGATCTCATTTCCCCGTCTGCCTTCCTGGTTGTGGGAGCTGTGCTTTGCGCTATTGTAGGCCTGGCTACGGGAAGCTCCTGGACTGCCTCCGGGACTGTAGGTGTAGCTCTGATGGGCATTGCGGCAGGCCTGGGGATCAACCCTGCTATCGCTGCCGGTATGGTAATTTCCGGAGCGTACATGGGTGACAAGTGGTCTCCTCTTTCGGACTCCACGAATATTGCTGCCGCAACGGCGGAAACACCTCTTTTTGAACACGTTAGAAGTATGATGACCACTACCTTGCCCAGCTTCTGTATAGCCTTGGTTCTTTATGGGATTGTGGGCATGCAGGTTGGATCCCAGGGATTTGATGCCCATACGGTTGAAGAGATACAGCAAGCCATACTTAGTGAATTCAATATCCAGGTCTGGATTATGATCCCTGTACTGGTTGTTATCTTCTCGGCTGTCAAGAGAATTCCTGCAATACCTTCACTGCTGCTGGCAGTTGCCATTGCGGGAATTGTAGCTATGATCTCCCAGGGCAATTCGATTGCGGATGTGCTGGGGGCTATGCATTATGGTTATGAAGCGGATACGGGAAATGCCATTGCTGACAAGCTGCTGAACAGGGGCGGTCTGGATTCTATGATGTGGACCATCGGTTTGATCATGTTTGCCCTGGCCTTCGGAGGGATCCTTGAGAAAACAGGATTTGTAGAAGTGTTGCTCGGTGGCGTTAGCAGAAGAATCAAGTCTGTAGGCGGTCTTGTTACCGCTACCATCATAACGGGCATCATATGCGATTTTGTACTGACTGACCAATATCTGGCGATTATCGTACCCGGCAGAATGTATGCCAAGATCTATGACCAGAAGGGTCTTAAGAGGAGCTTCCTATCCAGAACTCTGGAAGATGGAGGGACCCTTTGGTCGCCCATGGTCCCCTGGAACGGGTGCGGAGCATATCAGGCTGCTACTTTAGGAGTTTACAATTTTGACTTCTGGCCTTATGCCTTCATGAACGTCATCAACCCGATCTATGCCATCATCATTTCGTATCTGGGCATCGGGGTCAAGTATGTGGATCCGGAGAAGAATCCGAAGAATAAGAAAAAGGCCGAAAGTGCTGCAATGTAATTAATGTAACGGATAGAGAGGCTATTTAAAGAACGGATAATTATGAATGAATTTAAAGTGTTAAATGATCGAAAAAGAAGGCTTTCAACACGAATCGCAGCGGTGTTGTTCGGGATTGGTATCATCGTGTTGGGGATTCTGTTTGAATCTCCCATTGGGATTTTACTTGGACCCTTTCTGGTTTGGTCTGCATTTTTCAATAAGTACACATTGGTTAACGAGGAAGGGATTACCGTTTACTATGATGCGGTACTGTTCAAGTATAAAGAAGCTTGGCTTTTCGATGAAGTTTCCAACCTGCATCGCGAGACGGTGAAGGATCCCAGGTATATCGTGCTGCATTTTACCAGGAGAAGCTTATCAAAAAGGCTGATCTTTGAAAAGGAGGACGCTCAGAGGATCATCGATCTTGCTTTGCAGAAAAACAGTAAAATTCATTTTGAAGACGTAGACTGATCATTGGCACGGCCCTCTCTAACAAAGATAATAAAAGCTGTGCAATGAATAGCCCCCCTGCCGGATCTCTGCAGGGGGGTTCATATTATGATTGATTCTGTTTCCTTTATAACCGGGACAAGGTTGCCGTTTACTGAGGGCTGTACATGCCGTGGCTCTGCATATAATTGAAAATCTGCTCGCCGTGTTCCTGCTCCTCTTTTTGAATGTGGTTTAATACTTGGCGGATGCTTGTGTTGGTGCATTCAAAGATTGCGGTATCGTACGCGCCGGATACGAATTTCTCCGTAGCGAGCATATCGGAGCATAGATTTTTATCGTTAAACATTCCGCTCTGCGTTCCACCGGCTCCTTGGCCTGACTGCCCTTGAGACTGCATGCCGGACTGACTTTGGGTCTGAATGCCAGATTGCCCTTGGGATTTCATGCCTGATTGCATGCCGGACTGCCCTTGAGATTGCATGCCTGACTGCCCTTGAGACTGCATGCCGGACTGACTTTGGGTCTGAATGCCAGATTGCCCTTGGGATTTCATGCCTGATTGCATGCCTGATTGACTTTGAGACTGCATGCCGGACTGAGCTTGAGACTGCATGCCGGACTGCATGGGTTTTTGTTGGGCCTGACCGCCGGACTGGGCCCCCATGGCTGGGATTTGGCCTGCCAGGATTTGATTAATTGAATTCAGGTGCTCCTGCTCTTTTTGCGCTAAAGAACTAAAAAGCTGTTTTAGCTGAGGATCTTGAGCCAATCCGGAATAACTCTGATACTTCTGAACACATAATTCCTCTTGCGACTTTTGGTCTTGAAGCAACATTCTTTCTTTTGTGGTTAATTGAACTGTCATGTAAATCACCTCCGACCAATAGTCTGTCTAAATGTGGAAGAGAATATGCAGACAACGAGAAAGGGTAGACCATATTTCCTATGCGGATTGTGTCTACCCTTTCTGCGGAGTGTAACTCAAGAGAGTACATCCTCCTTCCTTTTGCTCCATAGCTGATCGGTCTTTGGCCTTGCTCTCCGAATCCTGCCTTTTTAAAATTTTTTTGCAAAGTTTCCTTTGCTAAATTTTGCTTCAGCAAGTTATCTATTGTCAAGGCGACCGTCTGTTGGAGCGGACCCGAATCTTTGGCTTAGCCTTATTATCGGGGGTTACTCACTTACTTGGATCTTTCATTTCCTTGAACCTTCATATACTTGGTGTTGCTTTTTCAGAGTTTTTCTTATACTCGGCCGCTGCGCCTATATAAGTTTCCCGTATACTCGGATCTGATCCGTTCTATGAGGGTTTCATGTACTTTGATGGATCCTTTCTTTGAGTATGCTTATAATACAACATAAAAAACACCTTGTCAACACCTTTTTCAGAAAATTTGAAAAATATTATTTTAACAATGTCAGATAATTCAAAAATTTTATAAACAGTAGTATTTTACCGCATTTTCAAATAGCTTTTGTTCTTTATTGCCGGGGACATTTTTGTAAAGCCAACGGCCGGAGCGCTCGGAATGACCCATTTTTCCCAATATCCTTCCGTCCGGGGAAGTGACGGCTTCGATTGCCATGGCGGAGCCGTTTGGGTTAAAGCGGATATCCATTGTAGGCGTGCAGGAAAGGTCAACGTATTGCGCGGCGATCTGTCCGTTTGCGGCCAGCTGTTTAAGCAACTCTTCGCTGGCAATGAAGCGCCCCTCGCCGTGGGATATGGGGATGGTATGGATTTCGCCGATTTCTGCATCCATAAGCCAAGGTGATTTATTTGACGCTATACGGGTGCGAACTAATTTAGACTGATGACGGCCGATGGGATTAAAAGTGAGGGTGGGGGAGTCCTCAGTAGCCTCGCAGATGCGGCCAAAGGGGACCAACCCCAGCTTTATCAGCGCTTGAAAACCGTTGCAGATTCCCAGCATTAGGCCGTCTCGTTCCTCTAATAGCCGCCGCACTTCTTCTTCGATCATCGGGTTGCGGAAGAACGAGGTAATAAATTTACCTGATCCGTCCGGTTCATCTCCCCCGGAAAAGCCCCCGGGAAGGATGATGATTTGGGAAGACCGTATCCTTTGGGAGATCTCTTTAATGGAGTCCGAAACGTCATCCGGTGAAAGGTTGCGGATAACCGCTATTTCGGCAATGCCGCCGGCACGTTCAAAGGCTTTTGCGGTATCGTATTCGCAGTTGGTTCCGGGGAAAACAGGTATCAATGCTTTGGGTCTTCCGACTATGGGTTTTCCGGCCATAAGCCGCCGCTTTATGTGGGTGTCTGTATCAGTCTCTCCGTTGTGGCGCCGGAAGGAGGTCGCGGAAGAATCAGCAGCGTCAAATGTGTCGGGGACCGTCTTTGGCCTTTGTTGAATGCCGGTAGGAAAGATCGGTTCGAGGGTGCTGCGGTAAAGCGCTTCGAGCCGGGCAAGTTCAATGGTTTCGGTATCTTTTACCAGGTGGAACTCCTCGATGGTTGTGCCTATCTGTACTACGGGCAGCATTCCAAATGAAGAAATTCCAAATGAAGAATCTGAAACGGAGCCGCTCCATTCTACTACAAATCCGCCGTATGCGTACTGGAAAAGCCGGGTCAGATCAAAATCCGGCGCAAAGCGAAGGCCGATCCGGTTGCCGAGGGACATTTCGAAAACGGCTCCGGCACAGCCGCCGGCGGTGATAGCGTAGGCGCTCGCAATCTTTTTTTCTTCAATAAGCTGCTGCACGACGTTGAAGCAGTTTATCAGGCTTTCTTTCTCGGGAAGTCCATCCTCTGTGTATTTAGGAGCGATGAGCAGCACCGGGCTGCCTGCTTTCTTAAATTCCGGAGATGTTACGGTTTCCGCGCTGCAAAGCGAGACAGCGACTGAAATAAGTGTGGGAGGTACGTCCAAGTTTTCGAAGCTGCCGGACATAGAGTCCTTCCCCCCGATGGCTGCGACTTTTAGATCCCTTTGAGCTGTCAGCGCTCCCAGGAGGGCGGCAAAGGGTTTACCCCAACGCCTGGGGTCATCGCCCAGTTTTTCAAAGTATTCCTGGAAGGAAAGCCAACAGTTCTTCAGGTCTCCGCCGCTGGCAATGAGTTTTGCAACGGATTCCACCACTGCCAGATAAGAGCCGAGATACGGATCCGATTCCGTTATAAACGGGTTGAAACCCCAGCTCATTGCGGAACAGGTCTTAGTATCTCCTTTTAACACGGGCAGCTTTGCCACCATGGACTGGGCAGGTGTGGCCTGGTAGATGCCGCCGAAAGGCATGAGGACAGTACCGGCGCCGATGGTGGAATCAAAACGGTCTACCAATCCCTTTTGAGAGCAGAAATTCAGATCCGCAACCAGTTTTTCGAGAGCGGGGCGGAGCTGCTCCAAAGTTGAATAAGGCTGCTTTGGAATGGGGTCAAAGATCCGGTTCGCTTTACCGGAACTGTTTCCCGCAGCTTCGGCTTTGGCTGCACCGGTTTTAGCCGTTTTTGTTTTGTCCGTTTTGGCTTCGGTTGTTTTGGCTTCGGTGGTTTCCGCAGCCGTATAATCTGCGGAATGCGGGAAATAGGTAAAACCTAAATCTTCGGAATTCACGTTATTTAATGGGACTTCCACCTTTGTGTATTTAGGAGCTCCGTTGGAACTGAGAAATTCGCGAGAGAGATCCACTATTTTTTGACCGCGCCAATGCATGGTGAGCCGGCCTGTATCTGTCACTCTGGCTACGAGTGTGGCCTCCAGGTTTTCTTTTTTTGCATATTTAATAAACAGATCGATGTTTTCCGGGGCTACGACCACGGCCATCCGCTCCTGAGATTCGCTGATTGCCAGGTCGGTGCCATCCAGGCCTTCGTATTTTTTCGGCACGGCATCGAGATTGATTTCCAAGCTGTCGGCCAACTCGCCGATGGCAACGGAAACTCCTCCGGCGCCAAAGTCGTTACAGCGCTTTATGAGGCGGGCAACCTTTTCGTCGCGGAACAAACGCTGAATTTTACGCTCTTCCGGCGCGTTGCCCTTCTGCACTTCAGAGCCGCAGGCTTCCAGGGAGGAAATATTATGAGATTTTGAGGATCCGGTTGCGCCGCCGCAGCCGTCTCTGCCGGTTTTTCCGCCCAGCAGGATTACGCCGTCTCCGGGCGCGGGGGTTTGGCGTACTACCTGGTTTGCCGGCGCCGCTCCGATGACGGCGCCCATTTCCAATCGTTTTGCCACATAACCTGGGTGATATATTTCTTTAACAAGGCCGGTAGCTATGCCCACTTGGTTGCCGTAGGAACTGTAGCCTGCAGCGGCCTCCGTTACGATTTTTCTTTGGGGCAGTTTTCCCGGAAGGGTCTCTTCCACCGGGGTTAAAGGGTTTGCGGCGCCGGTGATACGCATGGCCTGATATACGTAGGATCGGCCGGAAAGCGGGTCCCGGATGGCGCCGCCGATGCAGGTGGCTGCGCCGCCGAAGGGCTCGATTTCGGTAGGGTGGTTGTGGGTTTCATTTTTGAACATGAGCAGCCAAGGCTGAATTTCTCCATCCGCATCTACATCGATCTTGACGGAGCAGGCGTTGATTTCATCGGACTCGTCCAGGCTGGTCAAGGCTCCGGTATGCTTCAGATATTTTGCGCCGACGGTGGCTATTTCCATCAGGGTGATAGGCTTGTCCTGTCTGCCGAGTTCCCGGCGCATATCCAGGTAGGATTGATATGCCTTCTCAACACGGCTGTCATGAATGGATACGGAATCGATCTGCGTAAGGAAAGTGGTGTGGCGGCAATGGTCCGACCAATAGGTGTCGATCATGCGTATTTCCGTAAGGGACGGATCTCGGCCTTCGGAACGGAAATAATCCCTGCAGAAAGCCAGGTCCGCCTGATCCATGGCCAAACCGTACCGGGAGAGGAAGTCCGGCAGATCCTTGTCCTCCATGTCCCGAAAACCGCTGAGAACGGCCACGTCGTCAGGAGTTTCGTAGCGCTCTTTTAAGGTGGTGAAGGGCGCAAGGGAGGCTTCTCGGCTCTCTATAGGATTGATCAAATAGTTTCGGATGGCTAAGAGATCTTCCGGAGAAAGAGGACCGGACAGCAGGTAGATGCGCGCTGTGCGGACCAGAGGCCGTTGCTGCTGCGATACAAGCTGGATGCATTGGGCGCAGGAGTCCGCTCGCTGATCGTATTGGCCGGGCAAGTATTCCACCGCTATGGTATGCTGAGCTTTTGGAAGCTCGGTATAACTATGGTCCACTTGAGGTTCCGAAAAAATCGTGTACCTGCATCGGTCAAACAACTCCTGATCTATGCCCTCTACATCGTAACGATTTATTAGCCGTAGATTTTCAAGGGCAGAGATCTGAAGGAAGTCACGAATGTCTGCGGCCAGCCTCTGCGCCTCAACGGCATATTCTTTTTTCTTCTCTACGTAAATACGAAATACAGCCATCTTTCTCCCATTCCTCTCAAATTTTCTTACGGAAGTTAACCGGAGCGCCAAGGCCTTCCGGAGTCGTATTGATGTAAGACACCTTTTACAAGTTGAGCAGGGCCTTTTTGCCGATATCTTTGCGATAATGCATTCCGTCAAATTGGATGTTTCCTAATGCGGCGTATGCCCAATCAACGGCTTCCTGCAATGTATCTCCCACGCCGGTGACGCCCAGAACGCGACCGCCCGCTGTCACCAGACCTTTGTCGGTACGCTTGGTGCCTGCATGAAAAACAAAAGCGCCTTCTAACTGCCCGTCTATCAGACCGGAAATAGGAACATCTACTTTATAGCTGCCCGGATATCCTGCAGAAGCTGCTACTACGCAGCAGGCTGCGCCCTTGCGGAAGGAGACAGAAATCTCTGAGAGTCGTTCTTCCACTACCGCCTCCATGACAGAAAGCAGATCGGTTTCGAGAAGAGGAAGCACAACTTGCGCTTCCGGATCCCCAAAACGGCTATTGTATTCAATAACTTTGGGGCCGGACTGGGTAAGCATCGAACCAAAGTACAGACAACCTTTAAACGGACGTCCTTCCGCGTTCATGGCTTCTATGGTGGGCAGGAAAATCTCCTTCATACACCGATCGGCGACTTCATCGGTATAATATGGATTTGGGGCAACGGTTCCCATCCCTCCGGTATTTGGACCCAAGTCACCGTCGTAAACACGTTTGTGATCCATGGAGGATACCATGGGAACCAGGGTCTTGGAGTCCGTAAACGCCAATACAGTCACTTCCGGTCCCGTTAAATACTCTTCAATAACAACCCGATTCCCGCTGTCTCCGAAGACCCGCTCCGTCATGATTCTGTGGATGCCTTGAACGGCTTCTTCCAAGTTTTCCGCGATAATGACTCCTTTTCCGAGGGCCAGCCCGTCGGCCTTCACAACTACTGGAAAGCGGTCCGCGGTTTCAACATAGGCGATGGCATCGTCGGCGGAATCAAATACTTGATACTCTGCCGTAGGAATCTTATATTTCTTCATAAGTTCTTTTGCAAAAACTTTGCTGCTTTCAATTATTGCCGCTTCAGCGGTAGGGCCAAAGGTGGGAATTCCGGCGTCGAGCAACCTGTTTACGGCGCCTTTGGCCAATGGATCATCCGGTCCCACCACGGCAAAGTCCACTTTATTGGTCCGGGCAAAGTCAATCACCCCATCTAAATCCAGGGCGTTGATATTTTCGCATTGGGCATCGTAGGAGATTCCGCCGTTTCCGGGTAGAGCAAAGATCGTTGCTACTTTTGGATTCTCCCGAAGCTTCTTGATAATGGCATGTTCGCGGCCGCCGCCGCCCAAAACTAATAACTTCATTTTCTCACTCCTGTAATGGCTCCGAATACAACTTCCGGGGGTCAGGGGCTGGTAAACAAAACATCTCCCTGCCGGTTCTCCCGGTCACCTATTAATGGTGGAATAGGCGCAGGCCGGTGAAGACCATGGTGATTCCAAAGGCGTTACAAGCATCGATGACGGACTGATCGCGGATGGAACCTCCCGGTTGAGCGATGTAGGAAACACCGCTGCGGCTTGCCCTTCGAATGTTATCGTCAAAGGGGAAGAAGGCATCGCTTGCCAGAGAAACGCCGGTCACGTTTTTCAGCCAGTCCTTTTTTTCCTCGGCAGTGAGGGGGGCCGGCCTTTCTGCAAAGAAGTTCTGCCATACATCGTTCCCGATGACGTCCTCATAATCTTCGCTCAAATATACGTCGATGGCATTATCCCGGTCCGCGCGTCCCAAGCCTTCGGCAAACTTAAGCTGTAGAACCTTGGGATAATGGCGCAGATGCCAGAGATCTGCCTTGTTTCCCGCCAGTCTGGTGCAGTGAATTCGAGACTGCTGACCTGCGCCGACGCCGATGGTCTGGCCTCGGTAAGCATAGCATACGGAATTGGACTGGGTATATTTAACGGCGATCAAAGCGAGTAAAAGATCCTGTTTGGCGTTTTCGGGAAGGTCCTTATTCTTGGTGACAATATTGTGCAGCAGGTCTTTGTCGATGGGATATGGGCTCCTTCCCTGCTGAAAACTGATTCCGAAGACTTGTTTCGTTTCAATGTGGTGCGGTACGTAGTCCTTATCAATTTTCAAAATCGTATAAGTACCCTTGCGCTTGGTTTTCAGCAATTCCAATGCGTCTACCTCATAACCCGGCGCAATGATGCCGTCAGAGACTTCTTTCGCGATGAGGCGGGCTGTGGACAAATCGCAGATATCGGAAAGGGCAATGAAATCGCCGAAAGAGGACATTCTGTCGGCGCCCCTGGCCCGGGCATATGCGCATGCAAGGGGAGAGAGTACTTCTTCCGGGTCTACAAAGTACATCTGCCGAAGCGTATCGTCCAAAGGCAGCCCCAAAGCTGCTCCTGCAGGGCTGACGTGTTTGAAAGATGTGGCGGCAGGTAAGCCGCAAGCCGCTTTCAATTCGCTGACCAACTGCCAACCGTTCAACGCGTCCAGCAGATTGATGTAACCGGGTTTGCCGTTTAGAACTTCTAAAGGAAGATCTCTGTTTTCAATAAATATGCGGGCAGGCTTTTGATCGGGATTGCAGCCGTATTTCAAATCGATGAGTTGCGCCATTTATATCTTGTGTCTCCTCGTATTATAAAGTAGTAGTGTTTATAGTCCCTCTCCAAGGACTTAATGCTATACTTCTTACAGACGCTGTGGATTAGTCCTAGTCTCCTAACGCTTGACGTTTTAAGAAAGGCTATAACCACAGTCGTTTGCTTAAGTGGTAATTAGTTGGATAACGCATGACGTTTCATTTAGCACGAGGTTACATTGGGCAAACCGGTCTGTGGAAGAAAACAGTGTCAATACAAATTCAAAGGAGAAGCCACTATGATTTATGTCGGTATTGATGTTGCTAAGGACAAGCACGATTGTATCATCGTTGATTCGGATGGGGTGATCCGTTTCCCGACGTTCACCATCCCAAACAACAAACAGGGGTTTCGTGAATCGCTTACAAATCTCAAGACATGTGGGAGTGATTTCGCTCAAATTAAAGTAGGACTGGAAGCTACCGGTCACTACAGCGATAATCTTTTGGAGTTTCTGATCGCCAATGATCTCCCCACTACGGTAATCAATCCGTTACATACCAATCTTTACAGAAAAGGTCTAAGCCTTAGAAAGACGAAAACGGATACGGTCGATGCTCACTCGATTGTGACTATGCTTAGGACAGAATGCTTAAAGCCCTACTCGAAAACATCTTACCATGTCCGCGAACTTAAGTCACTAACAAGATACCGCTTCTCTTTGGTGCAAGATTGCGCAAGACTCAAATCCTCTTATGCAAGACTTTGCGTCATCCTTTTCCCTGAATTGGAGAAGCTGGTCCCGTCGCTGCATATGGCTTCTGTATATGCTCTACTCTCTGAATTTCCAAGCGCAAGAGCCATATCCCAGTGTCACCTTACTAGACTATCTAATCTTCTTACCACTGCATCCAAGGGGCGCTACGGTAAGGAGAAAGCGATGGAAATCCGGAATGCAGCACGAGACTCCATCGGTCCTTACAGCGACGTGAAATCCTTAGAATTGCAGCAGACCATCCAAAGGATCCGGATGATGGAAGACCAGATTAAGCAGGTCGAAGCAGAAATCAATCCCATTGTCGATGAATTTCATAGCCCGCTTCTGACGATTCCCGGAATCTCCTACCGCATGGCTGCCATTCTCATTGCCGAAACAGAAAACTTCAGCAACTTCGATTCGGCGGAGAAGGTGCTTGCCTTCGCCGGTTTGGAACCTTCCGTTTATCAGTCAGGACAACTGACCTCCACACATGCGAAAATGGTGAAGCGTGGCTCTAAATATCTACGCTACGCCCTATTTAATGCCGCAAAATATGTCTGCCATTGGGATGGAGGCTTCGGTCAGTACCTTGCGAAGAAGCGTGCTGAGGGCAAACCTTACAACGTGGCCGTTTCCCATGCGGCCAAGAAACTGACTCGGGTAATCTTTCACCTTGTGAAAACGAATCAGACCTTCATTAGCCAAGCATAGGCACTATGCCATTGTAATTCCGAGAGCAGCTCTTTAGGGGTGCTAATTTTGTCATGCAATTATCAAGGTACAGTTTGTCTGAGTTGCATTTCTGCAATTCATCCGAAGTTTTTCATTTTGGGTCTTGACTTTTAATAGTTAGTCTTTCTTACAACTTCCCCAATATGTTCCCCCAACTTTATTACAACTGGCTCTGGGCCATTTGCTCGATTTCGTTAATAATGCGGGTCTCGTACTCCAAGCTGCTGAAATCGACGAAGCGGACAAAGAGAGACACGCGGTTTTCCGCATTCAGGCTTCGCCACAAATTGGCGGTGAAGGTGTCGATGCTTCCGCGGATGGTCACGGGGCGAGGATCGCCTTCAAAAGAAGGAAGCGGATCTTCGTTGACCTGATATGTATGAATCAGATGCCCGACCCCGGGCAGTTTGTTTTCGTAAGTATAGAAAAACCTTTGGCACGTAATGGGGTCCCCTCCTGCGGATTTCAATATGGACAATCTATAGGAGGAAAAATCGCCGTTGGCAAAGAGCAGGCCGGAGATGCGAGGCGTGTAATGGGGCTCGTCCGGCTCAAATGTTCTTGTGTCCAAGGCTTCGCTAAAGGCGCGGGCGGCCAGGGTGCTTTCCAGGTGGTCGGTAAGGAGGGCGTTTTTGTAGTCGTACTTATTGGCTTCAAACCGCTCCAGAGCGTCGTAAATGGTGTCCGTTTGGTCGCCGTTGGTAACGATGGTACTGCGGGAAAACACGCGCACGGGAGAATAGATGATGAGGGAAGGATCTGTGACCTTTGAGGGGTCATAGACTTCCGTGCGAATGCCGTCTTCGTCTTCTGCCATGATGCGGTTGCGACTGTTCTCGCTTCTGCCCATTATAAAATAGGCGACGACACCTTTATCTCCTTCCTCGTTGGTGCCGATGATGATGCCTCTTCCGGGATAGCTTTTATTGCTTAAGTACTCATAGAGATCATAGACTTTCATTTTTCCGCCTGCCTTTCTTTTCACTCTTTACTCATAAGAATTGCGCAAACCTGTTCCACGGCTTTTGGAAGCATGATCCATTCCGCTTCCTCCATGACGCGCCGTTGGAGACTTTCCGGCGTGTCATCTTCTTTAACGAGGACAGGCTGCTGCATGATGATTTCGCCTCCGTCGGGAATTTCGCTGACGTAGTGGACGGTGGCTCCCGTAACCTTGACTCCTTTTTCCAGGGCGGCCCGGTGGACCTTCAGTCCGTAGAAGCCTTCGCCGCAAAATGCGGGGATAAGAGAGGGGTGTATATTGATCATTCTGTGATCGTATTCTCTCACAAGCTTTTCTCCCAAAATAGACAAAAAGCCTGCCAGGACTACCAGGTGAATGTGGTGACCGCGCAGGAGTTCGCCGATGGTTTGATCAAACTGCTCTGAAGATTGGAAATCCCTGCGATTGACCGACAAAGCAGGAATGCCGTTTTCGGCGGCTCTCGTCAATCCATAGGCGCCGGGTCGATCCGAAATGACCAGCTTAATGGAGCCTGATTTCAGTTTACCCTCTTTCTGCGCGTCAATCAACGCCTGAAGATTTGAGCCGTTTCCGGAAATCAATACGGCGATGTTCAGCACATAATCACCTCTTTTTCACCCGGAACGATCTCTCCGATTATGGTTGCGGTCTCGGATCGTGAAGAAGACCTATTGTCAAGTTGTTCGATGTCTGCGGATATGTCGGATTCATTCTTAATTTGTTCACTACCTGCGGATGCAGCAGATTCATTTTCAAACTGTTCATTTGCTATCGATACAGAGGATTTTTTCTCAAACGGTTCGTTGCTTGCTGCCGATGCGGCAGCTTCTTTCTCGAAATACCCGTTGAGACACTGAATGGCCTTGTCTGCATCCGCAGGGTTTGTGATGATGCACATGCCCGTACCCATGTTGAATACGTTGAACATTTCACGGACCGGAATGTTTCCTGCCTTTTGAAGCAGATGAAAGATAGGTGGAACGGTTAAAGCTTCATAATCTATTTTTGCTGCGCAGTTCGCCGGAAGAATGCGCGGAATGTTTTCATAGAAACCGCCGCCGGTGATATGACAGATCCCTTTTACTTTGATTTGAGAAAGGAGTGAGAGGACGGGCTTTACATAGATCCGGGTCGGCGTAAGCAGCGCCTCTCCCAGAGTACATGAAAGCTCGTCCATGTAGCGGCTTAAAGGTTGATTTTCCACATCCAAAACCTTTCGGACCAAGGAAAAACCGTTTGAATGGATACCGGAAGAAGGCAGACCGATAATGACATCTCCCGGTTTGACGCTTTGGGAGTCGATGAGTTTGCACTTGTCGGCTATGCCCACCGCAAAGCCGGCCAAGTCGTATTCTTCGGGACCGTAGAAGCCGGGCATCTCGGCGGTTTCGCCGCCGACTAAGGCGCATCCGGCTTGTACGCAGCCTTCCGCAATTCCGGAAACGATTTTGGCAACTTTTTCAGGGCGGTTTACACCGACAGCCAGGTAATCCAAAAAGATCAATGGTTTAGCCCCGCTGCATACAATGTCGTTGACACACATAGCTACGCAATCGATGCCGATAGTATCGTGCTTGTCCATAAGAAAGGCGATTTTGAGTTTTGTGCCCACGCCGTCGGTACCGGATACGAGAACAGGCTCTTTTATATCGGTGAGATCGAGCTCAAAAAGCCCGCCGAAGCCTCCGATGTCACCGAGTACACCCTTTGTAACGGTCCTGGCGATATGTTTTTTCATCAATGAAACGGCTTCGTAACCTGCCGTTATATCCACGCCGGATTCTTTGTATAATTCACTGAAACTCTTCATTGTTTATCCTCCGATACGGATCCCTTATTTATCTCCCATGCGGACGGGATCCTGAGACAGGTCCGGGTTCTTTATTTGTCCTCCATGCAGATGGGATCTTGCACCAAGTCCGCGATTTCCCCGATTTTAGTTTGAAATTTCTCCTGCGGCACGGTTTCGGGAACTTCAATGGGATAGCGTCCGGTAAAGCAGGAAGTGCAAAATTCCAAAGAAGGATTGTCAGCCAGCTTTGTCACGTTCTCCACTCCGAGAAATCCCAATGAATCCACGCCGATTATTTCTGCGATCTCTTCCACAGTGTGGTTCACGGCGATCAAATGCTCTCTCGATTTGATATCCGTTCCGAAATAGCAGGGGTAAAGGAAGGGCGGCGAAGAAACTCTCATGTGGACTTCTTTTGCGCCTGCATCCCGCAGCAGTCGGACAATGCGCTTGCTGGTAGTGCCTCTGACGATGGAGTCGTCGATGAGGATGACCCGCTTACCCCTGACAGTAGAGGAAATGGGATTCAACTTTATGCGAAGTGTATTTTCCCGCTGTGGCTGGAAGGGCTCGATAAAGGTTCTTCCGATGTATTTGTTTTTAATGAACCCCACGTCGTAGGGGATTCCCGATTGCTTGGAATAGCCAAGGGCCGCGTCAATGCCGGAATCAGGGACACCGATGACTACGTCTGCTTGAACGGGATGCTCAAGAGCGAGAAATGCGCCTGCCCTCAGCCGGGCGGTATGAACGCAGCTGCCGTCAATGACGGAATCGGGACGGGCAAAATAGATGAACTCAAAGACACAAGCGGACTTTTTACCGGGTTTGCAGTTGTCTTCGATGCTGCGCATTCCCTCTTCGTCGATGACCACGATTTCCCCGGGTTTTACATCCCGAACAAAGGCGGCTCCCACGCTATCCAAAGCGCAGCTTTCCGAAGCGATGACGTAATCTTTGCCGGCCTTTCCGATGCAAAGAGGACGGAACCCGAGGGGATCCCGGACTGCAATGAGTTTTTTCGGGGACATGATCACCAGGGAATAAGCGCCCTGTATCTTAGTCATGGCGCGGCTGATGGCCTCTTCTATGGAGGAGGATGAAAGTCGTTCCCGGATAATCGTATAGGAGATGACTTCGGTATCGCTTGTTGTGTGGAAGATGGCGCCTGTGAGCTCCAATTCTTCTTTAAGGGCCGTTGCGTTGGTCAGATTGCCGTTGTGGGCAATGGCCATGGTACCTTTGATATGACGTATGACCAGTGGTTGTGCATTTGCCACGGATAGCCCGCCGGCTGTGCTATAACGGCAGTGACCGATAGCCATGTTTCCGCGGGGAAGTTTTTCGATGATATCTTTTGTAAAGACTTCGCTGACTAAGCCAACTCCTTTATGGCCTGTGATGATTCCATCGTCGTTGATGGCGATGCCGCAGCTTTCCTGTCCTCTGTGCTGCAGTGCATAAAGGCCCGTATAAACGCTATTTACCACATCGCTGCTGTTGCTGCGAATACCGAAAACTCCGCATTCCTCGTGGAGACTATCTTCTATATGGTACATTTTGTGTCCTCCATTTATGTCCTCCAAAAGTTTTCTTACGAATTGCCCGCGCCCCCAAGTGTGCAAAAAACCGACTTGTGTGTGGATTGTTAGTAAATTTATCCCATTTGTCCACACATAAGTTGAAATTTTGCACAGATACCGCCAAGAGTGGCAAAAAATCCACACATAAGTCGGTTTTTTGCTCATTATTCGTGAAGTAAATGCCCGAAAAATTCTCGGCAGCTGTAGTGTTGGCAATGTCACTACCCCCCGTAACGGTGGTTAAGTTGTTATCTCGTATAGGCGTTGGTGTTGGCTATTTGCCTATAAGGCGCTTCATGATTTCCTGGTAAGCGCCCTCTACGTTGCCCAGGTCTCTGCGGAAACGGTCTTTGTCCAGCTTTTCGCCGGAAACGCTGTCCCAGAAGCGGCATGTATCGGGTGATATTTCATCCGCCAGCACGATGGTTCCGTCCGGCAATTTTCCAAACTCCAGTTTAAAATCGATGAGTTGGATGTTAAGATCTTGTAAATAGTCGGAAAGGATTTCGTTGATGAACAGAGAATAGTTTGCAATAAGATTCAGTTCTTCTTTTGTTGCGAGTTCCATAGCAAAAATGTGATATTCATTGATCATTGGGTCACCCAACTCATCGTTTTTATAGCAATATTCCAGGACGGTGCGCGCCAGTTTGGTGCCTTCCGGGAGCCCAAGCCTTTTTGATAAGGATCCGGCGGCTATGTTCCTGACAATGACTTCTAAAGGTATAATGTCCACTTTTTTAACGATGGTTTCCGTTTCGGAAATTTCCTCTACAAAATGGGTAGGTATGCCTTCCTGTTCCAGCAGCTTCATCAGGTGGTTGGTCACCTGGTTATTGATGGCTCCTTTGCCGAGAATGGTTCCTTTTTTTAGGCCGTTAAAAGCGGTGGCATCGTCCTTGTAAGATACGATGCATAAGGTGTCGTCATCCGTTCGGAATACCTTTTTTGCTTTGCCTTCGTAAATTTGTTCCAATTTCTTCATTTACGTTATCTCCTTTTAGGATTTCATTTTCAAGTAAACGGGTTATATGCTAGTATCTCCATTTTAGGCGTTCATGTCCGATATCTTTCTTTTAGGCTTAAGGCTTTCATGTGCGATATCTCTTTTTGGTGTCCAGCCCATATGCGATAATCGGGGCATATACCGATAAACAGGCGATTGTTAGCAAGATGTGCTGGGATCATGCCAAGAATTATATATCTGTTAAGTTTGATAAAGCCTGTATATCTTAAATTTCAATGTGGCCGCAAAACTGCTTATCCTTTGCCATGACATCTTCCTTCATTCGTGCGCGAAGCTCGTCCAGTTTTTTCTCTATGGTGGCGTCTTGAACAGCCAGGATCTGCGCAGCCAAGAGGGCGGCATTGTCTGCACCGTCAACAGCTACGGTGGCTACGGGAACGCCTTTTGGCATCTGTACCGTAGAAAGAAGAGCGTCCAACCCACCAAAAGCAGAGCTTTTGATAGGGACTCCGATTACGGGAAGGTTGGTGTGGGCAGCGATGACACCGGCCAGATGGGCCGCCTTACCGGCGGCGGCGATTATGACTCCAAATCCTTCATCTTTCGCACCGGACGCAAAGGCGCTGACCAACTCAGGGGTCCGATGGGCGGATAGGACCCTCGTTATATAGGGGATGCCAAGATCTTTTAATACCAGTTCAGCATTCTTTACAACGGGATAATCGCTGTCACTCCCCATAATAATTGCTATTTTTTTCTGATTCATAATAATCCTCCATATGTCGAACGGACTTTGCTTATGCAGTCTTTTAGTTCGGACAGATTCTGTTTTGCATTTTGCCGGGGAAAACTGCGTAAATTTCATTTAATTCAATATTATCTTTTCCAGAAAACGTCCTGTTTTGCCGGACTCATAGAATAAAAATAAATTTCCTTGATTTCATTATAGAAGAAGGGCAATGGAAAACAAGGATTACGGCTCAAAAAATATAACAAGAAGTTAAATATTTTTGCATATGTTCGGAACATATAGAACGTTATAACGTATAATTGACACGAACGTTCGAAAATAATATTTGGCGGAATAAACGCTATTTTATTCACTTCTTACTGTGGGGAAAAATGATGATTTAAAAGAAAGAGTTCATTTTTATAGAAATGCAGCGGCTCCAAAATTCAAAAATTAGCGGTTTGAAATGGTTCAAAAATTAAATGTTTAAACTGCAGGCTGCTGTCGCCGTGGACTCCGTCGGGGGTAGAATAATTGTACTTGAACTTCATGAATGCGCCATATTCGGGAAATATGTTGGCGTCCGGATAGCCTACAGAATAACCGTCGGGAAGCTTCACTTTAATATCGATCGGCGCTTCCTCCGGTAAATTGTATGCTTTTCGCGCGCTTTCGTTTACATTGGAAACTACCGTCCTGCCGTCCTGCCAGTCATACACCAGGACAGTGTCGAAAAACCCTTCTTTTTCAGAACCTTTAATAACGGTTATGACTTCACTGTCGTCGTCACCGTCCAAATCAGCCAGGTAAACTTGATTTTTACAAATAGCAAGGGTTATAGGAACTCCCTCCTCATTAATAGCGAAGTAATCCATTTCATACTCATATTGATCAAAAGGTTCCATCAAATATTTTATGCGAAAACTATCATGTTCCATGATCTGATATCCGGTTTGTATTTGTATATTTTCCGTAGGCACATCTTTAACGTCTGCTTCGTATACAGTATGAAACGGTTTATATTCTTCTTGTGTTTTTAATGCTAAACGAATCGTTTGATCCGGAAATCTACATACAGCTACCGTATTACCTGATATTTTCTTCTTTTGAATTACTTCCACAGAGGAATCTTTCGTGCAGCCAGTAATTAGCCCAAGGAATATGCAAAGAATTACTAGAGATGAGAATATACAGATTTGAGTTGCTCTCTTTCTATCCATCGCAGCCTCCTTTTGGTATTCCGTTCTTTAAACACATAGGCTAAATATCCCACCACCTGATAAAGAGTATACGTCAGAATCTGCATCACGGTTAAATATCCTTATCGTTTTCTTATCTACATTATATCACTGAAGAGGCTCATCTGCATCTTTTTTATCCGCAAACAGTATGACAAGTCTTGATCTTGCTTTGCAGGACTCTTACTTTTCTTTATTTTTGTGATCTAAATATATCTTTAGGAGCAAAAGCCCATTGGTTGATCGCTCTTTTGCCCTAGTCAACCTGTTATTTTGATTCAATTTATATCACTGTCATTTCAGTAATATGTGCATCTTGGTTGGTATTTTTGCCCTCAGAATAGGCACCAATTAATGACCTAAATAAACCATATGAACGGGGGACATAAAAAACCAGGGGCCTGTTTATTAACTAACGCACGGACAGAAAAGCCCGGATCCGAAAAGAGTCCATCAGGGAGTAGGTCACATTTTGGTCCTTCAAATCCAGATTAGTCAATTCCACAATGCGGTTAATGCGATAATGAAGTGTATTGCGATGTATGTAAAGAGCGGCGGCGGTGGCGTTGAGGTTCTTATCCATCTCCAGATATGTACGAAGCGTACGGTAGAGCTCAGTATGATTTTCTTCATCGTACTGTTTTAGCGTCTGAAGGGATGGATGGCAGTAGTTGCTGAGAGGAATCTTTCCGGTGTAGTTGTAATACAGGTCGTAGCAAGCGTAGCTGGTATAATCGAGGACTCGGTTTGGATCTCCGAAGCGCTGCGCCTGCTTAATGGATGTTACGGCCTGATAGAAATGTCTTTTAAAATCTCCAAGATCGCAAAACGGCCAGCTGATGCCGATGCAAACGTCTTCTTTGGAGGCCAGCTCTCCTAAAGCCTCTCTCTGTTCCGATGATACGGAAGGAACCAAAATGCCGATATAACTCTTGTACTGGACAGAATGTCCTTTAGGAAAGATCCTTTCTAACTCCAGGGCAAAAGTGCGTTTGATATAGCGGTTATCGATATGATGAACGTACCGGGCCGTTACTGCCTGCATCACTTCGGGAAAGTTCACCTTTGCGGCGGATATGTACTCATAGATATCCATGGAATCCCGCTCGTCCAAAAGGTCATAGAGGATGATGCTTTGTGCGGATCGGTAAGCGCCCGCAGTGGCGGAATCCCGGTAAACCGTATCGAAAAGCACTTTGCCGATAAGGGGCAGCTGCCTCGGATGAATAGATCTTATAGGCGTATGGTGCACCACCATGACCAGAGCCCCTGCCACGTGGCCCTCCTGCACGACTCTTGCAACCAATTTCGGCTGAAGATCTCCGGGAAGCGTAATGAGCTGTGTCTCGCTTCCCAGCCTGCTCCATTCTTGCATTTCTCTATTTGCACGAACTTTTTGGACAAATTCATAAGAACAATAACCTCGTTCCACATTCTGCGCCCATAAAGGGTCCTTGATCTCGTAATTGGTGGAATAGGCCAGCACCCGGTCCGCCGAGTCCACCAGGATCAACGCATTTCCTACGATGGAAGCTGCTTCGTTGATCAGTGCCGATACATTTGCTCCGGCTAATGACGTGCGGGCAAGCTCGAAATACTTATCGCTAAGGCGCAGATCTTGCAGAATCAGTTCTTGTGCCCTATTAAACAGATTGCACAAGTCGTCGCTATGAAACAGGGCATATGCACAATCCCCTGGTAAGCCGGACACCTCATGTGAACTGAGAAGCAATAAGGGGCCTTTGGGGAATTCAGGTAGATTTTGAGAGCAGGATACATAGAGAGTATCCTGCCTCCAATCGCTGTGGGACGAGCCTAGGAGGCAAATGTCATTGACTTTTGCGTAATCGGATCCGACTTTTATCTCAATCGGAAAGTCCTCGCTCAAGAGCTTCATTAACTCATTAAAACGCATGATAACCACCTCGTTATTTTTAATTATAATACATTTCAATAAAAAGAGCATGTGCAAGTTGCACAAATAGTCAGATTATTTTCGTGCGGAATGAACCTAGGCTATAAAGATTTCTCTATGGTAGCATGTGGCTGATGATCGGATGATAGCATGTGCTGACCGGATGCTATCTCAGCGGTAATTTTTATGTTACTTCTTTGGGTCAACGGAAAGGAGCGAACAGGTATGATAACATCGTTTCATGTATTTGTTCCCGCTTTGATGGGCAGCGGAGCATCTTTCCGGACCGGAATCAAGGTTCGGGAAATGGGCTGCAAAAAGGTTTTAGTGGTCTACGATAAGGGGATGAAGGCCGCGGGGATATCGGACCCCATCGTGGAGAATCTGCAGAATGCAGGCATAGAAACGATCTGCTTCGATGGTGTTCTGCCCGATCCGCCGGATACAATGGTGGAAGAAGCGGCGGCAATGGCCAAGGAGGCGGGAATTGACGGAATCGTGGCAGTGGGTGGCGGCAGCGCTATCGATACGGCGAAAGCCATCAATGTCCTGCTCAACAATCCTCCGCCTATAATGAAATATTTCGGCGTGCAGAAGAACCTGAAGCCGGGAGTGCCTATGGTTTTCATTCCGACCACCAGCGGCACGGGGAGCGAAGTCACCAACATGTGCGTAATTTCCTGCACCTCGCTCAATAAGAAGGACAGTGTGGTAAGTCCGGTCTGTGTAGGTAAACTGGCAATCCTGGATCCGGAATTGACGCTGGGATTACCTCCTAAAATGACGGCGGCAACAGGAGCGGATGCGCTGGCTCATGCAGTGGAATCCATGACAGGCAACCAATCCAACCCTCTATCGGATGCTCTTGCTCGGGATGCTATCCGCACCATAAAAGAATGGCTCCCTGTAGCATATAAGGACGGTTCCAATATTGAAGCCCGGGAAAAGATGCTGCTTGCATCCATGTTCGCCGGAATGGCATTTACAAACGGTCTGGTCCATCTGGGGCATTCTATCGGCCACACCATTGGCGCACAATTCCATGTTCCTCACGGAATTGCCTGCGCCCTTACATTGCCTGAAGTGATTGAATATACGGCCAAAACCGAATGGAAAAAGGTTTCAATGATTTGCGAATGCCTCGGCGCAGATGTATCCGAAGATGCCACGCCGGAGGAAATCGGCAAGACGGCCAGAATCGCTCTGAGGGCTTTGTTGAAATCCATCGATGTGCCTAATATGAAAGAACTGGGTATTCCGGCAGAAGCCTTGCCAAAGATTGCTCCGCTGATTACGGCGGATACGGGTTTTGCGCTGGTTCCCTATCGTATCACCACTGCGAGAGTCGCAGAAATGCTTCAGAATGCTTACGATGCATAAGCAGAAAGGAGAGTAGGATTATGTGGTCAAAATTAAATGTGGATATGAACACCTTATCCGTATCCAGAGAACCTTTGGATGAGGAATTTCGGGAACTGGGCGGCAAGGGGCTCATCGCTCAATACATGATAAAGAACGTACCACCCCAGTGCGATCCTTTGGGAGAACAGAATCAGCTGCTCTTCTGCCTGGGGCTCTTCGCCGGAACTAACTTCACCACTGCTCACCGTTTATCCGTAGGCGGAAAAAGCCCGTTGACAGGCGGCATCAAAGAGAGCAACGCCGGCGGTTACGCAGGGACTCTTCTGGCGGAGCAGGGCATTAAGATGATTGCCGTGCGGGGGATTCCCGAGGAGGAAGGACTTTGGCTGCTGCACATCGACCGTGAAGGAAAGGTTGAACTGCTGGATGCCACAGAATATAAAGGAGTTAATAACTATGAACTGAGGGAAAAACTGGCCGGTCGTTTCGGTGACAAGGTGGCTACCATTACCATCGGATCCGCCGGAGAACTGGGATATCGCAGCGCTTCTATCCATGTTTCGGAATTCGGCGCAGGGCATCCCAGCCGGGCAGCTGCAAGAGGCGGATTAGGCGCCGTCATGGGGAGCAAGGGTCTGAAAGCGATCGTTGTGGAAAAGCCCGCGGAGCGCTATAAGGTGGAATACGCGGACGAAGAAAAATTCAAAGAAGTCTGCGCTCTGGTAAACAAAGTCATTGCCCAGGGCGCGCAGAGCGATCCTTTCCATAATATCGGCACCATTTCCACCATAGAGGTAACGGGGACAAACGGCATCCTGCCTGTAGATAATTTTTCCGGAAAACTGTTTCCTGCATATCAGGAAGTCGGGGCCAATAAATTCCTGACGAATTTGGCCACCCGGGGAGGGAAGAACAAGCTGGCTTGTCAGCCAGGCTGTGTGGTCCAATGCTCAAACTGTTACAACGATGAAAACGGGGAGTATCTGACTTCGGGCTTTGAATACGAGACCATTGCTCTTTTCGGACCCAACTGTCACATTTCTGATCTGGATAGCATCGCAAGAATGGACCGTTTATGCGACGATATAGGCGTGGATACCATTGAGGCGGCTAACGCCATAGCCGTGGCTATGGAAGCAGGCAAACTGCCCTGGGGAGATGCGGAAGCAGCGCTGGCACTTCTCGGTGAAATGAAAGTGGGCACAGAGTTCGGAAGGATAATGGGAGACGGGTGCGAGGCCGTCGGAAAATATCTGGGATGCAAGAGGATTCCTACGGTTAAGCACCAGGCGCTGGCCGGCTATGAGCCGAGAAATACAAAAGGAACGGGAATTACATATGCCACCAGCCCCATGGGCGCGGATCACACGGCAGGACTGACCATGGGAAGGGCTTTTGACGATGCGGGGCGGGCCGCCCAGGCTTATGCTTCCAACAAACTGCAGGTGGCCATGTGCATCGCCGACAGCATGATGTGCATCTTTGCCTTTGCCCATGTAGTGCCCGTCATGCCGAAGCTGGGAGATATGATGGATGCCATGTACGGCGGAAATTACGGATTCCCGCGGCTTGGCGCCATGGGAGTAAAAACGCTTCTGACGGAGCGCGCATACAACAAAATGGCAGGAATGACCGATGCCGACGACAGACTGCCGGAATTCTTCTATAAAGAACGTTCTGTGGCGACGGGTTCCGTATTCGATATTAACGATTATGAATTGGAGGTACTGTTCGATTTCTGATGATTTACGTCAATGAAAAGGAAGTCCCTTATATGCCAAATATGACGTTAATCGAGGCGCTTTCCGCTGCCGGAGAAGAAGTTGACGGAATGACTTTGCTGTTAGTGGACGGTAAGGTTCTTAGTGTTGCGCAGCATGCTTTTGAAGAGGTAGAAGACGGCACAAAAATAAAAGTGCTGCGTGTGGTGTCCGGTGGATGACCTTGGCAGGAGAAGAATTGCATCGAAAGATATCCTGCCGGGAAAATAGTGAAGGCCGTAAGTTGATATTGCCAAGTGAAGAGTATGTGTCGGAAAAAGGAGGTTACTATGTCAAACCCAAAGCATAAGCTGGATAAGCAAACAGCAATCCCCTTGATCCTCATCGCACTTTGGATTGTGGTCTGCAATGCCGTTATCATCGGCTTGGGAATCCATCATGGATGGACTCTATTTATAGCTTGCATGTTCTTCTTCGTATTGCAGGGTGATACGAAGAAAAAGCTAAAGGAAATATTTATCGGAGGGTTGGTGGGCTTGGCGTCTTCCTGGCTCTTCCTGATGGCGGCAATGGCGTTGACACCGGCCTTAGGCCATCTGATGGGCGCCATGGTGCCTCTGACAATCGTTATTATGGCTCTCATCGTACTGCATCCCGTTGCGCCCTCCGTATTCAACAATGTGGCGTTTACCTACCTTATTATTAGCACCATAAACATTGAATTGGTGCCGGTAAACACGCCCGCTTACATGCTCACCTTTGTGGTAGGGGGCGCAATCATAATCGGCGGAGCCAACTTGATCATTTATCTGTTGACAAAAGCCGCCATGAAAAAGGCAGCTGCAGCAAAGGCGGCGGAATTAGAAGCGGCGGAGTAGAGAAAGGATAAAGAGAACGGACAAAGAGGACGGATAAAGAGGACGGATAAAGAGGACGGATAGACGGATAAAGGTTCAGAATGATAAGCGATCTGTAAAAAGTTTATAACTGCGTGCGGATGGTTAGCTTTGGTCGATACAAATGTAAAACTAACCATCCGCTCACTTTTTTTCTAAAATGGTTAGCATTGGCCGGAACGAAAGGCTTAAATTCTAACCATTCCGCCAGGTTTTCGTTTTTATGGTTAGTGTTGGCTGGAATGGAAAGTTGAAATGCTAACCATTTTAACTGATTCTTAATAAAATGGTTAGTCTTGATAAAGGAGAAAGCATCGAAATCTAACCATTTCTCTAGATTATCTTTTATATGGTTAGTATTGACCGGAACGAAAGGCTGAAATTCTAACCATTTTTCAGCTTTTCCTCTTAATTGGTTAGCTTCTGGAAGAGCATAAGGATGTAAAACTAACCATTTGTCAGGGATTTCATAAAAATGGTTAGCTTCGGTGGGAATTCAAAGCTGCAAAGCTAACCATTTCAGCTGATTCCTATTAAAATAGTTAGTTTTGATCAGGGCAAGGGGCCAAGGCAAACCATTATGTCGTTTTTTACTGAAATACTTTGATCGATTCGACTTCTATTCAGAGTTACTCGGGCCAAGGCAAACCATTATGTCATTTTTCACTGAAATAGCTAGCAGTGGATGGCGGCCAATAAAAGATAAGCCATTTTAATTTAAAATATATAGCTAAATTTTTCACAAACCCCTATTGCATTCGCGAAGCGACTGTGTTATTATATTAACAAATAAAATCGTACTGAGTTGTGAGGGTTCGTCCCGAGCAGGAAGGCGAGAGAATAGAATATAGGTTTTTTGTATAAAAACTATCTATCCTTATGCCTTCCCATAAGGATTTTTTATTATGAAAAGATTAATTGACAAACTAACCGAAACGCAAACGCTGGAAAAAGAAGAACTGCTGTATCTCCTTTCAAATTGCGATCATGACAGCAGGCAATATCTTTTTGCGAAGGCCAGAGGCGTTGCAAAACGCCATTTTGACAACCAAATCTATCTTCGCGGGCTCATCGAGCTCACTAACTATTGCAAGAGTGATTGCCTGTATTGTGGCATTCGCAGAAGCAACAAGAACGTAGAGCGCTATCGACTTACGCCGGAAGAAGTCTTGAAATGTTGTGAAATTGGTCACAAACTTGGCTTCCGCACCTTCGTACTTCAGGGAGGAGAAGATCGTCATTTTTCAGACGATATCATTGTCTCTTTGGTGGAATCCATCAAATCCGCATATCCGGACTGCGCCGTTACCTTATCTCTAGGCGAAAAGAGTAGAGATTCATATCTTAAGTACTTCAATGCCGGTGCGGATCGCTACCTGTTGCGTCATGAAACGGCGGATCCCATTCATTACGCTAAACTTCATCCCGAAAACCAGACCTTGCAAAACAGAATGAAGTGCCTGTATGACCTTAAGTCCATCGGTTATCAGGTGGGAACAGGTTTCATGGTGGGCTCTCCCTATCAAACTCTTGAAAACATTGTAAGCGACATTCAGTTCATTCAGGAGTTTCAACCACATATGGTTGGGGTCGGGCCTTTCCTACCGCATCATGATACTCCCTTCGGCCACTATCCAAAAGGAAGTATGGAGCTTACGCTGCTCATAATCGCTGTTTTGAGGCTTATGATCCCCAACCTGCTGATTCCCTCCACCACAGCGCTGGGGACCATTCATCCCACCGGAAGAGAGCAGGGAGTCCAAGCAGGCGCTAACGTGATTATGCCTAATCTTTCGCCGGTTGATGTCCGCAAAAAATATTTGCTTTACGATAACAAAATAGGAACCGGTCAAGAGGCTGCCGAAGGAGTCGCAGATCTGCGGCGTCGTATGCAAGCCCTCGGTTATCGCATCCCTGTGAGCCGGGGCGACTTCCGGCCAATTCCAAACGGAAACACTCGATTCGGAAATACTCGGACCCTTTGTCCGTCTTTCGTTCACCTATAGAAAGGAGTTCATACCATGTACAATCCCTTATCAAAGAATGCCACGGAGTTCATTGACCACGAGGAAATCCTGGATACTATAGAATACGCCCGGAAAAACAAACGCAATGCCCAGCTCATCGATAGTATTATCGAAAAGGCAAAGGAGAGCAAAGGCCTTTCCCACCGAGAAGCCGCAGTTCTGTTGGAATGTGAGCTGCCGGAGCAAAACGAAGAGATTCTGAAGCTGGCAAAGAAAATAAAGGAGAGAATCTACGGAAATCGGATTGTGCTCTTCGCTCCGCTCTATTTGTCCAACTACTGCGTCAACGGCTGCGTTTATTGTCCATATCACAGGCAAAACAAGACCATTCCGAGAAAGAAGCTCACCCAAGAGGAGATCGCCCGGGAAGTCATCGCACTGCAGGACATGGGCCACAAGCGTCTGGCGCTGGAAGCAGGGGAAGACCCGGTGAACAATCCTATCGAATATATCTTGGAAAGTATCAACACCATATACGGCATTAAGCACAAAAACGGAGCCATACGGCGGGTAAATGTAAATATTGCCGCAACGACCGTTGAAAACTATCGCAAACTGAAGGACGCCGGAATCGGGACCTACATCCTTTTCCAGGAAACCTATCACAAAGAGAATTATGAGGCGCTTCATCCCACCGGCCCCAAGCATGACTATGCATATCACACGGAGGCCATGGATAGGGCCATGGAAGCGGGAATCGACGACGTAGGACTGGGCGTGCTGTTCGGACTGAATATGTACCGTTACGATTTTGTAGGATTGCTGATGCATGCGGAGCATCTGGAAGCAAGCATGGGCGTAGGCCCTCACACCATTAGCGTTCCCAGGATCTGCCCCGCCGACGACATCAACGTAGAAGATTATAAGGATGCTGTGCCCGACCATATCTTTGCCAAGATCGTTGCAGTACTGCGGGTTGCCGTTCCATATACGGGTCTGATCATCTCTACGAGAGAGTCCCAAAGGGTTCGGGAGAAGCTGTTAGATCTCGGGGTATCTCAAATCAGCGGCGGATCAAAAACCAGTGTCGGCGGTTATGCCAAGCCCGAGCCTATGGATGATGAGACTGCCCAGTTTGACATCAGCGATCACAGGACACTGGATGAGATCGTAGATTGGCTTTTGGGATTGGGTTATATCCCCAGCTTCTGCACTGCCTGTTACCGGGAGGGGCGCACAGGAGACAGGTTTATGAGCCTTGCCAAATCCGGACAAATAGCAAACTGCTGCCATCCCAACGCTCTCATGACTTTAAAGGAATATTTGGAAGATTATTCTTCGTCCAAAACCAGGCAGCGGGGAGAGAAGGTTATATGGGATCAGGTGGATCTTATCCCAAACGAGAAAGTCCGCTCGCTGGCAATCCACCATCTGGCCGAAATGAACCAAGGCAGACGGGATTTCCGGTTCTAGTGACAGGAAACCGAAAAGGCGATTTCACGAATGGGACGGTGTAAACCGAGCAGGAAGCTCAGTGAACGCTCAGGAAATAAATAAATAGAAAGACTAACTATTAAAAGTCAAGACCCAAAATGAAAAACTTCGGATGAATTGCAGAAATGCAACTCAGACAAACTGTACCTTGATAATTGCATGACAAAATTAGCACCCCTAAAGAGCTGCTCTCGGAATTACAATGGCATAGTGCCTATGCTTGGCTAATGAAGGTCTGATTCGTTTTCACAAGGTGAAAGATTACCCGAGTCAGTTTCTTGGCCGCATGGGAAACGGCCACGTTGTAAGGTTTGCCCTCAGCACGCTTCTTCGCAAGGTACTGACCGAAGCCTCCATCCCAATGGCAGACATATTTTGCGGCATTAAATAGGGCGTAGCGTAGATATTTAGAGCCACGCTTCACCATTTTCGCATGTGTGGAGGTCAGTTGTCCTGACTGATAAACGGAAGGTTCCAAACCGGCGAAGGCAAGCACCTTCTCCGCCGAATCGAAGTTGCTGAAGTTTTCTGTTTCGGCAATGAGAATGGCAGCCATGCGGTAGGAGATTCCGGGAATCGTCAGAAGCGGGCTATGAAATTCATCGACAATGGGATTGATTTCTGCTTCGACCTGCTTAATCTGGTCTTCCATCATCCGGATCCTTTGGATGGTCTGCTGCAATTCTAAGGATTTCACGTCGCTGTAAGGACCGATGGAGTCTCGTGCTGCATTCCGGATTTCCATCGCTTTCTCCTTACCGTAGCGCCCCTTGGATGCAGTGGTAAGAAGATTAGATAGTCTAGTAAGGTGACACTGGGATATGGCTCTTGCGCTTGGAAATTCAGAGAGTAGAGCATATACAGAAGCCATATGCAGCGACGGGACCAGCTTCTCCAATTCAGGGAAAAGGATGACGCAAAGTCTTGCATAAGAGGATTTGAGTCTTGCGCAATCTTGCACCAAAGAGAAGCGGTATCTTGTTAGTGACTTAAGTTCGCGGACATGGTAAGATGTTTTCGAGTAGGGCTTTAAGCATTCTGTCCTAAGCATAGTCACAATCGAGTGAGCATCGACCGTATCCGTTTTCGTCTTTCTAAGGCTTAGACCTTTTCTGTAAAGATTGGTATGTAACGGATTGATTACCGTAGTGGGGAGATCATTGGCGATCAGAAACTCCAAAAGATTATCGCTGTAGTGACCGGTAGCTTCCAGTCCTACTTTAATTTGAGCGAAATCACTCCCACATGTCTTGAGATTTGTAAGCAATTCACGAAACCCCTGTTTGTTGTTTGGGATGGTGAACGTCGGGAAACGGATCACCCCATCCGAATCAACGATGATACAATCGTGCTTGTCCTTAGCAACATCAATACCGACATAAATCATAGTGGCTTCTCCTTTGAATTTGTATTGACACTGTTTTCTTCCACAGACCGGTTTGCCCAATGTAACCTCGTGCTAAATGAAACGTCATGCGTTATCCAACTAATTACCACTTAAGCAAACGACTGTGGTTATAGCCTTTCTTAAAACGTCAAGCGTTAGGAGACTAGGACTAATCCACAGCGTCTGTAAGAAGTATAGCATTAAGTCCTTGGAGAGGGACTATAAACACTACTACTTTATAATACGAGGAAAGTATAATGAGCCTACATGCGACCACGGAAGGCAACCGCCTGCATATCGGCATATTTGGCAAGAGAAACAGCGGAAAATCCTCTCTGATCAACGCATTAACCGGGCAGGAGGTAGCCCTGGTATCCGACGTAGCCGGAACAACAACAGATCCCGTTAAGAAAGCCATGGAAATCTCCGGGCTGGGGCCTTGCGTTTTCATTGACACAGCCGGTTTCGACGATGAAGGGCAACTGGGTGAAATGCGGGTTGATAAAACTAAAAAGGTCATCGAAAAAACGGATCTTGCCCTGGTTGTTTTCTGTGATGCTGATATCTCTCGTGAAATGGCGTGGATCGAGGCTTTTCGGGAACTCGAAACCCCTGTCATACCCGTAATTAATAAGGCCGATATTCTCACGGATACGGAAAACCTTAGCAGTTTGATTCGGCAAAGCTGTGGGCTTAATCCTATTGTGGTCAGCGCAAAAAATAAGGCCGGCATGGATGAACTCCGCGCCGAAATGATCCGGCAGCAACCCGGGGATCATGAAGTAGAGGAGATCACCGGAAGTTTGGCAAAGGAAGGGGACACCATACTTATGGTGATTCCGCAGGACATTGCGGCACCGAAGGGCCGTCTGATCCTGCCTCAGGTTCAGACTCTCAGGGAGCTGCTGGACAAAAAGTGCGTTGTTTTATGCGCGACGGCGGACAAAATGGATGCTGCATTAACCGCCTTGGCGAAACCTCCCGCGCTGATAATTACAGATTCGCAAGTTTTCCCTCTCGTCTATAGCAAAAAGCCTAAGGAGAGCAAGCTGACCTCTTTCTCCATTCTTTTTGCAAATTACAAGGGAGATCTGCAGCATTTCATCCGCGGCGCGGAGGCCGTCGATGCTCTGGACGAAAGCTCCAGGGTTCTCATTGCAGAGGCTTGCACACATGCTCCACTTAGTGAGGATATCGGCCGTGTTAAAATTCCGGCACTGCTTCGCCGCAAGATCGGAGAAGGTTTACAGATAGACGTGGCGGCAGGTTCGGATTTCCCCAATGACCTTTCCCCTTACAGCCTCATCATCCACTGCGGCGCATGCATGTTTAACAGAAAGCATGTGCTCTCGCGAATCAGGCAGGCAAAAGCGCAGGGAGTTCCTATAACCAATTACGGTGTGGTCTTGGCCAAATTGTCCGGCATCCTGGACCAAGTAGATTATTGATCGCATTTTACATCCACAATAGGAAAAGCAACCGGAAAAAATCTGATGTCAATAATCGGTTGCTCTCTATTTGAACCGGCAAAAATCAAGCTTCAGAAAACTGAGAATTAAAAACCTGTATGACGTTTTTTTGATCGTCGTACAGGTTTTGTTTCAGTTCGTTTATTAACCTTTAGCGCAGCTAGCGCAACGTGGCTAAAGTATTCTTCGATTAGCGCAGCGCGGCTAAAGTATTCTTCGATTAGCGCAGCGCAGTTCGGGTTAACACGGCGTGCTCTGGTTAGCGGAGCACGGCTCCGGTGTTTGCCGAGGATACTAACCTGGCATAGCGCGACAGCCAGCCGGTGAGCGGTTTGGGTTCTTTCGGTTTCCAGTTTGCTTTTCTTTGTTCCAGTTCTTCATCAGAAATCCGTAGATTGATCTTATTTGCCGGGATGTCGATATCGATGATATCCCCGTCCTGAATGAGGCCGATTTCGCCTCCCGACGCGGCTTCCGGAGAGACGTGTCCGATGGAGGCGCCTCTTGAAGCGCCGCTGAACCGTCCGTCCGTGATAAGGGCAACGCTCTTATCAAGCTCCATGCCGGCTAAAGCAGCAGTTGGACCGAGCATTTCCCGCATACCCGGACCGCCTTTGGGCCCCTCATAGCGAATTACTACTACATCGCCGGGCTTTATCTTTCCGGCGAAAATCGTGGCAATAGCCTCATCCTCGCTGTCAAAGACCCTGGCCGGACCGCTGTGAACCAGCATTTCTTCCGCCACGGCGGAACGCTTCACCACGCAGCCGTCTTTTGCGATGTTACCCCAAAGCACCGCGATGCCGCCGGTGGGGCTGTAGGGATCCGACAAGGGACGAATGACCTTCGTGTTTTTATTGGATCTTCCCTTTATATTTTCCGCTACGGTTTTTCCCGTGGCCGTGATGAGAGAGGTGTCGAGATAGCCTCCTTCGGCCAGCTGAGCCATCACCGCCGGAATGCCTCCCGCTGCATCAAGGTCTTGAATGTGGGTATTCCCCGCAGGGGCCAGTTTGCATAGGTTCGGGGTTTTCTCGCTGATTTTGTTGATTAGCTCGAGATCGAGATCGATACCGGCTTCGGAGCAGATGGCCAACAGGTGAAGCACGCTATTGGTGCTGCAGCCGAGAGCCATGTCCACAGCCAGCGCATTTCCTACGGCTGCCTCGGTGATGATGTCCCGGGTTTTAATATTCCGCTTTACGAGGTCCATAATCTGCATGCCGGCGCGTTTCGCCAGCTTTATGCGATCCGCATGGACGGCGGGAATGGTGCCGTTTCCCGGGAGCGCGATGCCGATGGCTTCGCAGAGGCAGTTCATGGAATTGGCCGTAAACATGCCGGAGCAGGAACCGCAGCCGGGGCAGGCCTGGTTTTCCATGTAATCGAGTTCCTCGTCGTCAATAAGTCCGGCTTTTCTCGCTCCCACCGCTTCAAACAGGGAGGAAAGGCTGATTTCGGTTTCGTTATGAGAACCGGCCAGCATGGGACCGCCGCTGCAGACGATGGCCGGCAGGTTGAGCCGCGCGGCTGCCATGACCATGCCGGGGACGATCTTGTCGCAGTTGGGTACCAGAACCAGTCCGTCCAAACAGTGAGCGAGAGCCATGGTTTCAACGCTGTCCGCGATGAGCTCCCGGCTTGGAAGGGAATACTTCATTCCCACGTGTCCCATGGCGATGCCGTCGCATACACCGATGGAGGGGATGAGTATAGGTGTTCCACCCGCCATCCTTACGCCGGCTTTCACAGCTTCGGCGATTTTATCCAGATGGCTGTGGCCGGGAACGATTTCGCTATGGGCAGAAACCACACCGATGAGAGGTCTGTCCAGTTCTTCCTTTGTATATCCCATGGCGTAGAAGAGGGAGCGATGGGGCGCCCTCTCAACTCCCCGGGTTACTTGTTGACTTCTTAAATCCATGTTTTTCTCCTTGAAAAGAGGCCCATATCCTATCGCCTCCTTGTCATTGCAGCATCTGTTTATGCTCGAGATTGTTCTCTATTTCTTCAGCCAGCTCATCATTTCCCGAAGCTTTGCGCCGACTTTTTCAATGGGATGTTCGGCCTCCATGCGGCGGCAAGCAAGGAAATGAGCTCTTTTTCCTGCGTTGTTTTCAGCGATCCACTTGGATGCAAAGGTTCCGTCCTGAACTTCTCTCAGGATTTTCTTCATTTCTTTTCTTGTTTCTTCTGTGATGATCCGACGGCCGGACTCGTAGTCGCCGAATTCGGCGGTGTCGGAAATGGAGTAGCGCATGAGGGACAAACCGCCCTTGTTGACCAGATCGATGATGAGTTTCATTTCATGCAGGCATTCAAAATATGCCATTTCGGGAGGATAGCCCGCCTCTACCAGCGTATCGAAACCTGCTTTCATAAGTTCTGTCACACCGCCGCAGAGCACTGCCTGCTCGCCGAAAAGGTCGGTTTCCGTTTCATCTTTAAAGGTTGTTTCCAAAATGCCTGCTCGACCGGCTCCGATGCCGCCCGCATAGGCGAGAGCATAATCCTTCGCTTTACCGGAAGCGTCCTGGTGTACGGCAATTAAAGAGGGCACGCCTTTGCCTTCCTGATACTGGCTGCGAACCGTGTGTCCCGGGCCTTTCGGAGCCACCATGATTACATCGCATTCGATAGGAGGGATGATTTGGTTATAATGAATGTTGAAGCCGTGAGCAAACATGAGGACGTTCCCGGGTTGTAAATTGGGCTCAATCTGGGTTTTGTAGAGGTCGGCAGCCTTTTCGTCGGGAACCAGCATCATAACCAGGTCACCGGCTTTGGCGGCCTCTTCTACTTCAAGCACTTTCAGGCCGGCTTCTTCTGCCTTTGCCCAATTGGAGGAGCCTTTTCTTAAGCCCACCACTACGTTTAGTCCGCTGTCCTTTAAATTAAGGGCATGGGCGTGCCCCTGGCTTCCATACCCGATAATAGCAACGGTTTTATCCTTCAGAATATCCAAGTTGCAATCTTTGTCATAGTACATTTTTACCATCTTTCATTTCCTCCGTTTAATTGTTAAGTGGTTTATTTTACAATGCTGTCCCGCTCCAGTGCGGTTACGCCGGTACGGCACATTTCCAATATGGGATAGTTCTGCAGATTCTGCAGGAAAGCATCGATCTTCTGGGTTGTTCCCGTCAGTTCGATCATCATGGATGCGGGAGCAAGATCTACAATAGAAGCCTGATAGATTTCCGAAATTTCGCGCAGCTCGGTGCGGGTGGTGGAATCGATTTTTACTTTGATCAGCAAAAGCTCCCGGGTCAGGGCGTAGTTGTCGGCCAGGTGTTTTACGGAAATCACTTCCAGCAGCTTGTTGAGCTGTTTGATGATCTGCTCCAGGATGCGGTCATCGCCCGTCACAGTCAGAGTGATGTTGGAAGTGCCCGGATTGTGGGTTTCCGACACGGTCAGGGAGTCGATATTGTAGCCCCGCCGCCCGAATAGACTGGAGACTCTGGCTAATACGCCTGCATTATTTTCAACGATTATGGACAATATATGCCTTTTCATGGATTTCCTCCTTGTTCTGATTGCCGATTAAATCCATTGTATAAGCCGTAACATAAGTGGTTACGCGAGCCGCCGCATTGGGCCGACCGTTCTCATTATTCCAATATGATATCATCAACGGTGAGGCCGGCAGGGATCATGGGAAGCACCCGTTCCTCGCAGCTTAAGATGCATTCAATTACGGTAGGCCCTTGGCCGTTGGCTGCATCTTTCAAGGCTTGGCGCACTTCTTCCCGGGTCTGACAGCGCACGCCCCTGGCGCCGAAAGCCTCTGCCAGCTTAACAAAATCCGTTTTGCGGTTGGGCCTCGTGTAAGAGAACCGTCCTTCATAGAAGGACCTTTGCCACTGGTAAACCATTCCCAAAGCATTGTTGTTGAATAGCACGGTTGTAATGGGGAGTTGATGGCTTACAGAGGTACAAAGTTCGTTCAGATTCATGTGAAAACTGCCGTCGCCTGTAACGTGGACTATCTTTGTGTCCGGCCTGCCGCAAGCTGCGCCGATAGCGGCGCCGTATCCGTAACCCATGGTTCCCAGTCCGCCGGAAGTGAGGAAGTTCCGAGGCTCTTCCGCTCGTGAATATTGGGCTGCCCACATTTGGTGCTGGCCCACGTCCGTGGTCATTACGATGTCCTTTCCGAAGATGTCATAGATATCCCGGATAATTTGATGGGGCTTCAAATCACCGCAGTCCTTGGGTCTGTATTCCCGTTTGGAACGAAGCTCTTGAATTTCTGCAAGCCAGCTTTCGTCATGCTTCTCGTCGATCATAGGAAGGAGTTTTTCAAAAACCGCGCGGACATCGCCGATGATGCTGTAGTCTATAGTTACATTCTTGTTGATTTCTGCGGGATCAATATCAATATGTATGATTTTTGATCCTGCGGCAAACTTGCCCGCATTGGTGGCTACCCGGTCGGAAAAACGAGCGCCCACCGCTAAAAGCACATCGGCTCTTTGGACCGCTCTAGACGCGGAGACACTGCCGTGCATGCCGATAATTCCTAAGTTGTACGGGTCGCCGCAAGGAAGCACGCCGGTTCCCATAATCGTGTGGCAGCTGGGGATCTTTGCTTTTTTAATGAGCTGCTTAACGGAAGAGGATGCGTTGGACGCCACAACACCGCCTCCATACAGCATAACGGGGCGTTTGCTCTGATTGAGCAGCTTTGCAACAGCGGCTAACTGCTCTTCATCTATTGTTGAAGGAGTTTCGCGCTTTACGGAACGAGGTTTTGGCTCGTACTCGCAAATGGCCGCCGATACATCCTTTGGAATGTCCACCAGCACGGGGCCCGGCCGGCCGGTGGTGGCGATTTCAAAGGCGTAACGTAGGGTATCAGCCAGCTTTGTCACGTCGCGAACGACGAAGTTGTGCTTTGTAATGGGCATGGTTATGCCGGTGATATACACTTCCTGGAAGCTGTCTTTTCCAAGCAGATCGGTGCTCACGTTCCCTGTAATGGCAACCATAGGAATTGAGTCCATAAATGCCGTTGCGATACCGGTAACCAAATTGGTGGCGCCGGGACCGGAAGTGGCTATAACAACGCCCGGTTTTCCGGTGGCTCTGGCGTAGCCGTCGGCTGCATGAGAGGCACCCTGCTCATGAGCCGTCAGTATATGGCGAATGCGATCGGCATATTTATAAAGCGCATCGTAAATGTTCAATACGGCGCCGCCGGGATAACCGAAAATCGTATCGACGCCCTGCTCCAGCAGAACTTCCATAATAATTTCCGAACCGTTTTTTTGCATTGTCCTTCCCCCTGTTTTGCACAAATGTGCTGTCGTTGTCTTGTACATCTTATAAAAAAATGGTCTTCGTCTCAGTTAAGAGACAAAGGCCAGACGTCTTTGCGGTACCACTCTTATTGCCTCTTTTGGATTTCTGGATTCGTCCGCAAGAGGCCGCTTACTGGCATCGAAAATACACATTGTTTGGTATTTCAATACCGGACGGGATATCGGTCGTCAACCGATCCAGCTTACACAGGTCTGCCCTTCAGCCGATTGCTCGGAGGTGATTTTCACATGACTTCAAGCGCTGTCTTCCACCAAATGACAGCTCTCTGGGCCTTGAAGGCAAGCTACTTTTCCTCGTCAATGCGTTAACCATATGAATATTGGTACAATTCTACTCGCTTTTTTGTGTCGTGTCAACTATCAATTAGTGAATTTTTTGTGTTTCCGTCGGTATCTAAAGAGATAGTATAGCTGTATATGAATTATAAGTTAAATAAATATCAGGAAAACTTCGAAGAAATAAGAGCCAGCCACGGGGGGATCCGTGGCTGAATGAAGTGAATCTGATAAAGCGAGAGGGAATATGTTCAGGAAACCTCGATTCACAACATGCTCTTATGATCCGCTTTTTGGCTTGCGCAGGTCAAATCCCGGGTTGATTGCGTAGAAGTTTCTTGAATTCAAATGATCCTGAACAATGCGCAAACCCTCACCAAATCTCTGGAAATGAACGATTTCTCTGGCTCTGAGGAATTTCAGCGGATCTCGAACTTCCGGATTATCGATGAGTCGAAGTAAGTTGTCGTAGGTAGTTCTTGCTTTTTGCTCAGCTGCCATATCCTCCACCAGATCGGTAATCGGGTCGCCTTTCGATTGAAAATAAGCGGCTGTAAACGGAGTCCCGGATGCGGCTTGGGGATAGATGCCTACGGTGTGGTCCACGAAATAGGTATCCAAGCCCGAGGCTTTTATCTCTTCCAAAGATAAGTCTTTTGTCAACTGGTGGACGATGGCGCTGACTATTTCCATGTGAGCCATTTCCTCCGTGCCGATATCCGTCAGAAGGCCTGCCACCTGTTTGTACGGCATGCTATACCGCTGGGAAAGGTACCGCTGGGATGCGGCCAATTCTCCGTCCGGACCGCCGAACTGGGTTATAATGATTTTGGCTGCTCTTGCGTCCGGTTTGCTGATATTTACCGGGTATTGCAGCTTTCTATCGTAAGTCCACATACATCATCCCTGCCTTTCCCAGGGCCAGGGCATATCTGCCCAGGTCCAACGATCTGTTACGAATACATTATCTTCTCTAAGTGGACCATACATATCCATATATTGTTTTTCCGCCTCCCTTTTTAACTCCCTATATTTCTCATAGCAGCGGAGAGCGGCCTGATCGGTGGGGTGTGTCTGGAGATAGAGGGCGATATCGTCCAGCACAAAGCTCATCATCTGCAGATTTCGCATCAACATTTCTCTTGAAGGTTGTGACATATCAGATCAACTCCCTTCCACAGAACGGCAGATCCAGGTCGGGAAAGATAGTTCCCCGTTGCAGTGCCCGAGGAGGATCATAAATGCTTCCCCAACGTTGAAAGGGTACATATGCCATAGCCAGTGGGAGCCGCCCGAGATAGGTGTTGTCGAAGGCGTTCTCTGTAGCCGGTCTTGTATCCGGTTCCCTTTGCATTTCTGCCAGAATCCGGTCGATATAACTTTCCAACTTGTATTACTCCTTTCGGGTATATTAATATGGAGGTAACAAGGTTCGTTAAAACCTTAATTTATACTATGCAGCAGCAGAGATGTTGACACGGTTGCAATACCAATAAAATGTAATTGTTTTTTCGGCAAAAAATAGATATAATATCCACAGCAGTCTAACAGTAATTCACAAGAAAACAGCCAGCAAAAATCTGGATTATGGAGGTATATATCATTGGGTTTTTCAGATGAAGTAGGGATCGATCTTGGTACGGCCAATGTGTTGGTTTATATAAAAGGAAAAGGAATCGTGCTCGAAGAGCCGTCCGTGGTGGCCATCAACAGGGACAGCAACGAAATCGTGGCCGTCGGTGAAGAGGCCAGGCAGATGCTGGGAAGAACACCCAGCAATATTGTGGCTGTGCGGCCGTTGCGGGACGGTGTAATTTCGGATTACGATGTGACGGAACGCATGCTGAAGTATTTTATTCGCAGAACATGCGGCAGCGGGCGGTTCTTTAAGCCTCGGATTATGGTTTGCGTTCCCTCCGGAGTTACGGAAGTTGAGAAGAGAGCCGTAAGGGAAGCGGCTATTCAGGCGGGAGGCAAATCCGTTTATTTAATGGAAGAGCCTGTGGCGGCAGCCATCGGAGCAGGCTTGGATATTACGCAGCCAAACGGCATAATGATCATTGATATCGGCGGCGGTACTACGGATGTGGCAGTCATCGCTCTGGGCGGCATTGTAACATCCAATTCCGTAAAAATCGCCGGCGACCGTTTTGACGAAGCCATCATAAAATATATGCGAAAAGAGCATAAACTATATATCGGCGAGCGCACCGCGGAGGAAATGAAAATAACCATAGGCACCGCATATCCGAGGGAGCAGGTGGTGGTTCAGGAATGCCGCGGAAGAGACCTGGTCACCGGACTGCCCAAGTCTATTGAGATTACATCTAAGCAGATGATGGAAGCTCTCGAGGAACCCTTGCAGGCCATTTGCGAAACGGTACACGGCGTGCTGGAGCGCACTCCGCCCGAACTGGCCGCAGATATCAGCAACAGGGGAATCGTCCTGACCGGGGGCGGCGCGCTGCTTCACGGCATCGATAAGCGAATAGCGGAACGCACAGGCATATCGGTGATTATTGCGGAAAATCCCAAATCCTGTGTAGCCATCGGCACCGGAAAGGCGCTGAATTCCATCGATATTTTGGAAAATACTCATTTGAACCGAAAGAGAAACTTTAATTATTGAGATTGAAAAGATGAATACTGTGTGAAAAGATGAAGCCCCGCAGCCGGGGCTTTTTTCGAAGGGAGAATACGTTGGCAAAACTGCAATTGATTGCGACGGCTACATTTGGTCTGGAAGCCGTAGTGAAGAGGGAAATAGAGACGCTGGGCTATAAAATATTGAAGAGTGAGGATGGGAAGATTACCTATCTGGGCGATGAACGGGCCGTGGTAAGATCCAACCTCTGGCTGCGCAGCGCCGATCGGGTGCTCATTTGCATGGGTGAGTTTCATGCGGAAAGCTTCGAGGAGCTCTTCCAACAGACGGCGGCTCTCCCTTGGGAAGAATGGATTCCTGCGGACGGGAAATTTACTGTAAATGCAACTTCGGTGAAATCGAAGCTTTTCAGTGTTTCCGACTGCCAGTCCATCGCTAAAAAAGCCATTGTGGAAAGGCTGAAGCAGACCTACGGTTTGGAGCGGTTCCCGGAGACGGGGGCAGCCTACACCGTGAAGGTGACTCTGCTGAAGGATCGTGTCACGGTGACGCTGGACACCAGCGGTCCCGGACTCCACAAACGGGGATACCGCGTCCGGGACGTGGCTGCCCCCATCAAAGAAACCTTGGCAGCGGCCTTAATACAGCTATCCTTTTGGAAGCCCCGCCGACTGTTGGCTGACCCCTTTTGCGGTTCCGGCACCATTCCCATCGAAGCAGCCATGATCGGCAGAAACATTGCCCCCGGCCTCTCCAGAAGCTTCACATCCGAAGAATGGGAAGGGATTCCCAGAGAGCTTTGGAAACAGGAAAGGAAGGCCGCCTTCGAAGCAATCAATTATGAAAGTGATGTAAGGATACTTGCGTCGGATATTGATCGAAAAGCTGTAACTGCTGCGAAGATCAACGCCGAAGAAGCCGGCGTGGATGACTGCATCGACTTTCGCGTACAACCGATGAACAAGCTGACCGCCGATGAGGAACGTGGCATTATCATTTGCAATCCGCCTTACGGAGAGAGAATCGGTGAGAAAGAACAAATCCGAAAGATTTACAAAGATCTGAGCCAATTTATGGAATCCAATCCCACTTGGTCACTTTATTTGATCACCTCCGACAAAGCATTTGAAAAACTTTTTCGGGACAAACCTGCCGATCGAAGGCGAAAACTCTATAACGGCAGGATCGAGATCTGCTATTATCAGTACTACGGTCAGCGCCCGCCGTCGCCGGAAAAAACTCTGCTTGACTGAAAACGCGTGCAAAATTCTTATTACAACAATACCTTTTGAAAGTGCAGAATGCATAAGCCGTTAAAAACGGGTTATAGT
>JBMNMN010000015.1:0-12934 GCA_050953365.1 Anaerovoracaceae bacterium | reverse complement strand
GATAGCTGATTTGTGATTCGAGGGAGAAGAAAAATATGGACAAAATAAGCGAAAATCAACTATAAATTCAACCTTCGTGAAATATAGCTGATTTGTGGTTCGAGGGAGAAGAAAAAGACGGACAAAATAAGCGAAAATCAACTATAAATTCAACCTTCGTGAAATATAGCTGATTTTTATGCAAAAAAGTCAACTAATAAATAGTCATTATGAAATAATAGTTGATTTTCATCTTCTTCGGGGGCAGGATTTACATTTTATGTAAATAATTTCAGCTATAATATTCTCAAATGAGAAAAATAGCTGATCTTACTCAATATTAAAGAAACGCTTCGCGTTTTCACATGTGATCCGCGCCGCTTCCTCATAGGAAAGCCCCTTGATTTCAGCAATCTTTCGGGCTGTATGCTCCACATAAGGAGATTGATTAGGGCGGCCCCGCAAAGGTTCCGGCGTCAAATAAGGAGCGTCTGTCTCTATAAGAAGATGCTCGATGGGAATGGCTTCTACCACCTCAACAAGCTTTCTCGCATTTTTATAGGTGACCGGTCCCGCTATGGAAATGGTGGCGCCCAGTTTCAGGTACTGCTCCGCCATCTCCCGACTTCCCGAATAGCAGTGCATGAGAAGTCTGGCATCGGGAAGCCCGTCTGCATGTCTGGGGAACTGATCCGTTCTCGCCTTGCTAAAAACACCCTCTTCTTTTAAGATCTGCATCACGTCGTTATTTGCATCTCTGTCGTGGATTACGATGGGCATAGAGAGCTCCAGCGCCAGTTGGATTTGCCTGCGGAACCAATAACGCTGAATCTCCGGATCTGAAAGGTTGCGATAATAGTCTAAACCGATCTCTCCGATGGCCTGCACCTTAGGCTTCTTTGCCAACCCTTTAAACAGAATCAGATCCTCTTCACTCATCTTTTCCGCTTCATGGGGATGGCAGCCAACGATGGCATAGCACCAATCGTATTTCTGCGCGTGGTTATATGCCAAAAGAGAGCTCTCAAGATCAAACCCTACATCCATAACATAGGAAACATCGGAGTTTTCAATATCCCGGATGAGTTTTTCCCTTTCATTCTGGTTGTAGGTTTCATTATTGATATGTGCATGTGAATCGAACAGCATGATAAAATCACCCTTTTTCACTTTTATTTCATTTTATACTCGGCGTTAAGTGGAGTATTTGACATATTGCATTGACACCGTTGGATTCAGGGTCCTCTGTGCAAAATTTCAGATTGTGCGTATCGGTGTTTCCATTTTTTTATAGTCGATTAGTCGATATTAAACTGTGCAAAATTTCAATTAATGCATTACTATTTTCTAAAAACAGCCCGTTTTCCTATAAAAACTGTGCAAATTTTCAACTAGTGCATTATTTTCTGTAAATATATGTAATTTTTCTATGCATTAATTGATTTTTTGCACATTCGCCAGAAACCAGTTAAAGTTGCATATACGGTGTCATATTTGGTGTCAATCGCCAAATATAACACCGTTACAATTAGCTGCTTATACGATCTCGCCACCGAAGGCCGACATGCTTATGATACGATTTCTCAGCCGGTGGTAGATGAGGCATATGATACGATCTCGCCATCTGCTGCCCATGTGGTTTATGATACGATTTCGCCGTCGGGGGCAGATGTGGTCAGATATTCATATCGATCTCCGTTGTCCGCAAACAGGAGCATTCCGTTTGATTCTAAGCCCCGCAACATTCTCGGTTTGAGATTGGCCACCACGATAACCTTCTTTCCGAGAAGTTCTTCCGGCTTGTAGCAATCCGCCACTCCCGACACGATCTGGCGCACTTCGTTGCCCATTTTAATCTTGAATACTAAAAGCTTATCTGCCTTGGGATGCTTTTCGCAGCTCTGCACCAAGCCGACCCGCATATCCAGTTTCGCAAAATCATCGTATTCGATAAGATCCTTTATGGGCGGATACTCCTTTTCGGGAGCTTTCGATTCTTCCTTCATCGCCTCTAATTCGGCCAGCTCTTTTTCAATGTCCATTCTCGGGAATATAGCATCGCCCTTCTTGACCTGCTCCCCGTCCATCATATCGAACACCTGCGTATCCGACCATTCGGGGTCGGCAAACCAAAGGCCCAGCTGCTTCCGAATCTTTGCGGAAGTGCTGTGCATAAAGGGCTGGATGAGCACGGAAACGATCCGAAGGGATTCTGCCAGGTTGTGGAGCACCGTATTGAGCCGCTCCTTATGAGCTTCATCCTTTGCAAGCAGCCAGGGAGTTGTTTCGTCGATGTACTTGTTGGTTCTGCGAATAAGAGTCCAGATCTCTTCCAGGGCCAGGCTGAAGCTGAACTTATCCATATGCGTCTCCACCTTGGCGGCGGCCCCTAAAGCCAACTGTTTCAACTCAGCGTCGGGTCCTTCATCTTTTCCTGCAGGCGGAACCACGCCTCCGTTATATTTCTCTATCATGGAAGTGGTGCGGCTTACCAGATTGCCCAAGTCGTTGGCCAAATCGGAATTCATGCGATTAAGCATAACTTCATTGGTAAACAGCCCGTCCTGCCCGAAGGTGTACTCTCTGAGCAGGAAATATTTCAAAGCATCCACGCCGTAGCGTTCTATGAGCTTAACAGGATCCACAATATTGCCCCTGGATTTGGACATCTTGCCGCCTTCCAATAGGATCCAGCCGTGACCGAGGACCTTTTTAGGAAGCGGAAGATCCAAAGACATGAGCATGGCGGGCCATATGATAGTGTGGAACCGGACGATCTCCTTTCCTACAAGATGCACGTCCGCCGGCCAGTAATGGTCATACTTCACAGGATCATCCGGATAGCCCAGGGCGGTGATGTAGTTGGACAGCGCGTCCAGCCACACGTAAATCACATGCTTTTCGTCGATGGGCACGGGTATGCCCCAGTCGAAAGAGGACCTGGAAATGCACAGGTCTTCCAGCCCTTGCCGGGCAAAGCTGAGCATCTCATTGCGGCGGCTTTCCGGCTGAAGGAACTCGGGATTGTTTTCAAAAAGATCGATCAGCTTGTCCTGATATTTGGAAAGACGGAAGAAATATGCTTCTTCCTTGGCTTTTTCAACAGGCCTGCCGCAGTCCGGGCATTTACCTTCAGCAGCTTGGGTCTCCGTCCAGAAGGCCTCGCAAGGCGTACAATACCAGCCTTCATATTCTCCTTTATAAATGTCGCCCTTTTCATACATTTTGCGGAAAATTTCCTGAACCCTTTTCACGTGGCGCTCTTCCGTGGTCCGAATGAAATCATCATAGGATATTTCCATGGTTTTCCACAGCTTCTTAATGCCGTCCACTATATTGTCCACGTACTCCTGCGGTGTGCAGCCGTTCTCCTGTGCCACCTTCTGTATTTTCTGCCCATGCTCGTCGGTACCAGTCAGGAACATAACATCATAACCGATCAACCGTTTGAAACGCGCCATGGCATCCGCCATAACGGTGCAATAGGTGTGCCCGATGTGCAGATTTGAGCTGGGGTAGTAAATTGGTGTAGTAATGTAGAATTGTTTTTTCTCCATTTTGCATCTCCTTCTGCAGCCGGCCTAATGAGAGCCTTTTGCAAATATATGTATGAGTGAATTTTTTCCCCGCCTTACTTGCCGGAGCAAATGGCGGAGTCAATTACAAAACAAGTGTAAGATCGATCAATGTAAATGCTTTTCCTCAGCGGGGTGTTTTTCGGTCAGCGCAGGCCTGTCAAGAAACCGTATCCGCCCCGATAGGACACCTCCACAATGGCTGCCGGCTTAATATCAATGCGCCAGATCTCGTTCAGAGGAATGTTCAGCAGCCATGACAGAGCGCCTCTTATTAACAAAGAATGCGCAACAATCACCACGGTTTTGCTCTCCGCTTCCCATCGTTCAATGGCTTTCACCGGATCCTGCTTAACCATCTCCTCAAAAGTCGGCATGGAAGATTCCGACGCCAGCAGTTCCTTGAGAAACTCCACCGCCCGATCCCTCACCTGGCTCAGGCTCTCACCTTCCGGAACCACAAAGTTTGCGAAATCGTGCAGGAAATGGTCAAATCCGTCGCCGTACAGTTCTCTGGCTTCTTCGTTGGTCTTGTTTTCAAAAATTCCAAAGTGCATTTCCTGAAGCCGGTCGTCAATTATGACTTCCAGCTTGCGAGAGTCCGAACTGTGGCTATCGGCAATGGCTTTAGCCAAGTCCGAAGCCCTTTTAAGAGGGCTGGAATATATGCAATGAATCTCAACTTCGGAAAGCTGCTCCACCACAGTGGCTACGCTGGCCCTTCCCTTCTCCGTATATTCAGATTCTGTCCTGCCGTATATCAGCCTTTTTGCATTGGCCTCTGTTTCCGGATGACGAATCAAGATCAGTTTCACGAATATATTTCAATCCTTTCAAAATATATTATCCCTTATAATACCACAAATATACAGAAATTCAAAGTGCCTTCTCCTTGCTTCTCTGGTTGTGAAAGGTGTTGGGGGTATTGGTGTCCGATACCTTTATAATACTTTTACGATTTTCTGAACTTTTGTCTCAAAGGGTTTTCTTCGGAAAAATTTTGCAGTATTCTTAATTAATAATTTGTAACTTAAAATTTAGATCACGCCAAAGTTAAAAAGGCGCATGACCCCAAACATGACCCTAAACAAATGCAAATATGTGACGTTGCGGTCATCTTACAGGAGTGATAAAATAATAACAATTTAGCAAACGGAAGTGATATCAAATAACAGCAATTCATATGTAATATTTTATAACACTTGTTCATAACAACTGCTGTTACGGTTCGTGGATTATGATCTGTTTGCAAAAAAAAACTTTGCTGCGAAGCGTTTTGCCATATAACAACCATTTTTTCATATCGCATATATAGGAGGTACTCATGTTCCGCAAGAAAAATAAGAACATCCAAACGGAGGCAGACGCTTCCGGAGATAAGGCTCTGAAATCGTCTAAGGGGCCCAAATCTGCCAAATCCAAAAAGAAGAAAAAGATCATAATTATCGGTGTTATCGTTCTGATTGTTGCAGCTGCCTTGGCTCTTCCCGGATTGCTCGGATCCGGCGAAATGCCTTCTCAAGTATCGGTGGGATCCGTAGAGAGAATGGACCTGGAGCAAACGGTTTCCGTCAACGGTATAATTTCCGGTTCCCAGTTCGCAGAAGTGGTATCATCCTTGAATTATGAAATTATTTCGATTCTCGTTGAAGAAGGCGACCGGGTGAAAAAGGACCAGGTGCTGGCGGTACTGGACGGGGAAGCTTTGCAGGATGAATACCGAAAGGCAGTCAAAGCCCTTGAGGAGTCCCGTTTCAACTACGAAGCCTCCAAACGGCTGTACGAAGAAGGAGCCATTTCCCAGGCCGAGTACATAAGAGCGAAGAACGCCTATGAAAATGATCAAATCACTGTAAACTCCTTTGACATTTCCGAAAAAACCAACATTCGCAGTCCTATTGACGGGACGGTTACCAGGGTGAATGTCAGCCTGGGCCGTTATGCCAACGATACGGAAGACAACAAACCCATGTTTGTCATTGAAGATCTGGATCAGCTGAAAATGGACGTAAAGGTCAGTGAATATGATATCGGAAAGATCAAGGTCGGCCAGACCGTCACCATTACGGCAGACGTATTGGGCAAGGATAGAGTGACAGGAACCGTGAGCCGCATTTCCCCCACCGGCGAACTGAAGGATCCTGCTTCAAAAGAAATGGTCATCCCCGTCCGAATCAATGTGGATCAGAACGAAAAACTCATAGCAGGTGTAACGGCGAAAGCGAAGATTCTCATCGAAAGCAGGTCCCAGGTATTGACGGTGCCCATTGATGCTGTTTTGGAAGATCCGGATACCGGTGAGAGCTATGTGCTTGCGGTGGAAGGAACCGCCGTTAAGAAAGTGACCTTTGAGCCCGGCATTGAGGGCGATTTCCATCTGGAGGTGCTTTCCGGCTCTCTGTCCGAAGGCGATCAGGTAGTTCTCAATCCAACCTTCGATCTCACCGACGGCATGGAAGTGCTCGTCCTTCCCGCGCAGTAAGGGGGCGGCCATATGACGCAGGAAATCATAAGAATCGAGAATCTTACGAAAGTGTATGAAAACGGCGAAATTGCTGTGACGGCTTTGCGCGATGTATCCATGACCGTAAGACAGGGAGAATTCATCGCCATCATGGGGGCATCCGGCTCGGGCAAATCTACCTTGATGAACATTTTAGGCTGCCTGGACCGCCCCACGGAAGGCCGCTATTATCTTGAAGGAATCGATATTAACGAGAAAACCGACGACGAACTTTCCGCAGTGCGAAACAAGAAGATCGGCTTCGTCTTTCAATCCTTTAACCTGATCCCCAGAACCACCGCCCTGCAAAACGTGCAATTGCCCATGATCTACGCAAAGGTGCACGCCGATGAAAGAGAAGCCATGGCATTGGAGCTGCTGGAGCAGGTTGGATTGTCCGATCGCGCCCATCACTTACCCAACGAGCTTTCCGGCGGTCAGAAGCAAAGGGTCGCCATAGCCAGGGCTTTAGCCAACCGCCCGCAAATCATACTTGCCGACGAACCCACGGGCAATTTGGACTCCCGTTCATCCATCGAGATCATGGAGATTTTCACCCGGCTCAACCGAGAACAGGGAAATACGGTGATCATCGTCACCCACGAACATGATGTGGCGAAATTTACGGACCGGGTCATCACCTTTAAAGACGGTCGCATCGTCAGCGATGAGGCCTCCGGGGAGGTGGCATGATGCTTTTATGGGAAAACATTAAAATGGCTTTGTCTTCCATTAAAATGAACAAGATGCGCTCATTTCTCACCATGCTGGGCATTATCATCGGCATCAGCTCCGTTATTGCCATCACCTCCATCGGCGCCAGCGCGGAGGCGGTAGTGAGCAAGGAGTTCGAAAGCTACGGCACGAACAGTATGTTTATTTACCTCAATTGGCAGTTCATAGCGGATCAGCCGCTCCAATATTCAGACCTGATTTTCCCTGAGGACATCGAAGCTCTGAAGGCAAGATTTCCGGAAGACATCCTTTACATCTCTCCCTACGTGTCAGGAAACAGCGATACCAAGGCAGGGCGGGTTCGGGGGCAGCTGAACATGTACGGCGTTGCCGCCGATTACAACAAATTTTACAGCATAGAAATAATTCACGGAAGGATGATCAACCAGAGCGATCTGGACGGGAAACGGGACCGCATCGTCATCGACGAAAAGGCATCCAAGCATTTTTTCAATAAGACGGACAGCGTCGGCCAGACCTTGCCGGTAATCATTAACGGAGAGGTCAGGGAGTTGACCATCGTGGGGGTCTACAGAAAAGAAGCCAGCATCTTCGATCAACTGGATACCAGCGATTCCTACAGAACTTACGTGCCTTACTCACTGCTCCAGTCTGCAGATGACAGTGCCTCCTATCTTGAGCTTTACACCAATGCGGAAAAAGATCAAAGCCTTATGGGCGAGGAAATCACTCGATATCTGGCCCGTATCAAGGATAAGGAACCGGAATTCTACAGGTTTGAATCGGCAGAGGTACAGATGACCATGATCAACACAGTTTTGGGGACCCTGTCCATTGCAATCGGCGCCATCGCGGCTATTTCCCTGGTAGTGGGCGGCATCGGAATCATGAATATCATGTTGGTCTCCGTTACCGAGCGAACGCGGGAAATCGGCATCCGCAAATCTCTGGGCGCCAGGACAAAGGATATTATGACGCAATTCCTGATCGAATCCATGATTCTTGCTGCCATCGGCGGTATCCTGGGGACGGCTTTGGGTATCGGAATCGCCTCCATCGGTATGGGCATTGCCGGGGTGGCCGTGATCATCAATCCCCTCATGATCCTTGTAGCCGTAGGATTTTCGGCCGTAGTGGGAATGTTTTTCGGCCTTTATCCGGCCAGAAAAGCGGCAAAACTGGATCCCATCGAAGCCCTGCGCTACGAGTAATCTTTAATACAGCAGTTCTTGGGGATACTTCTCCCTCCACTGCTCTTCCAACTTTTTAAGACGGTCCCGGAATGCGCCGGGACTTTCTTCATTTTTTATCTCTATTTCCTCCAGAATCTCCAAAGCAAAACCGTCGGGTCCGTACTGCATCCAGTCTGCCGTCATAACTACGGTATAGGGGGAGTTGATCTTCTGAGAAAAAGAAAACCGGTTCTTTACCGCCTCCAGATTACATTCCCCTTTAATGAACCTCTTGCCCGTCTCCTTATTGAAAATGCAGTAGACGCCTCCCTTGCTCTTTTGTTGCTTGTATTCTGTTATGATCTCTTTCTTTCGTTGTTTGTCCATTTTTCTTTCCTATCTGTTCCGTTTGCTTAATTCATTGGTCTTATCGAATGGGGCTCTCGCTTCATATTTTATGCTATATCGCCTTAATAGCCTAATTCCTTTAATATGCCGGCCAGCACACTTAAGCGTTCACCCAGCAACTCATCGTCTTTTGACAATGCATCGCGAAATAGGCGGATATCTTCGTCTATTTTCTCATTCTCTGTACAGACCTCGATGGACATGGCATCGCCCTGAAGTCCAACACGATCGATGAGAGGGTTCTCGGGATCGTACAGCTTGGGGAAACGATAGGCTTCCCGAAAGTATTGCTGCGCCCTGCATACAAAAATAGCTAAATCTAAAACCCTATGCAAAGGCATCTCTTCCGATTGCCTGGACCATTTTTCACCCGTATGTCTCCAAACTTTCGCGGAGATGTCCACCTTGCCGCGGTCGTTCCATTGGGCCAATCCTAAAGACAATCCTTTCGCGTCGGAATTGTAGGCGGAACGTCCATCAATATTCTCATAATTCTCCGATACAATTACCGGTTTGTGTTTAAGCGTTGTCGGTATTTTCATTTCTTCCTCCTTCTTTGCCCTTCCGCAAAGCTGCATTCTTCAAAGGCGCATTTCAACGCGCTCATATATTAATTACTTATTTAGTAATTTACTAATTTACTGATATATTACGCCTACTGTTACTTTTTTGCAAGTCTTTTTTCAAGTTTTTTCAAGTCTTTTTTCTCATTATGGCTATATTGAATTATTTGAAGTAATTTCTAATATAGTATTATGGGGCTTTCTCATTATCATCTCTTGTCAAGGCATCCCCTGAAAGAAGCTAATTGGAACCTCGAAAGGAGGATTTAAAATGAAAATACATAAATGGCTGTTACTATTAATGGTGATGACTATAGGAATTGCCGTTTTTTCAGGCTGCGGCAGCGGAGAGCCCGGCTCCAAATCGGGTACATTTTCCGTAGAGTCGTCTTATATACAGGAAAGCGGCGAACATCTAGGCATTAATGCAGAATATCCTGTTCTAAAAGGTTTTCCGGGAGCGGACCGGTTGAATGCGGAAATAAAAGAAAAGGTGGAAGCGGCAGCATCGGAAGTCAGGAATGCGGCTCTGGAGCTTGAGAACAGAGAGGGCTTTTCCGCATCGCTTAACAGCAATTATCAATATTTTTATAATAAGAATCTGGCCTCCCTTTGGATTAATTGGGACAATTATACCGGAGGCGCACACGGCTTGTATTGGATGGATAGCTATACCCTCAATACAGATACGGGAGAGGTATATGCCTTTCCTCAGCTGTTTTGGGAAGGTTCCGGCGGCGTAGAATATATAACGAATAAAATATTGGAGGAAATCTCCGAAGGCGACGATTATTTTGAAAATGCGGCCGACACAGTGATCGGCTATCAAGGCAACTATCCATTCCTTATAAACGGCGAAGAGTTGATCGTTTACTTCCAGCTGTACGAGATTGCGCCTTATGTGGCCGGCATGCAGAGCTTTTCTTTCTCAGAAGATGAGCTGGAATCCTTCCTCAAACCGGAAATTGCCAATGCAATGGAGGGCCAGGATCCTGTTCCTATCCAATTTCTTGGAATTGATGGATAACGGGAATCCAAATATAGCTTTCATAAGGTTAAGGCAACGGGAATTGCTTAAACGTCGTGAGCCGGTTTTAATTGTCTACCTATTTTAATTTATCGGTTGACATTATGCCTCTTGTCCGTTTATTATTAGCTTGTCGTTACATTATAAAGAGTCATGAAGTCATAAGTAATGAAGTCATAAAAGGTTCAATTATTATATTTCAAGCGCTTGCCCGCAGGCGGAGGTTCACAATGGCGTCGACGAAATCCAAGATATTAACGCTGCTGGAAGAGAATCGGGGACAAACCCTGTCCGGATCTGATATAGCTAAAAAGCTCCATATTTCAAGATCCGCTGTCTGGAAAGGGATCGAAGAACTGCGCAAGGAAGGTTATGAGATTCACGCATCCACCAACAGGGGCTATTCTCTTGCAGAGAGCAGCGATGTCCTGTCCGCCGAGGGTATACTCCTTTGGCTAACCAATCCATCCGTTACGAAAGACAGCATACATGTATATAAAACCATCGGCTCCACCAATCAGGAGGCAAAGAAGATGGCGGTGGCGGGGGCCGGCCAGGGCACGGTCATCTTGGCGGAGGAGCAGACGGAGGGCCGTGGCCGGCGGGGCCGCAGTTTTTTCTCTCCCAAAGGTACCGGCATATACATGAGCGTCATTCTGCGGCCCCGGGGCACCGCCGAAGAGGCGGTGCTCGCCACCACCGCCGCCGCCGTTGCCGTATGCAGGGCCATTTCCAATGTCTTGGGAATCGAAACCCGCATAAAATGGGTAAACGACATCTTTGTAGGCGATCTGAAAGTCTGCGGAATTCTTACGGAGGCCTTGTCGGATTTCCAAACCGGAGCTATTGAATCGCTGATTTTAGGCATCGGGCTGAACGTCACCACCACCCCGGAAAGCTTTCCCGATGATATTCGAAAAACGGCAGGCTCTCTGCTGCCGGAGCCAAGATCCGTTTCACGCAACCGCTTGGCTGCCGCCATACTGGACGAACTTTTCAACTTGATTGACCGGCTTGACTCCAAAGACATCATGGACGAATACAGAGCCCGCAATTTCGTGCCCGGAAAGCAAATCACCGTTTACTGCGGCAACGAAACCTACGAAGCCAAAGCGCTGGACATCGACCCCAAGGGAGGGCTTATCATCGAAAAGGCCGACGGCTCGACACATACCCTCCGTTCCGGCGAAGTAACAATCCGAACACTCTCATAGACTCACAAGCAATCGAAAGGAATCATCACAAATGCCCCAACAAAGCTTCACAAAATCTCTGATCTTATGCTCCTTTTTTGCCGCGCTTACCGGAGTGCTCTCCATCGTATCTATTCCTCTCCCCTTTTCACCTGTGCCCGTAAACCTGGCCTTGCTGTCCGTCTATCTGGCCGGCGGGCTTTTGGGACCGAAGAACGGCTCAATAAGCCTAGTGGTCTACGTTTTGCTGGGAGCCATAGGTCTTCCCGTTTTCCATAATCTCACCGGAGGGCTTTCCATTCTGCTCGGACCTACGGGAGGATTTATTATCGGCTACATCGCCGCGGCATTCCTCGTCGGTCTCTTTCATAAAAAAAGCCTTTTATCATCTCCGACAAAAGGCCTTATCATCGGTATGTTGACAGGCTTGACCGCCTGTTACAGCCTGGGTACATTATGGTTCATGTACATATCCGGAGCCGGTCTGCAATCCGCTCTGCTCCTTTGCGTAGTCCCGTTTCTGCCCGGGGACGCATTTAAAATTGCAGCCGGACTGTTTCTGATTCGAAAGCTATACCCGATCCTCCACAAATCCGTTTAATTCCTGCTCCCGGATATCAGCATAAAACTCGTATCTGTTCTTTCCGCTTTTCTTTACGGCATACATAGCCATATCCGCATGTTTATACAGATCCATATAGGAGGTTCCGTCCTGGGGATACAAGGCAATGCCGGCGCTGATGCCGATTTCATGCATGGATACAAAGGTATGGCGCACTTTAGCGATTTTCGCCGCCACAAAGAGTTCGTTGGGGATATCCTTGAAGAAAAGCATGAATTCGTCGCCTCCGATTCTTCCCATTATATCCGTTGCTCGGAACTGGGTCCTCATGATGTCTGCCAAATCGGCAATAACCTGGTCTCCATAGACATGTCCCCTAGAATCATTGATCTTTTTGAAATCGTCAATATCCAAAACCACCATGGCATGCTTGCCTTGGGAGTTTTCTTTCAAGCACTGATGAATAAGGACTCCCGTAGCATGCTTGTTGTACAAACCGGAACCGCTGTCAATTTGGCTCTTTGCTTCCAACAGCTGGATCGCCTTTTTTTCATCGTCAATATTCAAAGCTCTGCCGATGCTCTTGATGGCTTTCCCCTTCTCGTCCAACATTAAGACTTCCTCAATCCGGTGCCAGACATATTCGTTCCTTCTTCCCATGATTCGGAATTCGCCTACCAGCTTTTCCGTATTGGGAGGAATTTTTGTATGCATGGCAATGAAATCTTCCGCATCATCCGGATGAACGTGGCCCGCTTCCACTAAAGAATAAGGAAATCCTTCCGTTACCGGCTCATATCCCATTCGGGACTTAAATCCATCCGGATATAGAATTGTGCGCTTTTCCAAGTCTACTTCAAAAATAATGCTGTTGGAAAGGGAAGTGACGATGCGAAAACGCTTTTCATTCCATTGCAGTTCCTTGTTCTGTTTTATCAGATCCTCTTTTCGATTCCTTTCTCTTCTCCAAAAAGTGAGAACCACCGGCGCCAATGCGATTAGAATTCCCAGACACAGCCTCATGGCAATCCAGAACAATCCGGAGGATTGGGTTTTAAGACAGTTCAAAGGCACGCCGCAAATTACGTACCAATCATTCACCTCTAAAGGCTCATAGTATGCATTCTGCATATCACCGTCGCCGACAAAAGTAAAATACCCTTGCTGCCGGGTTCGCATATCTTGCGTTAGATGTCTTGCCGTAATGCTGCTCTCTGTTTCCTCTCTGGCCAGAAAGGTAATTATGTTAGTATCCT
>JBMNMN010000014.1:0-13461 GCA_050953365.1 Anaerovoracaceae bacterium | reverse complement strand
AAATATTCGAAGGATAGATCAGGTCCAGCAATGAGGACCAAAGCTCCATTATCATAACAGAACTCCATCCGCATCACAACAAAAACTCTTTCAGCTTGGGCTTTAAACCGGAATATCGTTCCAGAATCCTGTTGTTGTCTACCATTGCCCGCATTTTATCTTCCGAGCCTACCAGAATTACCGCTTCTTTAGCACGGGTTACGGCGGTATAAAGCAGGTTGCGTGTAGCCAGTACCGGAGGAAACCAAGATATGGGCATGATAACTACGGGAAATTCACTGCCTTGACTCTTGTGAACCGTTACCGCATAGGCCAGGTCCAGTTCCTCCAGATTCGTCACATCGTAGGTCACGTATTTATTATCCTCATAAACGACTGTGATTTCGTTGAACTCGTTGTCAATGGTATGGATAAAACCGCAGTCTCCGTTGAATACGCCCTGTCCTTCGGTGAAGTCGTCAAATCGTTTCCATTCCAGCTGGTAATTGTTTTTAATCTGCATCACCTTATCGCCTTCGCGAAACAACCGGTCACCCAGACGCTTTTCTTTCACGCCTTCAGAAGGGGGATTAAGAATCCGCTGCAGTTCCTTGTTCAGGTTGATACATCCCAGAAGTCCCTTGCGGACCGGCGTAAGGATTTGCAAATCCCTTAGCGGATCGCAATTCTCAAAATAAGAAGGCAAGCGCCGAGCGCACAGATCCAGGATCGTGGCCAGCATCTCCTTTTCGCTTTTGCGGTGCAACAGGAAGAAGTCCTTGTCCCTCTCGTTGACATCCGGATATTCGCCTCTGTTGATCTTGTGGGCGTTGACTACGATAAGGCTCTCTTTGGCCTGGCGAAAAATCTCGGTCAACTTTATAGAAGAGATGATCTCGCTCTCTATGACATCCCTGAGAACATTTCCTGCGCCCACCGGCGGCAGTTGATCCGCATCCCCTACAATGATCAGCCGCGTTCCCGCGGGTATAGCCTCAAGCAAACCCTTCATCAGCATAATGTCGATCATAGATGCTTCATCGATGATAATGGCGTCGAAACGCAAAGGGTTTTCCTCATTTTTGCCGAAGCGCATACTGTCTTCGCCTTCGGAGTAGTAGTACTCCAGCAACCTGTGGATGGTGGACGCTTCATGGCCGGAAGTTTCCGTGATCCGCTTTGCCGCTCTCCCCGTCGGCGCTGCAATTGCGGCGGAAAACCCGTTGTGCCGGAAGATTGCCATAATGGTGTTAATAATGGTTGTTTTTCCCGTTCCGGGACCGCCGGTAATCACGGCCACCCCGCTTTTCATGGCGATCCGCACCGCTTGCTTCTGATTTTCCGACAGCTCGATTCCGGTCTGTCTCTCCGTCAGCTCAATGAGCTCATCTATGTTCCCACGAATCGGTTTCAAGACTGCCCGATCCAATTCCAAAAGCTTCCGGCATACCTTCTGTTCGGCCATGAAATAAGGCAACAAGTAAACAACCGCACGCCCCTCCAGATTCTCTACCTGCAGGTCGCCTTCAAAGGCCATTTGAACGATAGTTTCGTACACTTCTTCGGCGCTTATGTCGAGAAGCTCTCCTGCCAGCTCGCACAGCTGTTTTTGAGGCAAAAAGGTATGACCTTCATTAATATGAGACCACAGCGTAAAGCGGATGCCGCAGCGAATCCGCTGCGGATCGTTTTCGGGTACGCCGAGGAGCCGGGCTATACGGTCCGCTTTTCGGAAGCCGATGCCAAAGACATCTTCCACCAGCTGATAGGGATTTTCTTCTATGGTCTTAATAGTGTCGGAGCCGTAGACCTTGTACAGCCGCATGGCATAACCTGTAGAAATTCCGAATCTTTGAAAATAGAGCACGATCTCGGCAAACTCCTGATGGGCAGCAAATGCTGCCGAAATGGCTTCCGCCTTCACTTTGCCGATCCCGTCCACCTCTGTGAGCCGATGGGGTTCCTCGGCGATAATCCGCAGAGTGTCTTCCCCGAATCTTTTCACCATGGCTTGGGCCGTCTTTTTTCCGATGCCCTTCATGATGCCGGAACTGAGAAAGTTCTGAATTCCTTCTGCGGTTTTAGGTATTTCCTCCACATAGGTTTCAAAAACGAATTGCTCTCCGTAAGTGGGGTGAGTTTTCCAATTGCCCGTTAAGCGGTAGGACCTTCCCCTATCCGGATTATGAAGATAGCCCACTGCAGTAAACTGCTCCTGGGCTTCTTCGTTTTCGATGACTGCAATCGTATATCCGTTGCTATCGTTATAATAAATGATATCGGAAAGGATACCTGTTTTTTGTTCCATAATAAACCTATTTCACAAGATATATGTTCCGAAATTTTGCCCGTATGGGGTTTTTTAAGGCCTTCGCTTTTTTTAGCAGCTTCGGTTTCGTATTGAGGCCGGGGAAACGATGAACCACATCCAAAAGCATGTTAAGCATCTCTCCCACCTTTTCTCCCTCTACGATGCCGGCTTCGATAAGATCATTGCCGTCGATGGCTAAGTCTTCCACATAAATGGGTTCCTTGCTTTTCTTGATGTCATCCAGGATATAATAGCGGCTTTCGATACGGTACCCCGGGGTTTCATAGACTTCGCGCTGTTGCTTGCACAAACTGGTGAGGAAGTCGTAAACATCTTCCCCATTAAGATAGATAAACCTTTTCAGCGAGTATTTATCCACCGCAAAGTACAGGTCCATCAGCAGATTCTGCGCGGCCTTCTGCATCCGAGCCCGTTCTTTGCTCAGGTTCAGTTCATCGATGGCCTTCATAGCCTTTTTCTTCTCAAAACAGAGCAGCAGCAAAGCAAGACGAAGATCTGCATCGCATCTTGATCGATCAATATTTTGAATCAGCACGGAAAGATCCCCGTTTTCCATTCTACCTTTTGGCGGATAGCAATCGTTAAAAATAGCATTGAGTACGTTTGTAGAAACGCACATCCTCAGGGCTTTCCCTGTATTTTTCGTGGTCAGAAGCCTTTCGAATTCTGTTCTTCTCCTGTCCATGCTGATCTGTTCCAACAGGCAAGCGGTCTTCTGCATGGCCGTAAAAGTATCCATGGTCAAGTCGAAATCCAATTGCCCCGCCAATCGAATCCCGCGAAGGATGCGCAAAGGATCTTCCGTAAACCGCTTCTCCGGATCGCCTATAGTACGAATGAGCCGATCCTTAAGATCCTTGCGGCCGTCATAAGGATCGATGATTCCTTTCTGCGGATGATAGGCCATTCCGTTGATGGTAAAATCACGCCTGGCCAAATCCTCTTCGATGTTGTCGGTAAATATCACGTCATCGGGACGTCTGTGATCGGAGTAATTTCCGTCTATACGTAATGCGGCAACGTCCGCTGTCAGATCGCCTTTTCTTACTCTGACGACCCCGTACTTTCGGCCGGTACTATCTTTGCGCCCGTCCTTTGAGTCATCTTCAGCTTTGCTTTTGGCCATATCGTCGGCCACGCTTTTAAGTTCGTCATCGTTGGCAATGCTCGCTCCGCTTCCGCTTTTGTCATCAGCTGTGTCAGCCACGCTTTTTCCATCACCAAAGAGCTCCGCCACCCTCTCCGGGGGCACATTACTGGCAAGATCCCAGTCTTCCGGCTGTATACCGAGCAGCAGGTCCCGCAGGCTGCCGCCCACAATGTATACTTGATATCCGTCATCTTCAATGGTTTTCATGATTCCGGTTATTTCTTTTGGCAACCGCAGCATACGTATTTTTCTCCTTTTTAGCTATAGTGTTTATACGGTTTTGTATGATCATAAATCGCCTTGGACATAAATCCAAAACGTTGAACCCTTCTGACAAAAAGGCTGAAAGCGTATCACATGGTTCTCAGAACGACGGCTTATACAGTTTTCTATTGTCCAGAGTCCAGACTCGCTCAGAGAAGTCACCCGGCTTGGTCCCAAATAGCGCATCCTCCATATCGTACATTCTGGCATCCACGATGTCCAGATAATGAAGAATTTCCGCCTCGGGGAAAAGCGGTTTTTTAGGGCTTCCAAATTCCGGTTCGTAATGATGGGAGAGTATCATATGTTCGAGCATAACCGCTTTCTCTTTACTCATCCCCAACTCTTCCGCCAAACGGTCGACGGTCTTAACTCCTTGCACCAAATGGCCGAGAAGCTGTCCTTCGAAAGAATAACCTGAGGCCACGCCAATCTCGTTGGCATCAATTTCATTGAGCTTTTCAATGTCGTGAATAATAACGCCGGTGATGACCAAGTCACGATTTAGGTTCGTATAAACCTGACAGAAGTGTTCCCCCATAGCTATCATCCGTTTCATATGGTAGAGAAGGCCGCTCTTTTCAGCATGATGATTCTTCACAGCCGCCGGATAGTAAAGAAGCTTTTCTCTGTTGTCGGAAAGGATCCGCGCACAAAGAGCCTTCAGTTCCGGGTCGGTTATGGAAGCCACCGCTTCCTCTAAAAAAGCCAGCATATCTTCCGGTTTCTCGGGAGCGGTGCGAATAAAATCGCTCATCTCTACACCGTCCTGGGCCACCGCTTTCCTGATTCGCAGAACGCGAAGCTGCTTTAGTCCGTTCCATTCGGTGACCTGAGCCTTAACTTTTACGATTTCCCCGGCTTCTATTTCGTTCAACGAAGGAAGCTCCGTATCAGCAACGTCCCATTTCTTTGCCGTAATTTCTCCCGTGTTGTCTGCCAGAAGAAGATCCAAATACTGTTTCTTGTTCGATCCCAGCTTCACCGCAATATTCTTAACCATAAAGAAATCTTGTATCTCATCATCGGTAGTCAACAGACTCACGTAATGCTGTTTCATGTTTTCAGTCCTCCATTTTGTAGTTTCTTCATTATATCATAAAATGCGCGATATTTTATATAACGGTATTTATAATACCAAGCATTTCGCGTAATACCAAGCATTTCGCGTAATACCAAGCATTCGCGTAATACCAAGCATTTCGCGTAATACCGGGCATTCGCGTAATACCAAGCATTTCGCGCTGCATCGCTGTTCAAAAGATGCAGACCGGAAAAAGTCAACTAATTAAGGTATATTACTTAAACTTCGCACTTGTAAAAGTGCCTATGCACCTTGAAAATTCAATACTATAGGGCAATAAAACAGCCGGAATAATAGCAAAAGTCCTCCATTTTTGGTATAATTGAGTTACCAGAAACAATCTACCAGATGGAAAGGACTTATGCTATGAAAAGTATACCACAAGCTTACCAAAACGATAAGAAAGTTTCGTCATCAATTAAGTACTTCTTTAAAAAGTACAGAGTATCATCGGCCTTAAGATGCGCAAACGCCTATAAAAGCAAAGGGATATCGGCTGTATTGATTTATCAATACTTGTTTGGTCTTGTCTTTACGAACCGAAGCATGTATATGAACATGCTCATGGGTACTCACTGCGCCGGTTTCGGGAAGGATACTGTGTACAGATTCATGAACTCAAGTCATATCAATTGGATTCGATTCACAACCTGGATTAGCTCATTTATCATTAGGGAATCACTTACTCAGCTAACGGATGCTAAGCGTGTAAATGTCCTAATAATCGATGACACTTTGTATGAACGGTCGAGTTCTAAGAAAGTTGAACTTTTGGCCAAAGTCTATGATCATGTTAAGAGGACTTATAAATACGGATTTCGGCTTCTCACCCTTGGCTGGTCTGATGGCAATACTTTTCTTCCCGTCAACGGATGTCTTTTATCCACAGAAAACAGTAAAAATCGAATAAATGAAGCCGCTCCGTTGGACAAAAGATCCGTTGGTTATGCCAGAAGGAGTTTAGCACAAACCAAAGCAACCACTGTGGTTCTTGAGCTTTTATCGGTAGCTAAAAAATCCTTCATTCCGGCAACCCATGTGCTATTTGATACTTGGTTTTGTTCACCATCCTCTTTAATCGCGATTAAGGAGATAGGCTATGATGTGATAGCTATGGCAAAGAAAACATCAAAGATGCATTACCTGTACAAGGGAAAGATGCAGCCATTAACGGAGATATACAAGCAAAACAGAAAACGAAGAGGTAGATCAAGATATCTGCTTTCCGTAGAAGTTTCTCTGGTTAAAGACGGTGAATCCATTCCCGCCAGAATAGTTTATGTTCGTAACAAGAATAAGCGTAAGGATTATCTTGCACTGATAACTACTGATATGAGCATTCGCGAGGATGAGATGATTCGTATCTATGGAAAGCGCTGGAATATCGAGGTTTTCTTCAAGGTCTGTAAATCATATCTACGATTAAGCAAGGAGTGCAACTCATTGTCATACGATGCTATGACCGCACATACAGCCGTTGTCTTTACAAGATACATGATGCTGGCGATGGAAAACCGCCAGACATCTGATCCGCGAACGTTGGGTGAATTATTCCATCTTGTTTCAGATGAAATGGCGGATATTACACTGGCACAGGCTTTCCAACTGCTCATGCAGTTGTTTATAGATACAATCGCCGACAAATTATCTCTAACTTCAAAACAACTGGATCAATTGCTTGAAGTTTTCATAGCAGCCATTCCCAAGGAGCTAAAAAGATGCCTGAAGTTATGCGCATAGTGGAGTACTTTTTGGCAATTGAATAACGCCCTATATTGAATTTTCAAGGTGCATCGATATTATTGATGTGCGAAGTTTAAGTATATTATTATTTTTTAGTTGATATTATTTCCAAAAAATGTAATTTTTCTTGTCTGGAATATTTGAACTCAACTAATTTTTCAAAATATCTCTATAGTAGTTGATTTTTTCATTAAAAAGTCAGCTAATATATTGTATTTAACTATTATTAGTTAATTTTCTTACTTTTCTGCCGCATTTTGGCCTTTCATTCCATCAAAAATCAACTAAAAATGAATGTAACAAGCTTTTTAGCTAACTGCCTGATTCTCTCATCTTCTTTCCATCTTTTTGCCGTATTAAAAAGCAACTGCTATATAAAATAATACCTTATATTTTAATTTATGTAAATATTATCTAATTATTTATTTTAAGGTTTCAGTTTTTACAATAACATCTATTTTTATTCATGGAGTTTTCGTATATAATTCGTATATAAATTAGATACCAATTAGGCTAGGCGCGAAACATTATTTGCAGCCCAGATGCGACACATTACTCGAATTACAAATGTAGCTATATAGCTTACGAATGTTAGCTTTATAACGCATTAATCTGTTAATAAGCAGGTGAGCTAATGGGTAGAATGCTAATAATATGAAGGCTCAATACATTGCGTATTCCAAACAAACGGGATGTGCCAGTAGATTGATAGAACACAACCGGACCGGTGTTTGACAATGATAGACAATTGATAGTTCGCAACCGGACCGGTGTTTGACAATGATAGACAATTGATAGAACACAACCAGACCGGTGTTTGACAATGATAGACAATTGATAGTTCGCAACCGGACCGGTATTTGACAATGATAGACCCATGAATGAGACCAATGAATGAGACCAATGAATGAGATCCATGAATGAGACCAATGAATGATAGACCAATGAATGAGATCAATTATAGACAATGATATAACAATGATAGAACATTAATAGGCCAATGATAACCATTAGTAGTACATTAATTAAGCAATCGATGATAAAAGGAGAGGTACCGATGAGAAATTTAGGAATGATCCGTGTAGCGGCCGTATCCCCCACGCTGAAAATAGGAAATACGGAATTCAACAGCGATGAAATTTTACGATGCGCGGAAGCGGCCTATCGGGAAGGCGCCGGCATAATTGTCTTTCCGAGCCTTTGTATAACGGGCGCAACCTGTGGCGATCTGTTCTTTCAGGATATTCTCTATGAGAATCAGCTGACGGCATTAAATAAAATTGCCCTCTCCACAAAAAAGATGAATGCGGCACTTGTAATCGGAATTTATCTGCGGTCCGACAACCGTCTTTTCCAATGCGCTGCCCTATTGCAGAACGGACTTATTAAAGGTATTGTTCCCAAGTATTCTCCGTCAGGCGCAAAAGGTTCCGGCGACAGCCGGTGGTTCGCGCCCGGAGAAGAAGCGGAGAACCTCAGGGATTCCGTTACTCTCTTTGACTGTGAAATTCCTTTCGGAAAGTTGGTATTTCGTGATCCGGAGAGCGGCATCGCCATCGGCATCGAAGTGGACGAGGATCTATATGCTCCCGTTTCTCCCGGCGCAAGACTTTGCCTTGCCGGCGCCCATATTCTCTGCAATTCCGCCGCGAGTCGCGAGCTTGTCGGCTCCACCGCCCACAGACGCTATTCCGTTCTTCAAAAAAGCAGAGACTGTCTGTGCGGATATATATACGCCTCGGCGGGTGCCTGGGAATCCTCATCGGACGGAGTTTTCAGCGGGCATTGCCTGATTACAGAGCGGGGCGTGCTGTTGAAAGAGGATTCAGGCCTATCCCTCGACACCAAGCTTACAATAACAGATATGGATTTTGAAAGACTGGTCAACGAGAGGGCAGGTGTCTCCGGCTTTTGCACCGCTCCTGCGGCGTCCATAAAGTCATCTGCACTTGCACAAGCGGCGGATGTCTCCACATCCGGCATATATCGGCAAGTGACCCTTCGGGTGCTTCCTCTGCTGAAAAATGATGTTCCCCTCATGAGAACTTACTCAAAAACACCTTTCATTCCGGCCAATGATGCAACCGTGAGAGCCAACTGCCGCGAAGCTTTTGAAATCCAATCCGTCGCGCTGGCCAGACGCCTTGCGCATACCGGCTCAACGAAGGCGGTTCTTGGCATATCCGGCGGTCTCGATTCCACCTTGGCGCTTTTGGTGGCGGCAAAGGCCATGAAACTGTTAAATAAACCGGCCTCCGATATAATCGCTGTGACCATGCCCGGATTCGGAACCACTGACAAAACCTATACCAACGCCTTGGCCATGATGGAGGCAATCGGTGCAGAAATCCGGGAAATACCCATAAAAGAAGCCGTCCTCTTGCATTTCAAAGACATTTCCCACGACCCCGAAAGGAAAGACTCTATCTACGAAAACTCTCAGGCAAGAGAACGAACACAAATATTGATGGACATCGCCAATATGGAAGGCGGTATCCACGTGGGTACGGGAGATCTTTCGGAAGGAGCCCTGGGCTGGAGTACCTTTAACGGAGACCATATGGCTATGTACAACGTCAACGCAGGGGTTCCGAAAACCGTCATCCGGGCTATGATTCAATGGTTCATTCAATGTGTTCTCACGGGGCCGAACCAGGATTCATCCTTCTGCAAGGACAACGAAAAACTGGCTGCTGCCCTGCAGGATGTTCTGGAAACCCCGGTTTCCCCCGAACTCCTGCCTCCCGACGAGGAAGGGAAAATTGCACAAAAAACAGAAGACAAGGTGGGTCCCTATGTCCTCCACGACTTTTTCCTGTATCATACAGTCCGCTGGGGTACCTCTCCGGCTAAGCTGCTGGCAATCGCCAAAACCGCCTTTGCCGACGAATACGACGAAGATTTCATCCGCCACTGGCTGCAAGTTTTTTATCGCCGGTTCTTTGCGCATCAATTCAAGCGCAGCTGCGCTCCCGACGGCCCCAAGGTGGGTACCGTCAGCCTCTCCTCCAAAGGAGATTGGCAGATGCCCAGCGATGCGGATGTGAGCGATTGGCTGAAGGAACTATGAAAAATGTAAGAAAACAACTGGAGGAACTATAATAAAGAGTTCCTCCTTGGTGTTTATCCTTTGTGAATAAGGAAAGTTTAACTATTCGTGGATATTCTTCTATACTAATTAACTCAAATTAACTCAAAGATAAAAACTCAGATCATATTCTGATTCTGAGTTTTTATCTTTGGGCTTGCTTCTTTCTATCGTATGAAATTCGTAAAGATCTTTGCCTCGAGTTCCGGTTCGGGTACAAGATCTCTTCCGCTCTCAACCAACTTCATAAGCCAGGCCATGTTGCGTCCCAGCACCCTCATGATTTGTTTTCCTTCCTCGTCCTGCAGAGCCTCTCCCGGCATCCGGCCGTAGATCACATCCCAATAGTTTGAAGTCGCCATCAGCATTTCGGAGTAACTGATGTAATGGTTTAACTGGTCACAAGTGGCAACGCCGCCCGAGCGCCTGACTGCAACGACCGCAGCGCCCACTTTATGCCGTAGCAACCCTTTATTAACGCCACATACATAGAATGCCCTGTCTAAGAAACTTTTCATGTTACCTGCGATGCCGGAGAAATGTACGGGTGAACCGAAGAGGATCCCGTCAGCAGACTTCATTTTCTGTATCCACTCATTTACTTCATCGTGGATTGCGCATCGCTCATCTCTATTTTTTACGCATTTGCCGCAGGCGATGCATCCGGAAAGAGTCTTATTTCCCACATGGATAATCTCCGTTTCGATCCCGGCCTTTTCCAGTTCTTCGGCAACCGTGCAGATTGCGTGATAGGTATTCCCCTCCCGTCTGGGGCTTCCGTTAAATGCTACGACTTTCATGTTCTCGTCCTCCTGAATTATTCCGTAGTGTCTACTAATTTCTTAGCGTTCACCACTAATTTGTTGATATTTCAATGGGTTCACGTGCCTTTAAAGAAAAAAGACAATGACCCCCCTTTTTGCGGTACAATAGTTTCACTACAAACATTCCCCGCAAAGAGAAAGGAGTCATTGTGAAAACCATTGTAACATTTTTGTTTGAACTTATTCAATCGCTATTAACGAAGATTGAGGAACTCAATTCCATCATCGAAGGCTTGACTCCCAAGAAACCGCCTTACGACTCACGAAGCCCAAAGTACAAGCATCTTTCTGTAGACAAGCCGCCGGTGATCCGCACCTTCGAGAAGCAGGATTACAGGAAGCTGCTTCGGGAGCACGAGCGCCTTTTCGGCAAGCCTCTCAAGCCCGTATCAAGACGCAGTTCCGCTGGTCCGCAGACAGGTACAGTATGCCCCTACTGCGGAGCTCCTCATACGTATCTCTACGACAACAATGGTGGCCGTGGCCAGCTTTTATGCAAGGTTTGCAGCAACAGCTTCTTCCAAGGAAAGCCAGCTACTACATTCTTTCTTCAGTGCCCTTACTGCGGCAACACGCTCACAAGGGTGAAGGACCGCAAAGGATTTTTCGTCCACAAGTGTGTCAGCAAACACTGTAAATTCTACAAAAACTCTCTTGCCGCGCTTTCTCCTGAGGATCGTGCTGAATACAGTATGCATCCTTACCGGTTCAAACTCCATTACATCTACCGTGAATTTGCGACTGATTTTTTCAAAATGGATCTCTCCTCGATTCCCGGTAAAGGCGTGAATTTCAAGTTCCGCAAGTTTTCCCCTCATATTCTGGGCCTTTGTCTGACCTACGTGGTGAACTGCAGCCTGTCTTTCCGGCAGACACAGAGAGTCATGTTTGACGTACATGGTGTTGCCATATCCCATGGCATGATTGCACGGTATGTTCACACCGCCTCCGCCATCGTCTCCCAATTCACTCTCGACTACGACTACAAACCCACGAGTTCCCTTGCTGCTGATGAGACTTATGTTAAGGTCAAGGGCGTCAATCATTATGTCTGGCTTGTCATGGATGCCATCAAGCGTTCCATCATCGGCCATGCGGTAAGCAGTACCAGGACACTTGAGCCCTGCATGCTCGCTTTGCGTAGAGCATTCTCCCATTTCACACCCTTTCCCGGCAAGGCTCTGAAGTTCATCGCTGACGGATACTCCGTTTACAACCTCGCGGGTCTTCAGTTTCAGATGCAGGGAATGGATTTTGATGTAACACAGGTGATTGGTCTCACCAACAAGGATCCTGTTTCAACGGAGCACCGCTGGCTTAAGCAGACCATTGAGCGTCTTAACCGCACGTTCAAGCACTCCTATCGTGTAACCAATGGATACGGCTCCTTTTCTGGCGCAGACTCCCACGTCGCCGTGTTCGTCGCTTACTACAATTTCCTAAGGCCGCATGCCTACAGTTATTGGAAGCCTCTCAACCAGATTCCGGAGCTTGAATCGCTGCCGAATATGCCGGCCAAATGGCAGAAGCTTATTGAACTCTCTCAGCGTCACCTTCTCAACATTCAGTCCGCATAAAAGACACTGTCGCTCTGTCAAGGGTATAAGGGTGGAGATTTTCTGCGCTCGCGCAGGAAATACTACCCGCCCCTTGACAGCAGTAACTGGATTATACTGCTCTGATGGGCTTCGGCATACCTGTCCGAAGCCCTTAATTGCGTCTAATCCTGCTCATCTAAACACTCTTCTTATGTTCAATCTTCGTTATTCAGCTCTCAAGGTGCTTTCTTTGTTTTTTCATAGCTTAGTAGACACTATCAATTATTCCGTCTGCAGGCACTCTCTGAATTTCTGCAACACGAAATCTATGTCATCTCTTGTGACATCCACGTTGGTCACAAAACGCCATTCACCGTCTTCCGGACCGCTGATCTTGATTCCGTTTTCAAAGAAATGGTCAATCAACTTTTGGGCGGGAACCACTTCGGGGCCCATCTCAAAGAATACCATGTTGATATCGAGCCGGTCGGCTCTGACTTTTACTCCCGGGATGCGGGAGAGTTGGTCGGCTAAATATGCCGCGTTTTCATGGTCCACATGAAGACGCTCCGTCATCTTCTCCAAAGCAATAATGCCCGCGGCGGCAAGTATACCCGTCTGACGCATTCCGCCACCCATGAGCTTCCTGTTTTTTCTCGCTTTCTCTATGAATTGTTTCGTCCCTGCCACCATGGACCCAACGGGAGCTGCCAGCCCCTTTGAAAGGCAGAACATGACGGAATCGGCGCAAGCCGCTATTTCCTTCGCGTCTACCCCGAGAGCCGTCGCCGCGTTGAAGATTCTGGCGCCGTCCATGTGAACCGGAATGCCGTATTTTTCTCCGATTTCCTTAATGGCCCGAAGATTCTCAACGGGAATCGCCGTTCCTAGACCATGGGCATTTTCGACACATATCAATCCGGTGTGCGGATAGTGAATATCGTCTTCCGGACGGATTGCCGCTTCCACCTGAGCGGGGTCCAACATGCCGTTTTTACTGTCGAGGGTGCGAAGCTGCACACCTGCGATAACCGCGGCGCTGCCCACTTCGTGAAGTACTATGTGGCAGTCTTTGCCCAGAATTACCTCATCGCCTCGAAGAGTATGAGTCAGAACGCAGAGCTGGTTTCCAAAGGTTCCGCTGGGAACGAATAGAGCGGCTTCTTTTCCCACCATCTCCGCCGCCAGCTCCTGCAAGCGATTTAACGTAGGGTCATCCTCATAAACATCGTCGCCCACTTCCGCTTCGGCCATGGCTTTCCGCATCTCTTCCGTGGGCATGGTAACAGTGTCGCTTCTTAAATCAATGTATCTCATTTTCTCCTCCTTATGGAGGGTTCTCCTGCTTTGGGTTCCGGGACCATGCGCCCGCTTCCAAAGCACCGGAAAACTCTCTGCACTAATAAGAAAATGATATCACATACGCGTTTGCGTATCAATACAAGGCATTTCTTGAGTT
>JBMNMN010000013.1:0-83368 GCA_050953365.1 Anaerovoracaceae bacterium | reverse complement strand
TCTCCCTTTTCTCTTTTCAAAACTGGCAAGGACCTATTCTCCCAGGCAGTCTCCCACCAAGTACCGTCGGCGCTGAGGAGCTTAACTTCTGTGTTCGAGATGGGAACAGGTGTAGCCTCCCCGCTATACTCACCAGATGCTTGCTCGTTAATTTTCCGTACTGCTGTGTTGCTGCTCCGGTAATCCGATGCTCACGTATGTCTGTATACGCTCCGCTTCGTTTCCCGTCGCGCGCCTTGCATTACGAAAAATTCCCTTCGCAATCATTGAGGGCGTACCCTCAAAACTGAACAATGTAGATCCTAAAACCATTGGTCAAGCGTTCGACCTATTAGTATCGGTCAGCTAAATACATTACTGTACTTTCACCTCCGACCTATCAACGTGGTAGTCTCCCACGGGTCTTATCAGTTAAACTGAAGGAAATCTATTCTTGTGGGGGGCTTCGCACTTAGATGCTTTCAGCGCTTATCCCGTCCATACTTAGCTACCCAGCGATGCCCTTGGCAGGACAACTGGTACACCAGAGGTATGTCCATCCCGGTCCTCTCGTACTAGGGACAGCTCCACGCAAATTTCCAACGCCCACAGCGGATAGGGACCGAACTGTCTCACGACGTTCTGAACCCAGCTCGCGTACCTCTTTAATGGGCGAACAGCCCAACCCTTGGGACCTGCTTCAGCCCCAGGATGAGACGAGCCGACATCGAGGTGCCAAACACCCCCGTCGATGTGGACTCTTGGGGGGTATAAGCCTGTTATCCCCGGGGTAGCTTTTATCCGTTGAGCGATGGCCCTTCCACTCGGAACCACCGGATCACTAAGCCCGACTTTCGTCCCTGCTCGACTTGTAGGTCTCGCAGTCAAGCTCCCTTTTGCCTTTACACTCTTCGCGCGATTTCCGACCGCGCTGAGGGAACCTTTGGGCGCCTCCGTTACCTTTTAGGAGGCGACCGCCCCAGTCAAACTGCCCGTCAGACAATGTCCCAGTACCGGATTACGGCACATGGTTAGAACTTCAACGTTGCAAGAGTGGTATCCCAAAGGCGACTCCACCAATACTGGCGTACTGGCTTCTCAGTCTCCCACCTATTCTGTACATGCAACGCCGAAATCCAATATCAAACTGCAGTAAAGCTCCACGGGGTCTTTCCGTCCTGCTGCGGGTAACCGGCATCTTTACCGGTACTACAATTTCGCCGAGTCTATTGTTGAGACAGTGCCCAGATCGTTACGCCTTTCGTGCGGGTCGGAACTTACCCGACAAGGAATTTCGCTACCTTAGGACCGTTATAGTTACGGCCGCCGTTTACTGGGGCTTAAGTTCAGTGCTTCGCTTGCGCTAACACGTCCCCTTAACCTTCCAGCACCGGGCAGGCGTCAGCCCCTATACTTCAGCTTTCGCTTTAGCAGAGACCTGTGTTTGTGGTAAACAGTCGCCTGGGCCATTTCACTGCGGCCTGCTTGCGCAGGCACCCCTTCTCCCGAAGTTACGGGGTCATTTTGCCGAGTTCCTTAACAATAGTTCTCTCGCTCGCCTTAGGATTCTCTCCTCATCTACCTGTGTCGGTTTGCGGTACGGGCACCTACAGTCTCGCTAGCGGCTTTTCTTGACAGTGTGAAATCAGCTGCTTCGGTACTCTAATTTCCCTCCCGGTCACGCCTTGGAATTGAGTCGGTGGATTTGCCTGCCAACTCTCCCTCGACGCTTCGACGCGCTCAACCAACGGCGCGCTCAGCTTATCCTCCTGTGTCCCCACTTCGCTCAAACGACTTTCGGTGGTACTGGAATCTCAACCAGTTGTCCATCACCTACGGCTTTCGCCCTCGGCTTAGGTCCCGACTTACCCTGAGCGGACGAGCCTTCCTCAGGAATCCTTAGATTTTCGGCGGCAAGGATTCTCACCTTGCTCTCGCTACTCATGCCAACATTCTCTCTCCTGTACAGTCCACGGAACCTTCCAGTTCCGCTTCTGCCCGTACACGATGCTCCTCTACCAACAATCCGTTAGGATCATTCCAAAGCTTCGGTGGTAAGTTTCAGCCCCGTTTATCTTCGGCGCAGAGTCACTCGACTAGTGAGCTATTACGCACTCTTTGAATGGATGGCTGCTTCTAAGCCAACATCCTAGCTGTCTTTGCAACTCCACATCCTTTTCCACTTAACTTACACTTAGGGACCTTAGCTGTTGGTCTGGGTTGTTTCCCTCTCGACTATGAAACTTATCTCACATAGTCTGACTCCCGGGCAGCAATACTACGGCATTCGGAGTTTGATAGTTTTCGGTAACCGGTGAAGGCCCCTAGAACATTCAGTGCTCTACCTCCGTGTATCTCTTCCCGAGGCTAGCCCTAAAGCTATTTCGAGGAGAACCAGCTATCTCCGGGTTCGATTGGAATTTCACCGCTATCCACACGTCATCCCAGCCTTTTTCACAGACATGGGTTCGGTCCTCCATATCCTTTTACGGATACTTCAACCTGCACATGGATAGGTCACCCGGTTTCGGGTCTACAGCATGCAACTAGTCGCCCATTTAAGACTCGCTTTCGCTTCGGCTCCGGTGCAAAACACCTTAACCTCGCTGCATACCATAACTCGTTGGCCCGTTCTACAAAAAGTACAAGGTCACTTGCGCTCCCTTTGCTTGTAAGCATAAGGTTTCAGGTTCTATTTCACTCCCCTCCCGGGGTTCTTTTCACCTTTCCCTCACGGTACTATCCTCTATCGGTCACTAGGTAGTATTTAGCCTTGGGGGGTGGGCCCCCCTGCTTCCCACCGGGTTTCACGTGCCCGGTGGTACTCTGGTGCCACTCACCGCTTTCAGCATTTCGACTACAGGGCTTTTACCTTCTTCGGCCTGCCTTTCCAGGCAGCTTCGTCTATGCCGTCTGCGGCTTGTGAGTGGTCCACAACCCCACAGTAAACTGTGGTTTGGGCTCTTTCCCGTTCGCTCGCCGCTACTTAGGAAATCGATGTTTCTTTCTTTTCCTCCGGGTACTTAGATGTTTCAGTTCCCCGGGTTGCCTCCTCCGTGACTATTTGATTCATCACGGGGTACCTGGGCATTACCCCAGGTGAGTTCCCTCATTCGGACATCTGCGGGTCAACGGCTGTTTGCGCCTCACCGCAGCTTTTCGCAGCTTACCACGTCCTTCTTCGGCTCCTAGTGCCAAGGCATCCACCTTATGCTCTTATTCGCTTGACCAGCGAATTTCGTCTGCCTAGCGTAGCAGACTTGTTAAAGAATTCTGGTTTCTCGGTTTACTTTCAAAGTAATTTTGAAATTGTAGTTATCACCCTTTTTCAGCCTTCTTAAAGACTCTTAGTGATGTTTCTACTTTTCTCGATTTCTTTTCGTTGTAAATTTTTCTCTACATTGTTCAGTTTTCAAGGTACGATGGCTGCCAGAGCAGCCGCCCGACTCGCGTCGGTGTGTACAGGGTACACTGTGGTGGGCTTGGGTGGACTCGAACCACCGACCTCGCGCTTATCAGGCGCGCGCTCTAACCACCTGAGCTACAAGCCCATATATAAAACTCATAGTGCAGAAATTTAAGTCTCCTTAGAAAGGAGGTGATCCAGCCGCACCTTCCGATACGGCTACCTTGTTACGACTTCACCCCAGTCATTGATTTCGCCTTAGGCAACCTATTTACTGGCCGACTTCGGGCGCCCCCAACTTCCGTGGTGTGACGGGCGGTGTGTACAAGACCCGGGAACGTATTCACCGCGACATTCTGATTCGCGATTACTAGCAACTCCGACTTCATGCAGGCGAGTTTCAGCCTGCAATCCGAACTGGGACCGGCTTTTGAGTTTTGCTCCCCCTCGCGGGTTTGCCTCTCTCTGTACCGGCCATTGTAGCACGTGTGTAGCCCAGAACATAAGGGGCATGATGATTTGACGTCATCCCCACCTTCCTCCGAGTTATCCCCGGCAGTCTCACTAGAGTGCCCAGCTTTACCTGATGGCAACTAATGACAAGGGTTGCGCTCGTTGCGGGACTTAACCCAACATCTCACGACACGAGCTGACGACAACCATGCACCACCTGTCTCCTCCGCCCCGAAGGGAGGGTGGCGTTACCCACCTGTCAGAGGGATGTCAAGCCCTGGTAAGGTTCTTCGCGTTGCTTCGAATTAAACCACATGCTCCGCTGCTTGTGCGGGTCCCCGTCAATTCCTTTGAGTTTCACACTTGCGTGCGTACTCCCCAGGCGGAGCACTTAATGCGTTAACTGCGGCACCGAAACCTTGCGGCCCCGACACCTAGTGCTCATCGTTTACGGCGTGGACTACCAGGGTATCTAATCCTGTTTGCTCCCCACGCTTTCGTGCCTCAGTGTCAGTTACAGTCCAGAAAGCCGCCTTCGCCACTGGTGTTCCTCCTAATATCTACGCATTTCACCGCTACACTAGGAATTCCGCTTTCCTCTCCTGCACTCAAGTCGCCCAGTTCGCGAGGCTCACAATGGTTAAGCCATTGCCTTTCACCCCACGCTTAAGCAACCACCTACGCACTCTTTACGCCCAGTAATTCCGGATAACGCTCGCCCCCTACGTATTACCGCGGCTGCTGGCACGTAGTTAGCCGGGGCTTCCTCGGGAAGTACCGTCATTATCTTCCTTCCCGACAGAGCTTTACGACCCAAAGGCCTTCTTCGCTCACGCGGCGTTGCTGCATCAGGCTTTCGCCCATTGTGCAATATTCCCCACTGCTGCCTCCCGTAGGAGTTTGGACCGTGTCTCAGTTCCAATGTGGCCGATTACCCTCTCAGGTCGGCTACTGATCGTCGCCTTGGTGAGCCGTTACCTCACCAACCAGCTAATCAGACGCAGGCCCATCCCATACCGATAAATCTTTGACCATCCCTTCATGCGAAGAAACGGTGTTATGAGGTCTTAATCCCGGTTTCCCGAGGCTATCCCTCTGTATGGGGCAGGTTACCTACGCGTTACTCACCCGTCCGCCGCTTTCCCCCTCTTCATTCGACCGAAGTTTCATTCCAAGGGTTCACGCTCGACTTGCATGTGTTAGGCACGCCGCCAGCGTTCATCCTGAGCCAGGATCAAACTCTTTGTTACTTGTATCTTAAGATCTTTCGATCTTAACACCTTGCTCATGAGAACGTCTTTGCGTTTCTCGGTTCTTACTAAAGAATCGTACGTTGACCCGTCCAATTTTCATTGAACGTTTCTTGGTACATTTTAGTCTTTTTGACTAAATTTCTGCACTATGAAGTTTCCAAGGTTCTTCGCCGATTCCCCGGCTGCGTCGGTCTAACCGACTCCACTCTTTAAGGCTTGCCCTCATCGAGTGGCCTAATTAATATATCACTTTCGCTCTGCTATGTCAATTACCTTTTGTTGGTCTTCTTCTTTTCTTTTTCCCCTCCACCCCCTCCCGGAGGCGCGGTTCTGAGCGACAGCTTTATCAGAATAGCATCCTATTTCAAAACTGTCAACACCTTTTTTCATTTTTCTGCGACAAAAAACAAGTTGTTTTTAAATAGCGTAAATCCTTACCAATTTTGCTTCTTTCCTACATTATTTATAAGTATCTTATTGCCTTTCATCTTCCCATTGACGTTCAGTTAATCCACATCGAATTGGCCCCTGCGACAAACTTTGGCCTCTCTACCGAAGCCTCGGCTGATGCTTGTATAGGCCGAACAACAGATAAATCAATATGCCCACCACATTGAGCAAGCCATAGAACAAATAGACGCCTTGTCCGCCGTAGTTCTCCACGATAAGGCCGCCGAAAAATTGACATGTGATGGCTCCGCAATTGGAGGACACCGCCGTGTAAAGCGGTATGGCCAAAGACACCATGGCCGGCCCCACCAGCTTAGCGACATATTTCGTAATTTCTACGATCCCGATGCCGTTGGCGATTCCCTGCAGGAAAAAAATTGCCGCCAACAGTTCGGGCGAGGGACTTGTACTGTACCAGAGAAAGCGCACAGCGGAAACAGACATAGCCAATAAAATAGCTCTCTCCATGGTCAGCGCAGAAGAAATCCGCTGGGACCAGGCCATAAAAGGCGCTTCGCTGATCACCATCAGCAGGAGTACTAAACCCATTCCGGCTATTGTCCCCCCCGCCCCTATATAAAGGAAGCTAAAATATGTATTGTGCGCAAAAGTGGGACCGATGAAGAAAAAAGAACTTAAGAGCAAAGCCACGTACTTTCCGTTGTGAAACAGATCTTTATAGCCGCCTTTTGTTTTCGGTTTTCCGAGTCCTTCCTCGCTGTCCGGATGTTTCGGATGTAATGGGGGCGGGTCATCCATTGAAACAAGACCCTTTTTTCCTTTCAAGCTTATCCATATAAGCAATGCTGTGAGTAAAAAGAATATGGCAAACATGGGGAAAACAGACTGCAGGCCGAAAGGATCTGCCACCGCGCCGGCCACACCGATCCCCAGGGCAAACCCCACGGCCCCCCATTTCCTGGCCGTCCCGAAGGGATACTCCGCTTCCATGATGGTGGAGTCAATCAGGGGAAATATGGGATTTTCGAAGAAAAACACAAGGATATATAATAGAAGAAATATCCAGAACTTCCCCACCGACATTAACAGCAGCGACAACACCGCCGTTATAACGCAGAGCAGCAGAATCAGTTTTTTGCTCCTATGCATTCTGTGATAGATACCGCCCCAAAAAGAGTTGGAAAGAATGCCGATTGCGGTTGACGAAGCCGTGATAACTCCAATCTGACCACCGGAAAAGCCGATTCCATGCAGATATTGAGCAATCAGCGGAAACAATGCTCCGATTGCTGCATAGCTGAAAATATAAAAGCCAGAAAAGTAACTTGCATGGGTTTTCATCTTTTTGCGCTCCGCGTTTTCGCATCAAAGTTGTAATGGTGCACATTGATTCTATCAAACTTCAGAATAACAAGCAAAGCATTTGCACAGGATAAATGTAAATAATTGAAAGAGCGCAGGAGGAGGATTCGTTGATCAATATTTTTTTACGAACCGCCATTCTCTATGTGGTGGCTTTATTCGTAATCCGGGTTATGGGGAAGGGAGAATTGTCTAAAATGGATCCCTTTCAGCTGGTTGCACTTTTTATGATTGCCGAACTGGCCACCCTTGCGATTACATCACCGGATGTATCTGTTATAACGGGAGTGTCGGCCATGATAGGACTGCTCCTGATCCAGATCATTATCTCCATATTGTCCGTTAAAAGCCCCGCTATTACCAACATCGTAAAAGGCAAGGCTTCTATTATAATAGAAAAAGGCCGTGTAAACGAAAAGGTAATGAAGAAGTATCGTATAACCATCGATGATCTCAGTCAGCAGCTGCGCATTAAAAATTATCCTTCCATTGCGGATGTAGAGTATGCAATTCTGGAAGCTAACGGCGATATGAGCGTCATTCCCAAGCCGGAGAAGGGTCCGGTTACGAAGGAAGACCTGGGAATCCCTACGGGTGTTGAAGGTCTGCCCATGGTGTTGATCGCCGACGGAATGTTATGCCGAAAGAATCTTCTTCGTTCCTCACTGGACGAAGAGACGCTGAGGCAACGGCTTGCTGCCCGGGGCATTACCGACTACAGTCAGGTATTTCTCAGCTTTATTGACGAAAACGGATTGATATATATACATCCTAAGACAAAGATTTCATCCGAACCAAACAATGCGGGAAATGGGCCCCGGGAGAGTGATATGCAATGAAAGCATTGTGGACTTCCATTGCTGTAACGGTTGTGTTGTTGGTGATTTGGAGTGTCTTTATCGGCTATGCAGATGTTGATGTCGATAAGATGGTAACGGATATTGATGTTGCCGTCGCTTCGATAGAAGCCGATGATTGGACCCAGGCGCAGGATGCCGTGACTCGTGTGTCCAGGAGATGGCAAGATCGGCGCCTGGTTTACTCCTTATTTTTTGACGCCATATCCATAAGTGATGTGGAATCGTCTTTGGTCCGAGCAGGAGCTTATTGCCGTACCCATGATGAAAGCTCTGCAATCGCAGAGTTGTCAGATCTTCGTCACCTTCTTTTGTTCCTTTACGAAAATGAACTCGTCACTATTGAAAATATATTGTGATCGTGCTATTCTTGTGAAAAGTAGAGTAGATATTGTGCGTACGTCCTGAGTTTTCGGGACACAGTGTCATGGGATGGGATGTTGCCCATGAACGAAAAACGTTTGTTGCGATACAATATTGCGTCCGCTACTGCATTAAAGGAGAATACGAATGAGATTCCTTCCTTCTTTAGTGTAGTAACTACACTACGAATAAGAGGATTTTTTTATGAAAAAATTTAACACTAAGACTCTGATACTCATGGCACTTTTCGCGGCAATAAGCATTATATTGTCCCGGTTTATGGTAATCTGGCTCACCCAAAGCGCTCGCATCAGTTTTGGAAGCATCCCCATCTTACTGGCAAGCCTTCTTTTGGGACCTGTAGCGGGTGGATTTACGGGAGCGGTGGCAGACATCGTGGGAGCCACACTCTTCTCCCCTTTTCCCTGGTACCCGCCCTTAACCATTCCTCCCATTCTGGTAGGAGTACTGCCGGCTCTATTAAAACCACTGCTTCTAAAGGAAATTCGCATCTGGCGCATCTATGTGATCATCTTCATCACAAACCTGGTAACCAGCATCGGCCTGACTACCTGGCTGTTATCCGGGCTATACGGAACCGGTTATCTGGAGCTATTAGTGCTGCGCGCCCCCATAGCTATTGTTGTGACTGTCTTGGAAGGTCTGATCGTCTACCTGTTATATAAAAGACTTGATAAAGAATTGCTTTAAGCCACAAAGCTAAGAGCCTCTGTTTTGGTACTTACCGCAGCGGTCGGAAAAACAGCCCAGCTGTCGGTCATCCGAATACAGCACAGTGACCTGGCAGCGATTATCGCAGTCTCTGCAGTTGAAGCTGCGGCTTTCGATGGACTCATTGCCTGTTTTAAATCCTCGGAACTTGGATTTGACAGCTGATCTCTGAATTTTTTCTTTGGCCAATATAGCTGCGCCGAAAGCCCCCATTACTTTGTGATATTCCGGAACGATTACAGACATTCCCAGCGTTTCCTCAAAGGCTCTGCGAATCCCTTCGTTGGCGGCCACTCCCCCTTGAAAGCAAATTTTCGGCAGAATCGTCTTTCCTTTGGCTACGTTGGATAAATAGTTGCGCACCAGCGCCTTTGACATGCCCGCAATGATATCTTCCATCCTACATCCAAGCTGCTGCTTATGTATGATGTCCGATTCCGCGAACACAGCACATCTTCCCGCAATACTTACGGGACTTTCCGCCATGGCAGCCATTTTTCCCAAATCCTCCACTGAAACTCCCAGACGTTCCGCCTGGCGATCCAAAAAAGATCCGGTGCCTGCTGCGCAGACCGTATTCATAGCAAAATCCGAAATGACCCCGTTCCGAAGCAAAATGATTTTTGAGTCCTGTCCTCCGATCTCAAGCACGGTTCGTATCTCCGGATCCAGGGTGGCGGCAGCTACGGCGTGGGCGGTGATCTCGTTTTTCACCACATCCCCGCCGGCGATGGCCGAGGCCAGCGCCCGGCCGCTTCCGGTGGTCCCTACACCCAGAATCTCCTCGTCCCGGAAGCGGCCGGACAGCTGCCGCAACCCCTCCTTGACAGCATCGATGGGCGCCCCCTTTGTCTTCAGGTACAGTTGATCCACGATCTCAAGATTCTCGTCCATTACAACAAAATCCGTGCTTACCGATCCTACATCTAGCCCCAGATAGTACATATTTCATATCCCTCTTTCTTTCCAACATATCTATAAAAGCTTCAATCCGAGTGAGATATCCCGCCTCGCCTCCCATTTCATCGTATACGATGGAGAGCACAGGCAGGCTCTCATCCTTTGCCAATCCGTCAAACACCGACTTTGCTACAATTTCTGGCATGCACCCCACGGGAAACAGCTGAAGAATCCCATCAAAACCTTCCTTTCTGCAACGGAGGGCTTCATTGACAGTTTCCTTTGCGTATCCTCCGATGCGATGGGGCATAAGTGGATTTCTTTTCGTCTCTGCCAGCATCCCTCCAAAAGGATTCAATACAGTATTTCGAATCCACCAACCGATGCTGATGTTCTTTTCAAAGGACACACCCAGATCCATCAGAGTATTTTCTATATGATGATTGGCAAAGGCATCGATCTGCGTATAGATTTCTCCCGTAACTAACAATCTTAGCGGGCGTCTGCTTTTATCACGCGCAAGGCTGTTAAGCTCCCTTCTGCATTGCCTGACTATGTTTATGGCATCGGAAAGTCTGTCTGCCTGTTCTAAAGCCCTTCGACAGGCTCTTAAAGCGGATTTTGAAGAACCGACTTTTTTATCGAAGGGACTAAGCATGCGAACCTCCGCTTCCAGTTTTTCAAATTCCTTTATGAGAGAGTAGGTCTTGTACAGCGCCAGGAAGATTTTCCCCTTGCCGCAGGGAGAATCCTCTACTAACTGAGCAAGGCGATGCAGCAACTCCTTCAAGCCTATGGCCGAAACGGAATCCAGCAATATCCATCGAAAGTCGCACCCTTGCTTTTTCATGGTAACGGCAAGCAGTTCTCCATACTCACCCAATCTACAAGGCCCCATGGTAGCGGGCATAACAACCGTATCCGCGCCCTGTTCCCAGGCAGAAAGCAAATTATCTATCATCAGTTTAAAAGGAAGGCAAATATCTTCCGGAGCCTTGGACGCACCCCGCTCCAGACCCTCAGCGCTATTGGGAGCGGGAATGATGATATCTATGCCTAATTCTTTGAAAAGCAGACGCCCGTAAATATGACTGTCCCCGATCCTGGGAAAAGTAAGCTTCATGCAGTTCTTCCTCTCAAATTGATATTAAAGACCTTCCTGTATAGTATGGCCCAACCAAAAATCAACCAATAATCTACAAAAGCTATATTTTAGTTGATAAATATCCATATATTGTAAATACTTCGCTCTCTGCAGCCTGTAAATCAACTATTATTTGTTAAATTTGCTTTTTTAGTTGATTTTTTCATGAAAAAGTCAGCTAAATTTTATTTTTACTGCAATTTTAGTTGATTTCATCTTGTTTTCACCCTCGTTATTGGCATTTCTCCAAATAATAATCAACTATTTTTAGCCATTTAAACGATTTTAGTTGATTTATCCCATGAAACTGCAATTGTAAAAATTGTCAGTCCTCAAACACAATTTTTGGAGTCGTAGGGGTTGCGATCCGGCGAGTGCAAGCAAGTGCCAACCGGGCAGGACGGGCCGTCTAAATCGTACGGCACGCGGCGCGTAGCCATCGAGCGGGAGAGCAACCCCTCGCTCCAAGAAATATAATTACAATTTGCGTCGCCGTTCCAGAAGCTCGGCGAAGGCTTCCAGCCGAGTATCCACCCCGGCTTCCGCCGTATGTTCATCCAATTTCAAAACCAGCATCGGGAAATCCCCGATTCTGCTTTTTATCATCTCGATGGTTACGGAATCCGTACCGCAGCAGAAGGAGGAGACATAGAGGATCCCGTCTACACCTCCTTTCTTTAACATGGCCATAGCTTTACCGAAATTCTCCTTGTAGAACAGCCAATAAGGCGCTTTCATCAAGCCGGTCAGCTGTCCGTCCATATCCTCCCGTGACAGTTCTTCTCCGGTAACGGGTCGAACCCCTAAGCGCTTCAGCTTGCTGATCAGATTCATGTTCGCAAAAGGATCAAAAATGTTGTACGGGTGCCCAAGCAGCGCCACCCTGCTTACGGAATCGCTTATGCCCATTTCGCCTTCCATATTACCGATCCCTCCATTATCCGCTATTGCGGTCTCCGCTTTCCGGCCATTTCCCTGCGTCCGTACACACGCCAGTCCTTCGACTGCCCGGAATGCTTTCTCCACCTTTGCCTTTGATGCGCCAATTTGTTTTCTTTGTTTTATAACCGCCTTACGCAGCTTATTCCTGTCGTTTAAATACAAGGGCTCAGTAAAAATTATTTTACCGCCCATTCTCCCTTTCCCCACCAGTTCCGGCAGCCCGGCAAACTTCGGGCAAATAGAGTCACCGAACTCGCATTTCATCAATCTGGGGACTATTACCTTGTCGCACTCTTCCTGCAGCTTGGATACATGACCTTGAAATATTTTTATCGGCAGACATGCTTCATCGACGCAATACCTAATTCCCCGCTCCAGGATATCGCGATTTGAAGGACCCGAATAAACCGCATCCACTTCCAGGTTGTCGAAAAACGCTCTGACAAAAGGCTCATATCTCTGAAAGAGAAGAGCCTCGGGAATTCCGATCTTCATACATTCTCCCAAGTAAAATAAAAACTAACGGCGCTGCAGAAACAGACCACCGTTAGTTATTGTTGCCATTTTTTTCAGTTCTATTACTAGAAGTCAGGGAAGAACCTCGTACATGGAAGCCGCATCCTCCTTCGTCACATGTTCGGGAACCGCAGTCACTAAAATTTTGATCTCCTTGGAGGCGAATCCGATTACTACCACATCCCCTGGATTGACTTCGCTGCCGGGTTTTGCAACCTTGCCGTTAATTAGAATTCTACCCTGTTCGCATGCTTCCTTCGCCACGGTTCTGCGCTTAATTATTCTGGAATTCTTTAGATACTTATCAATTCTCATGCTTCCTCCATGCAAAAGAAAAAAGGCAGCAACTGCTGCCTCTTCTAAAAAAATGTATTATTTGTTAACAGCATCCTTTAAGGCTTTACCTGCTTTGAAAACAGGAGCTTTCGAAGCAGCAATCTTGATTACTTCGTCCGGCTTTCTCGGGTTTCTGCCTTGTCTGGCTTTTCTTTGTCTGGTCTCGAAGGTTCCGAAACCGATCAGCTGTACCTTTTCACCTTTTACAAGAGTTTCTTCTACACAGCTGACAAAAGCGTTTACTGCAGCTTCAGCATCCTTCTTGGTAAAGCCGGTTTTCTCTGCTACGCAGGCAACTAATTCTGCTTTGTTCACGAATCCTACCTCCTTCAATGAATAATTGAATAATTTCTATCTCTTCATTCTACTTCACATTTTCATTTATTTTTGGGTTCTCGCTTTTTTGCTTCTTCCCAGAGCTTGTCCATCTCTGAGAGCGCCATCGATTCCAAACGACGACCTTCCGCACGAGCTGCTTCTTCAATGAAGCTAAACCTTTTTATAAATCTCTGTGAAGTAAAATTCAAAGCGTCTTCAGGATCGATCTTTAGGAATCTAGCGACGTTCACCACCGCGAAAAGCAGGTCACCCAGTTCATCGCGTACTTTCCCAAAGTCTCCTTCTTGGTATGCCTCTGTAAGTTCCTGGGTCTCCTCACGTATCTTTTCAAATGCAGGAGCCACGTCATCCCAATCAAATCCTACTTCCGCAGCCTTTGATTGGATCTTCATACTCTTTCTCAATGCAGGCAGAGCTTTGGGAATATCCCGCATGGACTCTGTCAAGGTACTTGGCTTCTCTTTCTTTTTCATATTTTCCCATTTTTCAAGGGCTGTGTCAATACTTTCCGCTCTAATATTTGAAAAAACATGGGGATGGCGACGTATCATTTTTTCGCAAACTCGATTTGCGATGCTCCTAAGATCAAATATCCCCTCGGCTTGTCCAAGATCTCCATGAAAAACTACCTGAAGCAGTACATCACCCAGTTCTTCCTCCAAGTTATCCCAATCCAAGTTATCGATTGCTTCCGAAACCTCGTAAGCCTCTTCAACGAGACATACTTTCAGGCTTTCATGGGTCTGGGCTTTATCCCAGGGACAGCCATTCTCGCTCCTTAACAAAGAGATGACTTTTTGAAGCCGTTCTATGGCTTCCGCTGCTGTCTTTCCTTCTTTGTATAATTCTTCATACATTAATATAATCCCTCATACTATTATTTTTTAAACCTGTCAAATAGCCGAATCCACTTATCTCCCTTAGGAAGAAGCTTCAACTCCTCGCTTGTAATCGCCTTGGTTTTAAAGAGCATCACGCAATAAACCACAGCGCCCACCAAAATAGCCAAAGCAGTAGCCAAAGCGTTTGCCTTATTGATACTGCTCATAATATTCCCCAAAACAATGTAAACAAGACGGTGGGTGCCAAAAACAAATCCGCTCATAACCAAACCCGAGATTAAAGGTTTAATTATCGTCAGCCGGAGGTCAAATCTTGCTCCCGTATATTTACTCACCGCAATCAAATTCAGAGTGGATGCCACAATATAAGCGCATACGGTCCCTACTGCCGCTCCCCGAATATTTATAGACGGAATCGCCGTCAAATAATAGGTCAGCGCCACCTTAGCCAAGGCTCCGATGGCCAAATTCCTTACCGAAATCAATTGCTTGCCGATTCCCTGCAGTACGCCTGTAAGGGTCTGCACCGTGGCCAAAAAGATTACACCGAAAGAGAGGATAAACAGGCTCGGGGCAGCGCTTATGGCGCTGGCTCGCTGAGCAGGATAGAGCAGCAGCATGATAGGTTCCGATAAAGTCATCAAACCTAGCGCGCAGGGCAATCCTAAAAGCAAGGAAGTCCGCAGTCCCAGCTCCACGTTATACCGGAGAAAATCCATTTCTTTACGCTTATAAGCAGCCGCAACTGCAGGAACCAGGCTCATGGCTATTGCCTGGGTCAAAACTTGCGGGAAGTTGATCAAAGGTCCCGCCATTCCGGTCAGCTGCCCATACAGACTGTTGGCCGCATCGGGGGTAAAGCCGCTGGCAGCCAATCTTTTGATAACGATGGCCACATCTATGGTATTCATAATGGGCATTATAGCCGCGCCGATGGTTATGGGTATGGCGATGGCCAAAATCTGCAACAGAATCCTGCTGCTCTTTTCCCTTCTTTCACCTTTTGCTCCGGAAATGCCCTTTTGGATGCTCCTCCTGTGATACAGGAATAAGCCGACTACCGTAGCCAGCCCCACCACGGAACCTGCCGTAGCGCCGAAGGACGCACCCGCAGCGGCATATTCAAGGCCCCTGTCCACAAGCACAACAGCCAAGGTAAGCCCTGCCGAAACCCGGAAAAGCTGCTCAATCACCTGGGATATTGCCGTAGGGTTCATATTCTGCAGGCCTTGGAAAAATCCGCGAAAAGATGCCATCATCGGTACAAAGAGCAAAGCAGGCGCTATGGCCATCATGGCCATCTTTGCGCCCGGATTGCCAAGATAATTGACAATGGTTTCCGCGCCAAAAAACAGAACAGCCGAAGAGCTGATGCCGATGGCAAAGAGGAGCGCAAAGGATATGCGAAAAACCCGATAGGCTTCATATGGGTTACCCAATGCATTGCGTTCCGCCACCATGCGTGAGATGGCTACAGGGACACCTGCCGTAGACAATGTCAGAAGCAGTACGTAGACCGGGTATGCCGTCTGATAATACCCCATTCCCGTATCGCCGATAATGTTGGCCAGGGGTATGCGAAAAATCGCGCCCATCACTTTTATGATGAGCCCGGCAATTCCCAAAACTACGGCTCCCTGTAAAAAAGTCTTTCTCGCCATTATTTCAAAGCCTCGACAATTCTCCTGATGGAACGCTCCGTTTCAAAGCGAACCTTCTCCATATCAATTGTAAGATACTGTCCTTCCCGATAGAGAACTCTTCCGTCCACCATGGTCAGGACCACATCGCTTCCCGAAGCGGAATATACAAGGTTGTTTGCCAAATCGTGAGAGGGATACATATGGGGTCCCGTAATATCCAAAACGATAAGGTCCGCTTTATATCCCTTTTTCAACAGTCCGGTGTCTTCCCTGCCCTGCCCCAGTGCTCCCGCCCTGGTTCCAGCGTACAAAGTCTGCCGAGGTGTTGTCAGTCTGGGATCCTTAAACCTTTCTTTGTGAAGCAGCCCGAAAAATTTCATTTCCTCGATGAAATTAAGGCTATTGTTACTGGCCACACTGTCCGTGCCGATGGCCACATTGATTCCTTCCTCTAACAATTTGGGCACGTTGCAGACACCGCTGGCAAGCTTCAGATTGCTGATGGGGTTACTGGCAACTGTAACACCTTTTTCTTTTAAAATCAGATAGTCATTTCCCTCGATGTAAACGCAGTGAGCCGCCGTGGTCTTGCAGTCCAGGAGGCCGAGGTCGTTCAGGTATTCCACGGGTGTTTTTCCTTGATGCCGCTCTTTACATCCTTCATGTTCTTCCTTCGTTTCTGAAATATGAACGTGCATCTGCGTTCCCAATTCTTTCGTAAATTCAGCCAGCTGCGCAACTATTTTAGGAGTAGAAGTGTATTCTGCATGAAGACTCATGTCAATGCGGATCCTGCCTTCTCCGTTTTCATTATATTGTTCATAAAGCTCCTTTGATTCCCGATAGGCTGGAATTTCTTTCAGATCCTCATCGGTAAAACAGGTGATGCCTCTGCCGATGTTGGCCTTTGCCCCGCTTGCAATAAATGCTTCCGCCATTCGGTCGCAGAAATAATACATGTCTGTGGTGGATACAATACCGAAACGGAGCGACTCGGCAATACCTAGCAGCGTAGCGTAATAGACATCATCCCCCGTCAAGTGCGCTTCAAAAGGAAAGATGCGTTTATTAAGCCAGTCATGTAAAGTCATGTTTTCGCCGTAGCCTCGCATCAGGGTCATAGGGGTATGCGCATGGGAATTGAAAAAGCCGCTCATCAGCAGCTTACCTGCACCGTCATAAGCTTCACCGAAATCCTCTTCCGGTATACTGTCACCGATGTATGCGATCCGATCTTCCTTCGTGCCAACATACATGGCTTTGCGCTCATTGAGATTCTCATCTAAAATGGTAATATTCCTGAAAAGCATTGGCCTCACCTCCGTACGGCACATTATAGCACAGAGGAAAATAAAAATCTATCGGCATGTTATAAATCCAATAGTTTAACGAAACGCCGGAATAGCAGAGATAGGCAAACAAGGCGCAGGCCCCTTGGCGGCTCATTCAGCCGAGGGGGTCTGCGCCTTGCCTTCAATATCCCTTTTGAACCTTACATTAGTTATCCATCTGCTTTGCGAGAAAATGAGCCGCAATTTCGGCCGCTTTAAGCTCCGTTTCCCCAAGGGTATGCTCTTTATCCTTGCTGAAGAAAATGATGGAGCCGATGGGATCCCCCTGGGATACGATGGGCACTATAACCTGAGACTTGTAATCTAAACTCTCTCCTTCATCATTTGTAATGGGATGTACCGCACTTTCATCGGATATTATCCTTACAGTCTTACTTTGAATGATCTTCTCAATGTCCGGACTGATCCTCTTTTCTAAATATTCCTTTTTAGAGCCTCCGGACACAGCTACTACTTGATCCGTATCTGTGACGACGGCTGAATCTCCTAAAACGCTGTGGGCAGACTCAATAAATTCTCCGGCAAATTCGTTCAGCTCGTTTATGGGCGAGTACTTTTTGAGAATGACCCCTCCCTCCCTGTCTGTGTAGATTTCCAAAGGATCGCCTTCTCGAATCCGCATGGTGCGCCGAATCTCCTTAGGGATCACCACACGTCCCAAATCATCAATTCTTCTCACGATTCCTGTTGCTTTCATATCTGCACTCTTCCTCTCTAAATTTCAAAATTGTATATGTCTCGTTGCCATTATTATTTTCCAATAGCGAAGGAATATGCGTAGGAACTTCCTAATTTAAAACAAAAAACCAAGAAAGCTTTGCAGATATAAAAAGAGATCTCGCAATCGAAATCTCTTTTTTAATCGGCCAATTGCAGCCCTTTTATTTAATAACTTAACTCTGCTTATTCATATATTCAACGACGTATTGGTCGCGCAATTCAACAATCTTTGCGTTATAGGCATTTCGAACTGCCATATCATAAAGGGAAGCTTTTATCCTTTCCTTGGCTTCTTCGAAGGTCTCTGTGCCCTGTTCTTTATCGGTGACCTTGATGATATGATAGCCGAAAGAGCTCTTGACAATATCGCTGATCTCGCCGGGTTTCAGAGCAAAGGCGGCCGCTTCGAATTCCGGAACCATGGCGCCTCTTCCAAAAGTCCCAAGGGAGCCGCCGTTAGCAGCGGAGCCGGGGTCAATGCTGTGCTCCTTTGCCAATTCGGCAAAATCGCCGCCGGCTTTAAGCTCCGCAAGAATTTCCTCTGCAAGATCCTCTTCCTTCACGAGAATATGGCTGGCTGTCACTTCGTCGATGACAAACAGATCCGGATTCTCATCATAGTAGGCTTTCGCCTCCTCATCCGTTGTCTCCGGGATCGAACCGGTCAGGTCATCGAAAAAGGCTATGTTGTAATATTGATCGATATAGAATTCCTTCAGATATTCGTCGGAAATCTTATTTTCTTTCATGTAGGCTGCTGCCTGTTCCTGCTTTGCCACATTTGCGACAAATTCGTCCGCCTCGGTTTCATATCCTTCAGGCAATACTTCCGGATCGTCCGCATATTCCAGCTTCACTAGATTTAAGGCAATGTAATCCTCCAAAACCAGGGATTTAATATATTCCAAATCTTCCGCAGAGACAGCTCTCAGGTCTATACCCTGTAAATAACAATATAAATATGTGTACTGATGCAGCTGATCTTCGGTGATCACAGTATCGCTTATTTTAACCACAGGTTCGTCTCCGGATTTGTCATCTTTCTCGGCGCAGGCGGCAAAAGAAAAAATCATAACAGCTGCCAGCAAAAGGGTTAGGATCTTCTTTAAATTCATTTTTGGCTTTCTCCTTCATTATTTATATACCTAATTAAATTATATCGGCTTTATATCGAGCACAAACTCGCCGCCGCGCGAAACCGGAATGTGAATAGGCTTGAGGTTTCCGTCTGAATCCTATCGGTTTACATCGTTGTTAAATTATACGCTATTGATTTAGCGTTGTCAAAAACCGAATCGCTTCCCCCAGCCGGTCATTGCTCTGAAGATTTACACGGATATAAGGTCTTTGACCGCCGTGGACAAAAAGATTTCCTCCGTATTTGGAAACCGCATTGGCGATTTTCTGCGGGTCAGGACCGCCTGCATTATGAAAATCAAATACCAGCCTCTTCTGCTCCTGTCGAACACGATAGATTCCGCTCTTATTTGCCATTGCCTTGATCATGGCAATCTCAATCAAATTGAGAGTTTCCTTCGGTATCTCCCCGAACCGATCCAACAGTTCGTCGATAATCTCGCTTCTATCCCCTTCGTCTCGAATGGATGCAATTTTCTTATACATTTGGAGTTTTACCAGTTCGTCCGAAATATAATCGCCGGGAATGTGCGCTTCCACAGGGAGTTCAATGCTGGTTTCCGCTTCATCGCCGGCACGCGCTTCGCCGCCGGAAAGCTCTCTTACCGCATCTTCCACCAGCTTGCAGTAGAGTTCATAGCCGATGGTCAGCATGTGGCCGTGTTGCTCCGGTCCCAACAGGTTTCCGGCGCCCCGAATCTCCAGATCCCGCATAGCGATATGAAAGCCCGCGCCGAACTCCGTAAACTCCCGGATGGCCCGCAGCCGCTTTTCCGCCTGTTCCGGTAAAACCTTGTCCTTTTGATACATGAGGTAGGCGTAGGCCATGCGGTTTGATCGTCCTACTCTGCCCCGTAATTGATAGAGTTGGGCAAGCCCCAATCGATCCGCATCCAAAATGATCATGGTATTCACATTAGGAATGTCAAGTCCGGATTCTATTATGGTGGTGGCAACCAGCACGTCATATTGGTTATTGACGAATTGCAGCATTATGTCTTCCAACTGCTTTTCACTCATCTGTCCGTGGGCTGCCGCAACGGATGCCTGAGGCACCAGTTGGCGGATATGGCCGGCGATCTTCTGAATGCCCCTCACCCTGTTATAAACCACATAAACCTGGCCTCCCCGCTCCAGCTCCCGCTCAATGGTCTCCTTCAGGACGCCGTCATCCTGCTCCATAACGTAAGTCTGGACCGGGTAACGTTCTTCGGGGGGCTCTTCAATGAGGCTCATATCCCGAATTCCAATCAGAGACATATGCAGCGTTCTCGGAATGGGCGTGGCCGAGAGAGTGAGAACATCTATGTTTTTGCGCAGCTGTTTTATGGCTTCCTTATGTTGAACGCCGAAGCGCTGCTCCTCATCGATGACAAGGAGTCCTAAGTCTTTAAAAGCCACATCCTTTGATAGAAGCCTGTGGGTCCCGATCAGAATATCGATTTCACCTTTTTTTACTTTTCTCAGAATCTCAGACTGCTGAGCTTCCGTTCGAAATCGCGACAGAACATCCACCTTAAAGGGGAAGGGCTCGAAGCGTTCCTTAAAAGTATAGTAGTGCTGATTTGCAAGAAGTGTAGTAGGCACTAAAATCGCCGCTTGTTTTCCGTCGGCAACGCATTTGAACACGGCCCGGGCTGCCACTTCCGTTTTTCCGTAACCTACATCGCCACACAGCAATCGGTCCATGGGCACGGGCTTTTCCATATCCCTTTTTATCTCTCGGATGGAGCGTAATTGGTCCGGCGTTTCCTCAAAGGGGAAAAGGTCTTCAAACTCTCGCTGCCAAAGATTATCCTTTGAAAAGGCATGGCCCTTCTCAAGCTGACGGGCTGCCGAAAGAGCAAGCAGATCCTTTGCCATGTCCTGTATGGCCTGCTTCGCCCGCTGTTTGGTCCTCTTCCATTCTCCTCCCGCCAGTTTGTTGATTTTCGGAACGGCGCCTTCTGCGCCCACATATTTCTGGACGATGTCCATCTGTTCCACAGGGACGTAAAGCATATCCTCCCCTGCATATTTAATTTGCAGATAATCTTTTTTTGTGCCCTGTATGTCCAGCTGAGTCACGCCCAGGAATTTTCCGATGCCGTGATTTTCATGAACCACGTAATCTCCTTTGCGTATATCGGAAAAGGCCTTGATTCCCCGATGTTCTCCGGCTTCCCTCCGTGTCTTCTTCTGCTTTCCCGTCACAAAAACATCCCTGTCGGAGAAAATCACCAGCTTCTCTTCCGGAAACTCCATACCCGCGGAGAGCATGCCTTCTGCAATACGTACCTGATCAACAAGCCCGCACCGTCCGACAAAGTCCTTCATGTTTTCCACTCTGTCCGAGGTGGAACAAAAGATATGAATGTCATAGTTTAATCTTGCGTAGCGAAGCAGCTCTGCCTCAAAGAAATCCATTCTGCCGTTAAATACAGTAGCTTGCTTCGAGACAAGAGGAACCATGGTTTTCAGAACGTCAACCCCTCTTAGCTGCTTCTGAAAGGGAGTGAAAACGAAGGCCGCTTTATTCCGATAAATCTGCTGAAATTCCCCGAATCCGGAAAAAGCCTCATAATCCTCCGGCACCGCCTCCCCCCGATCCAGCATGACCTTAAAGTCCTCTTGGTACTCCTGTTCCGCCAGCGCCAGGACTTCCGCCACGCGGTCGGGATCGTCCACCACCACCAGGCCGTCCTCTTTCAGATAATCCCATACAAACTGGGTTTCTTCATAAAGGTAGTGTATAAAGTGTTCAAGAAGTTGGATATTTGTAGCGGTTTCAAGGCTCTCCAGTATACGCCCCTGCCTGGAAAGAAGCTTTTCTCTCTTTTCCCCCGGCAGTTTTTGAGCGAAAGCCAGATATGTTTCTTTGATCCGAGTGGCTGCCTGCTCAAAAAGATAATCCGATTGCACGATAATCTGGGAAGGAAATATCTGAACCGATCCGATCTCCTGAATCGACCGCTGCGTCACTGGATTAAAGAACCGTATGGAATCCACTTCGATATCAAAAAGCTCCACACGGCATGGATGAGGCTGGTTTGGAGGATAAACATCAAGAATACCACCCCGAATGCTGTACTGTCCCCTGGCTTCTACGGATCCAACCCGCTCGTAACCCATGTATGTGAGTTTCCTCTTTAATTGATCCAAATCCACAGGGTCACCCAGGTTAAGATCGATTTTATTTTCCATAAAAAGGCTTTTGGGCGCGAGTTTTTTTACCGCGCTTTGGGCGGAAGCAACCAAAATGCAATCTTCCCCTGAAGCCAATGCGGACAAGGCAATAAGCCACTCTATGAGCATATCCTGGCTCTTCGCTTCAAAAGCCATGTGAGCCGCCGCTTCCTCCGGGAGCACATATACGTTTTGATCTACAAACAAAGACAGATCCTCTGCAAGCTTCTTTGCCTTTGCATGAGAAGAGGTGACTGCAAGAATCTGTCTGCGCCTCTCTCCCGCAATGACTCCCAAAATGGCAGCGGATCTGCTCTCGGCTATTCCCGATATGCAAGAAACCCCATAGCTTTCCCGGGCCAGCTGTCTGATTCGGCTAAAACGCCCGGAGCCGCTCATTTCAATCATTCTTTTCGCTGTCCTCTTTCTTTGCCGACTCGTCGGCTTCCTTATTCGCCGGATTGGCGTCCTTCTTTTGCGCCGGATCGCCCGCTTCTTTGCTCGGCGGATTACCGGCTTTTTTATGCGCCGGCTCTTTGCTGTTGTATTCGTTCATAGCCTGGTGAATGCCTTTTTCAAGCATGCATTCCAACGCGGATACCGCCCGCAGCACCGCATCCTCTATCAGCTTTGTTTCTTCCTTTCGGAAGCCTCCGGTGACATAGTCTGCCAACCTCATTTTTCGCTCTCCTCCGATACCGATTCGCACCCGGGGGAAATCGTCCCTCTGCAAATCATAGATAACGGAGCGCATACCGTTATGGGTACCGGCGCTGCCGGAAGGCCGGATGCGGATTCTGCCTATGGGAAGATCCACATCGTCGTAGACGACAATGAGATTGGAAAGTTCAGGCTTGTAATAGGCTACAACTTCCCTTACGCTTTGACCCGACAGGTTCATGTAGGTTTGAGGTTTTACGAGCAACACTTTTTGGCCGGAGATAAATCCTTCCCCGACCAGTGCCTTGTGCTTTATTTTGTTGATTCGGATCCCGTGCTTTTCTGCAAGTTGATCTACCGTGATAAAACCGATATTGTGCCTCGTGTTCTCATATCGTCTGCCGGGATTTCCAAGTCCTATAATAATAAACATAATGCTAATCGAAGAGCCTGCTGACGGAGTCGTTGGTAAAGATGCGGATCATGGCTTCGGCAAACAGAGGAGCTACGGACAGTATCTTCATCTTGTCCAACTTCTTTTCCTCCGGCAGCGGGATGGTGTTGAGGAGAATCATTTCCGTAATGGCCGACTCCTGAATTCTCTCGATTGCCGGTCCCGAAAGCACCGCATGGGTGGCGCAGGCATACACGTCTTTGGCGCCCATATCCTTCAGCGCATTGGCAGCATTGGTAATGGTCCCTGCAGTATCGATGATGTCGTCCACAAGGATTGCATTTTTGCCTTCAATATCGCCGATGATGTTCATGATTTCCGACACGTTAGCTTTGGGCCGCCTTTTATCGATGATGGCAATGGGCGCGTCAAGAGGATGGGCCATGTTTCTGGCTCTACCTACGCTGCCGTGATCCGGAGAAACTATAACCAAGTCATCCAGACGCTTTTCTTTGAAGTATTTAACAAGAATGGGCATTCCTAACAGGTGGTCTACCGGTATGTTAAAGTAACCCTGAATCTGGGCTGCATGAAGGTCCATGGTCACCACTCTGTCCGCTCCGGCCGCGCTTATCAAATCGGCTACTAATTTTGCGGTAATGGGATCCCGGGCTTTTGCCTTACGATCCTGCCTTGCGTAGCCGTAGTATGGGATTACCGCATTGATTCTTCCCGCCGATGCGCGTTTCATCGCATCGATCATGATCAGCAATTCCATCAGGTTGTCATTGACGGGATTACAGGTGGACTGAATGATGTATGCATCCACGCCCCGGACCGTTTCCCACAGGTTTACGGATATCTCACCGTCACTGAATTTGCTGACCGTGGATCTTCCCAGGGGCTTGCCCATTATCGATGCGATTTCTTCTGCCAGCTCGGGATTTGAGTTTCCCGAGAAGATTTTAAAATCTGCGAACGCTCCATTCTTCATTGTTCTTATCCTTTCGTTATGTGCTATTTCTTCTTTTTCTTCAGAATTCCACGTTTCTCTACCCAATCCGAAATAATTTCATCCCTGGCCCTGCCGATGCAAAGGGCTCCTTCCGGAACGTTCTTAGTAATGGTAGTTCCTGCGGCAACATAAGCTCCCTTTCCCACCTTGACCGGTGCGATCAGGTTGGTGTTGCAGCCCACAAAAGCATCGTCCTCGACTACACAGCGGTTCTTTTCAGATCCGTTATAGTTGACAAAGACTACGCCGCAGCCCAAATTCACTCCTGCCCCTACATCCGCGTCGCCTATGTACGTAAGATGAGAAGCTTTTGCTCCGTTTCCTAATTTCGAGTTCTTTACTTCTACAAAATCTCCCACCTTCACATCTTCGCCGATTTGACAACCGGGACGCAGGTACGCAAAAGGGCCCACCTTAGTGCGACTTCCGATGCTGCTCTGAAGAATTACGGAGCATTGGATTTCCACTTGGTCAGCAATAATACTGTCTGAAATTTTTGAGTTGTAGCCTATGATGCAGTTTTCTCCGATCCGGGTGCTGCCTTTTAGAATGACACCCGGTTCTATGACGGTTCCTTTACCGATGCTGACTCCGTCGTCGATATATACGGATTTCCAGTCAACGAACTTGACTCCCGCCTGTATATGTCTCAGGACGATGTTCAGCCGTTCCTTTTCTTTTCGCTGTTCTTCTTCAATGAGCTGTTCAATGCTCATTTCACTTTCATTAATCATAGCATTCGTCCCCACCATACTAAAGCTTTCGGAAGGCATAATAGCGCCTTCGTTTAAAGTATACCACCGATGAATTCCCACGTAAAGTGCAAGCAAGTATCTAAAAAACCACCGGCGAAGTTGTATTTAGCGCCGGGCAAATTATCAACGCCATCATTGATTATCCCCAAATGCAACCAAAAAGACACCGTCTAAAAAAACGGTGTCCTCGATAACTCGATTAATAGATATAAGTTCATACCCTCACTTCTTCTCCAACTACCTCTGTTTCAGAAGATTGTACGGGAGTTACTGCCTGCGCTTTATCTTCCTCCATATTTTCGAGAACTTTATGGTACTCCTGGAAAATCGCCTCCTTAATTCGGTTTCGTGTTTCTGAGGTTAAAGGATGGGCAATGTCTCGGAAATCGCCTTCTCCCATCTTCCTGCTGGGCATTGCTATGAACAGACCGTTCTGCCCTTCAATGACTTTAATGTCATGCACTACGAATTCATCGTCAAAAGTCACCGAAACAACAGCACGCATCTTGCCTTCGTCGTTGACCTTGCGAATTCTTACGTCAGTTATTCGCATGAATACACCACCTCTCTCACAGTTTCTGGCATGCTTGGAAATACAGCAGGTAGTAACAATAACGATTTATGACACAATTATACCTTTAATTACAAATTTTTTCAAGCAAGATTAATAAATGTATCAATTTCTTCCATTAATGTCATTAATTGTATCGTTCGGTCTTATTACTTCAATGGTTTTTTTCTGTTCGTCCACCTTGCCCAGATAAAGTAGGGGATAATATTCATCGATTACTTTCTTGCGTGGTTCTATTGCGGCAATTACCACTCCGGTTCCGACCACCTTAACGTCAAACTCGGAAAGAACGTCAATGATGCCTTTGATGCTCCCCCCGGCTCTCATGAAATCGTCGATAATAATGGCCTTCTTTCCCGGCTCTACTGCACGCTTTGCCAAAGACAGCTTCTGAATCCGGTCTGAGGATCCGGAGAAATAGTTGATGCTTACGGTGGAACCTTCCGACACGCGGCTTTCCCGGCGGACTACCACCAGCGGGAGATTCAGCATATGTGCAGTCATAAACGCCACGGGTATTCCTTTGGTCTCAATGGTCACCACGTAATCCGCTCCGGCATTCTGAAATTTTTCCGCAAACATTTCAGCCGCATGGTTGATTATATGGGAGTCAAACATCAGATCGGAAGTATAGAGAAATCCGCCCCCCAGAATACGATTGCCGTCCGACAGTTTCTCCGCCAGCTCGTTAAGCAGCTTTTCCTTTCTTTGAGAAGATAAAGAAGGAATAAATCGAATGCCGCCTTTGGCTCCTGCAGTAGTTTCAATGGATCCCAGTTCCAACTGCGCCAATAGCCTCTTAGCTGACGACACATCTTCGCTGACAGTGGATTTTGCGGCTTGGAAAAGCTGGCAGAAATAGCTCAAAGAGTAGATACGATTTGGGTGGTTGGAAAGAATTTTAACGATAGCGCCGACCCGTTCTGTTCGTTTCATGGCTGGCCTCCTTGGCAAGAGAAATCATTATCCAGACAAATTAATCTTATTCTCAATCTATCTTTTTGTCAATTTTACCATATTTGCAGTATTATTTTCAGATGTCTATGTTATAATCTAGTATGAACGGCACACGGGGTCTATCCCCGTGTGTGGTTTTCCGATCAAAGGGATGCAGATCCCCATACCTAAATGGAGGAAATGAATGCAAGATCTTTCTGAATACAGACATATTCATTGCGTTGGTATCGGAGGCATCGGCCTTTCAGCCATAGCAAGGATTCTTTTAACTCGCGGCCATTGGGTTTCCGGCTCCGATCTCAAGCCGGGAGAAATTACGGAAAAGCTGAAAAACCAAGGCGCGCTGATTTTTACGGACCACGACGAGAGCAACATTCAGGGAGCGGACCTGGTAGTATATTCTTCCGCCGTCTCACAGGACAACCCGGAACTGGTAGCCGCCAGACGAAACGGAATCCCCATGGCTTCAAGAGCGGAGGTCCTGGGACAACTGATGAAAGAGTTCAGCCGCAGCATCGCTGTCGCGGGCACCCATGGTAAAACCACCACCACATCGATGATCGCTTTGATTCTTGAAAATGCGGGCTGCGATCCTACGATTCTGACGGGAGGAAATTTACCTGCGTTTAACGGCAATGTAAAGGTGGGCAAAAGCGATTTTATGGTAACGGAAGCCTGTGAATATATGGACAGCTTTCTGAGCCTCCACCCCAAATACAAAATCATACTGAACATAGACTCGGATCATTTGGATTATTTCAAGGATATCGACCATATCGTCAGTTCTTTTGACCGGTTTGCTCGTCTTGATCCCAGTGACGGAGTGGTCATCGCATATACGGCCAATCCTTTTGTCCGCTCTATCGTCAATAACCTGTCCTGCCGGGTTATCACCTTCGGGCTTGACGAACAAAGCGATTATTACGCGGAAAACATCCGATTCAATTCTCAGGGAATGCCTTCTTTTGATCTCTATTATCAGGGAAAAAAACTCGGCTTCCTGCAGTTGTCCGTTCCCGGAGAACATAATATTGTAAACGCCTTGGCAGCGGCGGCCTGCTGTAAAGACATGGGGATCGATGCGGACCATATCATCTCCACCCTGGAAAATTACACAGGAACCCAACGACGTTTCGATATCATCGGCATCACGAAAAACGGCATTCGCATTGTAGACGATTACGCCCATCATCCCACCGAAATCAAAGCCACTCTGGCCGCAGCCAAAAATGTGCCCCATAAAAATCTGTGGTGCCTGTTCCAGCCGCATACTTACACACGGACACTGGCCCTGTTCGAAGAATTTGCGGATGCATTTGAGCTGGCTGATAAAGTAATTCTTGCCGAGATCTATGCGGCCAGAGAGAAAAACATATATAAAATCAGTTCCAAAGAGCTGCTGGCAGAAATAAAGCGCGCCCATCCCGAAAAGGAAGCATATTATTTTGCAGATTTCGATGAAATTGCCAATTTTGTACTCAACAACGGAGAATCCGGCGATTTGGTCATAACTATGGGCGCAGGCGACATTTACAAAGTAGCGGAAATTATCCTGTCCAAGTCGTAAAGACTGGGGGAGAAGCCAAACATAACTCTAACCTAACACTTGCGTAACCCAATAAATAAAGTACAAAAGGCAACCGATTCCTATCAGGAAAAATTTTTTGGTTGCCTTTTCCTCCATATAATGACGTATTTCGACCTTTCAGGCCCTAATAGTATCGGTTGCTCCCGTACCGATCGTCCCAGCGAGCCATTTCCTGTTCCTTGAGCCGTCTGTATTTCTCCTGTCGTTGCTGCCTCTTGAGCCGGCGAACTTTCACCTGATGCCTCTTTACTAAAATATACAGGATTAGGAGCAGCAGCAAAACGACCACTGCGGCCAGAACCAGATTGCGAATCGTCTCAGCCGTACTGTCTTCGATTCCCACAATGGACAGCCATCCTCCTCTATCCACGGTTTCGGCGGTAACCGCATCGTACTCCCCGATCAGTTCATCGCCCACATACAGTTTAACGATGCCCGCTTTCTGCCCTTGCTGCACGGGAGCTTCCACAGAATCAAACAGCTCAACCTCCGTTCTAAGCAAGCTATCGGAGGCTTCCGCCGACAGAGTGGCATTCACTTCATCGGGCAGAATAACCTTAACCCTCTTCACCGACCCTCTATGAACGGGTACCGTTCCCAAATCCTTTCCGGGTTCAAGCACGTTCACCGTTTTATAGTTTTCAAAACCGTAATCCAGAAGGGTGATGCAGTCCTGGAACCGTCCCATATCCGTAGAGGCAAGGGTAACCGCAATGAGCTCCGTATCCCCCCGCTTGGCTCCGGCCACAAGACAGCCTCCGGCTCTGCCCGTGTATCCCGTCTTGATTCCCGTAATTCCATCATATTTGCAGCCGCGCACCTGGCCGTTCACCGTTACGGTATGAATATTATCGTAAAGCATCCGGTTCGTATTGTAAAAATAACGGGTATCCTGTAGATTGGTGGCTTCCATGGTGTATTGGTACGTGGATACGTAATGCCGGAAGATTTCATTTTTCATCGCGTATCTGGCAATCATGGCCAGATCATAGGCCGTGGAGACATGGGCATCGTCGTGGAGGCCGTGAGGATTGACGAAATTCGTATTCAATGCGCCTAACTCCGCCGCCTTCTCGTTCATTTGCTTGGCAAATGCCTCCACCGATCCCGCGATGTTTTTTGCAAAGGCCACAGCCGCGTCATTGGCAGATTCCAGCATCATGCCATACATGACCTCTTCTACTGTAACGTCCTCTCCCTCAAGGAGGTAAATCCGGCTGCCTCCCGTAAAGGAAGCCTCCTCATCTATTACCAGCTTCTCCGTGAGTTCCAGATTTTCTAATGTCAGAATGGCCGTCATAATCTTCGTGGTGCTGGCAGGATAATGCTGATCATGGATATTTTTTTCATACAGAATTTCACCGGTTGTAGCATCGATCAAAATTGCGCTCTTCCCGATGAGATCCAGTTCCCGTGAAGTTGCGTAAGTTACGTCTATCGATCCGAACAGAACAAATAACGTCAAAAATATGATAAAAAACTTTTTCATGTGTCAATCATTCCTTAGCTATTTCTTAAAGAAAAAGTCGGTGAGCTCGTATCCGTTTTCGAAATGAAGGCCTTTCATTCCCGATGTCTCCCCGAATACCCTCGAAGGGTCCTCATCCTTTTGATCGGTACTGTCGTACATGACAAAAGGCACCGGCTCTCCCAAATGTGTCCGGATGCGAATCGGCGTTTGATGATCCGGAAGAACCAGGAATCTATAGTTTTCGCCCGAGCGATTTAAATATTCCACTGCAGGGCCCACAATTTTTTCGTCAATAAGCTCCAGGGACCGGATCTTGCCCTCCAAGTCACCCTGATGCGAACACTCGTCCGGACCTTCGAGATGAAGAAATACCAAATCGTTTCCTTCCTCAAAAGCCTGAATGGCAGCTGCAACCTTACCCTCATAGTTTGTATCGATGGTACCGGTTGCCCCTTTTACCGCAACGGCTTTAAGTCCGGCGCAGAGACCGATTCCTTTAATCAGATCCACTGCGGATACGGTTACACCCTTTACTTTATATTTTTCATAAATGGGAGTCAGGTTAGGCTTTCGACCTTGCCCCCATATCCAGATTGAGTTGGCGGGATTAAGGCCTTTTTCAGCTCTCGCAAGATTTACGGGATGCCGGGAAAGCAGCTTGTAGCTTTCCTTCATCATATCTGTTATAAAGTCGGATCCCGTCCCTCCGGGAAGGTGATCTCCAACCCTTTGGTCCAGCACATCGTGGGGAGGTGTAAGCTCGTAATCGACACTTCCCTCGTGCACCACCATGGCATGACGGTAGCTGAATCCGGTATAAAACTTGATTTTATCCGTCGCAAAAGTATCATTTACGGCTTTTATCAGCTCTGCCGCTTCTTCTGTGGTGATATCGCCGGCACTGTGGTCGACGATGAGCAGATCTTCATAGGCCCCTTCCCCCTTAAGCGTGACAAGATTGCAGCGGAATGCTACATCCGTCGGCAGCATCTCCACGCCCATGCTCACCGCTTCCAAAGGAGATCTCCCCGTGTGATAAATTTTCGGATCGTAACCCATTACAGATAAATTCGCCGCATCGCTTCCCGGGGCCATTCCCTCCGGTATAGTATTTACCATACCGACAATTCCCCGAGCTGCCAATGAATTGATATTTTTAAGATTGGCTGCTTCTAGAGGTGTTTTTTTTCCCAAGGCATCCATAGGCTCATCGCCTGCTCCGTCAGTAACAAGAATCAGGTACTTCATTTATATATTCCTGTGTCCCCTTTTCTATTTTTCTGTGCGTTTGTGCGCTGCGCGCAAAGCAGGATCTGTCTATCGCCCTGCTGCACGTTCCGCGTTTTCGACATTTTTTGATATGTACTGTATTAGTGTACCACAGATGAAGAGCCTTGAACAAGGTATAAAAAAGAATAAAAGCTTGTTATACGGCACAAATATATTCGCAATTATTCATCTATATGATATAATACCCGATATACTAAAAGTAGGTATAATTATGCGGAACAAGCCTTGGGAACCCGAAACACGGCCCGACAGCAAGCCGCAGCGCCGACCCTTAGGCTACAATTTTGATACTTAGCCCTAACGAATTGGAGGTTTCATATATGAGTACAGCAAACAGAGTGTATAATTTTTCAGCAGGGCCTTCCATGCTGCCTCTTCCGGTATTGGAAAAGGCTGCTAAGGAAATGACCGACTACCAAGGTTGCGGCATGTCCGTCATGGAAATGAGCCACCGTTCAAAGACATTCGCCCGGATTATTGAGTCGGCGGAGCAGGACCTGAGGGATCTGATGAAAATACCCGATTCCTATAAAGTGCTGTTTCTCCAGGGAGGAGCTTATCTGCAATTTTCTATGATACCCATAAACCTCTTCCGGAATTCAAAAAAAGCAGATTATATCATTACCGGAAGCTGGGCAAAAAAAGCTGCCCAGGAAGCGGCAAAACTGGGGCAAGTAAATGTGGCGGCCTCATCGGAGGCAGATACTTTTTCATACATTCCCCAATGGGAAAAAGAAATGTTTACGAAGGATGCAGATTACTTCTACATCACATACAATAATACTATATACGGCACAAGATATACGTCTCTTCCCGACACGGGAGACGTTCCGTTAGTGGCGGATCTTTCATCCATGATCCTCTCGGAGGAGCTGGATATCAGCAAATTCGGCCTGGTCTTTGCGGGGGCTCAGAAAAACATCGGACCCTCCGGACTGACCATCGTCATCATCCGCAGCGACTTGATCGGCCACGCGCCGGCAAACACTCCCAGCATGTTGGATTACAAAGTTCATGCGGATGCCGGATCCCTGTTCAACACACCTCCTTGTTACTCCATCTATATGGCTGGGCTCACCTTCCAATGGATCAAGGAGCAGGGCGGAGTGGCTGCCATGCAAAAGAAAAATGAAGAAAAGGCGGCCCTTCTCTATAATGCCATCGATGAGAGCTCCATGTTCCGCTGCCCGGTGGCGGAAAAAGACCGTTCCCTGATGAACGTTGTCTTTGTCACCGGAGATGAAGCCTTGGACAAAAAGTTCATTGCCGAAGCCGCGGAGCAAGGTCTTGTCAACCTTGGCGGCCACCGAAGCGTAGGCGGCATGCGCGCCAGCATCTACAATGCCATGCCTTATGAAGGGGTGGAGGCTTTGGTAGAATTCATGAAGAAATTCGAAAAGCAAAACAGTTCGCTGTAAAAGGTTTAAATTTACATGTATAAGTTTTTTGGAGCATAGGGTTGCGCTCCGGCGAGTACAAGCAAGTGCCAACCGGGCAGGACGGGCCGTCTGAATCGTACGGCACGCTGCGCGTAGCCGTCGAGCGGGAGAGTAACCCTATCTCCAAAAAACAATCATAGTTGCATAAGCGTCTCAAACGCAACTTTACCAAACTTACATTTAAGTAAAAGATTATAGCAATACATTAAGAATTGATAAGGAGCAATAACAAATGTTCAAGATTGCAACACTCAACAAAATATCCGAGAAAGGAATCTCCTGTTTTACCGACAACTACGAGTTCGTAGATAATTTAGATGAAGCCCACGGCATCCTTGTCAGAAGCCAGGATCTGACATCCATGAATTTTTCCGATAATCTCCTGGCTATAGCTAGAGCCGGCGCCGGGGTCAACAACATCCCCCTGGACGTTTGCTCCGAAAGAGGCATCGTGGTCTTTAATACACCGGGAGCCAACGCCAACGCCGTCAAGGAACTGGTCCTGACCGGCCTGCTCATGTCTGCCAGAAACCTGACCAGCGCCATCGCCTGGACCAAAAGCCTGAGCGCCACATCCGACATTCCCAAGACCGTGGAAAAGAATAAATCCAAGTTTGCCGGACATGAAATCAAAGGCAAAACCCTAGGCGTCATCGGACTGGGCTCCATCGGCGTAATGGTAGCTAACGCCGCCGAATGTCTGGGCATGAAAGTGTTGGGTTATGACCCCTATCTCTCCATCGCTTCCGCTCACGAACTGTCTTCCACCGTACAGATCATCGAGTCCCTGGATGTGCTTCTGCCCCGTTGTGATTACGTGACCATTCACGTTCCTTTTATGGAAAACACCAAAGAGATGATCAATAAAGAGCGTCTCAAACTCATGAAAAAAGATGTCTGCCTGCTGAACTTCTCCCGGGACCAGATCGTGAAAGAAGACGATGTGTTGGAAGCCATCGACAGAGGGTTTATCCGCACCTATGTCACTGATTTCCCCAACGAAAAATACCTGGATCGGGATCAGATCATCTGCATTCCCCATTTAGGAGCATCTACCCGCGAATCGGAAGACAATTGCGCTGTAATGGCTGCAGAAGAAATGATTGACTTCCTGGAGAACGGGAATATCCGTAACTCCGTGAACTTTCCTTCCTGCAATCTGGGGCTCCCCAGCACTCTGGCCCGTCTTGTGGTGCTGAATAAGAATATCCCCTCCATGCTGGGAAGAATAACCGGCGTTTTGGCCGATATGAATGTGAACATCAGCGACTTGATCAACCGAAGCAAGGGGGACTATGCAGTGACTCTTGTGGATCTGGATTCAAAAGTGGATGAACAAAAGATTAAAGAAGCGCTAAACTTTGAAGGAATTATATCAGTCCGCGTTATCTAGTTCCTCGAGTCTCCTCGAGAGCGGCGTTGAAAACGATACCGATGACCATGACGTAACCAAGGATATAAAACCAGATCAATAGACCGATTACGGAGGCAAGACCTCCGTAAAACATATCGTAGTTAGAGAACCTGGACATATAGTAGGAATAGGCCCATGTAGCCACCAACATCCCGGCAGAAGCCAATGCGCTTCCCGGGATAATTTTTTTCAGGGCCATCCTCTGACTGGGCAGAATATAATTAATGAAAGTAATGCCGAAAAAGTAGAGCGCAATGCCTAAGGGCCAGCGCAGGATATACCAGAGCTCATTAAAGCGGAAGGGAATGTGTAAAATTTCCTCTACGTAAAGGCTTACCACATTAACAATGGGTTTTCCGTAGACCAAAATGGCCAGACCGAAGACCAATAGGATAATAGTCGCCACCACTGTGATCATGGCTCGCAGGCGCTCCCGAAAGAAGCCTCTTCCCGCATTCAGGCCGGTATAGGTATAATTTGCTATCTGTATCATGGAATACTGCGCCTTGGAAGCTGACCAGAGGGCAAAGAGCAGAAACAGGGCGCTGATGGTTCCCGAAGGCGTGTAATGGATATATTCCGTCAGCGATTCGGCCACCTCAGACGAAACGTATTCTTCCAAAAGTCCCCCGATCACATCTACAGAAAGCGAAAAAACACCCAGAAACTCACCGGTAATGATAATAAGAGGTACCATGGACATGAGAAAAAAGAAGGCCAGCTCAGCGGCCACCCCTTGATAATAAGGCTTTCTCATCCTTACAAATACGTTGATCAGTACCTCTTTGATCCTTCTTTTATTCATGAACACCGATCCTGTCTTGCAGCCGCTTTTGGAGAACCCGTAATGCCATGGCTCTGTGGCTTATTTGGTTCTTCACTTCCTTTGGAAGTTGCCCGAAACTCTCCTCATACCCTGTGGGAACAAAGATCGGATCATAACCGAATCCATTCTCACCGGCTGCATTGTATAGTATATGCCCGGAGCACTCTCCTCTTGCAACAAGGATATCATCGGAAGAAAAAACCATGGTAATTACGGAGACAAACTTCCCCTGTCTCTTTTCCCAGGGCACATCTGCCAAAAGCTGCAGCAGCTTCTCGTTGTTTTTCGCATCGTTGCCCTCTTCGCCTGCAAACCGTGACGAATATACGCCGGGAGCTCCGTCGAGAATGTCCACCATCAATCCGGAATCGTCCGCTATGGTGGGCAAACCGCATATTTTATAGATTTCCATGGCTTTTTTCAATGAATTTTCCTGAAAAGTCGTCCCATCCTCTTCAATTTCAAAATCGGGGACGCCGGCGTCTTCCCTGGATATGACCTCAAACCCAAAAGGCGCAGTGATGGCTTGAATTTCCTCTATCTTATGCTTATTCTTCGTTGCCGCTACGATTCTCATTTTACGATTCCCTTTATCTCATGTAATCATCCGTTTTATAATAGCATAGAAACGGCCCTCATGGCTACAATAATCCAGCTCCGGCCACAATGTCGGTCTTCCATGTCCGGAGCCCTGCAGTTGATCCGGATAAAAAGGCCCCTCTTTTTTTGAGGGGCCTTCAGACTGTAGACAAAGCGTCTCAGAAAACAAGAACTTCTGAGACGCTTTTCATTTTCAGAAATCGAATCAAATCCCCGAGGAGATTTAATAAAAAAGAAGTGTCAACAGGGTCTAATAGACCTTTCCTTCTTTTCATCTTGGCTAGTTTCTTAAGATTCATACATGCAAAGGTAAGCCCGACTTTCATCTCCATCAGGGCTTTGCCATTGTACCTGGTGTACCGCATTCCATGAAACTCCTTGGCCGTTCCAAAGATTCGTTCAATGCTCTCTTTGCGTTTCTCATACCATTCCTTCATCCCGACGGTATGTCGAATCTCTTCGCAGATTTCAAGGTACGGTTCCCAAATATGTCTCGTGACTGTTTTTTGGTGGTTTTTACTCTCTGTGCATTGGGATAGATAAGGACAGTTTGCACAAATGGCAGGATTGCTTTTGTATTCTCGGTATCCTTCCCGGTTCGTGGTGGAATAACGAAGGACTTGATGGTTGGGGCACAGATAACAGTCGAAGTATTCATCATAGACGTATTCATATTTCTTGAAGAACCCTTTTTTCGTCATAGGCCTGCGATATGGATAAATCGGCTTGATTCCATTATCGAGTAGTGTCTTGGCAATGGCAGGTGTCTTGTAGCCTGCATCCAACACCATTAATGTCGGATCATACTTTTTCAGTCTTTCGTAGATTGCAGAAAAGGTCTGCTATCATGCTCATTCCCGGGATGAATCGTGTATCCTAGCACCCAGCCATTCTGATCACAAGCTGTCTGGGTGACATAAGCAAAATCCTTCTTGTGCTCTCCTTTGTGAAACAAACCACTTTCAGGGTCTGAAGTGCTCTGCTGCACTTCCTTGGTTGGGGGATCCTCGTCATTATCCCGATCTTTAAATGGCTTTTTTCCATGCGCCTGCCTATCCTCATTAATTTCTCTAAGAAGTTTCGATTCATAATCCATTGCTTGAACCTTTACCATTGTCTTAATGGATTTTTTCTTATTGGCATTTGCCTTGATATGCGTCGCATCCACGAAAATCACAGAAGGATCGATCATGTCATGCAGAAAGCATTCCTCCAGAATCTTCTCGAAGATTTGCTCAAACAAATCTGTTCCCTTAAAGCGACGGGTGTAGTTCTTTCCGAAGGTACTGAAGTGAGGTACGGAAGATGTGAGGTCTAACCCTAAAAACCAACGGTAAGCAACATTTACTTCGATTTCCCGAATCGTCTGTCTCATGCTGGGTATGCCATAGAGATATTGAAGAAGGGGGATTTTGATCAGCATGACAGGATCCAGACTTGGCCTTCCCTGATCTTGGGAATACTTGTCCTGTACGAGTTCGTAGATAAAGGAAAAATCAATCGCCCTATCAATGTCACGCAGGAGATGATTTTCAGGAACAAGACTGTCTGCTGAAACAAACTGGATCTGATTTCTTTGATTTCCGGCATTTTTTATCATCATTCGTCGTCACCTCGCTATGATTTAATTATATCATAAAAATGCCTTTAGATGTTCAAATTCCAATATCTTTGAGGATTGTTTACATAAGAAAAGCCGCAGAAGAATCTGTTGTCTTTCTGCGACTTTGTCTACAGTCTGAAGGCCCCTCTTTTTTTGAGGGGCCTTTTCATCTATTATGTTAAATGTCAGAATTGAAATTTATGCATTATTATTTGCATTATTCTTTGCTCTATGTCTCATTGCAATGGAAACGGCCACTGCGCAGCCTCCCCACAAGCCTCCGCAGCCGATGATCATCATAATAATTGCACTGGTATTCATATTATTCTACCTCCTTGTGCTTTGCCAAATCGGCATAGCCTTCCTTACCCTTAAGGGTTGTCAGAACGATCGCCACAATGACGCAGACGAGGATGCTGCCCCAGCCAAAGGCGGTAACTTCAATGCCGGGATATCCTCCGTAACCCTCTTTGATGTAGTTGATCGCATTGGATATGACCATGAAGCCCAATACCACGACCGTAACGATCTTAAGCATATATGTCCACCATTTTCCAATGCTGAAATTGGAGAAGCTGTTTGCTTCCTGACGCAGGGTTTCGGTGTTGAAGAACCAACCAAGCAGGAAGACTTCCAGAACACCGCCGCCTACAATACCGATGTTATTAACGAAGGCATCGACAATATCCAGAATATAGAGTCCGGCGCCGGTTATAAACAGCGTGCTGATTACAATAGCGGGGATTAAAACCAAAGTAGTGGCTTTTTTACGAGGTAATTCAAACTTGTCAGAAATACCGGCAATGACCGCTTCAATAATGGAGATCAGCGAGGTAAAGCCTGCAAAGAACAGCGCGCCGAAGAAACAGAATCCGACAAGGCCGTTCATAGCGGGAAGAGTGTTGATGGCCGCGGGGAAAACCATGAAAGCCAATCCCACACCACCGGCAGCTACTTCTTCTACAGCAATACCCTGAGAATATGCCATATAACCGAGAACGCTGAACACACCAATACCTGCAAGGAGCTCGAAACCGTGATTGGCCGTAGCGGTAATGAAAGCGCTGTTGACCACATCGGTTTCCTTCGGCAGATAGCTCGAATAGGCTATCATGATGGCGAATGCGATGGAAAGGCTGAAGAATACCTGGCCATAAGCTGCCACCCATACCTTGGAATCAAAGATGGTATCCCAGTTGGGGGTGAACAGGTAGTTCAGACCGTCTACGGCTCCCGGAAGAGTGATGCCGCGGATTACCAAGACAATAGTCAGCACCAGCAACAAAGGCAGCGCAACCTTGCATGCGATATCGATACCTTTGTTGACACCCCTGTACATGACGATTGCGGTCAAAACCCAGATTATGATAAACGGTACCAGAAGGTTCATTTGAATACCGCCCAACTCAAATGCGCTGTTGGTAATGCCCAAGTATTCAAGGAAGAAACCGGTAGGATCGTCGCCCCATGTCAGGTTGAAAGAGAATCCTATGTAGCTTATAACCCATACGACAACAGCCACGTAGTAAACTGTGATGGTAAAGGCCACCATGACCTGGAACCAACCAACCCATTCATACTTCTGATTGATTCTTGCCCATGTAACGGGGGCGCCTGCCCTGTAAGTCTTTCCCATCGTGTATTCCAGAATAAGGATCGGAATACCTGCTGTAATAATCGCAAAAAAGTAAGGTAATAAGAACGCTCCGCCGCCATTCTCAACTGCGGTATACGGAAATCGCCATATGTTCCCAAGTCCGACAGCGGAACCTATGGCAGCAAGCAAAAAGCCCAATTTTGAGTTCCATAGCTCTCTTTTCAAAATAAAACCTCCTTTTATTAGTGCTAAAAAATATATAATATTGCACTCAAATATAAGCTAAATTATAATCTTAGAATACTTTTATGTCAAACATAAATGTGGTTAAATATATAGAAAAAAAAGATTTTTTTTGTTTTTGTACACAAAGCTCAAAATTGCAGAAAAATATTTCTTTTACATGCGGTAAAACAATAAAAAATAATGGGGCAGGTTATCCTGCCCCATACATTGTATTACTTTCAGTATTCTTCTTTTGCGATTATCCGCATTCGTCTTCCACCCCGTCCCTAAGAACAGGGCCTTTTACGGCTTATTTATACGCGTAGCTGAAGAAGAAGTATCCCAGAGGCGTGTAGTACCAACCCTTCAGATCATCCGATACCATGTACGGCTGGGTGTAGAAGTAGATAGGCGCTACAACATGCTCTGCCATCAGGATATCTTCGGCCTGATGCAGCAGATCCATTCTTTCGGCAGCGTCCGCAGTGGATTTTGCCGCAGCGATCAGGGCATCGTATTCCGGATTGGCGTACTGAGCGTCATTGTTTCCGCCGCCGGTTATCCACATATCAAGGAAGGAGATAGGATCGTTGTAGTCAGCAATCCATCCGTTACGAGCGATGGAGTAGTCTCCGTTCTTTCTTGTATCCAAGAAGACCGCCCAATCCTGGTTGGTAAGGGTAACCTGTACGCCCAACTCTGTCTGCCACATGTTCTGCAGCGCTTCACCGATGACTCTGTGACCGTCGTTTGTGTTGTAGAGATATTCAACAATGGGGAAGCCTTCACCACCCGGATAACCTGCTTCTGCAAGCAGTTCACGGGCTCTCTCGCATTTGGCTGCATAATCGGCATCATCCAGGCTGTAATAATTGCCGCCAACTTCTCTGAAGTCGGATCCGGGACCTTCGGCATCATAAATACCGGAAGGTACATAGCCGCCAGCAGGAACCTGTCCGGCTCTGGTGATCTGATTTACGATATAGTTGCGGTCGATGACCAGAGAGAATGCTTCTCTTACGCGAGGATCGTTAAAGGGTTCAAGCTGCGTCTGGAAGCAAACATAATAAGTACCGATATAGTCTGCGATCTTCAACTGACCGGACGCTAAGAGCGAGGGAACCTCGTCGATGGGATAACCTTCGTTGAAGTCCAATTCGCCGCTGTTGAAGGCAGCAAGCATCGCATTATCGTCATCCATCAGAGCAAACTTGATGGAATCCGGGCCGAGCTTGTCATAGTCATAGTAGTTGGGATTCTTGACCATCATAATGTAGGAGTTGTGCACCCATTCGCTCATCATGTATGGACCGTTACCGATATATGTAGCGGGATCGAAGGTCCATTGATCGCCATACTCTTCGATGATGTCCTGACGAACAGGGAATGCTGCCGGGAAGGCTGCGATCTCAATGAAATATGGGATAGCTGTGTGAAGAGTTACTTCGAAGGTCATGTCGTCCAGAGCAACTGCCGCAAGATCATCGGGAGACATGGTTCCGTCATAGATGATTTCCGGGCCGTTCTTAACGCAATCCAACATGTAGCTGTAGTCAGCTGCTGTTTCCGGATCGACTACTCTCTTCCAGGCATACTCAAAGTCGTGAGCCGTTACAGGCTCGCCATCCGACCAAAGTGCGCCCTCACGAATGTGGAAGGTATAGACCGTTCCGTCTTCGCTCACATCCCAGCTTTCAGCCATACCGGGAGCCAATGTTGCGTTTCCGTTACCATCATCAACCCATTTAATCAGTCCTTCGAAGGTGTGTTGCAACATAATGGCACCGTCTACTGCGCTGTTCAATGCAGGGTCAATGGTGGAGGGTTCAGAAGCAAAGCACACCGAAAGATCTAATGTTGCTTCCGTGTCGGGTTCTTCTCCACCGCCGCCGCAGGCCGCTAATGTAAAGACCATGCAGAAAGCGAGAAGTAAGACTAAAAATCTCTTCATAAATTTCTCCTCCTTTTTTACCTATCGGCAAGAATTTCAAATCATTTGCTGATTTGAAGGGCCATGGAAACCCATGGCTCTTTTTTATTTATTGTTGAACTTGCGACCCAGGTTGCGCAGATACTCACATAACCCTAAAATCGCAAGTGTCAGCCGTGGTCGAGATTGCCATTTTCTTGACAACTGAAAGCACATACAAAGTATACAATATTAGTTTACCGAAGTAAAGCGACAATTGTCGATAGCCGATACCGTCAGCGGTCAAAAAACTGCCTTTTTCAGGTTCAGATAATATGGCATGCGGCAAAATGATCGGGCGCCAGTTCCCTCCAGGCGGGAACTTCCTCTTTGCAGCGGGAAACCGCATAAGGACACCGAGTATGGAACCGGCAGCCTGAAGGCGGATTCATCGGGCTCGGAATATCACCTTCCAAGATAATCCTCTTTCTTTCGCGGCTTATCCGAGGATCCGGCACCGGCACCGCAGACAGCAAAGTCTTGGTGTATGGGTGCAGCGGATTTTTGTAAAGCTCGTTGCTCTCTGCTAGCTCTACCATATTCCCAAGATACATGACCCCGATACGGTTGGATATATGCTTAACAACGGATAGGTCGTGGGCAATGAAGAGATAGGTCAGCCCCAACTCATTCTGCATATCTTCAAGCATGTTTACGATCTGTGACTGTATGGACACATCCAGCGCGGACACGGGCTCATCGCAGACTATGAACTCGGGCTGTACGGCCAAAGCTCTGGCAATACCGATACGCTGCTGCTGTCCGCCGGAAAATTCATGGGGATAGCGGTTTGCATGCTCGCTATTCAACCCTACTTGGGTCAACAAATGCTGGATCCTGTCAGAACGGTCTTTTTTACTTTCGGCCAGCTTATGGATGTCGATGGCTTCCCCAACGATTTCACCTACCGTCATACGAGGATCAAGTGAGGCTGAAGGGTCTTGGAAGATGATCTGCATTTTTCGACGATAAGGAAGCATCTTCTCTTTGGTAATGTCCTTCCCGTCATAGAAGATCTTTCCGGAGGTGGGCTCATACAGACGGAGAATGGTTCTTCCAAGGGTTGTCTTTCCGCAACCCGATTCTCCTACAAGTCCCAGGGTTTCACCTTTCTTTATTACGAAATTGGCGTCTTCCACCGCCTGAACATAATGGTACTTCATGAAACCCATCTTTATGCTGAAATATTTTCTCAGGTTTTCTACCCGTATTAATTCGTTATTCATTGGGAGTTTCCCCCTTTGTAGCCTGTTTTTTTGCCTCGTCCGCCAACAGCCAGCATGCGGACATGTGACCGTCCCCCAGATCGATCTGCGGAGGTTCCACGCGCAGGCAGATTTTCATGCAATGCTCGCAGCGGGGTCCGAAGGGGCATCCCGCAGGAGGATTGAGCATATCCACCGGCGTTCCTTCAATGGGAATCAGCCTTTCGTATTCCTCTTCGTCCAGCCTTGGCATGGAACGCAGCAGCCCCATGGTATAGGGATGCTGTGGCCGGTAGAAGATGTCTTCTACGTTTCCCTGTTCTACAATCTTGCCGGCATACATGACGGATACTCTGTCGCAAATTTCGGCTACCACGCCCAAGTTATGGGTAATAAAGATGATAGCCATTTGTGTTTTTTTCTGAATGTCTTTCATCAGCTCAATGATCTGAGCCTGAATGGTAACATCAAGAGCCGTAGTGGGTTCGTCCGCAATCAGCATTTTAGGGTCACAAATCAATCCCATGGCGATCATAACCCTTTGGCGCATACCGCCGGAAAATTCATGGGGATATTGATTCATGCGCCTTTCCGGATTATTAATGCCCACAAGTTTGAGCATTTCGATGGATTTTTCTCTTGCCTCCGCCTTCGATATCTTCTTATGGCAACGGATGGCCTCCATGAGCTGATCTCCGATGGTGTAAACGGGATTAAGACAAGTCATGGGGTTTTGGAAAATCATGCTGACGCTGTTCCCGCGAAATGCTTGCATCTCCTTCGGAGTTTTGGCAAGCACATCCTCTCCGTCAAAAATGATAGAACCGCCCACTACCTTGCCCGGGCTTTGCAGCAATCCCATAATGGAATAAGCCTCTACGCTCTTGCCGCTACCGGATTCGCCTACGATGCCCATTACTTCTCCGTAATTCAGGTCATAGGAAATGCCGCCTACGGCTTTCACCTCACCTACAGGCGTGAAAAAGGAAACTCTTAAGTCCTTTACTTCAAGCAGTTTTTTATTCTTCTTATCCATATCCATATTGTTATCCATACCTTCTCTCCCTTACTTCTTCAAACGGGGATCAAGCGCGTCCCTCAGCCCGTCCCCGAAGAGATTCAGGGATAAAATCAACAAACTCAGCAAAGTAGCCGGAATCATCAATCTATACGTGTATGTATACATGCCGCCAAGAGCGTCAGAAGCCATAGATCCCAAGCTGGTCAGCGGCGCGGAAACTCCCACACCTAAAAAGGACAGGAAGGATTCCAGGAATATGGCCGACGGAATCTGCAGACAGGTGGTAACTATAATCTGTCCAATGCAATTTGGGAGCAAATGGCGCCTGATCACCCTGGAACTGGATGCGCCCAACGCTTTTGCCGCCGTCACGTATTCCTGTTCCTTCAGCATCAGCACCTGGCCACGAATAATACGGGCCATTCCAACCCAATACAGAAGTCCGAAAGCAATGAAAATAGCTATCAAACTGGGACCTAAAACGGACAGCGCTTTTGCTATGTCGCTGGTGGAAGTATTGAACCACTCTGTCAGCGCCGGCTTCAACGCCGTAGACAAGAGCAGCACCACCAATATATCGGGCACGGAATATATCAACTCCACAAAACGCATCATAACGTCATCCACCCGACCGCCAAAATACCCGGAAACGGCCCCGTAAGTCGAGCCGATCACCAGCACGATCAGGCTGGCTGCAATGCCTATAATCAGTGAAATACGAGTACCGAACATGGTACGGACCAGCAAGTCACGGCCCAGATTATCTGTACCAAAAGGATACTTCCAGGAAGGATCAATATTTTCATCACCCCGAACCTGGGTGGTATAGTCATAGTCGTAAAACAGAGGTCCCACAAATGCGAAAAGAATCATCAAAATAATGATAAACAGGGACACCATGGCAACCTTGTTTCTTTTGAGACGTCTCCAGGCATCTTGCCAGTAAGAAAGGCTGGGCTTCGTTTCGATGAAACTTTCTTTTTCAGCGGTCCCCGCCTTCTGGAAATCGTCTTCTCTGTAGGTCTGTTGCCCTAACATTCCATCCACATCCATCTGCCATGTGGGGAAAGGGAAGAATCCGAAAACTTTTTGCATCCGCATTATTTCGCCCCTCCCTTCGCCAGATCGATCCTCGGGTCGACCGCTTTATACAGAATATCCACCACAAGTGTCATGGTTACGATGAAAGCTGCTAAAAATATAGTTGTTCCCATAATAATGGGATAGTCACGATTCATAATGCTCTGGACAAAATATCTTCCAAGGCCGGGAATGTTAAATACGGTCTCTACAACAAAGCCGCCCGTAAGGATACCTGCGGTCAGCGGGCCCAGGTACGTCAATACGGGAATAAACGCGTTCCGCAGAGCATGCTTAAACACGATCTTGACTGCGGGAACACCTTTAGCCTGCGCAGTCCGGATATATTCTTGATTGATAACGTCCAGCATGCTGGAACGAGCCAGTCTGCCAATATAGCACATAGGATAAAAAGCCAGGCTGAAACAAGGCATAATATAGCCTTTCCAACTGGTCAGACCCATAGTGGGAAGCAGCTGCAATTTTGATCCGAGCACGATCAACAGTACGGTAGCGACAACAAATCCCGGAATGGAAACTCCTACGGTGGTTACCACCCTCAGCGCGCTATCGATCCAATTACCTCTGTTATAAGCGGCAATGCAGCCGATGGGTACCCCGATGAGAACCGCGCCCACGAGAGCGATTATGCCCACCTTTGCCGAAACAGGAAACATTTCCATAATAATGGTGGTGACGGGACGGTTTTTCTGCATTTTCAGCGAAACGCCGAAATCCCCTTTCAACATGTGTACTATGTAATTCTTCAGCTGAACCGGAACGGGTTTGTCTAATCCGTACTTTGCCTCCATGACTGCCAGAACCTGAGGAGGCGGATTCTTTTCACTCAGGAAAGGACCTCCCGGAACTAAATTCATCAGAAGAAAAGTAATGCACGTAATCAGAAGTATTACTACTAAAGCCTGAGCTACGCGCTTTGCGATGAATTTCATCATATTAATACATCTCCAATATTCTATTTAAGTTTTTTGAACTCGCATGGTATATTCTATACTTGTTTACTTAATACGTCAAGGAAAAAGAGCTTTGCCATATTGCGGAAACGGTAATTTTCAACCTTTTTTGCCTTATCGCTTCATTTTTACTGATCGTTCAACTCGGATAATTTAGTTCGGAATATTCCAACATATTTCTGCATAAAAACGTGGCAGCAAATGACACCAATATGTTACACAGGGTCAGGGCTAAAAATATTTGGATGTTTGGCGAAAATATTTTGACATTCATAAACGTTATTAAAAAAGCGATGCCAACACCGGGCAAAATTAATACTATCATTGTAATAAAATAGAAGAGCAAGCTCAGCAGTTTTAATGTTAGGCCGCTGAAAAACCGCTGTACCACTATGTTGCCGGAAGTGAACAGCAACCCAAAGGAGATTCTGGCTAAGATGCAAGCTCCGGTTTCCGCAGGACTCAGTTTAAGTATAAAGGCGATAGGAATAAAAAGCACCACGGCATCTGCCGCAATCCGCAAGAAGCTTTCCCGAAGGCAATGGATCAATTTTGTAAATGCGGGTTCGGGAACCATATAAATATAAGGAAGCATCAGTTCCCGAATCCAGCGCCCCAGGGCGACGCTGAAAATCTGCATATAGGTGGCAAATGCGAACACGGGAATGATTCCCTCATTCCTCATGAAAAACGCAAAGACAATGCTCATCAAAATAAAAGTAATCGACGTGCGATCCAGTAAAAAAAGCCTGGCGCGTCTGCTCTCAAGACGGTGCTTGTAATAAAAGCTGTCCGCCCCAAACCCCTTTCCGATGCCGGTCCGACCCACTTTAATCCTTTGCGGTATAGCCCCGTCGATACGTCCTTGCTTGCTAGCGGCGATTGCGCTGTAAGAAACCTCCGCGGCCTGAAGCACGTCTTCATAATAATCCACATCCCTTTTTGCCATGAACATAACCAGCGCCGCAATATACAGCAGTAGAATTGACAGGAAGGCGAGATTTATCCACTCGCCCGCCAGTATTCCGACGATTGCAGACTGGGCCCATCCGCCAACCGGGAAAAGTTTCACGGGGAACCCATTAAGCTCTGATACCGCGATTTCCAGCCATCGATCTTTTTCCGGATAGACGGTGGCGAGCAGGTATAACACTGCCAAACCGCTGATCACCAGGCAGGAGGCCTTTGCTACATTCCTTTTCCTTTCATCCCTTGTAGTCAATGAATACAGGACCATAGCCGTAAGCTGCCCGCAGAACAGAGCGGCAGCATATCCGAGCAAGATCAAAGCCAGGTTACCCATGGAAATCCCATAGGTTCCGTGCATCCAACCATATTGATACAGCAGGAAAAAACCGATGAACAGCGAAGTCCCCATCTGCTGTATTAAACCGTAGAACAGTACTTTTTTGGTTGAAACAGGTGAAGTAAAAACAAGATTTACGTCGGGCATGGAGTAAAGGCTGGCGCCTTTGGAAAGACCTCCGTAGCTCGTCATTACAAAAACGATACAGTAAAGTGCCGTCATCATCCCGTACACTTCCTCAATATTGCGATGGCTTTTTTCTCCCGAGGAAACGGAATCGCCCGCCAGCACAGGAACCAAAAGAAGCGCGAGAAATATAATGACCATAATCAAAGCCCCTGGACTTCTCACCAAGGATTTGATTCGATTCTTGAACCGGATTAACAAGATATAGAATAAGGCTCTCACTTTTCTGTCCCCTCGCCCTTTTCCGTCTCGTTGCTGTTTTTCGCCTCGCTGCCGCTTTCAGTCCTCTCGCCATTTCCTGTTTCTTCGCCGCATTCAGTCCTCTCGCCATCTCCTGTTTCTTTGCTGCTTTCCGATCCTCTCCCCTCGGTAATCCGGAAGAACATCTCTTCCAGGTTCTCTTCATCCCCGGATTCTTCATCTCCACAAGAATACCGGGTTGCCGCAAAAGAACCATTTACCATAATGTGAGCAACATCCCAATATTCATCCACGCTGTCAAGCATGTGGGTGCTGATCAATATGGCCGCTCCTTCGGCGCGAAGCTCCCTTAACATTTGCTTTAACTCCTTGATGGCATGGGGGTCCAATCCCACCATTGGTTCATCGAATACGATGACTTTAGGCTTATGAAGCAGGGCGCAACAGATGGAAAGTTTCTGCTGCATGCCTTTTGACAGCTCTTTACCCAATTTGTTTTTCTTATCTAAGAGTTCGAACCTTTCTAACAGGACTTGATCATAACCATCGTCGGGAAGCCTGTATACCCGTCGAATAAACTCCAGATGCTCTTCAACTGTCAACAGATCATAAATCGCCGGCATTTCAGGCACATATCCTAAAACCCTCTTTGCTTCCACGGATTTATTAGGCTTTCCGTCCACTTCAATTCGGCCGGAAAATCGAAGCAAGCCGACGATGCATTTTATTATGGTAGACTTGCCGGCTCCGTTAGGACCTAACAGCAAAGCGATCTGTCCTTGTCCCACTTGAAAGCTGATGTTGTCGTTGGCAACCACCTTGCCGTAACGTTTGGTGACATTCTCGACTTTAAGCATTAGTATCTCCCGATTCTTTTGATTAGCTTTTCCCACAATGCATTTACGCCGTTTTTAATTAGTTTTTGCTCTGACGTATTTATTTGGTCATTCTTGTCAGCTTGTCCATATCCTTCAAAAGAACTCCGCCACGGAAAAGCTCTACCATCCCCTCCGCGGCAAAGTATTTCAGCATTCTCGTCACCACTTCCCTGGCGGTTCCCATGTGCTTCGCGATGGTCTCATGGGTAATGATCAGACGAGTGGATCCTTCAATACTTGACTGCTCCAACAGAAACAGTGCAAGTCTCTTGTCAAAACTCATAAACAGCACCTGTTCCATGATCCACATGACGTCGGAAAAGCGCGAAGACATGAGCTGGTTTGTATAGTCCGATACTTGGATGGAGCTTTGCAGTAGTTCCTGATAAACGGCGGACGGGATCAGAAATGCTTCCGTATCCTTCTCCGCCTCTACAAGGATTTCAAAGCTGATGTTCCGCAGCATGCAGGATGCGGAGAATATACATATATCCCGCTCCAGCAATCGATAAAGAGTGATCTCTTTTCCCGATTCAGAGACGATATACGCCCGGGCCTGCCCTTTTTTTACCAAAAAAAGTCCGTCCAGATCATCTGCGCCTCCGTGCATGATGGTCCCGGCCGGTATACGACGCAAGGTAACGCTGTTTTCCAGAGTTTCCTTTTGATCTTCATTGAGGGATTTCCAAAAAGGCAATGCATCTTTAATATATGCCAGATCTTCCGGTCTCATTGTTCCTCACTTTCGATTTCCATGTTTTTTCTATTTCTCTCAATTTCGATTCGGTTGTTCACTTATTCCGATTGTTCACTTATTCCGATTGTTCACTTATTTCGATTGTTCCCCTATTCGGTTGTTCACTTATTTCGGTTGTTCACTTATTTCGATTGTGTCGTTTTTTCGATGAGGAAAATGCACTTCCCACATTCTTCGGGACAATGTGAATATCATACTACGTTTATGTAAGTATCTCATATTGTATACCTGTTTTCAACAGCAGATGCTTTCTGGGTAGTGTCAAGTAATCGTTGGCAAGTTTTGTCCATACAAGTTTCCTGTGATGTTTTGATGGATATTCCGCATTTATTCCACGGTCCTGTTTACATGGGGCCCCTGTCCCTCTGGACCCCCTTTTTTTAGGCAGAAATAACCCGCTTCTGTCGGGCGTCATTTCTGCCGCCGAGAGTTTACCAGAGGGACAGCCCCAAATAAACAGGCTTTCGCGGCATAAACGCTCTTTTTAAGGCGCAGGGTAGCAGTAGCAGCTTCATTGTGTAGAGTGTGGGCAACGTGTCTTTTGTTGTCCAAGCCTTGTGCGTCAACCTTTTAGGTTGTCCACATGGCGGCACTATCCATAGTATGGTTGGTTTGTTCGTAATTTTGCTTCCGCCTGCCGGCTATCCATCTTACCGATAAATCAGTTCACTGCTAACTCTATCATTTAGCAGATTGATAATCGCTTTACGGCCGTTTGTTACGAATGTACTGTTAAAGGGCTTGCCTCCTCTAACTGGGCCAATCCCCATCCGATCTCCATCCGATCAGTACTTACACGATTGGTATTTAAGGTCCGGAAGGCGGTTAAAGTTAACCATTTTTTGATTTTGGCCGAAGTGGTTAGTATTCAGAACTGGTCAAGAAGTAGAAACTAACCATTTCCTTTAATCTCTACTGAAATGGTTAGAGTTTTAGTCAGAGCGAGAAGCACGAGCTAACCATTTTCCCTGATTCTCATTGAAATGGTTAGTATTTTTGACAAAGAGTAAGGCTGAAACTAACCATTTCCTTTTATCCCGATCGAAATGGTTAGTATCCAGGTCTTGCCAAGAAGTAGAAACTAACCATTTCCTTTGATCTCCACCAAAATGGTTAGCTTTCGAACCGGAGCAAGAGGCGAGATCTAACTATTATCCCTAATTTTAATTGAAATGGTTAGTATTTCTGACAAAGAGGAAGGCTGAAACTAACCATTTCATTCTAATCTAGTCGAAATGGTTAGTATCCAGGTCTTGCCATGAAGTAGAAACTAACCATTTCCTTTGATCTCCACCAAAATGGTTAGCTTTCGAACCGGAGCAAGAGGCGGGATCTAATTATTATCCCTGATTTTAATTGAAATGGTTAGAGTTTTAGTCAGAGCGAGAAGCACGAGCTAACCATTTTTCCTGATTCTTATTGAAATGGTTAGTATTTCTGACAAAGAGGAAGGCTGAAACTAACCATTTCATTCAAATCTAGTCGAAATGGTTAGCATTCCGGTCTGGCCAAGAAGTAGAAATCAACTATTTTCTTAATCCCAACTGAAATGGTTAGTTTTCGGGTTGAAACGGAACATAACAGCTAATTATTTCATTTGAATCTTGTAGAAATGGTTAGCTTCCGCCTGTAGAAAACCCAGAATTCCATATTTGAGACTTTTTTGTGACTTTATCACAGAATCATTCCGACATTTTATTATAATGAAAATCAACGGATTGTTAATTTTGCAGCAAACCCAAAATTTAACCGAATTTAAAGTTTTTATCGACTACAGAGCTACATTTGCGAAATTGAATATTTAGCAGGCGTTATACCGACGCAGTAGAGTATTGACACAGGAGGCAGATTACGCCTTCTTAAAACAATGAACAATCATGTAGACTACCAACGCAGATGAATATACGGGAGAATATAACACAGGAGGGTATTAGGAATGAAAGTATTGATTGTCGGAGGAGTTGCCGGCGGGGCTACCGCGGCCGCACGGCTTAGGAGACTGGATGAGCACGCTGAGATTATTTTATTTGAACGGGGCGAATATATTTCCTTCGCAAACTGCGGCCTCCCCTATTACATCGGAGGGGAGATCACAGACAAAGCAGATCTCACATTACAGACACCGAAGGGCTTCTACGATCGGTTCCGTGTGGACATTCGCACACAAAACGAGGTAATAGCCATTGATCCCACAGCAAAGGTTGTAGATGTAAAGGATTTAAAGAGCGGAGAGGTATATAACGAAAGCTACGACAAGCTGATCCTGGCGCCGGGCGCAGCGCCGATACGCCCCAAATTTGAAGGGGCAGATCTGGATCGGGTATTTACCTTAAGAAACATTCCGGATACCTACCGCATAAAAGACTTCATCGATGAGCGGAAACCCCGCCGGGCCCTGGTCGTAGGCGGAGGCTATATCGGTATTGAAATGGCGGAAAACCTTCACAGGGCCGGCCTGGAAGTAACGGTAGTGGAGTTTCTCGATCATGTCATTGCACCCTTGGATTTTGATATGGCTGCGGAAGTCCATAATCATATCCGTCAAAAAGGCGTCAGCCTCATGCTGGAAACAGGCGTTACGGGAATTTATGAGGACGGAGAAGAGCTCCGGGTTTCTCTTCGTAAAAAGGATGCTCCCATCGATGAAGCCAAAGATGTGGCTGCCGATAAAATCGAAGACATCCTAACGGATATGGTGATTCTCTCTGTGGGTGTGTATCCCGAAAACGCCCTGGCCTTACAGGCAGGTCTGGCTACAAACGCCCGCGGAGCCGTCATTACCAACGAACACCAGCAGACCTCCAACCCGGATATCTATGCCGTCGGCGACGTAACGGAAATCGTTGATTACATTACGAAAGATAAAGGTTACATTCCCCTGGCCGGTCCGGCCAACAAGCAGGCCAGAATTGCAGCCGATCATATTTGCGGTATTTCCAGTCCCTACAAAGGTACACAAGGTACGGGTATCCTCCGTGTCTTCGATTTGACAGTTGGCACCGTCGGCTTGACGGAAGCGCGGATAAAGCAGCTGAATATAGATTACGAAAAATCTTACACCTGGTCCGCCTCCCATGCTTCCTATTACCCAGGGGCAACCAACATGACTATCAAGCTGCTTTACAAAAAAGAAGACGGAGCTATTTTAGGCGCGCAGATCGTTGGCTATGACGGCGTAGATAAGCGCATCGATGTACTTGCCACCGCCATCCGCGCCAACATGACGGTCTATGACCTGACGGAACTTGAACTGGCCTACGCTCCTCCTTATTCCTCTGCAAAAGATCCCGTAAACATGGCCGGCTATGTAGCGGAAAACACATTGACAGGAAAGGTCAAGTTCTTCCACTGGGATCAAGTCAACGATCTTCCGCGGGACGGAAGCGTTACTTTACTGGATATCCGCGCAGAAGAAAGCTATAAGAACGGCAGTATAGAAGGTTTCATCAATATTCCGGAAGAGGCTCTCCGGGACAGCCTGGGCCGTCTGGATCCCGCCAAGCCTGTCTATGTCATGTGCCAGATCGGCCTCAAAGGATACTCCGCCTGCAGGATGCTTTCTCAAAGAGGCTACAACTGTTACAATCTGGCCGGAGGATACCGGCTCTGGAGCAGCATCTACAGAGCTCCAACCTATAAAGAAAAGGCTCCCGCTAAGAAAGGAAATGATAGTACCATGACTCCATCAGATCCATCAAGGCTATCGACTCCTCCTCTCCCCGGCATTGCCGAATCGTCGGTTGCTTCCATCCGGCTGAACACCTGCGGCATGCAGTGCCCCGGTCCCATCATGAAAGTATCGGAGGCTCTTGCAGACGCGCAGGAGGGGGATATTATCGAAGTGAAGAGCAGCGATCCGGCATTTGGCGCCGATATCGAAGCTTGGTGCCGGCGGACCGGAAACACATTTTTGGGCCTTTCCTCCGAAAAAGGAATCCTAACCGCCCTCATCGCAAAAGGCTGCGGAGAGGCTTGCATACCTCAAACTGCAGGAACCAATAAAAACATCATCGTCTTCTCCGGAGATTTGGATAAGGCCATCGCAGCATTTATCATCGCCAATGCGTCTGCCGCAATGGGCAGGAAGGTGTCCATGTTTTTTACCTTCTGGGGCCTCAATATCCTGAGAAAACCGGAAAAAGTTCCCGTCAAAAAGGATTTCATCAGTTCTATGTTTGGAAAGATGATGCCCCGTGGCGCCGGGAAGCTCTCACTATCTAAGATGAATATGGGCGGTATGGGCGCAAAGATGATTCGCAGCGTTATGAAGAACAAGAATATTGACAGTCTGGAAGATTTGATCAAGGCCTCTTTGGAAAACGGCGTAGAACTGGTCGCCTGCTCCATGAGCATGGATGTCATGGGTCTTAAAATGGAAGAACTTATCGACGGAGTGAAAATGGGCGGCGCCGCAGCCATGCTGGCCAATGCCGAAGAGTCAGATATGTCCCTGTTCATTTAGTCATTTAAAAAGCTACCCCCAAATATTGTACGTAGCATCGTACAATTAAACAAAGTGCACACGGAAAATAATCCGTGTGCACTGTTTTTAAACGCCATTTTTACCGTCGGTCTTCCAAAAAAGTCTCCACTTCCTCCGTCAGCCGGTAGTCGCTTTCTTCAAGCACCCCCAGAAAATCGACCAAATCTTTCAGCAGTTGGCTTTCCCGGCCCTTTTCCAACGCATTTTCAAATACGCTGCGCACCTCTGCCTTAAGCATGTTGTCGCCGGTATAATCGAATATGGGCGTATTGGGCAGGCCGTTTAGCAACGCGTTTCTATATCGATCAAAGAGCGTTGCAACCTCTTCTTTCTTTTTCGATTCGGGATAGTCCGTGAGGAAGTCTTCCGAGTCCAATGCCCGCTGCATAAGCTCTTCCCATGTAACGGCCAGCGCTCCGTCCGCCATGGAAGCCCGATCCGACTCCGCCTGCATCAGACGAAGATATTGCCGGATCTCAGCAGTTACGTATTTGCTGTACTTCTCGAAAAAGGCATAATCGATAATCGGGAAGTAACTGCCCTCGGCACGCTCTATTTTAAAACCGCTTCGGTTCATGTCCGCAACCAATTCCCTAAGATAAGGATCCGTCAGTTCCTCCGGATTGCTTATATCCTTCGAAAAATCATCTTCTTCCCGAAACTTCTCCTGTACCTCCTCTGTATACAAGATCTGTTCAAGATACTGCAGATATTCTTTTTGCTTTTCTTCCAAGCGAAGGATCATCTGCGCTCCATGCTCCTTCGTTACCGAATCCATGTTTTTGTCCATGAAATCGATGATATGTGAAACTCCGACAATATCCCGCGCAGCTATTGTATCAAATTGCTCAAAGATTTCTGCGGAATCCGGAAACTCCTCCTGGGACGGCCCACGAACACACCCCGCAAAGGCCAGCAGGACCGGCAGAATTATCAGAGCCACCCGGAACAATTTGCCCCTTCTCATATCCGTTACCTCCTCCTGCCGCTATTTTTTTACTTAGCCGGCAGGATCAAAAAGCAGCAGCGTCGCTTCATAGCCAAGCGGCAGCAGCATCGCTTCATAGCCGCATTATATTTAGGTCTTTGGGTTTTTGACGGCTATCCGCAGAATTTGTTCCTTATTCGTGGATGGCAATTGCTTCCATAACATCCGTATAAGGCAGACCAAAAGCTTCTGCCGTAGGACGGAAAGTCAAGAGTCCTTTCACAAAGTCCAAACCGCATCTCAGGCTTTCGTTTTCCTTGGCTGCCTTTGCCCAGCCTTTATCCGCAACCTCGGCTATATATGGAATCGTGGCGTTGGACAGGGCAATTGACGCCGTGTTGGCTACGGCGCTGGGAAGATTAGGTATACCAATATGACGTATCCCGTCCACCACAAACACCGGTTCATCGTGGGTGCTGTATTGGGAGGTTTCGATTGCGCCACCCGGTTCCGCATCAATGTCTACGATTAACGAATTTGGTTTCATGTGCTTAAGCATATCCCTCGAGAGTATCCTCAGGCCGGGAAACCATTTAACTGCATTCAGTACCAGATCGGCATTCGATATGGCTTCAACCACATTTGCATGATTGGAGTACAAAGTTTTCGCCGCCGGAAGCAGGTACGAATGCACGTTCCGCAGCTTCTTCGCATCCGTATCCAGAATCGTTACATCCGCCCCCATTCCTACAGCCAATCTGGCGGCGCTTAGTCCCACATTTCCCGCGCCGAAAACGACCACCTTGACATTATCCGCGCCGGGGGCTCCGCAGATCAGCTTGCCGTTTCCTCCTTTTGTAGTGAACAAATGGAAGACACCGGTGAGCAGTCCCACATAACCGGCAAGCTCGCTCATGGGAGTAAGGAGGGGAAATTCGCCCTGTCGGTCTTTTACGTCTTCATAGGCAAAGGCTACGACCTTATGATCCAGAAGGGCCTTCGTTTGAGGCAGACGATTTGCCGAATGGATATAAGTCATGATGATATGTTTTTCTTCCAGAAAGTCGAACTCCTCAGGCAAGATTTCCTTCACCTTGACGATCATCTCCGCTTGCTTCCATACCTCAGAGGGATCCTTCAGAATTTTCGCTCCCGCCGCTTCATATTCTTCATCTGTAAAGCTGCCTGCGGCGCCTGCTCCGGTTTCTACCAAAACGGTATGGTTTTTCGATATTAATTTCTGCACATTTGACGGTATTATAGAAACTCTATACTCTCCTTCTTTAATTTCTTTCGGTATGCCTATGATCATGGTACCGCTCCCTTCTTTTTATGCTCCAAAATAATCCGCTCAAAATGTATCAGCCTGAAGAAAGAATTCTCCAGGCTGATAAAGAATCATAACACGTTACAGGACCTTTTTCAGGTCTTCCAGGCTATAACCGCTCAAGCCTGCGGAATCCATAGTTCGCGCCTTTTCCGCTTCGTAGTTTCTACCCATAACTACCGAACTGAGTCTCAGTACAGCCTTCATGTTTGGGGTCTCCACGCCCACTTTTTCCGCAAGATCCGTAAAGAAAACCAAGCCATAGCCCGCATCCTCGTTAAAATACCTGTAATCCAGCTGAGGCTGGGCCATAATCCCTTTAAAACCGGGCGCCTCCGAATAGCCGGTGCTATAATTGTTTACGGCCTGGTACCCTTGCTTAATACCCAGTTCCGGGTCGGGGATAACCTGAACTCCGATGGCTTTTCCTATAGCAATCCTTTCCTTATCCAAAGCTTCTATGATCCGGCCGACCCCTTCCGTTACACCCTCCTCGTAAAACAGGAAGTTCCCGCGGGTCCGCTCTATCAGTGCCGTATTGCACAGAGTCACGGCAGGATGTATAATTGGATTTGCGTTTTGCAGGGTGGTCTGCATTACATTGTCAGCAAGCTCTATCGACGTGTATACTTGGCGAAGGATATCATACACCCTCCGATTGAGCTTGCTGGGTAAAGCTGCAACAAAGTAACCTCCCTTCAGCCGGTTGTAAACCGTAACATGGGCGTCTCCCGTAATCCGAACCGCATAGGGCAAAGTAGAAGTTTCCGCGATGATTACGGAATCGTCCTCCGCGGCAAGCCCCAGAGTCTTTTTGAACACCAGGCTCCCCGCGCAGGAACTGGGGCAAACGATAAAAATCTGTCCGGGCTTCACATAAGGTTTGCATGCCTTGGCAAAGGGCTCCGTACTATAGGCGGGACCTACAGCGAACACCAGATCCGCTTCCGGTACGACTTTTGAAATGTCGTGGCCTGCATAGGCCAGTTTTTGAAACCCCTCCAGCTCGCCGTCCGCACTGATTCCGCCTCTTTCACAAATGGCCGCGATAGATTTTGGAAAGGTCTCAAAGTCGAACATCGATACTTCGTGTCTCGCTTTCGCCCATTCGAAGGCTACGGCGAGAGCTCCGTTTCCGGATCCTAATACCGCTACTTTCATAATGCGCCTCTTTTCTATAACTCACCGAATTACTTATCCATAACTCCTTGAATTACATCATCGTAAAGCCCAAAATCAGGTATAAGACAGAGCTGACCGCCGCTACCGTCAATGCATAAGGCAACTGTGTCTTGGTATGGTCGATGTGGTCGGATCCTGCGCCCAGGGAGGACAAAATCGTTGTATCGGACAATGGTGAGCAGTGATCGCCGAAAGCGCCTCCGCCGGTTACCGCCGCAATTGTCGCGAAGACCAGATTCGTTGTCTCTCCGCCGCTGAGATTGAATGCCAGCGGTATGCAGATGGGGATCATAATGGCATAGGTGCCCCAAGAGGTTCCGGTAAAGAAAGATATTACCGCGCAAGCCAGGAAGGTGAGGAAGAGCAGGGTGGCGGGGGTGATCCACTGCTCCGTAACGGAAATAACGAAGTTGGCGGTTCCCAAGGTTTTTGAAATTGAATTGATACAATAAGCGGCCGCCAGGATCATGGTTGCTCCCATTACCGACCGGATACCGATCATAACGCACTCCATGATCTCTTTCAGATTAGCCATTCTCTGGACGATCAAAGTGACAAACTGATAGGCAACGGCTACAACAAATGCCTCCAATGTTTTGGCGGATCCCAATATCTGCCACGTGCCGACGGTAATGACGATAATGATGATAGCCGGCATCAGGAAATTGATGAACAGATTGCTTTTGATGCCTTCTCTCGGTGTGATGGTCTCCAGTTCTTCAGACAGCAGAGGGTTGGAACCTTCCGCGTAAACCTGACCTGTTTCAAGAGCTCTTTTTTCCGCCTTAGCCATGGGTCCGAAATCTTTGAGAATACCTGAAGAAATCGCAAATACCATAACCAATGTCAAAATTCCATAAAACTGAAAAGGTACGGCCCTTATTACGGCGTCGGTGGTCATGGCCACATCAGTCAAAGCGCCGATGCCTACAAGAAGACCGGCTACATAAACGCCCCAGGAAGTGAAGGGAATTATGATGCAGACAGGCGCCGAGGTACAGTCGCATATGTAAGCCAGCTTTTCTCTGGAAACCCTGACTTTATCCGTGACGCTCCGCATGGTGTTGCCGACAAAGAGCGGGCTGAAATAGTCGCTGAAGAAGACGATTACGCCCAAGATAGCGGAAGCCAGCTGGGCTCCCCTCTGCTTGATGTTCTTCTGTCCCACAAACTCGGCGACTCCCTGAATTGCGCCGGATTTCATGAAGAAGGCCACCATGATACCGATAAAGACCTCGATGGCGGCTACCCAAATAAAGTCCGCGTTACCCAAGGCGCTCTGTATAATGCCAGTAAATCCGAACAACAGATTCTGCCCGCTGATGACGATGCCCACCAAGACACCTAAAATGATGGAAAACAGCGCGTCTCTCGTAATAAACGCTAAAATAAGCGCTACGAGAGCAGGGGCAAGGGATAAGATTCCGTACTCCATTCTCCGATTCCTCCTTTTTACAATTCTTTGCAATACCTAACGATAATTTCCTTTATATCAAAGGGAAGTCCCACGGGGACAGTTCCCTTATGATAATGCATACATTGATTCATCAAAAATCCTTTACAATATCGTCCGGGGAGGTATACTCGCGATTTTGTTTTAACGCTGTCTCTTCTAAAGTCAGTTTACCGAAATAAAAGCTCAGACCCCTTCGAAGGTATGGGTTCTCCTTGAGCGCCCGCTTGTATCCTTTGTTAGCAATCTCCATTACATAGGGCAGGGTCGCATTGCCCAGGCTGATGGATGCGGTCTGGGAAAAAGCGGATGGAATGTTATCCACTGCATAATGTAAAATTCCGTCAACATAATATATCGGATTATCATGCGTAGTAGTACGGCTTGTTTCAATGGCGCCCGCTTCGTCACAGGAAACATCGATGATCATGGCTCCGGGCTTCATGATTTTCAGATCCTCCCGATTGACTAAGTGGTCCTTCCTGGTCTTTGGCCACAATATACAATTGATCAGGACATCTGAGTCCTTAAGACACGCAAGCAGGTTGGAACGTGTGGAATACAGCATCTCTGCGTTGCTAGGCAATTTCATCCTGACTTCTTCCAAGCGTTCCAGGTTTAAGTCCAATAGCCTTACGTGACAGCCAAAAGCGGTAGCAAGTTCAGCGGCGCCCATTCCTGCATGCCCCGCTCCGATGATCGTAACGATAGGCACTTGAATACCGGTGGTACGGCTTAGCAAGATTCCTTTTCCTCCATGAACCTTTTGGCTGAAGTGAAGGGCGGCTAGAAATCCTCCCTTCCCTGCCAGAACGCTCATGGGTTGAAGCAGAGGGAACCCGCCTTTGTTATCGGTAATATCCTCATAGGCAATCCCCACAATCTTTTTCTCCAGCAGCACATCGGTCATCTCAACGTGCGCATTGGAATGCAGATAGGTTACCACCACCAGACCTTCCCTCATATATTTATATTCTTGAGGGAGTATTTCTTTGACTTTATAAATAAGCTCCGCTTCAGAATAAACCCAATCTGCGCTGCCGATCTCCGCGCCGGCGGCACGGTATTCTTCATCGGAAAAGCCGCTGCCCGCTCCCGCATCGGTCTCAACCAATACCCGATGACCGTGATTTACCAAATCATTCACGTTTCCGGGAGATGCGGCAACCCTGTATTCATTGTTTTTAACTTCCTTCGGGATACCAATAATCATCCTTTCCACCCCCTCTTTCCTGTTTCCTGTCCATTAAGAATTCAATAGCGCCTTAGCGCTGCTAATATCGAACACAACCATCCAGATATCAGCCTGGCATAATTATGTATTAGCAATAGTTATGCCAAGCGTCGATACCTTAGAATTATTGTATTCCTTTGATTTATCACCATTTATCGGAATGTGTCAGGGGGGCTGTATAGAAATAATAAATAAGATCCGACAGTTTTCTGTCGGATACAGCTTTATTGAGACAGTTTTCTGTCGGCATCGCAGAATTCCCAACGGAGAATCTTGTCGTTGCCGTCCGTACATGTTTCAGAAGCAATCTTCAATTTATCGATCTTGTATTTCAGGGTCTGCCTGGGAATTCCCAGCAGCATTCCGGCCTTCGTCTTATTGCCGCCGCAATATTCCAGAGCCTGAAGAATCAGTTCTCTTTCTTTTTTCTCTAATGCGGCTCTGAGATTAAAATCTTCTTCTATTGCCGGAGAGGAACTTGTCATAGGATTGAAAATACGCTCTTTTGGCGCAGGATGCTCGCTGTTTTCCTGCATTCGTCCATAAACATAGGCGGGGAGATCTCGGACACTCAGAACATCGTCCTTCGCAACATAAACCATGGATTCTATCACATGCTTTAATTCCCGCACGTTCCCGTCCCATCGGTAGCGCAGGAAGAAATCCTTAAGGGCTTCATCGATGCCTCGGATGGTTTTACCGTAAACCTTGTTGAATTCCTCTATAAAATATGCGACATAATACTCTACATCCTCCAGTCTTTCACGAAGAGGCAATAAATTGATCATGCTGCTGCTGAATCGGTAGAATAAATCATCTCTCAAGATCTTATCTTCCATGGCTTTGACAGGATCCACATTCATTGCGGCAATAATTTTTACATTTACTCTTTTTTCAATATGGCTTCCGAGAGGACGGAAACTGCCGTCCTGAATGACCCGGAGCAGCTTGCTTTGTACGTGATAGGGCATGGCGGACAACTCGTCAAGAAACAAAATACCACCATCTGCCTGTTCAAAGAGGCCTTTCGTCGTTTCGGCGCCTGTGTAAGCGCCTCGCACGGTTCCAAACAGAATGGACTCGATCAGATTTTCCGGTACCGACGCGCAGTTTTGAATTACCACCTTGCTTCTCGGAATGCCGCTGTAATTGATCATGGCCTGTACAAACAGTTCTTTGCCGGTTCCCGTTTCTCCGTAAATGAGAGTCGGATTCGGGAGCTTCGCCAAAATTTTTGCTTTTTCAATATTTTTTAGCATAGTGGTATTGCTAGTCAATATTTTGTCGAAGGTGACAACTCCCACGTCTTTTTTTATGGACTCGGCGAGCTCATTAAACAGCCGGTCATCTTCATTGTTTTCTGATTCAAGAGTGTCAACCGTGGCAACATCCTTGGCCAGCTCTACGGCTCCCATAATCATTCCTTTTCGGATGAGAGGAACGGTGATGTTGTTGGACCATGTAACTTTCCCTGTGAAATCTACGATCTTCTGGAATTTTCGAATCACCACTTCCCCGGTTGTTATGCACTCAACCACGGAGCTTGTGGCTCTGTCAAGAGAAGGATATGCTTCAAAAAGATTTTTTTTGAGATACTCGTCTTTTGAGAAGTCCTTAGCCGTTGAATTAACCTTGGACTCATAACGCGTATTAAAAATGATATTGTAGTCCCGGTCCACAATCAATACATAATCTAAAGAGTTGAGCTTGAGATTTCCGCTGATTAACATACTTTACTCCTCCCCAACCTTTGAATGTCACCATAAACGCAACCGTACGACAGATTTTTGTCATTTTCTTCTTTGTATCAGAAATTCGACAAAAATGCAATGCGTAAAAACAGCCGGACATGTAGACCGGCTGTTTTTATCCGCATCCGCTTGTGTTGAAATTTCATGATTTCTTTGTTGCGCCTACTATTTCATCAGTAATTCCAAAGCGCCTTCCACAATCTCCCGGCGTCTTGCTAATTCTTTTTCCGGCGTTAAGGCAGGGTCCCCGGTTGGATAAGGAATTGCTTGAGCGCCATAAATCCGCGCCGCCCCTACAGTCCTGGATATGGGTGTAACCGTACAGATGTGAACCGCCGGTATTCCGGCTTTTTCAAGCTGCTTTACGATCGTTGCGCCGCAACGAGTGCAGGTGCCTCACGTGGATGTTAAGATCGCCGCCTGCACGCCATCCGCAAGCAGTTGCTCGGCCATTTCCTTGCCCATCCTCGTTGCATCCGCCACGGAGGTGGAATTCCCCGTAGTCGACATCAAATAGGGGTAAATACTCCCTATCTTGCCTTCCTTTTCAAGGATTCGCAATACATCCAGCGGCGTCACCCTGTTTGGATCCTTATTGGCATAGACCGGATCGTATCCTGCATGAACGGATTCGAAGTCTCCTTCTTTCATAGAGTCCATACCTTCAATGGGGTATTTTCTCCAGATTTTAGCTGTTGCGGCAGGTATGTGATCGGGATTGCCGAAGGGGACGATACCCCCGGATGTGAGCAACGCAATCTTTGCCTTGGACAGATCGCTAAGCGGAGGAGCCGGATCTACTTTTTCGTAAGTGGATAGTTCAAGTTCCGTCTCAAAAGGTTCTCCCCGCAGTTTCTTCAACAGCATATCCATAGCCCGCTCCGCGCCGTTCTTGTCTTTGAACACATTGACTCTCTTTCCCTTAGCATAATAGCCTTCCTGGGTCGGGGTGCCGATAGACTCACCGGAAAGCAGTTTCGAAGCAAAGGACACCATGGCATCAATGGCCTTTTTCATGGAAGCTGCCGATTTGCCTGTCTCCAAAATATAGATGTCTCTTTTGTACATTTCCACCGCCGGATTTTCCCAATACAACCCGGTGATTGCCTCTATCCCCGTCTCTTTTTTTACGAAGGAGCATGCGTCAGCGCAGGCTATGCCGAATCTTCCCGCATTGAAGGCGGGGCCGGCGATGAACAAATCCGCTTTATAATGATCTACCTGCTCTTTGATAAAGCTTTGGACCTCAGCCATATTCTCCACATAGTAATTATCACCGCAGATGATGGTTGCCACGATCCCCGCATCCTTAAACCCTTGGGCGAAACCTATTGCCGGTCCCACCGGCCCTTCCTTGACAATAGGTTTTTCATAAGCCTTATCCTCTCCGCCGATTTGTCCAAAGAACTGGTTTGTATAAAATAGAACTTTTTTCATTCCTTCCGCTCCCTTCTAAACGGTTATGGCGCTGAGCAGCGTGTTGCCCTGAAGATTGTGACTGCCCATGATCCCGTGAATTTCTACCAACAGCTGTCCGTCTTCCCGGATGCTCTCCACATTTCCCCCGGTCACTCGCTCAATTTCGTGCAGTTGCCCGATGATTTTATCCATCTTGGGCAGCAAAATTGTGGCGTTGCTGTTGCCCGTTGAGATGATGGCATCTGCTTCACTCACCGTATCCGGCAGAGACTCCGACATTCCGTCAATACCCGCATCCTCGTTAGTAATTATGACGGTTTTAATACCTTTGTTCTCCAATCCCTTACATGTAAGCATCAGGTCTGTGGTGGGATTCCCGAAACCTTCCTGCGAAATGACGGCGCCTTGCGCGCCCAGCATTTGCGCATATTGTACTGTCAGCATGCAGTTGCGATATTTTTCTTTTAATGTCACCATAAGGGGATTTAAAATAATGCCCATAAAATTAATCTCTTTTCCGTGCCTCGCGAGACATTGCTCGATGACCGCATTGTTCTGGTGATGATATGTGGTTGTTTTTGAGCCCGGTGACACGCAGTTGCCGCTGACAATGGCGCCGTCTGCCACCTCTGCCGGTGTAATTAAAGTGGGAACCAGCATCTTCGCATCCCGCCCATAGTAATACGTATCGTGGAGCAGGCCTTGAGCCATGCAATTATACACATATACCACTTTAGGCAGTTCCGGATATTCCCCATATTTCTCACCGATGGGTTTCCACCGGATTTCCTCTGTTACGTAATCTTCATATTCCAAGCCTAACTGGCCGATATATCTGGCCGCTTTGATCCCCGCCTCCCGAACTACCTGCTCATGCTCATGGGGCTCAATGGATTCCTCTTTGAATATCTGAATCACTATATTGTTCAGTTTTGAAAAAATACTGTATTGGGCTCCCGGCCCGCTCATATCAATCAAACCTTCTTGAAAACCAACGATAGGGCCTGTTGTAACCACGGCGCAGCCTTTCAGGGCATAGGTAACTCCCTGCCCCGCTTCCGTCACATCGGAATGTACTCCGGGGAAGACATTTCCTCCTACTTTGGCCCTCGGCTCGATCACATCCTTCACAGGAAGGATTCTTACGGATTCTCCCGGTCTCGCAATGTCTATTTCAACGCTCTTAATACGCTTATCCTCCATGATCAGATCTACGATGTTTTGCGCATTTATGGTTAGTACACCCTTATCAATACGATTTTCATCGCCAAACCTTACATCGTCGATTTGAATTTTCCTTAACTCATAATTCATGTTTCCTCTCCCAACTCCTTTCTTTGCGCTATGGCTTACCTATTTTTAGGATTTGTTTCTTCTATAGCAATATACACTAGCAAAATATATGCCACAAAAAAACCCGCAGAATACCTGCTCAATAGCGAAACATGCTTTTAAAAACACATACTTGCCGACAGTTTTCTGTCATCGAAAAGAATTTGATTTATGAAAATAACCGTGATACATTCACAAGTGCAAGATAGTTCATATACTATGAAAGGATTTATATGTACATATGAGGGGACTTATATGGAAAAACGAATGCTAACATCCAATATCATGCTCGTAACGGCAGCTATGATCTGGGGTTTTTCTTTTGTGTTCCAACGCGCCGCTATGGAGCATATCGGGCCCTTCACATTTAACGCATGTCGCTATTTACTAGGCGCTCTGTCATTGCTGCCGGTCATCCGGTTAAATGACAGAAAGCTTCAAAAGATCGCCTCTCAGAATGATGAAGGTCAGCGCCATATGGAGCCGACGGATACTTTATCTCCGGCGGAACTGAGAAAAATCATGATTCTCGGCAGCTTGGCCTGTGGCTTTTTTAACTGGGCAGGTTCTGTGTTGGTCCAGGTAGGGCTTGTTTATACCGCAGCCAGCAAGGCGGCCTTTATCGGTTCTCTCTATATTGTAATAGTTCCCATAATCGGACCCTTTTTCAAGAAAAAAACAACCAGAACAGTCTGGCTCGGTGTGGGAATTGCTGTTATAGGTCTTTATTTTCTTTGCATTGCGGAGAGCTTTTCTATATCCTTTGGTGACTTGGTGATTTTCATAAGCACCTTTTTCTTTGCCATCCATATTCATTTGATCGGAATCGTTGCAACCAAGGTGGACGGGATAAGATTTGTACGGAACGAGGCTTTGTTTTCTGTGCTCTGGTCGTCGCTCGTTGCCGTTATTTTCGAGCACCCCGATTTCTCTTCCGTTGTTAAGGTAACCGTACCCCTTATCTTTTCCGGCATCTTGGCTATTGGCGTTGCTTATGCTTTACAAATAACTGCTCAGAAATACACAAACCCCAACATTGCGGCGCTATTAATGAGTTCCGAAGCCTTTTTCGGAGCCCTGGGCGGCGTTTTGTTCCTGCAGGAAATGTTAACGCCCAGAGAACTCCTGGGTGGTGTTCTGGTCATGGTCGCCGTTATCATCGCCCAACTTCCCCCGGATTTTCTCATGCGCATCAGTACCTTTAGCAAAAAGTAACGATTTGCTATATCACATTCCATTTTACGAAAGAGCCGGAACCGTTTCTTTCTCACTTTTCCCTGTATTTCTTGCTTTTTATCATATGGATATTGGGAGCATCCGTAAAACCCGCCCGCTCATAGCCCTTTTTTGCACGATGATTGGACAGAGATACTTCGAGCTTAAGAGCAACGGCCGCAGGAAATCGCTCGAATAGGCTATTCATAAATGCGGTACCGATCCCTTGGTTGCGATAGGCAGGTTTCACAAAAATCTCATCGATATTGATAATATCTCCGCCGTGTTCGTTACTCCAGAAGAAGGTAAGAATAGAATAACCTATGACCGTCGCCTCATGTTCAAACATAATAATGGTAAGTTTGTCCGGATGTCGTTCGGCTTCTTTAACCGTAAGCCGGATCTTGTCAACAGTAACCGGTTCTCCTTCCGGATCTTCCGTGTACAGTGTCAGAACCATCCTGCAGAGATTTTCAAAATCGCCTTCTCTGTATTCTCTGTATATAATATCCATACTTATTCCTTGCTGCCCCGCCGTCTTGTTACAGCCATTTACTGTCTCCGGAAGCATTGTCATAACCGGGATGGTTATCGAACCGGACTACGCCAACCTGAAGCTTTCCCTGAACGGCTTCCGTAACCTTAGCGTGACCGATGGTTCCGAAACCGCCGCAGAGTTCCAACAGTATAAATCCCTCGCCGGCCAGTTTCACGGCTTCTTGGCAAGCCATTTCATAGCTTCCTACCCCAATCATAACCATAAGCCCCTGTCCCAGATCCATCTCCACCCTGCGCGGTTCTTTCACCTCACCGTTAATAAACATAAATGCGACTTTTCTCTTCATTTTCCGGCTCCTTTCTTGTTTTACGCCGTTGTTTTTCAAAGGGATAAAATATTATATCATAGATCTGAGAATGTTAGAAAACCAAGAAAATCAAAAGTATTAAAAAGAAACGAAAAACAGATGCTTCAAGCTGCTTCTCCTTCAAAGGAAGGTTGTTCAAGATAGATACGCAAGGCTATCCTCTTGTCCCCGCTAGAAAAGAAATTGAAGTCTTGCTTGGACCAAGAGTTGGGATGAAGGTCTGTTACAAAGACCAGGTATATGAAGCCATCCAATATATGAAGCCAGAGCGCAAAGATGCCAACTTAACCGTCCGACCCAAGGTGAAAAAAGTAGTACAGCCTCATCTTGTCCATGGCTCCGATAAATGGAAAGAAATCTGGCATAGTGAACCTTATGAACTATCATTGAAATTCTTGTATGAGCTTTTCTTTGACAAAAAAGCAGTTTAGCAGAAAATTTTATCGCGGTTTACATGGAGCTATGCTGTGGTAGGCCCTTGGCCTAGCGGTACTGGTACCGCCCTACCGCTTAAAGACACAGCATAGGAGGCTCCGTGTCAACCGAGGAAGATAAAAATTTCTGCAGGTTACTAATGGAAACCGTTCTTTTTGATTTTCTAGGGTTATTGTTCAAAAAAATAAGTTGTACAGACTTTCATGTTTGAGCCCCTTGCGACTATGGTATATAAATAACAATCATTTAATACGATATATTACTAGCTGTTTCGGTACGTAACGGAGGTGTACAATGACTGAAAAAACCATTTTTGATCGTTTGGATGAATACATAAAATCCAATTACGTTGAGGAAGCAATCGATTTTGTCTGTGATGAAGTAACGGATCACACCCAGGATGATCCCGATGATCCCTTTGCCATGATATCAGAATCCGTATCCTGCCGACCGGTGACTGACAGCGATCAGCACCTGCTGGATGAGGATGAATTGACAGAATCGTTTCAGGATACATTGCTTAAACTTTTAGAAGCCAAAGGCGTAACAGATTCCCAACTGTATGATAGAATTCCCGTTGATCGCAATTTGCTTTCCAAGATCAGAGAGGATGCCGGCTTTATTCCCAACAAAAATCTTGTGATTTTGCTGGGTATCGGTCTTCAGTTGAATCGCCAGGAGATGGACACTCTGCTTCGCTCGGCCCGCTACCGCCTTTCCCGTTCCTATAAAGATGAATTGGTAGTAGCGTTCTGTATTGAAAACAAGATCTACGATGTGAAGCAAATCGATCAGCTTTTGGATGATCAAGAGCTTTCGCCGATTTCTCAGAGGATATAAATCTTCAGAGGACATTAAATAAACTTATTGTTCGGAGCGACGCCATGTCGCTCCGTTTTTTCTCTCTATCCCTGCCATAGATTTACTGGTGCATTCCCTGGAAAAACAATTATAATTAAAGATACACAGGGAGGAGCGATCGCAGATGCATTCCACTTTCAATTACATACCAAAGAGTAGGCGGATTTTGCTCTATTCGGGCGTCTGCCTTTTCCTGTCATTACTGCTTACGCTTTTGTCCCGCAGCTTCCCCGTTTTCAGCCAGTGGTATGGGGAGGCAGTCTTTCCTGTGTTCGTTAATACCATAGGCGGGTTTTTTGCGCTGTTTCCGTTCTCCGTTTTTGAATTCATGATTTGCACAGCTGCCTTAGTGTTGTTATTCTCTATAGCCCGGGCCATTTATCTTGCGCTGAAAAGAGCTCCCCATATGAAACGGTATCTAGCGGTTACTTTCAGGCGGGGGATATGCATCCTCGCGAGTTTGATGCTGATCTTTACTCTTTCCGCATCCATCAATTACAGCAAGCCGCCTATTTCGGCCGGATCGGACACCTCCGTTAGAGAGTATTCCTTGGGAGAACTCCTCGGACTGTCTCTTCTTCTTGTGGATGAAATTACAGAGCTGTCAGCCTCCGTTCCGTTTGATGAACGAGGTTTATTGCTGCTGGAAGAAGTAGATTTGGCAGCAACCGCCGCGGAATCCATGAAAAACCTTAAGGATCGCTATCCGGCCCTTTCAGGTTATTATCCCGCTCCCAAGCCGATTTTCTTTTCAAATGCAATGTCATATCTGGGAATAACGGGTATTTTCTCTCCTTTCACTTTGGAAGCGAATTATAACAGGAATGTAGCTTCCTTTTTGATCCCGTATACAATCTGCCACGAGTTGGCTCACTTAAAAGGCTTTATGCGTGAGGATGAGGCAGGCTTTCTCGCCTATCTGGCATGCAGGAGTTCCCGATCTGCGGAATTCCAATACAGCGGCACGTTGAATGCCCTTCTGTATACCTTGAATCAACTTTACAACAATGCGGACCGCAACCTTTACGATGCTGTTTATTTGCAGATTCCCGAAGGGGTCCGCATCGAGCTTGCTTACAGCAGGAGTTACTGGAAAAACCACACCGGCGCGGTCACTACCATAGCCAAAACTGCCAATGATAAATATCTCATGGTAAACGCCCAAACGGAAGGCACGAAAAGCTACGGCAGAATGGTAGATCTGTTGTTAAAAGAATACAGCCATCGAATCCTGACAGAATACGGCGACCGAATTTCAGAGGCCCTGCTTGACAACATGAATCCTGCCGCACTAGACTTATAGTATGGAGGGATTGCTGTGACTGAAAAGAAACTAACGGTGGGCATCTTCAACGATTCTTTCCCACCTACCATTGATGGCGTGGCCAATGTCGCCGCCAATTACGCGTTGGAGATTCAGAAAAACCACGGCAATGCGGTGGTAGCTACACCTTGGTATCCAAATGTAACAGATAATTATCCCTACGAAGTAGTTCGCTACCCCAGCGCAAAAGTAAGCAAAAAGCTAGTCTACCGCGCGGGGTACCCCTTCGATCCGTCTGTCATAAATCGACTCCGAAAAGCGGATATGGATATTATACACACCCATTGCCCCTTTTCTTCTGCCGTGTTGGCACGAGTGCTGCGGTTTACCAATGATATTCCTATAGTGTTCACCTACCACACCAAATTTGACATTGATGTACAAAAATTTCTTCCTTACGACCCGGTGAGAACCGCTTCTCTAAAGTTTCTGATATCCAATATCAACGTTTGCGATGAAGTCTGGGTTGTTTCCAGAGGGGCAGGAGAAAATATGAGGTCCCTGGGTTACGAGGGGGATTACATAGTAATGGAAAACGGGACGGATTTTCCAAAAGGTGAAGCAGATTCCCGACTTGTAGACCAACTGCGTGAAAAGCACCACATTGAACCCGGTATTCCTGTCTTTCTCTTTGTCGGCCGCATGATGTGGTACAAGGGAAACAGACTCACCATTGACAGCCTGCGCATCGTAAAGCAGCGCGGGTACCGGTTTAAGATGTTTTTTGTAGGAGACGGTCTGGATCGACCGGAAATTCAGGCTTACGCGGAGCAGCGCGGGCTTTCGGAGGACTGCGTCTTTACAGGCGCCATCTACGACCGCGAACTGCTCAGAGGATATTTTACACTGGCAGATCTGTTTTTGTTTCCTTCTTCTTACGACACCAACGGCATCGTGGTTTCCGAAGCGGCAGCCTGCGCTTGTCCCTGCCTCCTCATCGAAGGCAGCTGCGCAGCAGAGCGGGTAGTACATATGGAAACGGCGCTCCTTGCAAAGGAGGATCCAAAGGATATTGCTGAGGCCATTGTATTTGCCTGTGAAAATCCTTCGGTTATCAAGCGAATCGGCGAGGCTGCCTCAGAAAAAGTCTATTTGTCCTGGAAAGATGCCGTGAATAAGGCATACAACCGCTATATGACTGTCATTGACAACTACAATAGGGATAAAGAGCAACAAGCCCATAGCAGAAGGACTGCCTTCTTGGAAGACATTCGCAACTTTAAGGCGGAATTTGGGTTTAAGCTCGACCATCTTTTGGAGTTTTACCGTGACAGGCAGCAGGACCTGGGGCTCAAAAGAGATCAGTTTTTAGATTATTATAAACAAAAGCAGGGCGGATTAGGCAATAAAATAGAACACCTTCTGGAACTTTACCGGGAAAAACAAGAGGGTATCGGCAACAAAATGGAGAATATAATCGAATACTACCGGGAAAGGCCCGAGGAAATGTTCAGCGAAATATTGGACGAAATTAGAAAACAGAACAAAAGACGATCTGGATGAGCCGGATAAAAATCCGGCTCACTTCTGATTCTCGTTCACCCAGTCTCTCCCTTCCTCCAGATCCTCTTCTGAAGGGATCGTCACCCTGGAATCAATATCGATGGTATGGGCATTTGCTATAGGAAAAGTTGTAAAAGAAGGAACTGCTGTTTCGGGATTCCGCTTTTCCTTTTTCTCTTTCTTTTCATTGTTCTCCATATCCTCATCCTCCTAGGAACTTGTGACTATAGCATACCCGAAACATGACTTTTTAACCATACTGTTTTTGACGTTGTTGTGTTTGGTACCAAACACGAAATACAACGCCACCGAATACAATGGCTCATTTTATAGCATACTCGTCCTATGGAACAAAGCTGAAAATAATTCCTTTCGCCAGATAGTCAGCGATCTCATAGGCTACATTCTCAATATTGTCAAAGATCCGAATTCCCTCCTCATAATCACCTGACATTATGGCGACAACCTCATTGATGGTCTGACCCACGAAACTCTGGAGAAGCTGTCTCCATTGCGTTTCTTCCCAATAGGGATTCATCTGGCCGAGGAACGCAGCCCAGTCGCTGGCGTTTTCGTTCAACTCCACCGTCAACCGGTTTACTGTTTCCTGATCGTTGCTTTTAAGAGCGTCGATAAGGCTTACAATCCGAGACATGTGTGCAGTGATGAAGCTGGCAAAGCGCTCCGCCGCCGACCTTCCAAAAAAAACGATCAACAAATAGTAGAAATCCCGGGAATTTATAAACAGTCTGTTGAGCACTGCGGGCATATCCGGATCATCCCGTACGGCGCTTTGAATATAAAACCGCATCCACATGACCTGCTGCTCCCAGAACTTGCGGATTTCTTTTATTAAATTCAACTGACCTTCCGTAATTATTCCGAATTCCACTTTTTCACCTCATTCTATGAGTTATTTCTTTTTAGAACTTGTTGAATCAGTTCATTTCCGAAGACTGTTACTGCAGCAATCAATACGGACTGAATAATAACCGCCACAATTACAGGCGGAGAAAATCCTTCATCCATAAAAATGCTGACATAGGCCAATGTCATCAGAAAACTGACTCCCAGCAGTATATATGGAATCATCCAATCTCTTTTAAAACCTTTGTATAATTTCAGGAACAACCCGACGCAATAGAGAAAAATGACCAGAATAAACAGCTCCGGCCTGATAAAAGATAAGATATTATCCATACTGACCGCCTCCCTTACTTTCCATTTTTATGACGGGAACAGGCGGTTCATGCTTAACAGTTGTAAAAAGGTGTTGATTTTGTAATAGCCGTGTGGAGTGGCTATATTCGAGCCACTCCGCTTTTTCTCGCCGCTTCCGCCACGGCTTTTGCTACGGCTTTGCCTACCCTCGGATCGAATGCCCTGGGTATGATATATTCCGGAGTCAAATCATCCTCCTTGATCAAGTGCGCAAGGGCGTAAGCGGCAGCAAGTTTCATGTCGTCATTGATGTCGCTGGCACGAACATCAAAAGCCCCCCGAAAAATTCCGGGAAATGCAAGCACGTTGTTAATCTGATTAGGATAGTCGCTTCTTCCCGTGGCGATGACCTTTGCACCTCCCGCCCTGGCTTCGTCGGGTAGAATCTCCGGAGTAGGGTTGGCACAGGCAAATACGATGGCATTTTCCGCCATGGAAGCAACCATTTCTTTTGTCAAAACTCCCGGAGCGGATACACCGATAAACACATCCGCCCCGACCAAAGCGTCCTGCAGAGCGCCCTGCCTTTTTTCACGATTTGTCAGGCGGGCAGCCTCTTCTTTAACGAAGTTCATGCCTTCTTTCCGCCCTTCATACAGCATCCCGTTTCGATCGCAAAGAACGATATGACGGAACCCGTCAGCAAGCAGTAACTTCGTTATGGATATAGCCGCAGCGCCGGCGCCGTTTAGAACAATCCGCACCTGCTCTTTTTTCTTTCCGACGATTTTCAAAGCATTATAGAGCCCCGCCAGAGTGACAACCGCCGTTCCGTGCTGGTCATCATGAAAAATAGGAATATCGCATTTGGCCTTAAGCTTTTTTTCAATTTCAAAACACCGCGGAGCGGAAATGTCCTCCAGGTTAACCCCGCCAAAGCTTCCCGAGATGAGATAGATCGTGTTGACAATTTCATCCACATCTTTGGTCTTTATGCAAAGAGGAAATGCATCCACATCGCCAAAGGATTTAAAAAGAACGCATTTTCCTTCCATTACGGGCATCGCCGCCTCCGGGCCTATGTCGCCCAATCCTAATACTGCCGTTCCGTCGGTGACCACAAGGCACGTATTCCATCTGCGGGTCAACTCATAGCTTTTATCAATATCCTTTTGTATTTCCAAGCACGGCTGCGCCACACCGGGCGTATAGGCCAAAGACAAATCTTCTTTGGTCATTACGGGCACGGTGGAAACGACTTGAATTTTCCCTTTCCATTCCTGGTGCAGTCTTAATGATTCTTTCGCGTAATCCATATTCCTTCGTCCTTTTTTTATTCGTCCTTTTCATCGTTTAACCCATATTATTATAATCTGTTTTTCATTGCAAGAAATTCCGCCTCTGCAAAATAATTTGTATTTAGGCGGGTACTCTGAACTCTTTAAGCGCTTCCTGTTTGATCGAAGTTTCACCTTGTAAAATATTTCGTATTTTCAGCAGAAATGTTATATAATGATGCGGTGGATTTATGGCAATTATTCAGCCGAAAGGCATAAGGAGACGAAATGGATCTGCTCATCGCTTTTATCATTTTTACCGCCGCAATGCTTTGGTGCCTTTTGACCGATATAACAATGGTGGCTGCGCTTCTTACCGGATATATTTGTTTTGTTGCGGTAGCCCTGCGGCGGGGAAACAAGCCGGCGGACCTGCTCCGTTTCACAAAAAAAGGTATTAAGGACTCTCTCATCGTTGCACTGATTCTCTTTATAATAGGTGTTTTGACCGCTTCCTGGCGAGCCGGAGGCACCATCATGTTCTTTGTATATTACGGTATAAAAATAATCACCCCAAGCCTGTTCCTGATTATCACCTTCCTGCTCACCTGCCTTCTTTCCTATGCCATCGGCACTTCCTTTGGAGTGGTCGGTACTTTAGGGGTTATCTTCATGGCTTTGGCTCGTTCCGGCAGTGTAAATGAAGTGATTGCCGCAGGCGTCATTATGTCGGGGATATATTTTGGTGACCGCTGTTCTCCCGCCTCTTCAAGCATGATCCTCACGGCGGCGGTAACCTATACCGATGCCCGGTCAAATATGTATAAATTGCTGCGAACCGGCTGGCTTCCCGCCGGCATTTGCGTTGTCGTATACACCTTCCTGTCTTTTCGCAACCCCATCACCAATGTGGATCCGGACATTTTCGATCAAATTAAAAGCGATTTTACCATTTCTTTTTGGTTGGTTGTGCCTGCTTTGCTGATGCTGGTTCTTCCTCTGCTCAAAGTAGATGTAAAGATTGCCATGGGACTCAGCATCCTCAGCTCCGGTGTGGCTTGTGTTCTTCTGCAAAAGACTCCTCTTTGGGAGTTTATACGGATCTGTATACTGGGCTATCATGCCGTGGACAGCTCCTTCGGTCCCATGCTTAACGGCGGCGGCCTTGTTTCTATGCTGGAAATCAACCTAATTGTAATGATATCCTGCACCTATTCGGATATCTTTGACGGAACCGGTATGATACGCGAGCTGCAGAACAAGCTGGAACGCGCAATGGAAAGAGCAGGATGCTTTCCCGTAACCGCTCTGGCCGGACTGCTTTTTTGCGCAGTTTTTTGCAATCAAACCATTGCCACTACTATGAGCGCATCCATCCTTGGCCAACCTTACAAAAATCAAGGGGGATCCGCTCATGAACTGGCTATTGATATCGGAAATTCCACCATTGTATTAGCCGGTCTTGTCCCCTGGGCAATCGCCTCTTCCGTTCCGCTGGGATTTATGGGCGTGGGCCCGGAAGCGCTTCCTTATGCGGTTTTCCTCTACGCCGTACCCCTTTGCTACTTTTTTACAAAGAAAAAGCATCAGACTCAACCGATTTAACTTGATTATCCTGTCACAGATCCGCCGCTTATGCATACTATATATTAAACAGCGTACGACCTCCGGTACCTGCTTCAAATAGTATTTTCCCGCGCCTGCCTCTCGGCGGGCGCTTTTTACGTAAATAAAACAGGCACCCTTTTCAGAATGCCTGTTTTATTGCCGGGAGATTCCCGTTTCCCAGATCCGATTTATTGGAGAGCTTTCGCCGCAAGCTCTGCGTCTATTCTTCTCTGCTCTAAAATTGCTTCATACTCTTCGTCAGTCATCTTTTCCATGGTAAATCCGAGATATCCATAAAGAACCGAAACCAGCGGGTTGATCCAATTTAATACGGCATATGGCATGTAAGCCACTGTGGGAACTCCTAAGAAGCTTGACATCGTAGCGCCGCATACATTCCAGGGACCACGCCGTGCGCCTGGCAGAATTCAATGAATTCTTTGGATGTAAACTGGCTTCCACGGTCCGAGTGGAGAACAATCCCGGTTTTACCTCCGCAGTTGGCTATGGCTTTGGTCAGCGTATCGATTGCAAGCTTTGTATTGATGCGATTGCTGTTTACGCTTGCCACGATACGACGGTCAAACAGATCCATGATGCTGCAATTGTATCGTTTGCTGTGATTGGCCAGGAACAGATATGTAAAGTCGATACACCAGCGCATATTCCGTTTTTCTGCATGAAAACCCTGGTTTAGAAGGTTTCCAAATATGGCATAAGCCTTTGGCCCTTTGCTGTAACGGTATTTTGGTTTTCGTGTCACAGATTTGAGCCCAAGCTCTACATTCATGTATTTGCGGACAGTCTGCACACTAAGGCAAATACCTTTGTTGGCAAGAAGTTGTTTCATCATGCGGTAGCCGGGCTTGCCTCCCGCCTCGTGGTAGAGCTTTTCTATGGTTTTCAGAACAGAAGCCTTTTGCTTTTTGTCGGCGCTCTTGCGATGCTTCTTGTAATTGTAATACCCATTCGGACAGACTCCAAGGCGCTGTAATAGCCAATTCGTTCCGTAGCGCCCGGCGTACTTGTCGAGAAAACGGTATCGAGCTATTTGCTCTCCTTGGCAAAGAACGCCGCCGCTTTTTTTAAGAAATCGTTTTCCTTCCGGAGTTCTTCCACTTCCTTTTGAAGGCTCCGAAGCTCTTCCATGTTTGCCAATTGCTTTGCCTTCTCGGTATCAGCGGCAGCGTTTTCACGATACTTTTTGACCCACCGGGTGATGACCTCTCGAGAAAAACCATATTCATCTGCAAGGCTTTGATAGGTTCGGCCATCTTGGATATATAACTTGATGATCCTCTCCTTGAGTTCAGGTTCTACGTAATGCATAAGATGTGCTCCTTTCGAATTGATAATATTTTACATAACGCACATCACTATTACAACTTTAGTGTAGCACCTCAGAATGATGGGAGAAGTCAATGTTGCAGAATCTTCTAAACATCTGGATAGGTTCTTTGCCTTTAATTTTCTGTCTTCAAAAGCGTTTTTGTACATTCTGCCCGGAAGTATGATTGCAAGATACTGATCGGCAGTAAGCATATTTACAACTATGCAAGATACAATAGTTACTGTTACTAACGAACCTGTGCTCTTGGCAAATGACAAGATCTTCTGGGCAATGTCACTGAGCATTCCCGTTGCTTCCATAACCCCGGCGAATGACATGGAGCAAAGAACCACACTGACAGCCCATAACATGCCGTCAAATCCGCCTCCGCCCACAAGGTCTGCCACCGTATAACCTGCGCTTAACTCAGCCTCGCTGATTGATGCATAGCCGTAATGCATAACCGGGAACCATTCAGAAATGTGAATTCCTTGTACCGCAGTCATACAGAACAGCCCGAGAAAGACTCCGATAAAAATTCCAAGCAGCGCCGGAATCTTAAGGATTACAATCGCAATTAATATAAGAACCGGTAATAATAGCAAAGGGCTCACTACAAATTCGTTGAGAATTTCGGACTGTAATAATTCTGCTTCGGCTACGGAAACATTATCTGCGGCCACACCTCTTCCAATAATTATGTAAACAATAAGCGCTACTATTATAGAAGGTGTTACCGTATAGACCATGTGCCTGATGTGCTCAAACAGATTGGAACCCGCTACTGCAGGCGCTAAGTTTGTGGTATCGGACAACGGGGACATTTTATCACCAAAGTAAGAACCTGCAACTACAGCGCCGGCTGTCATTGCCGGACTAATGCCCAGTCCGATAGATACGCCGATCATGGCAACACCGATAGTTCCGGCTGTAGTATAGGAGCTACCGATGCACAGGGATACGATCATACATATAAGACACGCGGTAAACAAGAAGATGGACGGGTTTAGAATATTTAAACCATAATAAATCATAGATGGAATAATCCCGCCTGCTTTCCAGGTGGCAATTAAGATTCCTACCGCTAACAGAATCATACAAGCCTGTAAGGAACGGCTTATCGAAGAAATCATACCGCTTTCCATATAGGACCATTTCCACCCGTTTAGCGCTCCTACTACTGCTGCTATGGCTGCCGCCATGATCAAAGCCATATGGGCTTCACCATAGCTGAATGCAATGGAATAAATGATAACGCCAAGACCCAATACGACTACCAGAATAGTCTGCCAGAAAGGAATTTTTTTGCCCAGGCGAATTGTAAAATGAAGTTGAACTAATAAGGAATCCATAGTGACGATTTCTGTTGTAAAATAGTTTTACCACAAAACATACACAGAAAGGCGAATCACTATGGATCACTCACAGTTTACACCTAATCCGCGAAAGAATAAACATCTATCTTTTAAAGAGCGGGTAAAAATCGAGTTATTGGCTGGTGAAGGCAAAACTGCTTATGCCATCGCAAAGCTGCTAAATCGCCCCATAAACACCATTACAAACGAACTTAGGCGTGGCACAGTGGAACAGATAAAGCAGGGCAAATTTGTAAAAATCTACTATGCTGATGCCGGTCAGGCTAAATATGAGGCAAATCGCCGCAACACTGGTCGCAGGTACGAGCTGCTACAGTGCAGTGAGTTCGTAGGCTATATTGAGAAGATGATGTTAGAGGAAGATTGGTCCGTGGACTCTGCCGTGGGTAGGGCCGCAGCGACTGGTAAATTTGATAAGATGCTTTGCACCAAGACCATCTATAACTACATCGACTTGGGGCTCCTAAAGGTTAAGAATACTGACCTGCCACTAAAACTGAGGCGCAGCCCTAAAGGGGTTCGTATCAGGGCAAACAAGCGAAACCTCGGTGACAGTATTGAAAGCTGTCAACGCCGGAATATTTTTGACTGAAACGCCGGTTAATAATTGACCCAATCGCCGGTCTTCAATCGCCGGAATTTGTTTGGCCGGTTTTCCGTTGCGCCGGATCATCCTCTGCCGGAATATCGGCCGGAGGCACAACCCTGATGCCGCTTTTTAACCTGTCTTTCAGTCTATAGCTCTCACCCCTTATGTTTATGATATGTGCATGATGAAGCAATCTGTCCAGCATAGCTGTAGCTATTACTGTATCGTTCATCAGTTCGCCCCAGTCGCCGAAGTATTTGTTACTGGTAAGTATTATGCTGCCGTTTTCATACCTCGCGCACGCGAAAGAATAACTCCGCCGAGTCACGATCCAGCTGCATGTATCCTGCTTCATCGATAACCAGTATGTCCGGCCGGGTATATATACGCCACCTGCGTTCCAGCCTGCCTTGCTGTTCTGCGTTTTTCAGATCCGCTATGAGATACGCTAAGCTGACGTAATATACTGTCATACCGGACCTTAGCGCCTGCATGGCGAGTCCAACCGCAAGATGGGTTTTCCCAACACCGGGAGGGCCTAAAAAAATGACATTTTCCTTCCTTGCCACAAAGGCAAGCGTCGATAACTCTTTGATTTGTCTCACATCTATGCTGGGTTGAAAGCCAAAATCAAACTCCTCCAGCGTTTTTCTATGCGGCAGCCGTGACAGCTTAATTCTCGTTTCCTCGCTGCGCCGCTTTTTCTCCTGCAGCTCTGCTCCCAAAAGTTCGTTTAAGAACGACAGATAAGTAGCATCTTTATGCAGTGCATCTTCAATCTTCGCATCTAAAAGTTCACAAGCCGTATTCAGCCCAAGCTCAGACAGAATATTGCGGGTATGCTCCGGTTCAACCATTGGATATCACCCCTGCCAGAGCATCGTACACGCTTAAAGGCCGTATCTCTACTGCTTCTGTTTCCTTCTTCCTGGCAAAGGGAAGGGGTACTGCTATACCGCCTTTTTCTGCAAGACCCTGGTACTGGCCTTTCAGCCATACGATCCTGCCTGATGTATGCTCTACTTTGTGTCGTGCTACTCTTACCTCCCCATAATATGCTTCAAAGAAATCACCGCAGATTCTCACCCGCACTTCCCGGCCGCTGTACTGCCAGGGGACACCGTATTTTGCTCCATCATAACTTACAAATCCTTCCCTTGTTACTTTCCTTGTTTCCCACCTGTATGTATCGCGAAACGATTTGTCCGGCAAAGGCAGAAGGGGTTCTCTGCTTAGGGCTTCAAGCGGGATTTTTCCGGTAGTTCCATGCGTTTTGCTGTCTACCTTCTTGCACCATTCAAGCGCTTGTGTGTTTAAATCATGCAGATCCTTAAACTGCCTTCCCGGTAGAAAATTATCCTTCACATAGTCCACCAGGCGTTCCACTTTCCCCTTTGTCTGAGGTCTTCTTGCCCGACATACCTTCGGGACAAACCCCATGTCTGCAGCAAAGTCTTCAAACCGGCTGTTCCATATCGGCTTTCCTGCTTCCATGCCGTGTATTACCGTCTTCATCCTGTCAGTCAGAACGATTTCCGGAACACCACCGTAATATTCAAAGGCATTTACCATGCATCTCAGAAGGCTGTACAAGTCACAGCGTTTCGTGAATTCAACATACTTGGCTCTTGAATGACTCATGATCATTGTGAAAACCGGGGTTTTATGGACATGCCCCATCTCATCTATGTAGCAGCTAATCCCCCAGTCCATCTGCGCCTGCTTCCCGGGCAGCGTTTCATACCTTCGCACCGCCGGGGCGCTCTTCGCAGGCCGGAACGGTTTTACATAGTCCTTGATAATGGTGATGCCGCCGGTATAGCCCTTATCCTGCAGCCTTTCATGAATTACAACGCAGTTAAATATCCCACTCTTCAGCATTTCATGAATCTCCGGTTTGAAAGGGTCCAGCTTGGATGGCTTTTTTCTTCCCTTGAGCCCATGCTCTGCTCTTGGTTGGTTCATATACTTCTTTGCTGTGTTTTTCGATATGCCAAGTTCTTTCCCAATGGCATATGCGCTCTTTCCTTTTTGTGCTTTTTCGCGTATCATGTTTATTAGCCCACTCCTTATCATGCGGTTATCCTCCCATAAAAGTATTGCTCATACTCTTATGGTAACCGTTTGGTTTGGTGTGGGTCAATTTTTCCCCGGCGATCTGAGGTCAATTATATCCCGGCGGTGACAAAAGCCGTCCTTCCCATGTGGAGGAACGAGAAGAATTCGGCCACTGGGAGATCGATACAGTCATCGGTTCAAAATCCAAGGAGGACGAAAGCTTGTTGACTATCGTCGAACGGAAGACCAGAAACGCACTGATTCGTAAAATTTCAGCAAGAACAGCAGAAGCAGTAATGAAGGAAATTGATACGATCAAGGAGGAATTTGGCAGTCAGTTCCATGAAGCTTTCAAGACTATCACTTCCGACAACGGATCTGAGTTCGCCTCCCTGTCCAGACTGAAAGAACAGAATGTAGGAGTATACTTTACCCACCCCTTCTCCTCATTTGAACGAGGCACCAATGAAAACCATAATGGCATGATACGACGCTTCATCCCGAAAGGGAAGAAGATTTCCGATTACAGCTTAGAGGCCATCGAGCGAATAGAGGAATGGATGAATGGCCTCCCTAGAAAGATCCTAGGCTACAAAACCCCGGAGGAGCTCTTCGAAGAGGAACTCGATTTAATCTATGCTCTTTAATGTTAATGTCAATCAAATTTTAGGCCAGTTACCGGTCTAAAATTAGGCCACCTAGACGTTAAAAAATTAGTCTTTCTTTGCCTGTCTCGAAAGAGCTTGCTTAAACCTGTAACTTTCACCGTTAATGTTCAGTATGTGTGCATTATGGGTTAGGCGGTCAAGCAAGGCGGCCGTCATTTGTTCATCACCTAACACCTCAGTCCATTTTGGAAATTCTAAGTTAGTAGTTATGATCAGGCTGCCTCTCTCATACCGGGAGGAGCAAAACTGAAAAAGCAGTTCGGCTCCTACTTTACTGAAAGGCACGTAACCTAATTCATCAAGAATTACTAAATGCGGCGCCAACCACTGTTTCTCAAGCTTATTGAGACGGTACTCCTGTTGTGCCGCAAGCAATTCGTTAATCAAACCGGCTGCCGTATAGAATTTTACCCTCATACCCTGCCGGCAGGCCTCATAACCGAGCGCAATCGCAATGTGGGTTTTGCCTACTCCGGAATTGCCGATTAAAATGACGTTTTCTCTTTTTCGAATATATTCTCCCTGCATAAGCTTCAAAACTCTCGGTTTGTTTAGTGATGGAATGGCCAGAAAATCAAAGTTTTCAAGTGTTTTGATTACCGGAAAGGTTGCCTGTCGGATTCCTCTCTGAATCCGGTTGTTTTCACGCTGGTGCACTTCCTGCTCTAGTACGCACAGTAAGTATTCTTCATAATCCAGGTTGTTGTCTGCTGCTTCTCTTGCCAGGGATTCATAGGTTTTTGCCGCTTGAGGCATTTTAAGTTTTTTCAAGTAAGCTTCAATAAGCATTTTATTGACCGCCATTATTGTCTACCTCCTGACATGAGAACACTGTATTTACTAAGATCAGGAGGTATTACAACAACCTCGGGGATGTTCTGAAGCTTGTCCTTGCTAATTGGAGCCATTTTAGGTCTTTCTGAGAAAAGTAGCTGCCCCAATATGTTCAATACACCGTCATAGCTGTATACATTGTATGTCATAGCTATTTCAACGGCTTCTGTCACTAATGCCGGGGGATAATCCCTATGCAGCATAAGTATCTTTACAAATTCCTTGTTACCTTTATGACTTCTGGCATTTAAGTTCCGGCGATACTGCTCATAAACGGGTGCTAATAGCTGAGGCTTATATACTTTTGTATTGTCTAATGCACGGGACTTTTGCAGCAGTAATTCTAGATAATGATCAAGCTTTATTTGCTCCTGGTATCGCCCGTATATTCTTGGGTGGCTCGCTATTATTGTTCCTTTGAATAGTATTTTTACTTCATCCGCAGTGGCTTTTACAGTAACTTTCTCCCCCACATATATCGTGGGAACAGAGTATCGGTTTGTTTCAAACTGCACCATGGAATAGCGGTTTACCTTTGCTTCTTTATACCTTGCTCCATCAAACCTTACTGCCGGTAATGGTCTCAAGGCTGCCTTTTCCGCCTCCCATTTCGGATTGCTTTCCAAAAGCTTAATACATTCGTTATGCAGATATTCATTCAGTTCCTCAAAAGAATCTACTTCAGGATAGGGAACGAAAAACTTGCGGACAGCCTCCTTACCTGCATTCTCTACACCGCCTTTATCGCTCCCTTTTGCCGGCCGACAAAAGGTGGATGCATAAAGGTAATGGGTGCGTAAGGCCATGAATTGCTCCTGTTCTTCTCGGTTGCTGCCTTCAAGTATTTTCTTTACGGTGTTTGTTGTAGATTAAAAATGTAGAAAGTTGCAGGACAGAAATCCATAATATTGCAAGTTGGATTTTGCATAATATTGCAGAAGATCCATTGCAGGCAAAATCCCCATCACTTATCCTTGTATCTGATCAAAGAATGCAAGGAGGAAAAAGGAGAATGCTCACAATGGATCAAATACATGATATCAGACGCAGGTATTATGAAAAAGGGGGAAATATTTCACAAATAGCATCCGCCCTACAGCTGGATTGGAGGACTGTACGCAAGTACATAGACATGAAAGATTTTAACGAGCCTGTAGCCAAACCGGCTTCTCAACAGCGATTTTGCCCTAAATTGGACGCCTTCAAGCCTGTCATTGACGAGTGGCTTGAAAATGACAAGTCTGCTCCGAGAAGTCAAAGACATACAGCCAAACGGGTCTACAAGCGCCTAACAAAGGAAGTAGAAGGGTTTAACTGTTCCTATCGCCTGGTAGCCCAGTACGTATCCTATCGAAAGAAACAGATCTATGCCGGTGAAAATGCAGGTTACCTGCCCTTGGAACATAAACCCGGTGAAGCTCAAGTAGATTTTGGTACCGCTGAGTTTTATGAAAATGGCAGGCGTATTACCGGAAAGTACCTGGAAGTATCCTTCCCCTACAGTAACAAAGGTTTTCTGCAGCTGTTCCATGGTGAAAACATGGAGTGTCTGCTGGAAGGCCTGGACACAATCTTTCGCCATATCGGAGGAGTTCCCCATGAACTGTGGTTTGATAACACCAAGACGATTGTCACCAACATAATCCGTGATGGAGGAAGAAACTTGACCGATAAGTTTCAACGCTTTCGGGAGCATTACGGATTTAAGGCTGTATTCACGAACCCGGGAGAAGGCCATGAAAAAGGCAATGTGGAAAGCAAGGTGGGTTATCAGCGCAGAAACTTCTTAGTCCCGGTCCCTCGCTTTCTCTCTCTTTCCGATTTCAATAGGCAACTCCTAACCATGTGCGAGGAGGACGCAGACCGGGAACATTACAGGCACAACCAAACAATTGAGGAACTGTTTCAAGCCGATCGGAAAGCCTTAAAACCGCTACCTTCTATTCCATTTGATTTGACAAGGCGTGTTACCCAAAAGGCGAATAAATGGGGTAAAGTCTATCTGAATAAAGGGCTACATGAATATTCCGTATCGCCAAAGCATGCAGGACTTATGGTCAACATAGTACTCAGTTCCGGCATGGTGATCATCCAAGATGAAAACTACAGGGAGATTGTCCGGCACAAACGTCTTTATGGGGACTACAAGCAGCAGAGTATGGACTGGCTCCCTTATCTCAAACAGCTATCCCACCGCCCTCGTGCTTTGAAATACAGCGGCGTGTACGAAATGATGCCCAAATCCATGCGGCAATACCTGGAATCCTGTCAAAATTCAGAGGTCGGGCAAATCCTAAAGATCCTTGCAGAACTTACGGAGAGTACGGGATTTGAAAGTGCTGTTAACACGGTGAATCAGGCGTTACAGTATCAGGTAACAGATAGTGATAGCCTTAAAAGCCTATACAGAAGACTGTATATGGATGTGCCTGAGCTTCCTCCCATGCAGCTTTATGAGCAGATCCCGACAATGCAAACATTCACACCGAGTCTCACCACCTACGACGAATTCATTAAGAGAAGGGAGGCAGTTGGCAATGCTGGATCATGAAATCGCCGAATGTTGCAAACAGCTGCGTTTAAGCCGGAACTTGGCGGAAATGGCTCAATCCGTAAAGGGTGAAAGCCATCAGGAATATCTATACAACCTACTGTCTTCGGAACTTCAGTATCGAAAAAATGCCCGTGTAGAAAAGCTAATTAACAGCGCCGGCTTCTATTCCATTAAAACCTTTGAAGGGTATCGGTTCGATGAGATCACCCTGCCGGCGGACCTTTCCATAGAGAGCCTGAAATCCTTGAACTTTATCCATGAAAAGAAGAACATCATCATGTATGGGGGCACGGGTACCGGCAAAACCATGTTATCAATAGCTTTAGGCGTAGCAGCTTGCAAACGGGGTATTCCTGTTAAGTTCTTCCGCACAGCCGCTTTAGTAAATGCGCTCTCTGAAGCGAAAAAAGCAGGGACACTGAGCGCATTTTTAAAGAAGCTAAACCGGATTGAGCTCATAATTTTAGATGAATACGGCTATGTGCCCCTTGATAGAACAGGTTCCCAGCTTCTTTTCGAAATCATATCGGATTGTTATGAACGCCGGAGCATCATACTGAATACAAACCTTGAATTTTCAAGATGGGTCAATGTGCTTTATGATGAACAAATGACAGCAGCCATGTTGGACCGGTTACTGCACCATTGCTATCTGCTACTGTTTCCTGGTCCAAGCAACAGGATGAAAGAGTCAAGTATCAATGATCTATATCGCTCAATATCATCGGAAGGGACCAACTAAGAAACGTTAGCCTGCATCCGGACC
>JBMNMN010000012.1:0-50556 GCA_050953365.1 Anaerovoracaceae bacterium | reverse complement strand
GAAGTTGAACTAATAAGGAATCCATAGTGACGATTTCTGTTGTAAAATAGTTTTACCACAAAACATACACAGAAAGGCGAATCACTATGGATCACTCACAGTTTACACCTAATCCGCGAAAGAATAAACATCTATCTTTTAAAGAGCGGGTAAAAATCGAGTTATTGGCTGGTGAAGGCAAAACTGCTTATGCCATCGCAAAGCTGCTAAATCGTCCCATAAACACCATTACAAACGAACTTAGGCGTGGCACAGTGGAACAGATAAAGCAGGGCAAATTTGTAAAAATCTACTATGCTGATGCCGGTCAGGCTAAATATGAGGCAAATCGCCGCAACACTGGTCGCAGGTACGAGCTGCTACAGTGCAGTGAGTTCGTAGGCTATATTGAGAAGATGATGTTAGAGGAAGATTGGTCCGTGGACTCTGCCGTGGGTAGGGCCGCAGCAACTGGTAAATTTGATAAGATGCTTTGCACCAAGACCATCTATAACTACATCGACTTGGGGCTCCTAAAGGTTAAGAATACTGACCTGCCACTAAAACTGAGGCGCAGCCCTAAAGGGGTTCGTATCAGGGCAAACAAGCGAAACCTCGGTGACAGTATTGAAAGCCGTCCTTCCCATGTGGAGGAACGAGAAGAATTCGGCCACTGGGAGATCGATACAGTCATCGGTTCAAAATCCAAGGAGGACGAAAGCTTGTTGACTATCGTCGAACGGAAGACCAGAAACGCACTGATTCGTAAAATTTCAGCAAGAACAGCAGAAGCAGTAATGAAGGAAATTGATACGATCAAGGAGGAATTTGGCAGTCAGTTCCATGAAGCTTTCAAGACTATCACTTCCGACAACGGATCTGAGTTCGCCTCCCTGTCCAGACTGAAAGAACAGAATGTAGGAGTATACTTTACCCACCCCTTCTCCTCATTTGAACGAGGCACCAATGAAAACCATAATGGCATGATACGACGCTTCATCCCGAAAGGGAAGAAGATTTCCGATTACAGCTTAGAGGCCATCGAGCGAATAGAGGAATGGATGAATGGCCTCCCTAGAAAGATCCTAGGCTACAAAACCCCGGAGGAGCTCTTCGAAGAGGAACTCGATTTAATCTATGCTCTTTAACAACAGAGATTGGTCAAGGTACGGAGAATAGTTCAACTTGTTATTGCAATTCAGGAAAAAAATAAGTTGTACAGACTTTCATGTTTGAGCCCCTTGCGACTATGGTATATAAATAACAATCATTTAATACGATATATTACTAGCTGTTTCGGTACGTAACGGAGGTGTACAATGACTGAAAAAACCATTTTTGATCGTTTGGATGAATACATAAAATCCAATTACGTTGAGGAAGCAATCGATTTTGTCTGTGATGAAGTAACGGATCACACCCAGGATGATCCCGATGATCCCTTTGCCATGATATCAGAATCCGTATCCTGCCGACCGGTGACTGACAGCGATCAGCACCTGCTGGATGAGGATGAATTGACAGAATCGTTTCAGGATACATTGCTTAAACTTTTAGAAGCCAAAGGCGTAACAGATTCCCAACTGTATGATAGAATTCCCGTTGATCGCAATTTGCTTTCCAAGATCAGAGAGGATGCCGGCTTTATTCCCAACAAAAATCTTGTGATTTTGCTGGGTATCGGTCTTCAGTTGAATCGCCAGGAGATGGACACTCTGCTTCGCTCGGCCCGCTACCGCCTTTCCCGTTCCTATAAAGATGAATTGGTAGTAGCGTTCTGTATTGAAAACAAGATCTACGATGTGAAGCAAATCGATCAGCTTTTGGATGATCAAGAGCTTTCGCCGATTTCTCAGAGGATATAAATCTTCAGAGGACATTAAATAAACTTATTGTTCGGAGCGACGCCATGTCGCTCCGTTTTTTCTCTCTATCCCTGCCATAGATTTACTGGTGCATTCCCTGGAAAAACAATTATAATTAAAGATACACAGGGAGGAGCGATCGCAGATGCATTCCACTTTCAATTACATACCAAAGAGTAGGCGGATTTTGCTCTATTCGGGCGTCTGCCTTTTCCTGTCATTACTGCTTACGCTTTTGTCCCGCAGCTTCCCCGTTTTCAGCCAGTGGTATGGGGAGGCAGTCTTTCCTGTGTTCGTTAATACCATAGGCGGGTTTTTTGCGCTGTTTCCGTTCTCCGTTTTTGAATTCATGATTTGCACAGCTGCCTTAGTGTTGTTATTCTCTATAGCCCGGGCCATTTATCTTGCGCTGAAAAGAGCTCCCCATATGAAACGGTATCTAGCGGTTACTTTCAGGCGGGGGATATGCATCCTCGCGAGTTTGATGCTGATCTTTACTCTTTCCGCATCCATCAATTACAGCAAGCCGCCTATTTCGGCCGGATCGGACACCTCCGTTAGAGAGTATTCCTTGGGAGAACTCCTCGGACTGTCTCTTCTTCTTGTGGATGAAATTACAGAGCTGTCAGCCTCCGTTCCGTTTGATGAACGAGGTTTATTGCTGCTGGAAGAAGTAGATTTGGCAGCAACCGCCGCGGAATCCATGAAAAACCTTAAGGATCGCTATCCGGCCCTTTCAGGTTATTATCCCGCTCCCAAGCCGATTTTCTTTTCAAATGCAATGTCATATCTGGGAATAACGGGTATTTTCTCTCCTTTCACTTTGGAAGCGAATTATAACAGGAATGTAGCTTCCTTTTGATCCCGTATACAATCTGCCACGAGTTGGCTCACTTAAAAGGCTTTATGCGTGAGGATGAGGCAGGCTTTCTCGCCTATCTGGCATGCAGGAGTTCCCGATCTGCGGAATTCCAATACAGCGGCACGTTGAATGCCCTTCTGTATACCTTGAATCAACTTTACAATAATGCGGACCGCAACCTTTACGATGCTGTTTATTTGCAGATTCCCGAAGGGGTCCGCATCGAGCTTGCTTACAGCAGGAGTTACTGGAAAAACCACACCGGCGCGGTCACTACCATAGCCAAAACTGCCAATGATAAATATCTCATGGTAAACGCCCAAACGGAAGGCACGAAAAGCTACGGCAGAATGGTAGATCTGTTGTTAAAAGAATACAGCCATCGAATCCTGACAGAATACGGCGACCGAATTTCAGAGGCCCTGCTTGACAACATGAATCCTGCCGCACTAGACTTATAGTATGGAGGGATTGCTGTGACTGAAAAGAAACTAACGGTGGGCATCTTCAACGATTCTTTCCCACCTACCATTGATGGCGTGGCCAATGTCGCCGCCAATTACGCGTTGGAGATTCAGAAAAACCACGGCAATGCGGTGGTAGCTACACCTTGGTATCCAAATGTAACAGATAATTATCCCTACGAAGTAGTTCGCTACCCCAGCGCAAAAGTAAGCAAAAAGCTAGTCTACCGCGCGGGGTACCCCTTCGATCCGTCTGTCATAAATCGACTCCGAAAAGCGGATATGGATATTATACACACCCATTGCCCCTTTTCTTCTGCCGTGTTGGCACGAGTGCTGCGGTTTACCAATGATATTCCTATAGTGTTCACCTACCACACCAAATTTGACATTGATGTACAAAAATTTCTTCCTTACGACCCGGTGAGAACCGCTTCTCTAAAGTTTCTGATATCCAATATCAACGTTTGCGATGAAGTCTGGGTTGTTTCCAGAGGGGCAGGAGAAAATATGAGGTCCCTGGGTTACGAGGGGGATTACATAGTAATGGAAAACGGGACGGATTTTCCAAAAGGTGAAGCAGATTCCCGACTTGTAGACCAACTGCGTGAAAAGCACCACATTGAACCCGGTATTCCTGTCTTTCTCTTTGTCGGCCGCATGATGTGGTACAAGGGAAACAGACTCACCATTGACAGCCTGCGCATCGTAAAGCAGCGCGGGTACCGGTTTAAGATGTTTTTTGTAGGAGACGGTCTGGATCGACCGGAAATTCAGGCTTACGCGGAGCAGCGCGGGCTTTCGGAGGACTGCGTCTTTACAGGCGCCATCTACGACCGCGAACTGCTCAGAGGATATTTTACACTGGCAGATCTGTTTTTGTTTCCTTCTTCTTACGACACCAACGGCATCGTGGTTTCCGAAGCGGCAGCCTGCGCTTGTCCCTGCCTCCTCATCGAAGGCAGCTGCGCAGCAGAGCGGGTAGTACATATGGAAACGGCGCTCCTTGCAAAGGAGGATCCAAAGGATATTGCTGAGGCCATTGTATTTGCCTGTGAAAATCCTTCGGTTATCAAGCGAATCGGCGAGGCTGCCTCAGAAAAAGTCTATTTGTCCTGGAAAGATGCCGTGAATAAGGCATACAACCGCTATATGACTGTCATTGACAACTACAATAGGGATAAAGAGCAACAAGCCCATAGCAGAAGGACTGCCTTCTTGGAAGACATTCGCAACTTTAAGGCGGAATTTGGGTTTAAGCTCGACCATCTTTTGGAGTTTTACCGTGACAGGCAGCAGGACCTGGGGCTCAAAAGAGATCAGTTTTTAGATTATTATAAACAAAAGCAGGGCGGATTAGGCAATAAAATAGAACACCTTCTGGAACTTTACCGGGAAAAACAAGAGGGTATCGGCAACAAAATGGAGAATATAATCGAATACTACCGGGAAAGGCCCGAGGAAATGTTCAGCGAAATATTGGACGAAATTAGAAAACAGAACAAAAGACGATCTGGATGAGCCGGATAAAAATCCGGCTCACGTGGTTTTCTCTCGTGCATTGGATAGATAAGGCATTCACAAATGGCGGATTGCTTTTGTATTCTCGGTACCTCCGTTGTGTGGAATACAAGGACTTGATGTTGGGGCACAGATAACAGTCGAAGTATTCATCATAGACTATTCATATTTCTTAAGAACCCTTTTTTCGTCATAGGCCTCGATAGGATAAACGGCTTGATCTTCAGTATGTCTTGCAATGCAGGTGTCTTGTACCTGCTCCAACACCATAATCGGATCATACTTTTCATTTCGTAGATTGCAGAAAGGTTCTGCTATCATGCTCATTCCCGGATGAAGTGTATCCTACACCCAGCCATTCTGATCACAGCTGTTGGGTGACATAAGCAAAATCTTCTTTGCTCTCCTTTGTGAAACAAACCCTTTCGGTCGAAGTCTCTGCTGCACTTCCTTGGTTGGGGATCCTCTCATATCGATCTAAATGGCTTTTTCCTGCCTGCTATCCTCTTATTTCAAAGTTTCGTTTTCTGATTCTCGTTCACCCAGTCTCTCCCTTCCTCCAGATCCTCTTCTGAAGGGATCGTCACCCTGGAATCAATATCGATGGTATGGGCATTTGCTATAGGAAAAGTTGTAAAAGAAGGAACTGCTGTTTCGGGATTCCGCTTTTCCTTTTTCTCTTTCTTTTCATTGTTCTCCATATCCTCATCCTCCTAGGAACTTGTGACTATAGCATACCCGAAACATGACTTTTTAACCATACTGTTTTTGACGTTGTTGTGTTTGGTACCAAACACGAAATACAACGCCACCGAATACAATGGCTCATTTTATAGCATACTCGTCCTATGGAACAAAGCTGAAAATAATTCCTTTCGCCAGATAGTCAGCGATCTCATAGGCTACATTCTCAATATTGTCAAAGATCCGAATTCCCTCCTCATAATCACCTGACATTATGGCGACAACCTCATTGATGGTCTGACCCACGAAACTCTGGAGAAGCTGTCTCCATTGCGTTTCTTCCCAATAGGGATTCATCTGGCGAGGAACGCAGCCCAGTCGCTGGCGTTTTCGTTCAACTCCACCGTCAACCGGTTTACTGTTTCTGATCGTTGCTTTTAAGAGCGTCGATAAGGCTTACAATCCGAGACATGTGTGCAGTGATGAAGCTGGCAAAGCGCTCCGCCGCCGACCTTCCAAAAAAAACGATCAACAAATAGTAGAAATCCCGGGAATTTATAACAGTCTGTTGAGCACTGCGGGCATATCCGGATCATCCCGTACGGCGCTTTGAATATAAAACCGCATCCACATGACCTGCTGCTCCCAGAACTTGCGGATTTCTTTTATTAAATTCAACTGACCTTCCGTAATTATTCCGAATTCCACTTTTTCACCTCATTCTATGAGTTATTTCTTTTTAGAACTTGTTGAATCAGTTCATTTCCGAAGACTGTTACTGCAGCAATCAATACGGACTGAATAATAACCGCCACAATTACAGGCGGAGAAAATCCTTCATCCATAAAAATGCTGACATAGGCCAATGTCATCAGAAAACTGACTCCCAGCAGTATATATGGAATCATCCAATCTCTTTTAAAACCTTTGTATAATTTCAGGAACAACCCGACGCAATAGAGAAAAATGACCAGAATAAACAGCTCCGGCCTGATAAAAGATAAGATATTATCCATACTGACCGCCTCCCTTACTTTCCATTTTTATGACGGGAACGAAGTTGAACTAATAAGGAATCCATAGTGACGATTTCTGTTGTAAAATAGTTTTACCACAAAACATACACAGAAAGGCGAATCACTATGGATCACTCACAGTTTACACCTAATCCGCGAAAGAATAAACATCTATCTTTTAAAGAGCGGGTAAAAATCGAGTTATTGGCTGGTGAAGGCAAAACTGCTTATGCCATCGCAAAGCTGCTAAATCGTCCCATAAACACCATTACAAACGAACTTAGGCGTGGCACAGTGGAACAGATAAAGCAGGGCAAATTTGTAAAAATCTACTATGCTGATGCCGGTCAGGCTAAATATGAGGCAAATCGCCGCAACACTGGTCGCAGGTACGAGCTGCTACAGTGCAGTGAGTTCGTAGGCTATATTGAGAAGATGATGTTAGAGGAAGATTGGTCCGTGGACTCTGCCGTGGGTAGGGCCGCAGCAACTGGTAAATTTGATAAGATGCTTTGCACCAAGACCATCTATAACTACATCGACTTGGGGCTCCTAAAGGTTAAGAATACTGACCTGCCACTAAAACTGAGGCGCAGCCCTAAAGGGGTTCGTATCAGGGCAAACAAGCGAAACCTCGGTGACAGTATTGAAAGCCGTCCTTCCCATGTGGAGGAACGAGAAGAATTCGGCCACTGGGAGATCGATACAGTCATCGGTTCAAAATCCAAGGAGGACGAAAGCTTGTTGACTATCGTCGAACGGAAGACCAGAAACGCACTGATTCGTAAAATTTCAGCAAGAACAGCAGAAGCAGTAATGAAGGAAATTGATACGATCAAGGAGGAATTTGGCAGTCAGTTCCATGAAGCTTTCAAGACTATCACTTCCGACAACGGATCTGAGTTCGCCTCCCTGTCCAGACTGAAAGAACAGAATGTAGGAGTATACTTTACCCACCCCTTCTCCTCATTTGAACGAGGCACCAATGAAAACCATAATGGCATGATACGACGCTTCATCCCGAAAGGGAAGAAGATTTCCGATTACAGCTTAGAGGCCATCGAGCGAATAGAGGAATGGATGAATGGCCTCCCTAGAAAGATCCTAGGCTACAAAACCCCGGAGGAGCTCTTCGAAGAGGAACTCGATTTAATCTATGCTCTTTAACAACAGAGATTGGTCAAGGTACGGAGAATAGTTCAACTTGTTATTGCAATTCAGGAAAAGTTCTTTTTTGCAAAAATCGTCAATTTTTAGTGTGTAAGTACTATAACATTTTATTTTATCTATGTTACAATAAAAACAAATGATTTTATGCAATATTGCAGGAAAGTGAGAGGGAAGGAAGGATGAAGAGAAAAATTGCATTGCTGCTATGTTTTGTTTTGGTAGCGCTTTCTTTTATCGGATGTTCTGAAGCAGAGTTGGCATACCTTGAAATGAGTAAAAAAATATCATCTGAAACTTCTAAAACAACGGGAGTATTTACCGGAGAAATTGATTTTGATGCATTGGCAGCTCTGGTGGACAAGACGACTGCAAGGCTTGCGAGCTACGGATTAAATACTTCAGACACCCAAGCGGCTGCCGAGTTTGAGGCCCTTGGATTAAAGGGAACTCAAAAAATAAAGATCCATTACAACATGCTAATGGATATGAAAGACAAGATGGCCTTTAAAGTAGACTTTGATGTGGAATTCAACAATAAAACCTACAATATGGGAGATATGTTCTTTGATGCAAGCAAGGGCATATATCTCTCGAAAGAATTTGCTATAGGCGTTTACGACTTTTGTAAGGATCTTTTCCCCGACAAATGGGATTCCCTCTATTATGGCGCAGAATTCCGCGACGGACTCCTCCAAGCCTTTAACGGCAAGGATTATATCTTTTTAGGGTATTACGACGGAATGAGTCAGGAAGAATACGCGCAAATTCAGGCTATGATGGGTCCAATGAACCAGAAAATATATGATGCAGCCTTCGAATTCCTGACAACAGCATTTTCTGGATTTACAACGGGCGCCCTCAGCAAAATCAATGGAGGCTACAAGGTCTCCCTTAACGGGGACCAGTTGAAAACCTTGATCGCGGATATGCTTCAATACATAATCGACAACGTAGATAAGGTTATGGTAGCATACAAAGATTATACGGTTAAAATATTGGAGTTTGCCAATTTGCCCGAAGCGGAAACCGCTGCAGCAAAGGCTGAACTTGAGAAACTTTTCAGCCCGGAAAATCAAATTGCAGTATCCTCAGTTCTTGCCATGGTAAGGCAAATGTTTGTTAGCGCAGAGCAGGCAGGATACCTTGACTTCCTTGACGGCTTAAAATATGAGGCAACAGTTCAGCAATCAGGCAACACCTTTAAGCAAACGGAGAAAACGACTCTTACAGATAATCGCAAAACGGTGTTGACATTTACCGGTGAGGGCGAGACGGTAGTTCAGCCTGTGGAGATTGATCTGCCTACATCTGTAATACCGTTTGATGATCTTGAAAAAGGTATAAACGCACTGGAGAACAAATATAATGCTGCGAAAGCGGCAACTATATCATGGTGGGACTATGATCGCGGCAGCGTTATGATAGGGTATGAAAGAGAGAAAGACAGCCCCTTCTCAGATAAAGACGAGATGCGGTATGAGAAATATTTGATCAAAGAAAGCCGTCTTTATGTACCTCTTCGCAGTATATCCGAAACCTTTGGAGAGAATGTGGCATGGGATCATAACGCTAAGAAGGCCTATGTGGTTCGCGGAGATAATATGATTGATATGACAGGAATCCTCAATACGGATGGCAGAACTTATATTAAAGTCCGCGATTTTGAGAAATTGGGGTATAAAATAGCATATAAATTTGAAAACGGAGAGCATTCCGCACAAATCACAAAATGATTTATATGACATAGACCTATAAAATATGAAACAGGCTGCCGATCAGGCAGCCTGTTTTTGATGAAATGAGCATTCCAATGTTTTACATTGCAAAACCGAGGACCAGGAATCCAAGAATGGAAATCACATAAGCCACCAGTATGAACGGCAGCGAGGTCCGGAAATATTCCACCGGTGTTACTTGCGTCGAAGCGGAAGTCAGGATGACCGTATCGCTGTAAATACAGATGTGTCCGCCGGCGCAAACGGCAGAGATCAGCGCTCCGGCACAAAGGAAGGGATTCGCGCCCAGAGCCTCGGCCAAAGGAGCGATAATCGGGAAAGAAATGGCTGCAAGTCCCCAGAAGCTGCCCGATCCAAAGGACAATAGCGATATTACAACAAAGATGGTAACCGGAAGCAAAGCAGGATTTAATGCCTTTAAAGCTCCTTCAATGACGAAATCCGTCAATCCCAGACCGTCATTTACCACCATCAGCGTATACGCCATAATGATGAGGATCAAAACAGGAAACATATCCACCATGCCCTTGATCACGCTATCGAAGAACTTGTTGAAGCTCATCAATCTCTGAGGCAGGTACATGATAAAGCATAGCACGATGGCGGCAAAGAGAGCGATTACGATATCTTCCGTTGTCACCGTCAATACAGCAACTACGATAATCGGAGCGATGAAATTGATGGCCCTGCACTTCTTTCCTTCAAAAGCCTTCTCTTCCTCGGGGATCTCAATAAGCGCAGCCTGGGAAACGTCGGACAGCACCTGTCCGGTTTCCAGGGTCCGCCGTTCGGCTTCCTTCATCGGTCCAAACATGGGGAAGATTCCCGTAGCGAAGAGGGGTACGATGATAACGGCGATCCAGCCGTACAGTACAAAGGGCATCGTAGCCGTATAAGCGGCAAACGCAGACATCTCACCCGTCATTCCCGCCGCTTCCATCTGGCCGGACATAAACGCCCCCCAGGTGGAAAAAGGAAGGATGGCACAAACGGTTACCCCCGTAGAGTTTACGATGTAAGCCAACATCTCTCTGGATACTCTGTATTTATCCGTGATGGGCCTCGTGGCAGCGCCTACTGCCAGGCAATTGAGATAATCGTCTACAAAGATAATGATTCCCAAGATCCACGCACCGACCATAGACGCTTTTCTGCCCTTGATGATTTTCTGCGTAAGATCTGCAAATCCCAGGACCCCTCCGGAATCCTGCATGAGAGCGATCAGGCTTCCGAACAGCGCGCACAGAAGCAATACCCAAACTGTGGTTTCATCCATCATTACCTGGTATAGTCCGTCGAGAAATAAGTTGAATGTTTCAATCGGATTTCCGCCGGCCAGAATCACAAAACCTACCACCACACCCACAAAAATCGAGATGAAGGTCTGTTTTGTCACCAAGGCCAATACGACGATGACTACAATCGGAATAAGGCTTATTATTCCGTATGTACCCTCCATAAATATCCCACCTTTCAAAGCGCATAAAATAATAGTTTTATTTGAAACTGTCTTCCGTCAGTACCAGGTCCGCGATTGCCGCTGCAAAAATCTTGGCATTCAGCATTAAGCTATTGATGGATATGTATTCGTTCTCCTCATGGCATGTATCTTCCTCGCCGGGGAAAATGGGACCCCAGGATACTATGTTTTCCATGGCTTTGGCATAGGATCCCCCATAAGCCAGAGTAAATTCGTTGGGAAGGCCGCTGACCTCTTCGTAGGCCTTTGCCAGCACTTTCATAAAGGGTTTATCTTTACTGATGTAGACAGCCGGTAAGCCGGAATGACGCCCTAATCTTCCTCCCAGAGGAAGGATGGCCTTTTCAATGGCGGAAAGAAAGTCCTCTTCCTTTACCCCGTATGAGAATCGAATATTGACATTCACCTTGATTTGATCCGGCTCGGTAGCAATGGTGGTCACCGACAAGGTATTGCGGTGGATGTATTCCCCGTTGTAGTACTCGTTTTCGCTGTACATGCCGATTCCACTGCAGTAGATGTCTTCAAAGCGTTCCAAAAGCAGCTTCACAAGCTCAGCTTGCTTGTTCACGGACAAATCCATATCGCCGAGCATTCTGCAGAGCCGGATAATGGCATTATCTCCCTTTTCCGGCTGACAAGAGTGAGCTGCGGTTCCCGTAGCCGTCAGAACCTTTTCTTCTTCCCGGAAAGTTCCGTCGGATCGCTTCATCCGGTTTACCAGCTTTGCAACGCATTGCCCCGGGACGGTGTTGGTAGCGGTACCTCCGTCAATGGCTATCAGAAACAGCCCCTCCCCGGAAGGTTTTTCCGTGGGAATGAGCATTTCCACATCCATAGCCCCTTTTTCAATGTTGCATAAGGGAAACTCTCCGTCCGGGGTAAAGCCATAATCGGGAAGAGGAAAGCTTCGCACATACGCCTGCATATCCGTCCATTCCACCTCTTCCTGTGTTCCCAGAATCAACTGCACCTTTTTCTTAAAAGGAATTCCCAGCTCCTTCACCGCCTTCATGGCATACAAACTGGCAATGATAGCGCCTTTATCATCCAAAGTTCCTCTGCCATACAGGGCGCCGTTCCGAATGATCGGCTCAAAAGGCGGAGTCTCCCAAAGTGTCAGATCCCCGGGGGGAACCACATCTACGTGGGAAAGGATCCCCAGCGTCTCCGGGCCCTCCCCTTCTTCAATGACTCCCACCTGACCATCGAGTACAGCGTGGGCTTTGAATCCCAGCTTTCTTGCCAATGACAGGGCAAACTCAAGAGCCCTGCCTACTTGGACGGAATCGTCGGAAACGCTGGGGATCCGAACGAAATCACCAAGATCCGCAATCATGCTCTCAAGATTGTCCTCCAGGTACTTCATTAACCTTTGCCTATCCATACCGGAACCTCCTTTGGCAATGCATCCCCTCGCAAATCAATCGGATTCGATTGTTATTACCGATACGGGGCAATTTTCTTCCGCTTCTTTGGCGGAATCATAGTTTTCGTCCGTTACTTCGCCATGGACCTCTGCCAGACCGTCATCTGCCATGCGGAAGACTTCGGGGCATATTTCGGAACACAGACCGCACCCGATACAACCGTCTCTGTCAATTACAGCCTTCATTTTAATCTTCTCCTTTCGTCCCAATCCGAACAGTAGCATTTGTTATTACGTTTGAAGGTGTTGTATTTAGTTCCAGACTCTTGTAATAAATATCTGACGCTAAATACAACACCTCCAGGCACCATTATATCCCTTTTTATTGATATTTAAATATCAATATTATTGTAGCACTTGTATATTCTCTTCACAATAGAAATAGCAATGGTTTACCTTATTTCTCACAGCCGTTTAGATGAATGGAACATACTTCTCAAATTCAAAGATTTTATGAATAAATAACCAGCTCCGGCAGAAACTAATAAAAAACAAAGGAGCGTTGAACTATGACACAAAACAAGCAGGGACTTTTAAGTCAGGAAGAAGTTACTAACGCGCAAAATGCCATGAATCAAGGCGGCGCAGGTCAGGCAATGCAACAGCAATTTACAGGAATGCAGTCAGGAGGGATGCAATCCGGCGGCATGGTCAAACCCGGTGACAAGGTTGAGGCCCAGAACGCTATGCAAGGAACGCAGAGCGGCGGCATGGTCAAACCCGGCGACAAAATTGAAGCCCGGAACCGGATGTAAATTCATGTAATAATACCGGATCGGCAACGGATTATGTGATGTAAATTACTAAAGAGACTCGCTGCGAGCGGGTCTCTATTAATGTTCCGTCAACTTCATAAAAATATTACATTATAGTTACACTTTATTGCTAACGCTGACACTACTTTGTAAGCATGTTATCGTAGAAATGGAAACGAGCCTTAAAGAATTAAATAACGCGATGAGCGTAGACGAGGGCAAAAGAAATAACCGTCGTTCACGATCGATGTTCAAAGCCGAGAAGTAGGATAGGTAGGAGGACGAGTACTTGAATAGAGGTTCAAGGTTTTTTATATTCGTGTTAGCGCTTAGTATGGTTTTAGGAAGTATGGTCACTTCTCTGGCAGCCGATGGCTTCGCCGATGTTTCTACGTCCCATTGGGCATGCGATGCAATCACGGAAGCCGTTCATTACGGAATTGTCAGCGGATACCCGGATGGAACTTTCCGCCCCAACAACAAAGTGAGTCTCGCTGAGTTTGTAAAAATGGCAGTGGTGGCAAAAACGGGAAAGGACCCCGGTCCGTCCAAAACAGGTTATTGGTTTAATAGCTACCGGTCCGCCGCCATTGATGCGGGACTTCTTGACAGTGTTATCGCCGGCGATTCGGAAATGATGCGGGAGATAACACGCTATGATGCAGCATTAATTCTTGCAGATGCGCTTTCAGGCCGAGAACTTTCCATGGCAGAGCAAATTTCTGCCATCTCTTTGTTTTCCGATATTAAACACAGTCGCCACATCGATTCTCTTGCCCTTGTAATATGTGAAGGGCTTATGACCGGATACCCGGATGGGACTTTTAGGCCGGCGCAATCTATAACCAGAGCCGAGGCAGTCTGTGTTATATCTCGAATGACCAATGAAAGCAAAAGAATTAAAAGCTCTACCGACTATAAGGATTCTGATATTGATGTGAGCGAATATATTGCTGAAGCATTCCGGCTTACGAATAAAGAGAGGGAAAAGGCCGGAATCCCTCCCCTTTCCTATAACTATAATTTGGAGAAGGTGGCCCAAGCAAAAGCGGAGGATATGTGCAAAAACGATTATTTTGATCACAACTCTCCCACATATGGAACGCCGTTTGAGATGATCAGTGCGTTTAATATCTCCTATAGTTGGGCCGGCGAAAATATTGCCTACAACTACAGAACACCTGAAGAAGTAATAAAAGGGTGGATGAGCTCCAAAGGCCATAGAGAAAACCTTCTCCGCAAAGAATTCACCGATGTGGCTTTCGGATTTTTCGACGGAGGACCGTTAGGAATCTATTGGGTACAATTATTCATTAAACCATAAATCATTTGTGTTTTTTATTGTCTTGTCCCGCTTTTTTGTATTGCCCAATCAGTGAAACAAAGACCCCCTGTAACCATTGCGATTACAGGGGTTTTTATGGAGCTACTGGCCGGACTCGAACCGGCGACCTGCTGATTACGAATCAGCTGCTCTACCAACTGAGCCACAGTAGCATAATATTGCCTATTGTTTACTTTACTTGCTAAAAGCAGCGAGATTTATTCCACCTCGTTTGCCTCTCCTGAACAAGTTCAGCGAGAATCATTTTACCACATCATATGAGCAGCCGTCAAAGGATAATTCAAAATTACATATACTTTTATAATCACAATATGTACAGGCCGTTTCATTTTTGGTTTTCTTTGGGCGAAGTTGGATTACGCCGGAGATAAGTTTTCCGCATAACTCCGCAATGAGCTGGTCCATGGAAGCCATGAAAACCCTGAATTCTTCTTCTGTAAGCAGCCTGCCCTCCGCGGTTCCGGTCACGGTGCCATCCTTATTTTTACGCACCGGCAAGATTTCAGAATAGCCGCTGAACTCGCCCGCAATGTTTTCAATGACGTCAGGATCGTCCAGCACCACGCCGTCCAGTTTGAACCGGCGTTTCATTTCCTCCTCCAATTTGCTCTTAAGCATCTGTTCATCGTATTCGCTGGCATCGATTACAGGATCGGCAATCTCAAAATAGAAGACGCCGGCGGGTTTTGCAGATCGATTCAACGCCTCCATCCCCTCCGTTACCGCCTTTAAATAAACCATCAGCTGGAGACGCCAACCGCCCAAAGCCTCTCTGATATCAAATTTCTCTTTGCCCGATTTGTAATCAATCACCTTAACATAGCCTTCGGGGAGCACGTCAATGCGGTCGATCTTCCCCTCTATAAGAATTTCTTGGTTCTCAACCGCAACGCGAATAGGAGGAAAACGTTTTTCGCTTCCGCTGCCAAAAGCCTCCTCAAAATATATTTCACTGATCCGGCCTTGCCTTACATGTTCCACCAGCGCCCAAGCCGCCCTTTCACACACTTCCTGCATTCTGGCGGTCCTATATCGTTCCTCTTCCCCCGCCTCCAACATGCCTTCATTGTATTCCGCGGCCACTTTCTCCATCAAAGCTGCCACTTTGGCGGAACATTCTTCTCTGGTCAGCTTCATCCAGGGAGAATTCTCATGGGTCAATTCCATTCCCTTAACTGTCAAGCTCTCCGCAAACAACATGAGACAGCGGTGATAAACGTCACCTACTTCACGCCCCGATACCTGAAAGATTCTCCGCTCTTTCGGAGCCAATCCATAATGGACAAAGTGGGCAAAGGGACACCGGGCAAATTTCTCCAAGCGCGAAGGACTGATTCGAAGCCCAAAAAGCTTCTCCACGAGGGAACTTTCCAACCTCTCCATTCGATTGGTAAAACGAAGTCCTTGTATTACCAACTCAAGTCCCCTATCATTCTGCTCCCTGTACCAGTTGAAGGCGGCTTTCCACACAGGATCTAACTCTTCCTCTCCGCCGGCCGCCTTTCGCAGGGCTTCAGAAAGGTACTTCAGGCTGCTTGCGGGGCTGTCAACCAACACCATGACATCCTCCCGGTTGCGAAGATCCTTTTCCAATGGGATGTGGGGAAACAACTTGCACAGCTTATCCAGCAGAATGGAAGGCCGCAGTTCCTTACCCTCCATGTCCGCGGCAGAATATCCTATCCATAAATAGCTTTGCGGTCTGGAGAACTGCTTGTAAATTGCCAGCCGCTCCTCCATGCTGCGCAAATCATCGTCCTTACAGATCAGGATATTTTTTTGAAGCAGCAGAGCGCGTTCGTCCTGGTTGAGGAGATCGTCACCGGAAACGGCTGTGGGAAGGATGCCGTCGTTTGCCCCCATTACAACCAAGGCTTGTATCTGCCCCACCCTGGTCCGCTGCATCGTGCCGACAACTACCTGGTCGATGGTAGTGGGTATCAGTCCAAGCTCAATGGAATCAAACCCTGCCTGAAGCATTGAGGCATAATCTTCGATGTTGATGGCCTCATCGCCGATGAGCTCCGTCAGCTGGTCCAAAAGTCCTAAAACGCTCTCCCAGATCTGCTGCATTTCCATTGCGGCCTCAAGTTCTCCGGCCTCTTCAAGCTCTTGACAAAGGGTTTCCAGCTGATTTTCCAGATCTGCCTCATCATTAAGAAACTCTTTTAACGCAGCCGTCTTTTGCCTCACTGTGACAGCAGCCGCCATCTTTTCCTCGCAAGCCCCTATGAAATCCGCAAGAGCTCTACGGCATTGGTTGAGCCTTTCAAACTCTTCCTCTTCATAATCCTTTTTCCCGTACACCAAGTCTTTCTTCCAACGGGTTCCTCGAAACCTGTAACGGATGGCGTAGTTTTCCAGTTCTTCTGCTTCCTCTTCGTCAATGGGGCAAAGACCGGTCTTTACCAGTCGGAACACATCCTCGTAAGCCCAGCCCGACTGCAGAACGTCCAATATGGATGAAATAAAAATAACAGCCGGATTATGTAATACACGATGCTTCTGATCCAGGAAAAAGCTGATGCCGTATTCATGGAAAACCCTCTTAATAATGGATCCCCGAGCCTCCATGTCGTTACAAATAACCACGATGTCCCGAAAACGGAGTCCACGATCCCGAACCAGGGAGCATATGAAGGCTGCAGCGGTTTCCGCTTCGCCGTAAAAGTTGGCGGCTCTGCAGAAATGCAAGGTATCATTGCCTCCGGCAAAAGGCTGATAAGGGTAGGCGAAGATCTGTCTCTCCAAATGTCGAATGGCCGGCTGCCGCGGCGCATCGGGCCCGTCTAGCCGTTCCTTTTTCGTAAAGCCGGGGCCCACGGCTTTCTCAAGCTTCCACATCATGTCCTTGGTCAGACGGAACAGTTCTTCATCCTCCGGCGCGTCGTCGTAGGTAAGCACCATGTTGACGCCGTGGCTGTGGAGGGCCAGTTCCCTGATAATATTTATGGACTTAGGCGTAAAGGAATCAAATCCGAATATCCAAAACTCCGCATTTTTCACTAGGATGGATTGGGCTATTTTAGATAAAAAGAGATTGAGATGGTCTTCCGTATCGATATATTTATCCTTGATTTTTTCTTCGTAGTTCTCGAAAATAAGCGCGATGTCTTTGAGTTTGCGGCTAAGTAAACTATTCTCTTCCAGTTCCCCTATAATTCCCCTTAGCTCCTCCGGCGAACTGTTGTATTGCTTCATTTCGGAAATAAGATCGTTTGCCATATCAATAAAGGAATGGGATCTTCCCATGCCTCGAAAAACCAAAAGGTTTTCCTCTTGGTCTCTCATTATTTTTGCCAATAGCATATGGCGGCCGTGCTTGTCGATGGGAACTCTCCTGCTGCCCCCTGTCTCATCCAGAACTCTTCCTGCCAGCCGGGAAAAGGAGAGCACCTCCAAGTCCATGAGCCCCTTCACTTTTAAATGAAAAATGGCATTACGCTCTGCCTGCAGGGTATATTGATCCGGTACGATGAGAATGATCCGAGAGGGAGCGCCTTCCGCTCCGATACGGCAAAGGCTCTCAGCGATTTTTTCGAACATCGCCCGTTCTTTATCTATGCTTTCCCTTCCGTAGTAAAGTCTCAGCATGGCCGGTTCCTTTCTTGCAGCAACAGAGTCTTAGCATGCCCGATTTCTTTCTTCCTGCAGTAGAGTCTGAGAATACCCATTCCTTTCTTCTAGCAGTAGAACTGAGAATACCCATTCCTTTCTTCTAGCAGTAGAACTGAGAATACCCATTCCCCACTTACGGTTGTACTAATTTATTATATCAAATTTCCTGCATCTATGCTTTGAAAACAATGTCACTCTGACCAAAATCACGGCTCTGGATGCTACCGGCCGAAAAAAGCAACGGTATTCGGTCCAAAGTCGGGATTCTCGCTGTTTCCGTTAGCGAGAATCAACGGGATTCCAGTTAAAATCTAAATCTTCGTTGCTTTCGACCAGAAGAAGCAACGGCACTCAGCCCAAAATCACGGTTCTCGTTGCTTTCCACCGGAGGAAACAGCGTTACTCAAACGAAAATGAGGATTCTCGCTGCTTCCCATCGGAAGAAGCAACGATACTTCGTTCAAAAACCCGATTACCGTTGCCTGCAAGAGCAGAAAGGCAGCGGCATCCAAGCCAGAATCGGAATTTCCGTTGCCTTCGACAGGAAAAATCAACGGTACTCATGCCGGAATCAAAATCTCCGTTGCTTCCGACCAGAAGAAGCAAAGGTATTTAGTACAAAGTCGGGATTCTCGGATCTGAATTAGAATCGCTGTTGATCCCGATTCGATAGGCGGTCACATAACACGAACTAAAATAACTTTATTTGACTATAAAATAAAGTTTTGCTATAGTTGTACGGTAGAAATAAAGGAGGTTTGACTTATATGGATGCGCACAATGCGCAAATACGGTTGGAACAAAGAGCACTGCAAATCTCTATGTTAGGCAGTGTTATTTTTGTTGTGCTTGAATTTATAATTGCTTTTGCAACTCGCTCTCAAGCTGTTTTGATGGATTGCGCCTACGATGCGGCGGAGCTCGTTTTGATTGCCATTTCCCTCAAGATCGTGCCGCTGCTTTATAAACCGCTGACAGAGAAGCGACCTTTCGGCTACGGTCAGGTGGAATCCCTTTTCGTTGTGTTCAAGGGCTCAATTCTGGTTGCGGTAACGGCGGGATTAATTGCCAACAATGTGATTATCCTTTTCCAGGGAGGACATTCTGTTTCTTTTAATATAATCGGGGCATTCGAACTCTTTGCAGCCTTGCTGGGCGGAGTCGTCATGCTGATCCTCAGAAAGATAAACAAAAAGCTGGAATCCCCACTGCTTACAGTTGAAATTGACGGCTGGTACATCGACACAATCGCAAGCATAGGTCTGGCTGTGGCATTCTTTCTCCCCGCTATTATCAAGACGGATTGGATGACCGCAATTGCTCCTTATCTGGATTCATCCGTGGCGATCTTTCTATCCTTGTTCATCCTGCCCGTTCCGGTGAAAACCGTCATTAGCGGCATGCGGGATCTGTTTCTCATCGCACCGGAGCAGGAGACGGTGGATGAAATAAAAAGAATCTCCGAAGAGATTCTCGCCAGGGATCATTTTCTCGATCGCTACGAATCCGTATCCTACGACATAATACGGACAGGACGACGGTATTGGGTTTCCATCTATCTTGCCCCAAAAGAAAACACACTCTCTATCTCTCAATGGTCTGCCATTCAGCAGGATATCGAGGATGCTCTGACGGAAGAATTCAACGATGTGTACGTAGAACTCCTGCCGGATATCGAATAGGCTGCATACAGTAATACATTACAGAATAGAAAAGAGGTCTTCCGGTTTCTCAATTATAAAATCCGGCCCGTTGGGACCCTTTATCTCTTCTTCACTTAATGCCATTTGCCAGCCTACCAGCACGGACCGGACTCCTGCGTTTCTGGCGCAAAGGATGTCGAACATGGTGTCGCCCAACATGATGGATTCGGAAGGTTGCGAGTTAAGCTTTCGCAAGGCGATCTTCACAGGTTCCGGATCCGGCTTGTGCTTATCCGTGTCGTCACAGGTGACCAAGCAATCCATATGGGGCAGCATCCCGAACTGCTCTAATCCCTGAACCGTGGTATCCCCTACCCTGGATGTGACCAGGCCGGTTTTGTAGCTTTGTTCCTTCAGCTTGCGAACCAGGTCCACCATCCCCGGAAAGGGATATATCATTTCATTGTAGTGCTCAAGCAAAAAACTCCGATAAATTCTCACGCCCTCCTCCACCGGTATCTGAGGAAGGAGCCGGGCCATTGTTGTGAAGAGGGGTTCCCCAAAGGTGCGAATAATGGACTCAACCGGACGCTCCTTGCCCTCTACCGTACGGAAGGTGTGCTGCCAGGACTTGATCACCACTTCGTTAGTGTTCATAATGGTGCCGTCGAAATCAAAAAGAATGGTTGTTATCTTGCTCATAATCACTCCTGCAACTCAAAAGTAGCAAATAGCGGGAATTTATAGTTTCATGGTCAGGGACACTCTCTGTTTTTCCAAATCTACAGAAAGCACCTTCACCTTTACCGTGTCGCCCACGCTGACCACATCCATGGGGTTCTTTACGAATTTATGACTGAGCTGCGAAATATGAACCAGCCCGTCGTTCTTCACGCCGATATCCACGAAGGCTCCGAAATCCACCACGTTGCGAACTGTACCCGTCAACTCCATATCCGGCTTCAGGTCTTCGATAGAGAGCACGTCGCTGCGGAAGACCACGGGAGGCATGCCCTCTCTCGGGTCTCTGGCCGGTTTCTTGATTTCGCTGACAATATCCGCTAAGGTCATTTTTCCGATGTCAAGCACTTCGGCCAATTTATCCAGGCTTCCGTAGGTTTCTGAGATCTTCTGGTCAATCTGTTTTGAGCCGCCTCTGGCGATCTCACTTTTATCAATATTGAGCTTCTCCAGCATCAGCTCAGCCGCATTATAGGATTCGGGATGGACAGCGGTGGCGTCCAAAGGATTGCTGCCGTCGCTGATCCGCATGAATCCGGCACATTGTTTGAAGGTTTTCTCGCCCAGCCGGGGCACCTGCTTCAATTCCGACCGGTCGCTGAATCTGCCCTTTTCCTCACGGTAGGCTACAATATTCTTTGCTATGGTGGAATTGATTCCGGCTATGTAGGACAAAAGCGACGGGGAAGCCGTATTCAGATCTACGCCCACACGGTTTACACAGTCTTCCACCACTTTTGTCAGAGCCTCGTCAAGAAGCCCCTGATTGATGTCATGCTGGTATTGCCCCACGCCGATGTGTCTCGGCGGTATTTTCACCAGTTCTGCCAAAGGATCCTGAAGCCGCCGCCCGATAGACATGGCGCCTCTCGTAGTTACATCTAAATCCGGATACTCTTCCGTGGCCAGCTTGGATGCGGAATAAATGGAGGCCCCGGCTTCATTTACAATAGTGTATTGCAGATCCTTGATACCTGATTCACGAATCAGGTCAGCGATAAAAGTCTCCGTTTCCCGGGACGCAGTGCCGTTTCCGATGGCAATTACATTGGTTTTATACTTCTCGATCAGGGCCAATATGGTCTTTGTCGCGCCGGCAATATCCCGCTTGGGCTCCGTGGGATAAATGGTGGTGTAAGCCAGGAGTTTCCCTGTCTCATCCAGCACGGTCACCTTGCAGCCCGTCCTATAACCCGGGTCGATGGCCAGTACCCTGGCTTCTTTCACCGGAGGAGTCATGAGAAGGCTTTCCGTATTTTTGGCAAATACCTTCACTGCATCCTTTTCCGCCCGCTCTGTAAGCTGGTTACGAAGTTCCCGCTCGATGGAAGGCGCCATGAGCCGTTTATATGCATCCTCAACCGTAGCTTCCATTAACTCTAAGAAGATGCTTCTTTCGTTTCGGATCATTTGCTTTTTCAGCATATCGAGAATAGCTTCCACCGGAGCTTTGACTTTAACCTTCAGCTTCTTCTCCTTTTCTCCCCGGTTAATGGCTAAGATGCGATGGTTGGGTATTTTGGAAAGAGCTTCGCTGTAATCGTAATACATATCGTAAACGGTGCTTTCTTCCGGGTCCGCCGCTTCCGAAACCAACTGCCCCTCCTCAAAGGTTTTCTTCCGCACCTCCTGTATTAAATCCGCATCGTCGGCAATGCTTTCCGCAAGGATATCCGCCGCGCCGGCCAAAGCCTCTTCCGCCGTAGCCGCGCCTTTTCCGGCTTCAATCAATTCCGGATCGTGACACACGAAAGGCATGGCGACCTCAAGCGGCGTTCCCTCTGTCTGTTCCATGAGCCGGATGATTACAGCTAACGGCTCCAAACCCTTCTCTTTTGCTTTTGAGGCCCTTGTGGCCTTTTTCTGTTTGTAAGGCTTGTAGAGGTCCTCTACTCGCTGAAGAACATCTGCCGAAAGGATCTCCTCACGAAGCTCTTCCGTCAGCTTGCCTTGTTCTTCGATCAATCGGATGACTTCTTGCTTTCGCTCCTCTAAATTGCGAAGATAGGTGAGCCGCTCCTCCAGGTCCCGCAGAACCACGTCGGACATCCCACCCGTAACTTCCTTTCGATATCTGGCGATAAAGGGGATGGTGTTCCCCTCGTCGATTAATTCCACTGTCGCGCGGACATGAGATACTTTCAGCCCAAGTTCTTTTGCAAGTTTTTCTATTATCATCTGTTACCTCGCGGGTGTATAATTATCGTTTTTCAAAGCGCAGCGTAGCGCGTATGACTCTCTGATTTAATTCCTTTGTTTCAGTTTCTCGTTGATCAAATAATCCAAATCCCCGTCCATAACCGCATACACATTCCCCACCTCCGCATTGGTCCTATGATCCTTAACCAAGGAATAGGGATGGAATACGTAAGACCGAATCTGGTTGCCCCAGGAGATCTGGCTGTAGTCGCCCTTTAACTCTTCAATCTTTTCTTTATGCTCCTGCTGGGCCAGTTCCAAAAGTTTCGCCTTTAATATCCGCATGGCAACTTCTTTGTTCTGGTGCTGGGAGCGCTCATTCTGACAGGATACTACGATGTTCGTGGGTATATGGGTGATCCGGACGGCAGAATCCGTCTTATTGACATGCTGACCGCCGGCGCCGCTTGAGCGGTACGTATCAATTCGCAAATCCTCCGGATTGATTTCCACCTCGATATCGTCTTCAATCTCTGGCATCACGTCCACGGATGCAAAGGAAGTATGACGGCGGCCGGAAGAATCAAAAGGTGAAATCCGAACGATGCGGTGCACGCCTTTTTCATTCTTCAGATAGCCGTATGCATTATCCCCTTCGATCTGTAAGGTTGCATTCTTAATGCCGCCTTCCGAGTCCTCCTGAAGGTCCCATATCGTTACCTTGTAATCCTTATCTTCTGCCCAGCGGGTATACATGCGCAAAAGCATCTCTGCCCAATCCTGCGCATCAAGTCCACCGCTGCCGGCATGAATGGACAGGATAGCATTGTTTTGATCGTACTCCCCGTCCAGAAGCGTTTTGATTCGCAATTCCTCGTACTTTTTCTTGTATGCGGAGTACGCCTCTTCGATTTCGGGGACTAAACTCCTATCGTCCTCTTCCTCCGCCAAAGCGATCATGATCCGAATGTCTTCAAATTCGCCGGCCAAACTTGTATATTCGTCTATTTTTGTATCGAGACGTTTTTTCTCTTTCAAAAGCTTCTGGGCATGCTCGTGGTCATCCCAAAAACCTTCAGCTTCCATCTGCTCTGTTATTTTTTTCAGGCTATCTTTTAACCCTTCCAGGTCAAAGGGACTCACCCAATTCTCTTAGTTTTTCTGCCTCGTCATCAAGCTCGTACTTGATGGGTTCTAATTCCAGCATCTTTTCACATCCTTCTTTATTAAATTTGCCACAAGTATTTTTGGAGCGCAGGGTTACGCTCTGGCGAGCATAAGCAAGTGCCAACCGGGCAGGACGGGCCGACTGGATCATACGGCACGCAGCGCCTCGCTTATCGAGCGGGAGAGTAATCCTACACTCCAAAAAACACAACCTATTCTTCTGACGTGTTTGCCCCGCAACACTTCTTATACTTTTTCCCGCTGCCGCAGGGACAAGGATCGTTCCTCCCTACGGTGGGTTGCTTTCGCACCGTCTCCTGTTTGGGCGAACGCTCGGGAACTTTCACCGCAGCAGGAATTCTCTGCTCTACCGGTCCGCCGCCCTCACCATCAACAGCCGGGTCCGAATCATCAAAGGCATCCTTTTTCGCAACACCGATATTGACGACTTGCTTACGTTGGGTCTGGGTCTGGATGGTCACATTGAAACAGAAGCGGACCGTGTCTTCTTTGATGGATTTAATCATCAGATCAAACATTTCAAAGCCTTCATCCGCGTAGGCCCTTGCCGGATCCTGCTGACCCAAAGCGCGCAAGCCAATACCGTGACGAAGCTGATCCATGGCATCGATGTGGTCCATCCACTTATTGTCCACTACCCGAAGCAGGATCATGCGCTCAAGCTCCCGCATCCGCTCCGTTCCGATTTCCTGCTCCTTTTCTTCGTAAATCCGGCGAATCCGCTCCATTGTATCTTCATGGAGCTGTTCCTTATCCAGATCCTGTATGTCATCCTCTGAATAGTTATATGCGGGAAATGCGCCAAAGATCTTCCGCAGAGAACCGGCCAGTTCTTCCAGATTCCACTCTTCCGCATATTTTGACGCTGCGGTGCAAAAATCAACCTGCTCGCTGACAAGCTCCTCCGCCATTGAGAGGATATGCTGCTTTAAATCCTCGCCGAAGAGCACGCGGCGGCGTTCGCCGTAGATGATCTCCCGCTGCTTGTTCATAACATCATCGTATTGAAGCACGTACTTCCGAATAGAGAAGTTCCTTCCCTCTACTCGCTTTTGAGCATTTTCAATGGACTTAGTCAGCATGCTTGCCTCAAGGGGAACGTCTTCACTCATACCGAGCTTTCCGACCAGCCCCTGGATCCGCTCGCCTCCAAACCGGCGCATCAGGTCGTCTTCGAGGGAGATAAAGAACTGTGTCCGTCCGGGATCGCCCTGCCGTCCGGAACGTCCCCGAAGCTGGTTGTCGATACGACGGGACTCGTGGCGCTCCGTTCCGATGATTCGGAGACCGCCCAGTTCAACTACTTTCTGCCTTTCCTCCGGCGTGCAATCCCTGCCGCCAAGGATGATGTCGGTTCCGCGGCCGGCCATGTTGGTGGCAATGGTGACGGCTCCTAAACGTCCCGCTTCCGCAATGATTTCAGCCTCTCTCTCATGGTGCTTTGCGTTGAGCACATTGTGCTTAATACCCCGCCGTTTAAGCAACGCGCTGATCAATTCCGATTTCTCTATGGAAATGGTACCCACCAGAACCGGCTGTCCCATCTCGTGACATCTGGCTATTTCATTGGCAATGGCTGTAAACTTACCGCGTTCGGTGCTGTAAATGGAGTCCTCCATATCGACTCTTATAACCGGCTTATTTGTGGGAATTTCCACAACATCCATGTTGTAGATCTCCCGGAATTCCTCTTCTTCTGTCTTGGCGGTACCCGTCATACCCGCCAGCTTATTGTACATTCGGAAATAGTTCTGCAGGGTAATGGTGGCCAAGGTTTTGGATTCCTGCCGGACAAGCAGACCTTCCTTGGCCTCAATGGCCTGGTGCAGTCCTTCGCTGTAGCGCCTCCCGAACATGAGTCGTCCGGTAAATTCGTCTACGATGACGATTTCGCCGTCCTTTACAATGTAGTCCACATCCCGCTTCATCAAATTGCGGGCCTTTAGCGCCTGGATTACGTGATGGTGGAGTTCCATATTCTCCGGATCGGAGAAGTTTTCCACCTTAAAGTGTTTCTCGCATTTGGTGATGCCCTGCTCAGTTAAGGAAACGGTTCGTTCCTTTTCGTCCTTAGTAAAATCAAAGCCTTCAGTAAAACCTGCCACAAACTTGTCGGCAACGCGGTACAGGTCTGTGGATTTTTCACCCTGGCCGGAAATGATAAGGGGCGTTCTGGCTTCATCTATCAATATGCTGTCTACCTCGTCGATGATGGCGTAGTTCAGTTCCCGCTGCACCATGTCCTCTTTGTAGATTACCATGTTGTCCCTAAGATAGTCGAAGCCGAACTCGTTATTCGTCCCATAAGTAATGTCGGCTTCATAAGCCATTTTTCGCTCCTGGCCGGACACACCGTGGATAACACAGCCTATGGTCATCCCCAGGAACGTATAGATTGCGCCCATCCATTCCATGTCTCTCTTGGCAAGATAGTCGTTGACGGTAACCACATGGACGCCTTTTCCTTCCAGCGCATTTAGGTACACGGGAAGGGTCGCCACCAGGGTCTTTCCTTCACCGGTCTTCATCTCGGCGATCCGTCCCTGATGCAGTACTACGCCTCCCATCAGCTGCACGCGAAAATGCTTCATCCCCAAAGTTCGCCAGGCCACTTCTCTTACCACCGCAAAAGCTTCCGGCAACAGATCATCCAGCGTCTCTCCCTGAGCCAGCCTTTCTTTAAACACCCCTGTCATGGCCTGCAGCTCCTCGTCGGACTTTGCGGCCATTTCCTGATCTAAGGCTTCAATTTTATCTACAATCTTTTCGATCTTTTTTAGTTCCTTTGTATTGATATCCCCAAAAATCTTCTCTAATAAGCTCATCCTGACCTTACCCCTCTCGTTTTATATAACGTGGCTTAACAGCCTTAATTTATATCCTTTAAGCTATATCCTCAAATAAACTGTATCCTCAAATCGATTACATGATCAAATCAACTATATCCCCAAATAGATTACATCTTCAAATAAACTATATCCCCAAATTATTATACTTTATCTTGATAAATAACCGGTCTGCGGGTAACACCTCCGGCCACCCGTATTCACTGATTGACAGCCCTTTATTATACCACGGGCAACCTTAAAATGCAAAACCCCATCGAATCGGGTTAGTGTCAAGTAATCGTTGGCAAGTTTTGTCCATACAAGTTTCCTGTGATGTTTTGATGGATATTCCGCATTTATTCCACGGTCCTGTTTACATGGGGCCCCTGTCCCTCTGGACCCCCTTTTTTTAGGCAGAAATAACCCGCTTCTGTCGGGCGTCATTTCTGCCGCCGAGAGTTTACCAGAGGGACAGCCCCAAATAAACAGGCTTTCGCGGCATAAACGCTCTTTTTAAGGCGCAGGGTAGCAGTAGCAGCTTCATTGTGTAGAGTGTGGGCAACGTGTCTTTTGTTGTCCAAGCCTTGTGCGTCAACCTTTTAGGTTGTCCACATGGCGGCACTATCCATAGTATGGTTGGTTTGTTCGTAATTTTGCTTCCGCCTGCCGGCTATCCATCTTACCGATAAATCAGTTCGCTACTACCTCTATCCTTTAGCATATTGATAATCGCTTTGCGGCCGTTTGTTAGGAACGCATCTTCAAAGGGCTTGCTTCCTCTTACTGGGTAAAGATAGCCTTTTCCATCCGTCTCTCGGAGACTTTGCTGCGCTTAGAATTTCCTCTATCTCTTGCGTATACCGCTCCGGTAATTCCACCTTTGATAGAGGACGTTACGGTTTGATGAAGCTTTCCGCATACTTTCTTGCACAGGATCTGTCCTAGGTTTGATGCGCCTTGCTTGCTCCAACTTGCTTTCTGATGCTTCATCCGCTTGGCTGCACCGTCACATACCTGGTGCTCCATTGTTCCAAGGTTTCGGTATTCTACACCCGCCGGTGGCGATGGTAGTTTCAACCCTCTTTCCTGATAGGGAATGAGACCTTCCTGATTGCTTCTGAAGTATTGATAAAGCTGGAGACAGCTTCTTTTGTTCGTCCGGCTCCTCTTCCTGTTCCCCGATCCATCTTAAATATTGCAATAGCTCTGCAATCCTCTTTTCCGAAAGCAATTTGTGTATGATCTTTCTCTGCTCTACATTCTTTACTTTCCTTAGGATCTCACGGTTCTTGTGGAATGGGTCCAGCTGGAAATGTACATCTTCATCCACAAGCCCTCCCTTGATCCACTCTCCTCCATCTCCGTTTAGAATGCGTATTTCAATTTCATCGGTGTTGAATACGGAAGCGATGGCTCCTTCCTTCTTTTTTTGAAAGGATCCTGCATCTTCGAAGCCGCAAACCATTATCTTGTTTCGCAGGGAATAACGTCTTTCCGACTCCTTTTCCCATCCATCATAGGCTACTGCCATCTTCATCTCACGTTTCCTTGCATTTTCCGGACGGTCTTTCCCCTGCATATTGATCCAAACGCCATCTGCTTCTTCAAACAGTATGGCTGTGGTTATCTCACCTTTTCCTTCACCTTTTTCCGCCTTCTGCGCTTCGGCTTTCTCTACTTTCTCTAGTTTCTCGCCCAAGTCCTGTATCACATTCCAGGCACCTCCATGGCTGATTGCTTGTCCCGTCATGCTGCTCACTTTATCCGCTGTTTCCCGGTAGGAGCAGACGCTTACGCACTCTCGCGATCCGTGTCGCGAGATTCGTTGATCACCTTCCCAAAGGCTAGCCTATGTTCAGCAACTTCGTCCAACAGGTAAACGCAGGCCTTCTCACCGCGTCTCAAGGGTTGTCTCGTATACGGTTCTGTCATAGGTAACCTCACCCATTAGCGTTTTCAATGTCGTAGCCACGGCTGCCCTTATGCCGATACACCGTTTTATCCCTGCTTTCTGCAAGTTGCTTATCCATCCACTTTAGCACTTCTTCCATCAGGTTTGCTGCATACTCGCATCCGATTCGGAAAATCTCTTTTTCTAAAGCATTGAAGTCTAGTCTCTTCTCTGATAACATGGTTTTCATCATACAAGCCTCCTGTTGGTTGTTTCTGCAAATCCAATCTTACAGGACTTCTTGTATGAGGGGAAGAGGGCTTTGCTCTCTTCCTTTTTTCTTTCTTTGCCAACTAAAATTATACTCTAAGTCGAATCGGGGCCATGTCAAGTTGCGGTATAGTTTCTGCCTGACAGCTTTTCTTATTTAGCCCACTAAACTAATAGGTTTAGCCCACTAATAGGGTCAATCAATCAATCAATAATTAATAGGGTTAATCAATGGTCCATGTAATGTGCAAAGGCGATAAAGATTATATGTCTAGTCAGTCAATCAATAGGGTTAATCTATGGTCCATGTAATGTGCAAAAGCGATAAAGATTATATCTAGTCAGTCAATCAATAGGGTTAATCTATGGTAAACACAGCGATATTAGGTCTATTATTTGCAAATTATGCCCCCAAATCTCGCTTTCAACCGTAGAGATAGGCTTAAATCGGTTCAAGCCAAGTGAAATTAGGCCTATAAAATCAAGAAAAGTAGGGTTACAACACGGCCCACAAAACGATTTTAAACCTATATACCGACCTTTGAGGCTTCGAATTTCGCTTCCGACGGCAAGAAATAGGTTTAATTCAAGTCAAATCAAGAGCGGTTATACCTATAAAATCAAAAATAGTAGGGTTACAACACGGCCGGCAATATGGTATTAGACCTATATACCACCCTTTCGGCTCCGAATTCCGCTTCTAACAGCAGAAAATAGGTCCTATCTGAACTAAATCAAGCGCAAAAGGGCCTATTTAATTTTACACTATCTCAAATCAGGTGACAGGGGGGACGTTTCATTTGCCACCAACCTGGTAAACGAAGCACCCCCTTTCCGCGCAGGACAAAAGGAAAGGCTGCGAGTCATTCCCGCAGCCTTTGTATCTCTGTACGACTGTACGACGCATATCATTTATTTGTAACGAATATTCTTGTTTCAGTTACGACGCGTATCCTTTATTTGTAAGAAATATTCTTGTTTCAGTCACGATGCATATCTTTTATTTGTACTTGTTTCAGTTACGACGCATATCATTTATTTGTAACAAATATTCTTGTTTCAGTTACGACGCGTATCCTTTATTTGTAACAAATATTCTTGTTTCAGTTACGACGCGTATCCTTTATTTGTAAGAAATATTCTTGTTTCAGTTACGACGCGTATCCTTTATTTGTAAGAAATATTCTTGTTTCAGTCACGATGCATATCTTTTATTTGTACTTGTTTCAGTTACGACGCATATCATTTATTTGTAACGAATATTCTTGTTTCAGTTACGACGCGTATCCTTTATTTGTAAGAAATATTCTTGTTTCAGTCACGATGCATATCTTTTATTTTGCAAGGAATATTCTTGTTTCAGTAAAGATTACCGTAAGGGTTTCAGTAAAAGCACATATTTTTTAGGCTTTGCTTTCTTCTTCCTCTTCAAAGAATGCATTGTAAATGGCTCGGATGGCGTTCTCAAAGTCCACGTTCTCTACACCGACGATAATATTCATTTCGCTGGAACCTTGGTCGATCATCCGAACATTGATACCCGCCTGGTAGAGAGCGTTGAACAGCTTCGCAGACACGCCGCGACGCCGGTTCATACCTCTTCCTACCGTTGCGATCAGCGCCATATTCTCGTATACATCCAGACTGTCGGGCAAAAGGCGCCTGTGCATTTCTTCAACGATATCTTCCAGTTTGCCGTTGAGCTTCTTTTTCGACAGCACAATGGAAATGGTGTCAATGCCGCTGGGTAAATGCTCCACGGGAATCCCGTAATCCTCCAAAATGCTCAGGCAGCGCCGCACAAAACCGGCCTCTGCGCTCATCATGTTTTTATAAATAGCTATGACAACAAAATCCTTGCTACCGGCGATGCCGGTTATGATTTTATCGTCCTCTTTTTCACTGGTATCGGAAACGATCAAAGTGCCCGGATGATCGGGGTCGTTGGTGTTGCGGATGTTGATGGGAATGTTGCTGGCGCGCACCGGATAGATGGCATCCTCATGCAAAACGGAAGCGCCCATGTAAGAAAGCTCTCTCAATTCCTTATAGGAAACCGTGTCAATCCATTTCGGATTCTTTACGATCCTCGGGTCCGCCACCATGAAACCGGACACATCCGTCCAGTTTTCGTAGACGTCTGCCTTTACTGCCCGCGCCACCAATGAACCCGTTATATCGGAGCCTCCTCTGGAAAAGGTCTTAATGCTTCCGTCAGGTTTGCTTCCGTAAAAACCGGGAATTACGGCTCTCTCATGTTTGAGAATTTCTTCCGACAATCTTCTGTTTGTTTCATCATCCAGGAGTTTGCCTCTCTCATCGAAACAAATCAAACCGGCCGTATCTACGAAATCATAGCCCAGATAAGCCGAAACAACCAGAGCCGTCAGATACTCTCCCCGGCTTGCAATATAGTCTTCGCTGGCATTGCTTTGTAACTTTCTATCGATCTCGGCGAATTCCTTATCCAGATCCACATCGATATTCAGGTTCATTTTAAGCGCCAGGAACCGGTCGCAAACCACCTGGAAAATCTGTTTATAATCCACATTGTGGTCAATATGGGCTTTGCATAAGTAAAGCAGGTCCGTGACTTTGTTGTCCTGTTCAAATCGTTTTCCCGGAGCCGATACAATCACATATTTTCTCTCATCATTCTGTTCGATTATTTTTTTAAGTTTGGCCAACTGAATTCCGTCGGCTACGGAGCTTCCTCCGAATTTAGAAACAATTATTCCCATAGAATGTCCCTCTGTTTTTTTGATTTGCCGTTTATTTTATTATAAAGTGCGGTTGCGGTCAATATAAATACTCAAATTCCCAACATCCGCTCTTCGTTGCTCTATGCCCACAAAATCTTCATATCATAGTATATTCGAACCGTCTGCTTCGGGTTTCTTCAGCCGCATAGTGTCGCATAAAGTGTGGCATAAATAGTATATTTATTCGGCTAATTTTTGCGCCTCGGCTCTCAATAATTCCGCCTTATCCGTCCGTTCCCAGGGCAGATCCAGCTCGGGCCGCCCGAAGTGGCCGTAGGCTGCCAGTTGGCGATAAATAGGACGCCTGAGATCCAGATCCCGAATGATGGCTGCAGGGCGAAAGTCAAAATTAGCCTCCACAATTTCAGCCAACTTTTCGTCGGATATTTTACCGGTTCCAAAGCTGTCCACAAAGATGGAAACCGGCTTTGCAACACCTATGGCATAAGCAAACTGCACTTCACATTCGTCCGCCAGCCCCGCAGCCACAATGTTTTTTGCAATATAGCGGGCCATATATGCGGCGGACCGGTCTACCTTCGTAGGATCCTTTCCGGAAAAACAACCGCCTCCGTGCTTACCATAACCACCGTATGTGTCCACGATGATCTTTCTGCCCGTAAGCCCCGAATCACCGTGGGGACCGCCTATGACAAACCGTCCGGTAGGATTGATAAAATACTTCGTCTCTTCAGTCAGCAGCTCTTTCGGAATCACCGGCTTAATTACCTTAGCAATAAGGTCGTTTCGAATCTGTTCCTGGGTCACATCCGGGTCGTGCTGCGCAGAAATCAGCACCGTATCGACACGAACCACTTTCTTATCTTCATATTCCACCGTTACCTGAGTTTTCCCGTCCGGCCTCAAATAAGGCAGCTCACCGGATTTCCTGATCTCCGCCAATTTCTTTGCCAGCTTATGAGAAAGGGAAATAGCAATAGGCATGAGTTCGGGAGTCTCGTTAGTGGCATAGCCGAACATGATACCCTGGTCTCCCGCGCCGATAGCATCTAACTGGTCGTCAAGAGCCCCTTCTCTGTATTCCAAAGCCTTGTTCACGCCGATAGCAATGTCCGGCGATTGCTCGTCGATGGCGGTGAGCACTGCGCAGGTATTTCCATCAAATCCATACTCGCCTCTATCATAACCTATATCGGTGATCACGCTTCGAATCAGGCGTGGGATGTCTACATAGCACTCTGTCGTCATTTCACCCATAACCATAACCATACCGGTGGTGGCTGTCGTTTCAACGGCAACTCTGGCATAAGGGTCCTGTTCCAGCACCGCATCCAAAATAGCGTCAGAAATCTGATCACACAACTTATCCGGATGCCCTTCCGTTACCGATTCAGATGTAAATAAAATTTTTCTCATTTGTTTGTTCCTCCATTTCCGGGCTTCTGTAAAGAAAAAACCTCTTCTTTCGAAGAGGGAAATTACATACAGTTCCCCTCATCTTTCAGAATAAATTCTGTAGGACTTGGCACCTTTGCCGTTCCGAAAAACAGGCAGGTTGCCGGGCTTCATAGGGCCTAATCCCTCAGCCGCTCTTGATAAGGCATTTTATTTAATTCAACGGATAACATATTATTCCCTTTCCCGCCTTTTGTCAATCATCCCAAAATTGCATGTGTCAATAACTTATGAAAATGTCCCTTTTTGAGTATCGAATTAACTTATGAAAATGTCCCATTAGTAACCTGCAGAAATTTTTATCTTCCTCGGTTGACACGGAGCCTCCTATGCTGTGTCTTTAAGCGGTAGGGCGGTACCAGTACCGCTAGGCCAAGGGCCTACCACAGCATAGCTCCATGTAAACCGCGATAAAATTTTCTGCTAAACTGCTTTTTTGTCAAAGAAAAGCTCATACAAGAATTTCAATGATAGTTCATAAGGTTCACTATGCCAGATTTCTTTCCATTTATCGGAGCCATGGACAAGATGAGGCTGTACTACTTTTTTCACCTTGGGTCGGACGGTTAAGTTGGCATCTTTGCGCTCTGGCTTCATATATTGGATGGCTTCATATACCTGGTCTTTGTAACAGACCTTCATCCCAACTCTTGGTCCAAGCAAGACTTCAATTTCTTTTCTAGCGGGGACAAGAGGATAGCCTTGCGTATCTATCTTGAACAACCTTCCTTTGAAGGAGAAGCAGCTTGAAGCATCTGTTTTTCGTTTCTTTTTAATACAGAGAATAGTGTCTATATCAATGTTTGACCTGAGAGGGACGAAGATGGATTCTCCTTCCGATTCTACTGCAAATTTCCGATTATGCCTTACGAGATACTCCTCGCTAAGAAAACGGTTCGCTTCTTCAATTGTCCTGATACCTCTTCTTGCAAACTCAACCGGCAGCCGACTTTGCAATGTATCCCAGAGGCGCTCTATTCGTCCTTTTGCCCAAGATGTTCTTGCAAAGATGATATCCGTACCCATATCGTGCATGGCCCGTCCAAATTGGGTTAGATTTACGATCTTACCCGCTATGACTTCTTCGACCGTTAATCTGTCCGTCTTAGGTGAACGGAATATTGTATGCCGATCCGAATAAATTGACTGAGGAACCCCATAGCTCAAAATGCATTGCCGCATGGTTTCAAAATATCCGTTTAAGCACTCATTTTCACAAATGTAAAGCCCGACTACATTGCCCGTAGCATCATCAATGGCACCATGTATCGCTAGCATCCTGCCATCTCGGAACCAGTCATAAGGCGTAGCATCAATTTGAATCAACTCGCCTGGGCAGTCACGACGTTTACGGCGGCTTCTGCGACGTTTCGATTTTTTTGATTTGGGACTTTTATTTCCTGCAGATTTCAGTATACTTGAAAGTGCGGTATATGATATGCGAATATCATAATCCTCAGCGAGGATTTCTTTGAAGTGAAGGAAATTGATGCTTTCATGCTCGGGCTGGGAATGAATATTGAGTATCGTTTCCTTCAACTCGCTGGGAATGGCATGGGAGGGCTTTCGGTTTGTATTTTTGTGGATCAAGAACGTCTCGCCTTGCATAATCAGTCCTTTCTTTAAGCGTGAAATCTGACGTTCTGAAAGGGAAAGTAGCTCCGATGCTCTCTTTCGATCGATGTTGCCATCTATGTAGGCATTCATCACTTTTGCTCGTTTAAGCTGTTTTTGAGTCAATGTAATTCTTCCTTCTTTCATGCTTCATATTCTATTTCAAAAAGGGACATTATCTCAAGTGAATTATATAGTGACATTATCACAAGTTAACCACATCATCCCAAAATTGCATGACGGTGTCAAGTTGTTGTGGAGTTTTTGCTTGACAACTCTCCCGATGTTATGCAACCAAACCCCGTTGCCGACCATAAGACCGGATCAGGATCTGTGTTGCAGTATTGACTGCCGGATTGTATTGTTCTTTTTCGAATATACTCCAGTCCCAACAACCATGAATTGCATTTTGTAGCCGTTTTTCCCCATACTCCTTTAGAATGCTCCTGTTTTTTTCGTCTTCAGGTCGTCTGAAATCCTTTCCTGAAACGCTGCAACCGTTTCTTGTGTAGACTCTAAGTTCTGCCATCTTGTTTAGACCGGCTTCGCTCCAACCCATAGGATTTCTGCTTAATCTCTCCGAATACACATGACTTACTAAACCTTCTGTGCAGCTACCTATGATATCTTTTGTATATCTTCGCACAATTCCGTCCCAATTGTTTACAACATAACGGAGGAAGTTTCGAACCCGCTTCTCTTGCTTTGGTCCCTTGCAAAGAGACAGCATTTCTCGAATGAGGCTTGTCACTTTTTCCAGGCTCTTCTCTTGAACCGCCTGCCTTATACGGTGTCGGTAATTTTGTTTCGGAAAGGCCGCTGTCGCTTGTTTTAAGTGCTTCTCAAAGTGAAATCCATCCATAACATAGTGACAGTCGGCAAGCTCCTCCATTCCTTGCTTGATCCATGGAGCCCCATCACCATGAAGATAGATTCTCTCGATTTGATTTTCTTCATAAGCTTGTGAGATGTACCCGCCTACCGTTTCCCAAGCCTCTTTTGTTTGATGAATGGTGGAGGTAAAGTGTACCGGATTCATCAGGACATTTCGCCCTTTATGGACGGCTTGAATTCCTTCACTTAGCGTAATCAATGGAACCATGCGGTTTTTACCTTCCTGTAGATGAACGTGGTCTTCATCGGCAAAAATATGTAGTTCCGATGCGACTCGCTTTTCTTTAGGGGCTGCCTTTTCCAGTTTTCCCACTGCTCTCAACTTATTCTTTACCGTCTGGCGGCTCACTTCACCGTTGGTTACTATCTTCGTACTCTTTTCATAGGAAACCTCTGCCGATTGTTCCACCAAGCGGGCGCTCACATTGGCACTCACTCGTTCATAGGCGTATATACCAATTATGAAATCCAACGGATATACATAGGCACCTTTTGCGTAATAGTAGTCTCGTTCTATGTCGATTCGACCTACCTCCGTCAGAAGACTCCTTTGCCGGTCTTTTTCTTTTAGAACAAGCCCCTGCTCTTTTCGAAATGCCTTGTCCGCTCTAAGTTCTTCATTCAATTGCTTCACGATTCCCGATATCAGGGCTCGAACGCTTTCTTTGCAAAGACCCAGGGCATCAGATGCAAACTGATCTATATTGGATATGCCTCCTTCTTCAATCCGTTTGCAAATATTTCTTCCCAATTCCGCAATGATTTGTTGTACAATAGTTTCCACAGAGATCTTCCCTCCTTGTTTGTGTTTTATTGCTGAAACTATTTTAACACAGGAGAGTTGATCTCTGTTTCTTTCCTTAAAACTCCACAACTATTTTACACTATCAAATTGCATTTGGATTAACATTTGGTGTAAGTTGTATCGGCAAGTTGTATTTGCAGGGCTTAATTGGGTCTCCGGCGCCATCAAATACGGTTTACACCAAATGCAGCACTGCAGAATTAAATCGTACACTTTTGTCATAGAATAATGTATACTGTTTTTAACATTAATCCCCAAACTATTATTTCTATTTCATGGAGTGCTGATTTGAAAAAACAGAATTTTAGACTGATAAAAGGCGGAGCCGATGAGCCGGTAAGAGTTTCCCTCGAAAATCGTCGATTTGTGTCAGCGTTTGTAACGGACACGCGGCTGATGGGTGTATTGGCCCTCTCCATCCATTGGAAAATTTCCTCTTCTGACATCTCGGACGATTTTTATCAGTTTTTCTATTTTGATGCGGAAGAATACGGCCTCGACACGTATCAAAGCCTGCAAGGCGACGATGTATTGGCGCTGGATGCTATTGAACAAGGACTTATCGGCGGACTTGGCGGCAAAAAAGTTTCCGTCACTCATAAGGAAGCCCTTTATCTGCTTCAATCCTTCGTATCCGAAAGCAAGAAGCTAAAGGTCCCCCTTCCCGAACCCGCCAACGAGTACGAAATCCTGTTAAAGGAACCGGTAATATTGTCTCCCAAGGAAAAACAGACCCTTATCTACAAAATTTGTACTCCTATTCTCTCGAACTATCATCTGATCCATTACTTTGTCATGCGCTGCTTTGCCAGAGACTGGGAGGGCGCTTCCTATTTGATGGAGGGGGAAATAGATCTCGAAGGGCTGGCAGAGAAGAGACCGGCTACCTTGTGCAAAAATACCATTGAAGAATACACGGACGAACAGGGTGCTGCTTCCTACCTTTGCGAAGCATTGATCGATATGGATGGAAGGTATCAACTTGTCGTGCTTGAAATAACCGTATCAAACGGCAAAGTTGTATCCGCCGCCCGCCGTTCCTCTTTCCGAGTCACCGCTGCGGAAGCAGCTATGATGCTAAATCGGCCTGAATATGTGACGGTCTACGAAATTTTAACGGATCCGATGGATTTTGATGAAGAGTTTCTGCCCCTCGTGAGCAGCGCAATGCAGACCAACCATGACAACGGCAGGCTTTTTATGGAGTTCAAGAAAAACAACGACCACGTCAACGCAAAAGTATTCAGCCTTAACGAGGATGTTCATGGCTTGTATTACGTTTCCGATTTCGGCCAGTTGATTGTTGCAGCCTACGGATTAAAAGAAATTCACTCCATTGAACGACGCCTGTACAAAAGCCCCTTGGGTTCATCTTTGCTGCCTACGGCAAAATATGAATTCAAGGAGCCCATTGTCTATGACTTTATACAAAGCGAATATGAGGATTTCGAGGACTTCCTTCAATCGCTGCGATAAAACTGTATTATTTTCCGAAGGTGTCCCCCATCTCCCTCATAATATCCGAAATTGGCAGATGCTGGGGACATTGTTCCTCACAGGCCTTGCAGTCGATGCAATCCGTCGGCCTGCTTCCTTTCTTTAGGAAACCGTATTGCCGCCTGGACTCCCGGACGCTGTGATAAATATGCCACTGATTATACTGATCCATTACCTCCGGGATGTCGATTTCCTTAGGGCAGGGCATGCAGTATTTGCAAGCCGTACAGGATGCCTTTATCAGCCTGTTGTATTCAGCCGAAACGTCCCGTATCAGGTTTTGTTCTTCTTCCGTAAGACTGCCGGGCATTGCGTTTTCAAGAATGCGAATGTTCTCCTCCACTTCCTCCACCGCGCTCATTCCGCTAAGAATAGTCATTACTTCCGGGAAGTCCGCCACCCACCGCAAAGCCCACTCTGCCGGCGTCCTTTTTACGGGAAAGCTCTGCCATAAAGCTGCCACGGACTCGGGTAGAGATTTTACCAGTTTACCGCCCTTTAACGGCTCCATAATGATGACCGGGAGACCCTTCTCTCCCGCATATTTCAATCCCACCACACCTGCTTGCAATTCCGTATCCATGAAATTCAGCTGAATCTGACAGAACTCCCAGGGATAATCGTTTATAATCTCTTTAAATATTTCCAGTTCATCATGGAATGAGAACCCTATTTTCCCGATGCGGCCTTCGGCTTTCATCCTGTCTAAAAAGGACATCACCTTCTGATCCTTCACTTCTTTCCATAAACCTTTCGTCAGATTATGGACCAAATAGAAATCGATGTGTTCCACACCAAGGCGCCGGAACTGCTCTTCAAAAAGCGTTTCAAATCCTCCCGCATTTTTCGCAAGCCATATTGGCATCTTGTCGGCAAGGAATACCTTTTCACGATAGCCGTCTTTCAGAGCCTTACCTAAAATCACCTCGCTGTTACCGCCGTGATACATATAGGCTGTGTCAACATAATTTATACCGCTATCGATGGCATAACGTATTAATTCAATAGCTTTTTCTTCATCAATAACCGTCTCGTCCCGTCCTGTTACGGGAAGACGCATGGTTCCCAACCCTAAAAGGGATACTTTTTCCCCCGACGGATTAAATGTCCTGTACTGCATTGATTCCTCCTTGTATTGCGGTCACGGAAACAGGCAGTTGTTGTCAATAACTTGAGAAAATGTCCCTTTTTGTGTATGAAATTAACTTGAGAAAATGTCCCATTCAACCACGCAAAAATTTTATCTTCCTCGGTTGACATGGAGCCTCTATGTTGTGACTTAGGGCGGTAAGGCGGTACCGGTACCGCCGGCCATTGGCCTATCACAACATACCTCCATGTCAACCGCGATAAAATTTTATGCTACCCTGCTGCTTTCTCAAAGAAAAGTTCATACAGGAATTTCAATGACAGTTCGTAAGGCTCACTATGCCAAATTTCTCTCCACTTTTCCGACCCATGAATCAGGTGAGGTTGCACCGCTCTTTTTACCTTGGGGCGAACCGTCAGATTCGCATCCTTGCGCTCTGGTTTTATGTAGTGGATCGCTTCATAAACCTGGTCCTTGTATCGGATTTTCATTCCAATCCTTGGGCTAAGCAACACGTCAATTTCTTTCCTTGCAGGCACCAGGGGGTATCCTTGCGTGTCAATTCGAAACAGCCTACCTTTGAAGGAGAAGCAGCTTGAGGCATCTGTTTTCCGCTTCTTTTTGATGCAGAGAATAGTATCCACATCCACATCTGCCCGAAGAGGCACAAAGATAGATTCTCCTTCCGGCTTTACTGCAAACTTCCTGTTATACCTTTGAAGATATTCCTCCTAAGAAATCGATTTGCCTCTTCGATGGTTTTGATTCCCCTACGTGCAAATTCCACCGGGAGCCTGCTTTGCAGTGTGTCCCACAGCCTTTCGATCCGCCCCTTTGCCCAAGGGGTTTTCGCAAAGATCATATCGATTCCTAACTCGTACATGGCACGTCCGAATTGGGTTAGATGTACAACCTTACCGGCAATGATCTCTTCCACAGTTAGCCGGTCTGCTTTAGGCGAGCGAAAAATGGTATGCTTATCCGAATAAGCGGATTGGGGGACACCATGGGTCAAAATGCATTGGCGCATGGTCTCAAAATAGCCGTTTAAGCATTCATTTTCACAAAGGTATAGACCTACAACGTCTCCTGTGGCATCATCGATGCCACCGTGTAAAGCAAGCATTCTGCCATCCCGGAACCAGTCAAAAGGTGTCGCATCAATCTGGATCAGTTCTCCCGGACAGGGCCGACGCTTACGTCGACTTTTACGGCGTTTTGCTTTTTTTGTTTTAGGACTTTTATTTCCTTCGGATTTCAGTATACTGGAAAGTGCGGTGTATGATATTTGTATATCATACTGCTCAGCGAGTATTTCATTGAAGTGAAGGAAATTGACGTTTTCAAATTCTTCTTGGGTATGGATTTGAAGTATCGTTTCCTTCAGCTCGCTGGGAATGGCATGAGCAGGCTTTCGGTTTGTATTCTTGTGGATTAGGAACGCCTCGCCTTGTGTAATCAGTCCTTTCTTTAAGCGTGAAATCTGACGTTCTGAAAGGGAAAGTAGCTCAGATGCTCTCTTTCGGTCGATGGTGCCATCCAGATAGGCATTCATCACCTTCAATCGTTTTAGTTGTTTTTGACTCAATGTAATTCTTCCTTCTTTCATGCATAATATTCTATTTCAAAAAGGGACATTATCTCAAGTGAATTACATGGTGACATTATCACAAGTTAACCACAGGAAACAGGCAGTTGTTTGTTTTCCGCCAATGTTTCTATGATATAATAGCATTGCGCAGCAAACAGTCGCAACGACTTGCGCTGATGTTTTAATGCCTATAATCGCTTTATTATAATAGTATAAGGAGTATTTAAATGCTTAGCAATGTGAATTTCGCTGAACTGGACGCCTATCTGGAAAAGGCTCTGTATTATTACGATCTGCCGGGACTGGCGGTCCACGTGGGAATCGGAGACCGTGACTATTATTCTTCACTGGGTTGGCAAAATGCCCTGACAAAATCCCCGTTAAAGCGGCATCACATCTTTCATATGGCCTCCGTTACCAAGCTTTTCGTCTCCACCGCCATTTTGCAGCTTTGGGAAAAGGGCTTGCTGAATCCGGATGAGCGATTGATCGTTTATCTGCCGCAATTCCGTATGGCCGACGATCGATATCGTCGAATTACTCTCCGCCAACTCCTCTCCCACACATCCGGAATGCCGGATGTAAAGGACTACCATTGGGAAAGCCCGGAAACCGACGAAGGCGCGCTGCTGCGCTACGTATTATCCGAAGAGGTCCGGGAGGGGCGCCTTCTCTTCGATCCGGAAGAGGGCAAGTTTGCCTACAGCAATATCGGATACGAGATTTTGGGAGCCGTTATCGCCGCCGTATCCGGCACAAGCTTTGAAGATTACGTCTCGGAGAACATTTTCTCTCCTCTTGGAATGGCTCATTCGGAGCTGCTTACCTTCCGGCGCAGCATGGATGACGTCTGCGCCCCTCACGAAAAGACCGAAGACAACCGATTTGCCATCGTGAAGCACTTCCCTTACAATCGGGCCCATGGCCCCAGCTCCACTCTTACGTCCAATTTAGAGGACATGGCAATATGGGCAAAAGCGGTTCTCAGGCAAAAAATACTGAAACCCGCCACTTTTGAAGAGGCTTGGAGGGAGCATTCCATCGTTCCGAACAACGGAGAAAGAATCGGACTTTCCTGGTTCCGCCGGGAGCAGAAAGGCTATTTCCTCTTCGGTCACGAAGGAAACGACGACGGTTTCCGCGCAAGCTTCTGGGTCTGCCCTGAGCTTGACGTATCCGTCACCGTCTGTTCAAATATTTCCGGGGCGCCGGTCAAACGAATCAACCGCGAAGTTTTCGACCGGCTGTTTACGGACTCCATGCAGTCGGAATGAAAAAAATAAAAGCTCTGCAACAAAGAACTGCCCCGGGTCGCCCGAGGCAGTTCTTTGTATGGATATGAAATGCGAAGCTAAGTCTGATTGCCCGCTTTATTTTGCAGCCAACAATGCTTTCTGATGCAGCATCTCTGCATATTCGGAATCTTTCTCTTCCAATCCTGCGGGGAACTCGTACTTGGCAAGTCTCTCTACATAGGGATCCGGATCGAAGGACTCGGGGCCGTGTACGCCGTCAAGATACCAGATGTCCTTTGCGATGAGTTCCAGCATGATGACCGGGCTTACAGCGGTCTGAGCCACAACGGAGTTGGTTCCGTACTTGGCCATGCATTCTTGGTTGTCCGCAATCTGATAGAGGTAAACGGATCTTCTCAGGCCGTCTTTCGTTCCGGTAACCCAAGTACCGGCGCAGCCTTTTCCGATCATGTTCTTGGATACTTCCTGAGGATCGGGAACAACCTTTACGAGGAAGTCTCTGGGAGCGATCTCAGCATCGCCTACCTTGATCTTCTTTTCGGCCTCTGCCATGCCCACATCACGCAGGTTCAGAAGCAGTTGTCTCATCTCGCGAGGAACTCCGTATTTAAATGTAACTCTGTTGCAATCGATTACTCTGGGTACAAGCATGACTTCTTCATGCTCTACGTTGATAACTTCGATATCGCCGATGCCACCGGGGAAGCTGAAAATTTCAGGCTCGGAGAAGTTCTCTGTGGTGAACCAGCCCTTTCCTTTTTCCCAAACCACAGGCGGATTCAGGCACTCTTCGATAGTGGTCCATACGGAGAATCCAAAGGCAACGCCTTCGTATCCCGGGATCTCATAGTTGTCGCCGTCTCTTACGTTGACTTCATCGATCTCGTCAAAGAGATGCTTCTGCGCATATGCGGCAAATACGTCCGCCATTCCGGGTTCTACGCCGGAGCCGACCAGAGCCATGATACCCTTTTCTTTCCATGCTTCATGTCTCTCAAACTGATAGTCGCCCAGCTTGATATGCGCCAGTTCGAAAGGCTTTTCGGGATGTCTCTTGCTCAGCGTCATGGCGCAGTCCATGTAACCGATACCTAACTCATAGCAAGTGTCAAAGATGGTCTCGTTGAATTCCGGCTCAACCGTATTGAGAACCCAAGTGATGTCGTGTTTCTTAACCACTGCTTTGATGCTTTCGGGATCTCTGGCGTCGATCTTTTCCGGAACAAAGCGAGGATCATTTACATCTTTTGCAACAGTTTCCGCTCTGGCCACATTGTAGTCAGAAAGAACTACTTTCTGCGCCCATTCGCCTTCTTTTCCGGCTCTTTTGATGATCTTTGCTACAGATGTACCAACACCACCGATACCGATAATTAACAGCCTCATGTCCATATTAATCCCTCCCTGCGATATAATAAATAATTAGGATTGGTAACATATCCTTCGGTATTCTGCCAAAATCGCGAAAGGTTTTTCGACTCTTATCGACAGAATAATGCCCGAATTTTCAAAAATTTCACGCATATGATAGCTACCGTCTATTAACTTCAGCCTACTATATTAATTCAGAATATTCAATTATATATTTGCTCAAAAAAAGTACTGATTTGCTGTTATGCTTACATATTCGGTCTTACAACCACAAAGCAATCCTCAGATCCACCTGCCCCCTGCAGAGCCGCCCATCTCAAACAAACTTATTTAAAATCCTATTTTACAGGATCGATTATGACCAGTTCCATGCTGCTCCCCGGCTGCTGCGTCTTCACATTCAAAGTCTGAGAAGCCGTCACAATATCTACGGAAATCACAGGAGACTCCATCCAGCCTCTTACAAGATTTTCTCGATTGTTCGCTTTTCTTTTTCCGTTGCATAGCCGATTGTATCTGGCCAAAATGGCTTCTTTTGTGAATCGGCAGCGGGCAATGCGAAATTGGCCGTTAAGCCCCGCAAATCGAATAAAAAACTCCATCTGCTTATCATATTGTCTGATTTCTTCTTCCGTAATGCTCTGCGTCAGAAGCGTCGGAGGGGTTTTCACTAACTTTTCGCTGAAATTGTAGAAGAAAATATTGTAACTCGGGGGAGTGCCGTGACCCCCTGCAGTGTGCCGCATAATGATATAGCCCGGATCTCCGGCCACAAAATCCTCCTCACGCACCTTTATGGAACCAAACACCTCCGCCATGGGCTTCATATATTCGCAGGCCATCAGCGACGTAAACGTATCATAGAGACTTGCTTTTTCTCCAAGAAACCTCCTCCGTGTCAAACTCCACCGACCACAACTTTGATCTTGTCGCTTCGGACCACATCAAAAATATCCTCCACATGGCTGCGCAGTAAGTCTTCTGCCTGCTTACCCGTTAACAAAGTGAAGCGGCCCATGGTGTTCCTGCTCCGTACACGCCCGGTATATTTCTTCCGATATTCCGCCGGATGCATACCGAACCACTTTGTGAAATATTTCAGATAATACCGAACCGCCGAAAATCCCGACTCCATGGAAATCGTACTGATTTTTTTGTCCGTGCCCAAAAGCAGCTTTTCCGACTCTTCCACCCGGATAAAATTAAGGAACTCCTGGAAGCTGAGGCCGGTGGCCTCTTTAATGAAATGCGAGAGGTAATAAATGCTTAAATGCTCTCTTTCGGCAATTTCCGTCAATGTGAGACGGCGGTTGTAGTTTTCATACATATATTCGGTAATTCGGTTTAGACGACTGGCAAGAAACTCGTTCCCCTTATTTCTCGGTTCATGGACAAACTTGCCGTTCTCCATTACAAAGAATTGGAAATTCTGTATCAAACAATCGATCAGCCCATGGGCAAGCTCCACAACTCTCTTCTCGTAACCCTGCTTGCCTTTGAGAGTTTCCAAAGCGATCCGGGCAAGCAATTCCTGCAACTCCTCGACACTTTCGTCTTCGGCGCCATTCATATCGGTTACAAAGAAACTGTTTCGAAGGATTTTCATAATATCGGGCAAAGTAGGAAAGGTTTAACTGTAAGATAAGAACCACATTGGACTCGTCCAGGCGATAATAGCTGTGAATTTCTCTATCGTTGAGTATATATATATCTCCTTCTTCCATGTCATAGGTATAGTAACCGTTCTTCAGCCTTACGCTCCCCTGCAGAACGTATACCACTTCCAGATCGTTGTGGAAATGGATGGGATACCTCGTCAATGTTCATAATAGAACAGTTCGCCGGCAGATCTTCTTTGTAGATAATATGTTCTTTTAACATGGCTTGTCCTTTCTTTGGCCTTGCATTATATCCTACAACATATCAAACAGCATTCCTATATGGTCAGTAGCGGCGAAGCGGCAAGCAGTAGTATTATGTTAACTAATGTTTGGATGTTTGCGAACATATTTCAACATTATAACAATGTCGAAATATAAAGCTTTTTGTCACTTTTCCACACGAAAAAAATATTGTATACAAAGTTATTCACGGGGGCTTGTGGATAATAAAAAGCCTTATAACATTGAAATTCAGCACTCTTCGCCTATAATTTCAAATAACAGGAAAAGTTATCCACAGGCTGTTCTCATTTTATTCAAACCCTGCAAATACTACCCGCGATTATCGATAATCTGAAGAGGCGGTTTCCTTCTTTTCCTGTATATTCCATAATTCCGCGGTAGATGCACTCCGCTATTTTACGCTGATATTCATCCGGCTCAGCAGAGCTGCCTCCTCCCGGTTAGAAAGAAAGCCACATTCGACAATGACAATGGGCACCACAGGATTTTTAAACAGCAGAACATCCCGTTTGGCTAAAGCTGCCCGATCGGTGCCGTCGGAAAGCCCTTCGATCAAATTGGCCTGGATGGCTTCGGCCAATCGTTTGCTTTGGTCTTGAATGCTCTGTTCTCCGCATCCGGATAAAAGGTTTGAGCCCCACGCACACCGGGATCCTGTTTAAAGCTGTTAAGGTGAATGCTGACTGCCACTAAAGGCTTGACTTCTTCAATGATTTCTTCCTCGCCAGCAGGTCTTCCGTTTTCAAGCTGCGAATGCTCTGCCTGTTCTTATCCGGATATAGGCCCACATCCTCCTCCCGGGTCATGACAACGGTCCAGCCGTCCCCTTCCGCCATTTGACGTATCTTTAGGGCAATGTTCAAATTAATATGCTTTTTCGCATACCCCCGTGGCGCTTTCTGCGCCCCCGTCAACTCCGCCGTGACCCGGATCCAGCAGCAGCACATCGTCTTTCGACAGGGATTTCATAGCCAGAATTTCAATTGCATGGGAGTGATCAATATCACGATTGCTATGACCAGCAAAGTAGCGATTGCGCCAAAAGCCCATTTCCAACCCGTTCACCATATCCCATCCTCCCCCGGTACCCTGCAATCTCTGCAGAATACTTGCATTCGTCGGCCGCGGCACCGCGCCGAATCCTGCCACATTTTATGCAGGAGGACAAGTTAGTATGACAATATTAAAGACGCACAGCAAACCAGTACTGTTTTTCATTATACACCAAGGTCGCCATCCATGCTATACTTAAAACAAGTATGGATCGCACATCCTAATTTTAGGGCAAGTTGAAGACGGTCACGCCGTTTTTTCCATGAAATCAATCAAGAGGTATTAAAAATGGCAGAACGATAAAATTGTACCAGCAGGATCCTATCTAAAATCATGCGACAGCAGGATTGTGGCGGTGATTACCGATGAGAAGGAAATAGCCAAATTAGGCGGAATCGATGAAAGCGATACGTTCTGTTTGGTCCTGGACCAGACTGTTTTCTTTCCCGAAGGCGGCGGACAACCCTCCGACCTGGGCCAGATTTCCGGAACATCCGGAACTTTTGAACTGGTATATGCATTCGAAAAAGAGGGCATCGTTTATCACCAATTGAAGATAAATCCGGATGCCGGGACAACCGCCGCAAAAGAAATCCTGCATGAATTGACGGGAGCGGCGGTGCAATGCCGGTTGGACTGGAACAGGCGTTTTTCCCATATGCAGCGGCACTGCGGCGAGCATATTCTCTCCGCTGCGTTTTATGAACTGTACGGAGGTGTCAACAGAGGCTTCCACATGGGAACGGATTATATGACCATTGACATCAACCTGGAGGAAAATCCGAATTTACACAGATGACCGATGAGATGATGCGAAGGGCCGAATGGGAAGCCAACCGGATGGTTTGGGATAACCTGCCCGTCACTACGCGTTATTTTAAGCGCAAAGAAGAAGCAGAGGGACTTCCCATGCGGAAAGCGCTGGCCATTGAAGAAGACATCGTCCTGGTTTGCGTGGGCGATGAGAGTAAAGCGCCGGCTGCGTGGCCTGCTGCGGTACCCATCCCCGCAGAACCGGCGAAGTGGGCCTCATTAAGATCTACCGCTGGGATAACTATAAAGGCATGACACGCATTACCTTTGACGCGGGCCCCAATGCCCTTGAAAACTGCCGCTCGGAGGCCGATCTTATTAAAAGCCTTTGCAGGCACTACTCCGCGGACGCGGAAACGCTTATGGCCAAAATTCAGCTGCGGGAACAAAAAAAACGGCGAGGTGCGACAGGAACTGTATGAACTGAAACAGGCGTACCTGACGGAAAAGGCCCAAGAGATTAGGGAAAAGCTGGCCGAGTTCAACGGTGTATTGATAGAGAAATACGAGCTTTTGAAGACGGACGATTTGCTGGCGCTGAGCAAGCTGCTGCCGGAATTGTCCGGCAAGTTGCTTTCCCTGGTTTCCGTAAAGGAAAATACCCTGCTCCTGCTCTCCGGCGGAATGCCGGATTGCAACAAGATCATAAAGGACAACGCCGCTGTCTGGCGCGGTAAAGGCGGAGGCAGGGCAACAGCGCCAGGGTCATGTTCCCCACGGCAGAGGATATGGGCTGTTTTCTGGATTATATTAAAAAAGCCTATTCGTAGCACAGGAGAGCAGTCCATGAGAAAAGAAATAAAGCTCTATAACATCATATTGCCTTTATGGAGCTTTTACGTAATTCCATCATTATTGTGGATCATCATATTGCCTGCCAATTTTATTATTGACAGCATTGTCTTTCTTGCCGCGCTGGCTGTTTATAAAATACCTGAAAAAAAGATAAAATATACAAAGTGTATTTTGCGGATATGGGCATATGGATTCCTGGCCGACATCATCGGCGCAGGATTTCTTCTTTTATTGCTTTTTTTGGGCTATGTTTCAGACATTGCCTACAATCCTCTGAGCAGCCCTGCAGCCTTTGCAGTTACTACAATAGGTGTAATGCTGGCCGGAATATGCATTTACCTTTTTAATTATAAAAAGGTTATGCCCCTGATTGAGTTAGATGACAATAGAAGAAAAAAAGTTTCGCTGATAATAGCAATCTTTACAACACCTTATACAATGTATATCCCCTCAGAATTATTTTTTTAATTAAAATTGCGGTTATCAAAAGACCCGTAAATCAAAAATCGCAACCTTTTTATTAAGGCTGCGATTTCTGTTATTGTGCTTTTATTTATTCTATTTCTTCTCAGTTCTGTTACTCTCCCAATCCGTAGCCGTTTTTGACCAGGAAATTGGTAATTGAATTCTCTGCCCCTGCAATCTTATTCGCATATCTGGTGCTGTAGCTTCCCCTGCTTACGGCCACAGGCCCCTGATTGTATGCGGCAAGGGCCACAGTCTTATTGTTGTTGTATTGGCTTATCTTATCTCCGATATATTTCGCGCCGAATTCGATATTCACATGGGGATCAAAGAGCTCGCTGCGCGAAATTCCGTAACCCGCAGCGGTCTTGGGCATAATCTGCATGATTCCCACAGCTCCGCCGCCGCCTATCGCATCGCAACGGAAGGTACTCTCCTTCTCAGCCATGGCTATCAGCAAGATTTCGTCCACGTCGTTGATGTCGGCCTCATGCTTGAATAAGAAGACCAGCATGGTAGCCCATCCGCGGGATAAGTTCTTATTTCTCGAAAGAATATAATCGACCAACCCTCTGTTGTAATCCGACTCGCCCGTATCGAAGAAGGCCGTGGCGCTCACTCCCGGCTTCGTGCTGATATACAACCCGGAGTAGTTGTCATAGAAAACATCCCAACCGAAGCAATTCTCGCCCGTAAAGGCCCGAACGGGAAGATAGAACACGTCTCCCGCCTGAAGCAACGGGTACTCATCGATATCCAACTCTTCCACCACCAACTCCGGAACCTCAATAAACTCCGATTCTGCTTTTTCCTTGATTAGACGGAGCTGCCCGCCCACATCCAAGTCGGCGGCTGTGAGCATTACACCATGCAAGACCAGATCTACGTTAATATCTTTTTCTTTCTCTGCCATGGTGAGAACGGTCATGTCCTGCACTATCACGGCATTGATATTTTCAAGGTTGCTTTTCAGCACCTTTTCCTTCAACCCGGTCCTGGTCGGCTCCTTCTTTAAGATTTTTAATGTGCGGCTTTCCCAGTCTGTTTCAACTGAAAAACCCAGGATCTCGCCAATCTCCTCCGTCAAGGGAACGTAGGCTGAACCCTGGTACAAGAAAAAGGGATCTTCTAAATAATAATTTGCAAGTCTGTTGCCATTGATGTCTATATTTCTATTTAGAAATTGTCCTTCAACGTTCTCTTCTGCATAAATGGTAATGGTGGAAAAAAGTACGATGGTCACCGAAAGCCACACAGATAATAGCTTCTTCACCATATCGTTCTTCTCCTTTCTGCATACCAAAAAACTTGGTATGTCAGGTATTATACCATATTATAGCAATTTGTATACCCATTTAGTGAAAGTTCTAATTTTCTGACTGCAAGAACGTTGAAATTTCAAGCAAAACCCCCGCAGCCTGCGCGGGGGTTTTAAATCGACAAATCGCCGTTTACAGAATATTTTTACAGTTTGAATTCTTTCTTTACGTCGATGATGGCTTCTTCTAATTTCTCGAGCACTGTGTCGATGGTCTCGTAGCTGATGATCCCAGGAGGCTCGATACGTACTGACTGGGCATTGACCAGTGTTCCTGCCGTCATAACATGTCTGTCGAAGAGTCCCTTGACCACTGCATATCCCACTTCTGAAGCCGGGAATTCGAGGCAGATGAGCAAGCCAGCGCCTCTGACTTCCTTGATAACTGTGGGATATTTCTCCATCAGGGCATTCAGCTTCTCCATGAAGTAGTCGCCTTTTTCTTTACACTGCTTCGGAATGTCGTTTTCAAGCATGTACTTGATGGTAGCGATGGCCGCTGCGCAAGCAAGCGGGTTTCCGCCGAAGGTGGGGGATCCGAGAATCCAGGGGTTCTCCACCAGTTTCTCAACCCACATATTGGGTCTTGCGACGATTCCGGTGATGGGCATTACGCCGCCGCCGAAGGCCTTTCCGAAGGTCATGATATCGGGAACAACATCCTCGGCTTCACATCTCCACATGGTTCCGGTACGTCCCATTCCGGTCTGGATCTCGTCCAGAATCAGAGCAACGCCGTACTTATCGCAGATCTCTCTTACTCTCTTCAGATATCCCTTGGGCGGGATCTGTACGCCGGCTTCTCCCTGAATCGGCTCAAGGATAACAGCTGCTACTGTTTCACCGACTGTTACCAAGTTGTCGATAGCCGTTTCGATAGCATCCGCATCGCCGTATTTCACGTGCTGTACGTGCTGGATCATGGGCAGGTAGTCCTCTCTGTAAGCAGCTTTTCCACCCATGGAGATAGCGCCGTAGGACTTGCCGTGGAATGCGCCGACTGTGGATATGTAATATCTGCCGCCTGTTGCCAGTCTGGCCAGCTTCAATGCCATCTCAACAGCCTCGGCACCGCCGTTGGTGAAGAAGCAATACTGCAGGTCTCCGGGGGTAATCATGGATACCAATTTTGCAAGATACCCTCTGAGAGGATCTACAAGCTCCTGGCTGTGCAATGCATATTTGTCGAGCTGAGCTTTAACATACTTAACGATCTCGGGATTTCTGTGACCGCAGGTATAGATACCGAATCCGCCAAGGCAATCGATGAAGTCATTTCCATATAAGT
>JBMNMN010000011.1:0-97983 GCA_050953365.1 Anaerovoracaceae bacterium | reverse complement strand
CGATCTTCTCATTCCCAGAGGCTCCAACGCTTTCGTTCAGTACATCATGAACAATACGAAAATCCCTGTCATGGGCCATGCCGACGGTATCTGCCACATCTATGTGGACGAACATTTCGATCTCGAAAAGGCCTCTGCCCATCATCGTGGACGCAAAGACCCAGTATACCGCCGTATGCAACGCGGTGGAAACGCTTCTGGTTCACATAAGGCCGCCGCCGATAAGGCTGATACCCGCTCTCGTGTCCGCAGCTGAAAGAAAAGGGCGTTACGGTAAAAGGGTAGCCCTGTGGTACGGCAGTTGGCCGACTGCGAGACCGCCACGGACGAGGATTGGACAACGGAATACTCTGGACTCCGTAATTTCGATTAAAGCAGTTGAAGATATGGACGAGGCCATTTCCCACATCAACCGGTTTGGCTCTCACCACACGGACAGTCCATCATCACGGAGGATCCGGCCGCTGCAGAGAGAGTTCATGCTGCTGGTGGACAGCGCGGGGGTATACCACAACTGCTCCACGAGATTTGCCGACGGCTACCGCTACGGCTTTGGGGCGGAGGTCGGGTGTCAGCACCGTAAAGCTCCATGCCAGAGGGCCGGTGGGACTGGAAGGACTGGTGACTTATAAATACAGATTGTATGGCAAGGGCCACGTGGTGAGCGATTACGCCACCGGGGCCAAAGAGTTCCACTTCAAGGACCTGTAGCATGGACCTGTAATGGACTTAATTTCGTACCAAACCAGCCACGAGGTCTACTCCCATGGCTGGTTTCGTTTATATGGCATGTTGTCTTGCCTTATTTCATACAGGCCTTAAATTACATGCAGGCTTGAATCGCCTCTTCGTAAATCGCAAGCCCTACTTCCAGCTGCTCGTCGGTGATGCAAAGCGGAGCGAGGAAGCGTATTACGTTGCCGTAGGTTCCGGCGCTCTCCAGGAGCAATCCTTTTTGTACCGCATAATCTACGATATCGTTTACGATCTTGGCGTTCGGAGTCTTGGATTTCTTGTCGGTAACAAATTCAATACCCGCCATGCAGCCGATGCCGCGAACGTCGCCGACTACATCGTATTTTTCTTTCCACTCGTTCCATCTGGCCATAATTTTATCTGCAATCTTTCTGGCCTTAGCAGGATAATCTTCTTTTTCCATCTCTTCGATGACAGCCAGAGCAGAAGCGCAAGCCACCGCATTTCCGCAATAGGTACCGCCGATGGTTCCGGGTGTAACGCCGTCCATGATTTCCGTTCTTGCAACTACCGCGCTGATAGGCATTCCGCCGGCAATGGACTTAGCGAGCGTAACGATGTCGGGAGCCGCGCCGGCTTCCTTCCAATACTCTGTTGCAAACATTCTGCCGGATCTGGCAAAACCGGTCTGTACTTCGTCCGCTATGAAAAGGATGCCTTTTTCATCGCAGATCTTTCTCACAGCTTTAACCCATTCAATGGGAGCCGGCACAAATCCGCCTTCACCCTGAACCGGTTCCACTACGATAGCCGCAACGTGCTCTGCCGGTGACGCTTCTACGAAGACCTGCTCCAGCTTCTTGATATAATAATCGATAGCTTCCGCCTCGGTCATGTCGCCGGGCGCTCTGTAAAGGTAGGGGAATTCGGCTCTGTAAACGCCATCGGGGAAGGGGCCCATGCCTACCGCATATGCTTTCTTTGCGGTCATTGCCATGGTAAGAGTTGTTCTGCCGTGGAAAGCGCCTGTGAAAACGATGATGTTGGGTCTTCCTGTGTAGCTCTTTGCAATCTTCACGGCATTTTCGTCCGCTTCCGCGCCGCTGTTAACCAGCATGGTCTTTTTGGTTTCGCCTTTTACGGGGACGATTTTATTCAGTTTTTCCGCCAGCTTGATATAGCCTTCATGGGTAATTATGTTCATCATGGAATGGAAATATTTTTCGCTCTGCTCTTTTACGGCTTCGATGGCTTTCTCGTTGCTGTAACCGATATTCAGCACGCCGACTCCGCCGACCCAGTCCATTATAATATTCCCGTCCACATCTTCAAACATGGCGCCTTCGCCCCGTTTGATAACACATGGATAAATGCATTTGATAGCATTGGGCATGGCTTTGGCCCGTCTGTCGATGATTTCTTTTGCCTTTGGCCCGGGAAGGGGCGTGACAATTTTCGGTAATGCGTTTCTTAACATAATGCCTTTCCTCCTTATTATCATTCTGCGGTGTAGCAGATTTTTACCTGTATTAATTCATTATGCAATTTCTATACCGAAGTTGGGCTTTGCAATGTTACAGACTTCCGGCGTCCACTTTTTAAGGTCGATACCGATCCAAGATTAACACCGGTCTCTCAAAGTTAATGTTGGATGCCCAGCTCTGCCAGTTTTCTGTAAAGGGTGGCTCTGGACAGACCCAGCTCCTTGGCCACCTTATCCTTAGCGCTTCCGGAAGTTCCGTACTTTTTAAGCTTATTGGATATGATTTCTCTCTCAATATTTTTCATCTGCTCCCCAAGGGTCAGGGAGTCGTTGGTTTCAATCGTATCTTTGTCGGATTTCAGCAATCTGGCCGGCACGGCGTCTATGCCGATCTGATCCCCAAAGGCCATGTTTACGCCATACTCTACGGCATTTTCCAGCTCCCGCACATTTCCCGGCCAATCGTATTCTCTGTAAATTGACTCTACTTCCTCAGAGAATCCTGTGATTCTTTTGTTCATGAAGTTATTGTATTTTTCAAGGAAATGATACATGAGCATCTTAATGTCATCTTTTCTTTCGCGAAGGGGCGGGATGTGCAGCGGAATAACGGAAAGCCGGTAATAGAGGTCCTCGCGGAATATACCTTCCCGAATCATCTGCTCCAAGTCCTTGTTTGTCGCAGCAATTACACGGAGATCAACGATAATTGTCTTGTTGCCGCCTACACGCTCAAACCGCATATTTTGCAGAACATGGAGGATTTTGACCTGGAGATGGAGCGGCATATCTCCGATTTCGTCTAGGAAAATAGTGCCTCCGTTGGCCAATTCAAACTTACCCGCCTTTCCTTTGTCGCTGGCCCCGGTAAATGCTCCTTTTTCATAGCCAAAAAGCTCGCTTTCCAGGAGGTTTTCAGGAATGGCCCCGCAATTGACCGTAATAAAGGGGCCTTTTGCTCTGGTGCTGGCATAGTGAATGGCTTTGGCAAACATCTCCTTTCCCGTTCCGCTCTCTCCCATAATCAATACGGTGGAGTTGCCCCGCGCAGTCAGGAGGGATTGATTGATGGCCTTGCGGATTGGCTCGCTGTTTCCGATGATATCGTTGAAGGTATATTTATAGGCCCGATTCTTTATGTTATAAACAAGCTTCTGCGCTTCCACAATGTCCCTGAAAGAAATAACGGCCCCGATAATCTCCTCGTTTTGCATCATTGGTTTGACGGTGACGATGAAGTGAAGTTTACCGGCGCTGGTGGAATAAATTTCTTCATTTTCCGTATATCCAATTCCGGTGCGCAGCACCTCCAACGCGGGAGAGCCCAGCATGAATTTGCTGATATGACTTCCGACTATATCGGATTTGGTCGTATTAAACAGCGTTTCGGCCATGCTGTTACACCGCAGGATATAGCCTTTTTTATCAATGGCGAAAATGCCTTCATGGGTGGTTTCCAGCACGGTTGTGACTTCGTTTAGAAGGGCCTCGCTTTGATCCAACATTTCTTTTTGCGCGGCCTTTGCCGCCAATAGGTCTGCCATTTTTTCTGCAAAACCTACCATCCGCCGCTTTTTGTCCAACAGTATGGATTTTTGCTTCTCGTTAATGGCTACCATGCCGATAACGCCAAGAACACGTCCATCAAGCTTAATGGGCGTGCAAATTTCAGCCAGCTCCCGGTCTTCCCCTTCCGGAACTACGCTGTCGTAGTATTCGTAATTAATTGCATCTTCGATATACTCAGTGACCCCCGTGCGCATCACTCTTGCATATAGATAATTGCCGTCAACGTGACCGCCTTCTTCCTTCTGCCCGATTCTATCCTGGTATATAGCAGTGCCGCCGATAATGGTAAGTTCATTATCGACTATTTCTACTTCCACACCGACTGCAATAGCGATTGCCTCGGCAACCTGCTGTACACTCGGAGCGATATCTCCTAATAATGACATAGCTGCCCCCTTTTTGACTTTCGTGAAGGATAAGACAAAAAAGATTAAAACAATAGACGGTTAAAGACAGTATAACACAAAATATCGAATGGAAGTAGTTTTTGGAGCAAAAATGATACAAATTTCTCAAAAATAATAATGGTGGTTTAAGGGAGTAACTTCTATTAACCATGGGGACTGATTCAATAATCTGCGATCTGCAAGCGCAGTTCATTACTCCGTGTGTATGATTACTATTCGTGAGAACAGATCAAAATCCACGGGCAGATCCCGTATAATGGAATCCGCCCTACAAGCAGCATTCGTTTATAGAAAACCCATAATAATTCTTCGAAACGACCCAGCCTTCGCTACACTTCGCAGACTTTCAAAATGTTCTTATTATCCTTTAACAGGTCTCTTCCCCGCTGCACGTAAGGATCTCCCTCGCGGGTTACTGCGGAACCTAGATTTAGAATGTTCTTTTCAATCTCAAGAATAAGATTGCTGATTTCCGCCACCTGTTCCGGGGATAAGCCGGTGATAGCTAGTTGCGTATTATAAAGCACTTTTACAAGTTCATCGTGCACATTATATAACTTCTTTTTGATTGCCCATATAGACTCGGGGCTGACCAGCCTGGTCTCAATATCCTCCCGGGTCACGGCTCCGTCTTTTGAAAGGGTATACTCCGATACCTGCTGCACATCTATGCACTGGTAACCATATATCTCTCGAATGGCTTCGGCCAGATTCTTTTTCGCATCTGCTTCCCCATGTACAAGAAAGATTTCATGAGGCGGTCTCTGGAGGCCTCCCACCCATTCCAACAGGTTTTCTTTGTCCGCATGACCTGAAAAGCCCGTGAAGTTATGTATCTCAGCCTCCACGTTAATGCGCTCGCCGAATATGGACACCGTCTTGTCTCCGTCCACAATGGATCTTCCAAGGGTGCCTTCACCTTGATACCCTACAAATACTATACTGGCTTTCGGATTCCACAGATTATGCTTCAGATGGTGCTTGATTCGCCCCGCCTCGCACATGCCGCTGGCAGATATAATGACCTTGGGTTCCGGGTCCATGTTCAGGGCTTTTGAGTCTTCGCTGGTCCGGGTGAATTTCAGGTTTTTAAAATCCAGAGGGTTGTCTCCCTTCAATATGTAAGCTTTTGTTTCATCATCGAATACCTGGGCATTTCTACGGAATACTTCCGTTGCGGATGTGGCCATCGGGCTGTCCACGTATACCATGATGTCGTCCAAGGCCGCTCTGTACTCTTCATGCTCTTCGTAGAAACGGTTGAACAGGTAAATCAATTCCTGCGTCCGCCCTACAGCAAAAGAAGGAATGATGACATTGCCGCCTCTTTTCACGGTTTTAAGGATGACATCTATCAATTTATCCATGCTTGCCGAATCTGCTTCGTGGACCCGGTCACCGTAAGTTGCCTCCATAATAACAAAATCGGCTTTTTTAATAATGGTCGGATCCCTGAGAATGGGCTTGTTCTTCATGCCCAAGTCACCGGTGAATACCAGTTTTGAAGGCTCGCCATTCTCCTTTACGAAGAGTTCGATGATGGAGGATCCCAAGATATGGCCTGCATCGTTGAATACTACTTTTACATCCTCACTGGGAGCCAGCAACTGGTTATATAGTACTGGCTCTATGTGCCTCAATGCAATTTCCGCATCTCTTATCGTGTAGAGAGGTTCGACAAGGGGCCTTCCGGCTCGCTCATTTTTTCGGTTTTGCCACTCCGCTTCCTTTTGCTGAATATAAGCGCTGTCTCTCAGCATCACTTCCAGCAAGTCCGCAGTTGCATCTGTACAATATATCTTTCCGCAAAATCCCCGCTTAACCAGCAAAGGAATTCTTCCGCTATGATCGATGTGCGCATGGCTGAGCAAAACAAAGTCCAGTTCAGCCGGGTCGAAATCAAAAGGTTCCCAATTTAATTCCTCAAGATCGTCATTGCCTTGAAACATGCCACAATCCAACAGTATTTTGCTCTTTTCTGTTGTGATCAAATGACAGGAACCGGTGACGGATGTTGCTGCTCCTAAAAACTTTATCTTCATCCCATTTCCTCCAGAATGTTGCTCTCGTCCATCTTTAGAGTGTTGCTCTCGTCCATCTTTAGAGTGCTACTCTCGTCCATCTTTAGAGTGTTACTCTCGTCCATGAAGATGCTTTATAAATTGTAATAAGTGACTGGCACCAACACAGGATACAATTTGAGTATAACATAAAAAACCCTTTTTAAGATTCCCTATTTGTATCAAACATGTCCCAAAAAACATTTTTGTGTCTAGTTCTATCGAAATTCTTTTCGTGCTATAATAGCGTCATGCGCATTTTAACACAGTACAAAGGATTGCCTAAATCAATATATATCATTCTTGTGGCTAGGATCATCGGTGCGATCGGTATGTTTGTGTACCCTTTTCTCACTTTGTTCCTCAGCAGTAAACTTGGCCTTTCGGAAATGGAAATCGGAAGGTTCCTGCTCCTCGTGTCCCTGTCCTACATTCCGGCGGCCATAATCGGCGGGAAGCTTGCGGATCGCTTCAACAGGAAGAACACCTTCCTGGTCGCCATGGTCTGCTCGGACATTGCATTATTGGCAGCAGGGTTCCTTACGGGGTCCATCGCAATTGTCTATTTGCTGCTTGTGGCTTTCTTTTTCGCTAATATGTGCCACCCGATTCTGGCCGCAATGATGATGGACCTGACAGCGCCCGAAAACCGCCAGGAATCCTTCTCATTGGTTTATCTGGGTATAAACATCGGCGGCGCCATAGGGCCAATGGCGGCGGGTTTTATGTTTGAAAAATACACGTCTTGGATTTTCTGGGGAGAGGCGATTCTCAATCTCATCGCCTTAACCTTGATCCTTGCTTTTATCAGGGATACGAAGCCGGGAGAAGATGATATTAAACGGATTGCAAATGACGCCGCCAGAAAGGCGGAAGCTGCGAGCCAGGATTCCATGCTTCGGATTCTGCTCCGTTCTCCTATTATGATCTGCTTTGCCGTCTGTGCATCCATGCTGGCATTTTCCTATAGCCAGGTTTCCTTCATGCTGCCGCTGCAGATGGGGGATCTTTTCGGCATCAGTTCAGGGGCAAAGTATTACGGCGCCCTCTGCTCGCTCAACTGTATTGTAGTGGTGGTGGCAACGCCTGTTCTCGTGCTTGTTACCAAGCGGAACAGCCCTCTTCTCAACATGAGTATTTCCGGCATCCTTTATATGTTCGGCTTTGGTCTCTATAGCGTAGCTAATTATTTGGCTATTTTCTACATCCTTACTGTGGTTTGGACATTAGGAGAAATCGCCTCGGCTACAAACACCGGCGTCTACATAGCAAATCACTCCCCCGTCACCCATAGGGCAAGGTTCCAGTCTATTTTTGATATCGTACAGGGCACCGGCCGGGCTTTGGGTCCCCTTACTATGGGATACTTTTTAATGAGTCACACCATCCCCGAAGCTTGGAGGGTCGTGGGCGCACTCTGCCTTATCGCCGCAATCGCTTTAATTATCCTGCGCAGGATTGAACTGAAAAAGAACCATTTGAACTGAAAAAGAACTACCAGATCAAAAAGCACCATTTGAACAAAAAGAGCCGCCAGGACTCAAAAACAATTAGAACAAAAAGAGCCACCAGAAGTGAAGAACCATTCGAACAAAAAGTGCTACCGGAACTAAAAAAGAACCATTAGAAACATAAAGAGCCACCGAAAAGAACCATTTGGACTGAAAAGAACTACCAGAACGAAAAGAACAATTTGAACAGAAAGTGCCACCGGAACTGAAAATTGAACCATCGGAATGAAATTGAACCATCCTAATTAACACATTTCATTGCTACACAATGAAAGCGCGAGTCTGGTTAGTATGTACGAACCAAGCGATGGGCGTAAGATTCTAACCATTTCACAGAACTTTCTCTTAAATGGTTAGATTTGTCCGACACGGAAGATTGGAATTCTAACTATTTTCATATATTCGGCTTTAGATGGTTAATATCGATCAAGAGATGTGCATTAGATTCTAACCATTTCACAGAACTTTCTCTTAAATGGTTAGACTCGCCCGGAACGGAAGATTGGAATTCTAACTATTTTCATATGTCCGTCTTTTTATGGTTAGTATCGATCAAGAAACGGGCATTAGATTCTAACCATTTAACTGGATTTTCTCTTAAATGGTTAGATTCACCCGGAACGGAAGATCGAAATACTAACCATTTTCCTATATATTTATTTAAATGGGTTAATATTAACCAAGGGACGCACATAAAAGAAAATGGGTCAACCCCAACTGACATTGAACCAAAACCAGCCACGAGGAGTTCTCGTGGCTGGCTGGTTATTGGCTAGCGAAACTTAACTGGATTAAGCCAATCTTAGCTAGATTAAGCCAATCTTAGTTGGGTTTAGCGAAACTTAGCTAGATTAGCCAATCTTAGTTGGATTTAGCGAAACTTAGCTAGATTAAGCCAATCTTAGTTGGATTTAGCGAAACTTGGCTAGATTAGCCAATCTTAGTTGGATTTAGCGAAACTTAACTGGATTAAGCCAATCTTAGCTAGATTAAGCAAATCCTAGTTGGATTATGCGTAATTGTGCTTAATCTTAATTTCTACGGGTTTTCTGCCTTCTTTCCACTTGATCTCGCCCGGGAGGATGCAATCCTTAACAGGGCAGACGTTCAGGCAAAGATGGCAACCAACGCAGTTGTCGTTGATGCTGGGTTTTCTCTTCTTGTCGTCCCAATCGATGGCCTGGTGAGCCGCATCGTAGCAGGAGACATAGCATCTGCCGCAGCCAACGCATTTCTTCAGATCGATCTTGGGGATGACCTTGAAGTCGCGGTTCAGTTCTTCGGCAGGAATGATATTCGGAAGTGCGAGTCCGACTAACTCGGATATATCGTCGATTCCTCTCTCGTCCATGAAGTGGGACATACCGTTGATCATATCCTTAACGATTTCATATCCGTATTGCATAACAGCGGTGGTTACCTGAATATTTCTTGCGCCCACTAACATGTAGTCGAGGCAATCGTTCCAGGTTTCAATGCCGCCGATACCGGAAAGCGGAATGCCTTTCAGATCCGGGCAGGAAGCCAGGTTGGCAATGAAGCGCAGACCGATGGGCTTAACCGCCGTGCCGGAATAACCGGAAATGGATGACTTGCCGTTAACGACCGGCATACCAGTCATATTCTCATAATCAATGTTGGTGATGGATTTTACAGTATTAATAGCGGAAATTCCCTTGGCGCCGCCTTTTACGGCTGCGATGGCAGCCGGCTCCATGACGGTAATATTCGGTGTCATTTTAGCGATGACCGGGAGCTTGGTGACGCTTGAAATCGCTCTGGTATACTTCTCAACCAATGCGAGGTTTGTTCCTACGTCGGAACCCATCTCATGGCTTGTCATCTGCGGACAGGAGAAGTTGCACTCAATCAGGTCTGCACCGGCTTGCTCAGACATAATGCCCAGCTGTTTCCATTCATCTTCGTTGCTGCCCATTACGCTGGATACAACCACTTTGTCCGGGAAATCCTTCTTGAGCCTGTAGATGTATTCGAAGTTCTGCTCAGTCGGCTTGTCGGAAATCTGTTCCATGTTCTTGAAACCGATCCAAGGCATGCCGCACTTGTCGTTTTGGTCAAATCTGGGGGAGCACTCGTCCGCCACGAAGATACCTATCGTCTTAAAGAATACGCCTGCCCAGCCTGTTTCAAAAGCCTTTGCAACCATGTCATAGTTGCCGGCGACCGGTGAGGACGAAAGGAAAAACGGATTTTCGCACTTTACGCCCAGATATTCTATGGATAAATCTTTCTTTACAGCCATCTTATTTCACACCTTCTTTCTTTGAGAGATAGGCAATGATGCTATCGGCTGCATCCTTCCCTTCTGCAACAGCTTCAACTGCCGTTTTTCCGCCATTTACGATGTCGCCTGCTGCAAAGACCTTGGCCAGGTTGGTCTTGCCGTTGCGGGCTGCTTTGATCGTTCCCTTTTCGGTAACCTTGACACCGGCTATGGTTGTCATGTCTTCGGGTTTTTGTCCGATGGCGAAAACGACTGCGTCAGCTTTCATCTTCAATTCGGAAACGCCGTCGCGTCCTTTGAAGGCCATGCCTTCAACTTTTTTGCCGCCGAGTACTTCTGCGGGCGCCATATTTGTGGTCATGCCGATTCCCAACTTGAGAGCGTACTTGAGCTCTTTCATGTTGGCAGGTGCTTCTTCGATGGTCCTTCTGTAAACGATATGTACATTCTTAGATCCAAGAAGCTTGGCAGTGGTTGCGCAATCCACAGCAACGTCGCCACCGCCGATTACGAGTACATTTTCACCGGGTTTAAAGTTTTCTTTTTCGACTCTTGCTTTGCGCAGGAAGTCAACTGCAGTCCAGACGCCTTCCTTATCAACTCCGGGAATTTCAGGAAGTTTGGCTCCCCAAAGTCCGGCGCCGATGAATATGGCATCAAATCCCATTTCGTTCAGATCTACATCTCTTCCGACCTTCGTATTGAATACGAATTTTACGCCCAAGTCTTTAACCATCTTGATGTCATGGGCTACCACATGTTCCGGAAGACGGCTTGGTGTAATTCCGTAAGTCAGAACTCCACCCGCTTTATCCTGCTCTTCAAAGATCGTAACCTGATAACCCTCCTGAGCCAATTTCGCCGCACAGGCCAGTGAAGCCGGGCCGGCGCCGACGCATGCTACCTTAAAGGGTTTCTTTTTCTTGGGAGCTTCTAAGGTCTTCATCTTAAAAGCTTTTTCCTGCTCGATGGCAAATCTCTGCAGTCTGCCGATCTGAATCGGCTTGTCGATGCCGCATCTGCTGCAAGCTTCTTCACAGAGGCGATCATAAGGACATATTCTCGCACAGGATCCACCCAGAATATTGTTCTTACGAATCGTCTCGGCCGCCCCTTTAATGTTATTGAAGCGAATCGAACGAATGAAGCTTCCCGGATCTGTTCCGGCAGGGCAGCCCTTGCTGCACGGGGCATCAATACACAGGAGACATCTCATAGCTTCTTCTCTAGCCGTTCTGAGATTGAAGCCATAATCCGCCTCTTCCGTGTACTTCTTTTTCACTACCTTACTCAACGCATCTCACTCCTTCCTGAATGATCAGTTTCTAACCGCATTCATAAACTATATTTTTGACTCCCGGTGTAACCAGTTACATGACACAATTATTTTAACACTTCTCCGATTTTTTGCAAGCCAATTGAACGAAATAAAAGAAAATTAAGACAACTATTTTGCCGGAATTTGCCGTAAATAGGGTTCATCCGACAGAGGTTGCTCAAATAATTTTTTGTTAAGCTGTCACCATCTTAAATGCAGCTTTTTACTGCCGCAGAGGAAGGTACACAGACCGCAGCCGGTACAGTAAAGGGGATCGATGTCGATTCCGTTGTCCTCCCTCCTGCTAACCGCCCCGTACATACAGGCATCGATACACATATTGCATCCTTCTATGCAAGGAATGCTGTTGTCCGCATGGCATGTTAGGGGTTCGATCTTAATTTCCTCGAAGGACTTTAATTTTTCCAGAGCTTTGCCACGGATCTCTTTCACATCGCTGATCTGATGTTCTTCCCCCCATCTATCCAAGTCCTCCACGATCTTCCGGACATAATCACGGCCTTTCAGCATAAGGGCAGTGCCTACCTGAACGGCGGAGGCGCCCAGCATGATATACTCAAGGGCGCTTTCATAGGAATCGATGCCGCCGACGCCGCAGATGGGAATGTCCACAGTCTGCGCAACGGAAGCCACAGAAGCCAGACCCAAGGGCTTTATCGGCACGCCGGAATAACCGCCGTAAGTGGGGAGCAGGGGCTCCATAGTCTCTACATTTACGCCTAGAACGCAGCGAATTGCATTGATCGCCGAAACAGCCGAGCCGCCGGCTCTTTGAACTTCTTTTGCCACTCTCGATAGATTCGTTACATTTTGGGATAATTTGACCATGACCGGAATCTTCACATTCTCTACCACATAACGTGTCATCTCATAGACTTCTTCCGGGTCTGATGCCGCAACTTCGAGATCTTCTCCCATAGGGCTGGAAAGCCCCAGTTCGATACCGTCAGCCCCGTATTTCTCCATTTTCACGGCCAAATAGGCCAACTCCGAGGGAGTATGGGCAGAAACATTGGCGATTACGATGCCGCCGTTGCTTTTCGCAATTTCCATTTCCCGCTCCCATCCCTCGATCTGCACGTCGCTATACAAGCGAATATTTTGAGCTCCCAGACCATTATAGGCGATACGCGGTCTCACATCGATTTTAGGATCGCTGACGATGGTCTCTGTAATGACAGCGCCCACGCCGGTAGCAAGACTTTGCCGAATGCTTTCCCCATCGCGGCTCCAGGGTCCTGCTGCTATTATTACCGGACTCTTCAAATCCAGCCCTAAGAAATTTGTTTTCATAATTTATCACCTAAAAACCTTGTCTCATTAGAAGTTTAAAAGATTTCTTTTATGCGCTCTTTATGTCCGCAGGATTTTCTGATCTTCAATTTAGACTGAAGCACAATCTCCCTCATGGCCATATTGCCATTTCCCTGGCTCTCGATGACGTCTAAGAGCAACCTCGCACTGCTAAGCCCCATCTTATGCAAGGGTTTTGCAACAGTGGAAAGTTTGGGCACCATCAGTTTCGCCATGCGTATGTTATCGAATCCCATGACAGCCACATCATCCGGGATGTTTAATTCTGCATCCCTCAGAGCATCGATGACTCCGAAAGCGAGCAAGTCCGATGTGGTAAAAATCGCTCTCGGTCGTTCTTTAAGTCCCAGCAGCTTCCTGGTTGCCAGATAGCCTCCTTCTTCTGTGTTTTGCTCTTCCACGAGATATTCCGGCCTTAATGGAATACCTGCTTCCCGAAGCGCTTTTTTATAACCCTCTATTTTGTGCTTATTCTCCATAACGGGAGTATGTCCATAGACAAGGGCGATTTCCCTGTGCCCGCAATTGAGCAAATGCTGTACGGCTTGATATGCAGCAGCGCAGCAATCGATGCGCACCATAGGCTCAGGCGAGTTGTCGCTATTTTCACCCACCAGGACCACGGCAACGCCCTGCTGCTTTAAATAATTTATGTCATCGCCGTTTAATAACGAGGAAACCAAAATGACACCGTCTATATGACGATCAATAAGGGTCTGTATGTATTGGCGCTCCTTCTCAACTTCACCTTCGGTAATGCACAGCAATACCAAGTAACCCTTCCGATTTGCAACCGATTCCACTCCTTCGGCGATTTCCACATAAGCCGGATTTAGGATATTTGGTATCAACAAGGCGAGGGTATCTGTCTTATTAAAATTCAGCCCTCTGGCAAACCAGTTGGGCTTATAATCCATCTGCGCCATGAGATCTAAAATGCGCTCACGTGTTTTGGGCGCCACAGTCTCCGGATGATTCAACACCCGCGATACCGTCGCTACCGAAACTCCCGCTTGTCGCGCGATCTCTTTAATATTCATTGCCATCTCCTCCAAGCGCCGGAATTCCCAAGCGCCAGTAAGAATTTCTTTGTAGTTCTATTATCCCATCTTGAATAGGGATTTTCAACGCAATTTTGCTCTGATTACTTCAGCTTTGTGCCTTCTTCAATGTTGTTATTCGGAGAGAGAATCACCGTTTCTCCCTCCGACAGCCCGGAAAGGATTTCAACATAACCGTCTCCTTCCAAGCCGGTCTCTACCTGCCTAAGGCGGGCTTTTCCCTTTTCGGCAACGAAGGCGTAACGGTTTCCGTCCATTTTAAAGACTGCGCTGTCGGGAACCCGCAACACATTTTCCTTTTCCTCGACGACAATCTCCACATCTACATCGCTGCCAAGCCGCAGGTTGAGGGTCGGATCCATCCTAACTTCCACGGCAACCCGCTTTTGAAGGATACCCAGACCGGATAGCGCCTCTTTGGCTTTCAGATGAACGCGGCGGACGCTGCTGCCCGCGGCAGGGAGTCCGCCGGGGCCTTCGCTATAAACCAGGACCTCGTTTCCTTCTTTGACTAAATCCGCATCTTCGGCGATCAAATTCACTTTGATATATAAGCTATCCAGATCGGTTATCTCAAAAAGTCCTGCGCCGACAGTGGTGAATTCGCCTTCCTTAGCATAGACTTCCGTTATGGTTCCCCGGATAGGAGCCGTGACACCGGACACCCCGGCAGCTTTCGCAAAGCTCTCAATGGAATACCTCAAAGAGGATATCTGCGCCGCCAATTCCCTTTCGGCGGTTATGGCCGCATCGTACTCCTGCCGGCTCAAAGCGCCCTGTTCATAGAGGATTTTGTTATTTGCCACCGTCTCTTTCGCCCTTGCATGGGATGCTTCTAAACCGGAAAGCTGCGCGCGTAAGCTTTTCAGGTCCAGTTGGGCGACACTTTCATCACCTGTGAGAAGCAATTCCCCTTCATTGACCGTATCGCCCTCCGATACGATCACACTCTTGATCTCACCGGAAAAGTTGGAAGCAACGATTACCGTGTTGTCCGATTCCACAGTGCCCGTTTCCTTAATCAGCTTGCGAATCGGTCCTTTTTCCACCTCCGTCGTATCCGCTTCCACCCCTCCTGTGTAGACAGTCAAACCATAAACTGCTATCAGAGCTATGAGCAACCCGCCGATCAGAATCCATTTTTTCTTATTGCCTTTTTTCATAGGCCAATCATCCTTTCCCATGCAATATTCCGTCATCCGGCTCTGTTTTTCAATGCCTGCAGAAAATCTAATCCCCTTATCTTCCGATAGGTTGCAAGCTGGGCCAGCACTACAAACCCCACGGTAAAAATGCATGCCCATATCAAAGTCCCAAGGGTGGGTGTCATATCTATGCTGTATAGATCCGTAGTGAAAATCGCCGAACTATAGCGGCAAAACAGCTCACCTATGGGAATCCCCACGATAATTCCCGCCACCGTAATAATATTATTCTCTTTCCGTATCATCCCGAAGATCTCCTTTTTTGTGAATCCCAAAACCCGCAGAGAGGAGAATTCGCCTTCCCTCTCACCGATGCTGATCATGGTGGCAATGTACACGATACAGAATCCGATGATACCGGAAAAGATTAACATAAAACCAATGCTCAAAATAATGAGATCCATATATTCTTCATAAACACGCCGCATATCTTCCGTGGACATGACCGATGCAACGTTTTTAGCTTTCAGCAGCTTGCTTGGAATCTCAGTGTCTCTGGAGTTTACAAAAACGCCTGTAATCATGTTTTTCTCCAGTAAACTGTCTCGCATTTCGTCAATTTCCATATAAGCATTCATGCCTAAAGATTGCTTGACCACACCGGCAACAGGTATTTCCACATCGTCTTTTTCCGTAAGCAGGCTGCGGATAAGAATCTGATCGCCTTTATCCGCCTTCAACGTCTTTGCCAGATTCTCCGACAGCAGAATTCCGCCTTTCTGAATGGAAATCGGCCGATTGTTCGTATCCTTAAATGAGTAGAAGCGCGTGTCTTTTTCCAATCCTAAAATGTTGACGGTTGTCTCTCTGTGACCTCTTGCCAGTTCAAAAGGAAACTCGATTTTTCCTTCCGCATAGTCCATATGGATTATGTGGTCCAAATCCCGAACCGCTCTCTCATCAGCAGGTTTATAAAATCCGATGTTATAATCCATTTTCTGAAATTCTGTGAAGTGCCGGTTCATCATCTGATCTACCACCGCCGGCATAGTCACCGTAAACAACATCATTCCATATGTCAGCGCTACACCGGAAATTACAAAAACAGTCCGCTTCTTGTTGCGAAAAACGTTCTTCATGACCAGCTTTCGACTGAAGGAAAATCGTTTCCATAAAAAAGAAGCTCGTTCAAGCAGGATGCGCTTGCCTTTTTTGGGCGGCTCCTCTCGCATGGAATCGGAAGGAGAAATTTTCAGCGCGCCTCTGGCTCCGATGATACCGGAAAGGATGCAAAACACCGCCGCAAGGAACATGGCTTTGAAAACATAAGAGACATCGAAGGTTAGCTTTAACAGAGGCAAGTTGAAAAACTCCAGATAGAGTTTGGTCATTGCTCCCGCCAGCGCCATACCGATGGCGCTTCCCAGCAGCCCGCCAGCAAGGCCTGCTATGGCGGCATATTTCGTATAGTGCATCAATACTTGCCTGTTATCGTACCCCATGGCCTTCAGGATGCCGATCTTCAATCGATCCTTTTTTACCATCCGGGATAAAATCATCATGAGTATGAGACCCGCCGTAAAAAGAAAAAGCAGAGGGAGAGAACCCGATAAGCGTTCCAGATTCAGCAGCTCCTCCTGTATCATTGCATTGCTCAATTGATCTTCGCGCTTTACGCTGCTGATAATACCGTAAGGCTTGAGCTGTGCCTCCACCTCTTCGATCAATGCCTCTTCAGCGGCTCCCGGTTCATATCCCGGGTCATATTCAATGCGGATATAATTATAGTTCTGCCCCTCCCCCATAATCAGGCGTCCCGGGACCTCCTTCACATAGCCTACGCCAAACCCGGCTTCGTCGGGCATGATGGATTGACTGTTTTCCATAAGGTAGATGTATTCGGGGTTTGCAACAATCCCCGCCACTTCCAGCCTGTGATCTGTTCCGGATATCTGAACCCGGATTTCATCTCCCGGTTTAATTCCGTTTGCTTTGGCATATTGACTTATGAGCCAGACTTCCTTGCGGCTATCGGACAGGGGTCTGCCTTCCAACAAGGTTGAACGGCTCAATTCTTCTTCGTTGTCTTTTATTGTAACTAATCTAAGGGTTCTGCGCTTTTCCGTATCGTCTGTGAGAACAGGCACATCCATAGTCAGACTTCCGGTTACTTTCGCTATACCTTCAATTCGTTGCAACCTGTCCGTTGCCTGAACGGGTGCGCCTAAGACCTGAACAAACAAATGAGGGAAACGGTTCTCTTCATAGTAAGTATATAAAGTGTTGCTCAAATTGGCGGAGGCCATGCTCATAGAGGTATACACACAGATACCCGTAATTATAATGATAAGTACGGCGAGAAACTGACTTTTGGAATTTTTAATCATGCGAAGCAGCATGAGATCCATTTTCGTCATTACCACTTAATCTCCTCTGCTTTTATCGGATTCTTATTGACAGTATTCTCTATGATCCGGCCGCTCCTCATCCGGATAACCCGGTCTGCCATAAGGGCAATGTCCGAGTTATGGGTTATAACGATGAGGGTCTTGCCCATTTCCCGATTCAGTTTACTCAGCAAAGCCATAATCGCTATTCCCGTATTGTAATCCAGCGCCCCCGTGGGTTCATCGCACAAGAGAAGATCGGGATTTTTTGCAATGGCCCTGGCTATAGAAACTCTCTGCTGTTCTCCGCCGGAGAGCTGGGAAGGGAAATGGTCTTTCCTGCCGCTGAGGCCGACGGCTTCTATGACTTCGTCGATCGGCAGCGGATTCTCCACGATTTCCATGGCCAGTTCCACATTCTCCTCAGCCGTAAGGTTCGACATGACATTATAATATTGAAAGACGAAGCCCACACGGCTTCGACGGTATTCTGTCAGCTTTTTCTCGTCAAAGCCGGTGATCTCTTCGTCTTTAAAAAATACTTTGCCGGAGGTGGGAAAATCCATGCCTCCAATGATGTTCAACAAAGTGCTCTTTCCGGAACCGCTGGGGCCTAAGACGACGACAAACTCCCCTTTCTCAACAGAAAAAGAAGCATCCGTAAGAGCTTTTACTTCTACCTCACCCATCTGATAGCTCTTGCACAGATTTTCCGCCCGCAGAATAGTCATTTTTCCTCCTTGGCAGTGTATAGATTTAAAGTTTGGCCTTCGCTTCCTCCATTATTTCTTCAATAACTTTTTGGGTCTGCGAGTCTAAAGGATTTCTCATCTCAGCGGCTAAAATGTTTTCCACTTTTTCATGGGCCTTTGAAAACATGCTCGGGGATCCCATTTCCATCCAGGCATCGTAAGTGGATCTCTCGCTGAGTACCGGCGTAAAGTACTCGCCGCTTCTGAACAAAGCTCTGGTGGATTTTTGCTTCAGATAGTGGCCGCCTTGTCCCACGGTTTTAATATCTTCATATAAATTCTTTTCCGGAGCCATATGGATGCCGGCCTGCATCCGATTGCAGAGCTGCCCGATTTCCGCATCAATGAGCATTTGTTCGAGAGATAGTGTCATACTGCTTTCTATGAGTCCGATTCCTTGAACAACATCCACCCGGTTCAGTACCAAGGGCAGGGTTGTCAGGACCTTTTCCATAACGGCTTGCATCCCCGTTTCCAACGCATCGGATAGGCATCCGGCTATAATCGTCGGGAACCCGTAGTACTTCCCGACCTGATTCATGGCCGTAAGCTGGAGCACCGTTTCTACGGCCCCTTCAAGGAACACCCCGGACCTTCTGTCTATTATGCCCAAGGCGGCGCCGTAAATAACAGGTGTGCCCGGACTGGCAAGCTGGAAGATAACCATCGCGGAAAGAGCCTCCGCATTTGCCAGCGCAATATTTGAGGCGAGGCTTGCAGGGCCGGTGCTGCCGCAGGCAGGCATAGGATAAATCAGGACAGGCACTTGATACTTCGTTAGCTCCATGGTTGCCTCCAGCATTTCCGGATCATGGCATAAAGGCGCCACCGTGCAATAGGTTACGGAATAGATTTTCCGGCTGATAAGTTCCTCCACACTTCCTGTAATCGCCTTTACTATCTCAATAAGGTATGGAACTTCACGGATATTTTTCGCCTCATCCTGCACATGCTTGCTGCAGTTCATCAATGAGGTGGCAGTATTTAAAACGCCGCTTGCCCCGGACGGGACATCATAGGGGATCACCGGGGACCATAAAACTTTTCCTATTTCGATCTCTTCAAAGACTCTCGCGGCATCCGATACATCCTGTAACGCTGCCGGACGTCTCTTACCCGTTCTGTGATCCAGGACATTGACACCGGTACCGTCCAGATTCATCACCGAATAACTCGACGGCATGGGGAAATCATATTCGGGATTCCTTGCGCCCAAGGTAAACTCTTTTGGCGCCGAAGCAAGACACTTTTGTACCAAATTTTCAGGTATAAAAACAATCTGCTTATCCCAGTCGATTTTCGCTCCACTTGCCTCAAGCATACCCAAAGCTTTTTCGCTCGGCACTTTCACGCCGACGTTTTCTAATATATATATACTCTGCCGATGAATTTCTTTTATTTCTTCATCGTTTAAAACGGATCCCATCATTTTCATTGTATCTTCCTCCCTAACTGCTACTCCATGATCTAACGGATCTTCAGCCCCATTAAGCCTTATTGCGTACCCGCCGAATTTTTCGCAACCAGCCCTTTGGCAAGCTTGACTGCAGTTAGTGCGTTTTCCGAATACCCGTCGGCGCCGATTTTGTCTGCCCAACTCTGATTAACAGGAGCGCCTCCCACAATAACTTTAACGCGATCCCTCAGTTTTTCAGCGGACAGCATTTCAATAATATTTCGCTGTTCCTCCATAGTGGTCGTCAGAAGCGCCGACAGTCCCAATATATCCGGCTCCAGTTCTTTGACCGCTTTTATTACCTCCTCGTTGGGCACATCCGCCCCCAGGTCATAGAGTTCAAAGCCTGCAGCGGTCAACATGGAGCCGACGATGGTTTTCCCGATGTCGTGTACGTCGCCTTGAACGGTGGCAAGGACTACTTTTCCCTCGCCGGATGTAATCTCAGGATTGCTTTTCAGCTTGTTGTCGAGCACGGCCAAAGCCGCTTTCAAAGCGTCGGCAGAACACACCAGTTCAGGCAGATAATACTCTCCCGACTCATAGAGCCGCCCTGCCTCCTGAATTCCCTTCAGAAAGCCTTCATACATGACTTTTTCCAGGTCCAGTTCTTCTTCAACCGCTCTTTGAGCAAGCGCTACCGCTTCATCCTCCTCTCCTTCAAGCACGGAGTTCATCATCTCTTCATATAAATTTGACATAAAACACCCGCATCCTTTCTACTCTCGACGATAACGGCTATTATATTATAGCAAGAATATTCTGAATTGGAAAGAACGGAGGGAAAATGAGAGGCAGTATAGGGTACGACCGGGTTGCACATTATTAATCGCACATTTTTGTTAAAAGCGAATAGAATAATCAGTAGTCATATCTTAATACTCCGGGCCGCCGTCGCAAAACACATAGTAGAAATCTACTATAATCTAATCGGCGATTTGTCGGTTAGCGCGAAGGGAGGTTTGGCATATGTGTTGCAGAAATCACGACGACTTCGTTGGCGGCATCTTCGACAGAGATAGAGATAGAGACTGCTTTACAGTGAGAGGCAGAAACTTTTTTTGCATCTGCGTAAGGCGTAACGGATCTTTCAACTAATGCGGTCACTTTACACGTTCACCTTAGAAATAGGGTGAACGTTTTTATTGTCTGGAACTTGTTACTATCACCCGTTTGACGTGTGATGACGTTTGATCTTGAATTAAAAATAGTTGTACAGGCTACTATATCAAAAATAGGAACTTTCCTGAGACGGACTCCGAAAAGGGCTATCGCGACTGTATCACGGATTACAGGCCTTGCACGGTTGGTATTCCCCATCAATGGCATCGGCTCGGGTTTCGAAGAAAACGATGTTACGCTCTGAGATCTGCCGGGCATAATCGCAGTTTGATCTATGAAATTTCATAGAGTTGGAGTTGCCCACATACGCAGCCTCGGTCCGGTCCATTTTATTTCCCATATCAGTAGCTTGGGAACCTTCTACTATATTTGATTCGGTAGCTTGGGAACCTTCTACTGTATTTGATTGGGTACCTTTATTACCGTCGAACGCTTCATATGACCATACGCCTTTCTTGTTCTCTATTGCCTGCTCCTGTATGGCAGTGAAATCATCCACATATTTTACATTGGGCGGATAAGTGGCCACCTTTGCATGGCCTTCTTCCAACAATGTCTTATTAAACATCTTTCCATCAAGATAGACATAGGCGAGAATCCGTCCGTACCGATCCCGCTCCTGTACGTCATACTCTAGAGTCACCCTTTTGCCTTGAAGCTGCTCTTTTGTAAAATCCGAAGCAATTGCTCCGTAAGGAACATTCCTGTCCGCATCCGGATGCGCCGATTCAGGAGTATCCACTCCGATGAGTCGGACACGTTCCTCAGCGCCGTCTATATCGACTATGATGGTATCACCGTCAACTACCTTGACCACAAGATACGCATTTTCAGATTGCTGATCCAAATTTATAGCCGGCGGCGTCTCCGCAACTGAACCTGCTGTCTGAATACTCCTATCATCGCTATCATTGAAGTTTATGCTTATCAGCGTAAGAGCGAGTAAAGCTGTCGCTGCTATTCCTGTCAGTTTTTTCTTTTTCATTGTCAATTTCTCCTGCAAGATAACAATCTAATAACAATCTATCTAATAACAATCTATAAGATAACAATATAATAAAAATAATTTTTTAGCATCAATAAAATGAGTTCTGAAATATAGAAATTTCGATGGGTCTTTGAGAAAGTCATTTTTTTACATTAGGATGCAGATTTTTAGAGAGTAGCAAGGTTTAGTAAAATCATCTTGCCTAAATGGCGAATAGCCTTCACCCACTAAAAAAGCAAGCCTTTAGACTTGCAATAATTTGGAGCGGGTGAGGAGAATCGAACTCCCGCCTTAGCCTTGGGAAGGCCACGTTCTGCCATTGAACTACACCCGCAGGTTCATGACTCGAGATTCATAATACCGCAGTTGCGGCAGTATTTCAATATAATTTCGGAAAAAATTTCAGCTGTTAATTTCCGTCTCCTCCACAAAAACTACTCGTACCACTGCGATGATCAACCGATGGAGGAGCGGCGTATGCGACGCATTTTTGAATACACGATTGTCTTTTTATTGGGAGCAACAGCCTACAGCATGCTTGAAATCCTGTTTCGAGGGTTCACACATTGGACCATGTTCATTGCCGGCGGACTATGCTTTTCAGTGCTGTACCATGTGTTTAACAAAAACAGATCCCTTTCCCTTTTGAAATGCTGTCTCATAGGCGCTGCAGTTATCACGGGCATTGAATTCCTGTTCGGCCTTATTTTCAATCTGGTACTGGGCTGGAACGTGTGGGATTACTCCCATTACCCCCTCCACTTCATGGGGCAAATCTGCCTGGCCTATACACTGCTCTGGTTCCTGTTGTCCGCACCCATCTATTGGATCACAAAGAGATTAAAAAAAAGGATGACACGCAGGTACTTATAACAAATAATTGTAGTAGGCTCACACCGCATCTAATACCTTAATTGTAAGCCTATATACTGACTTTTCAGGATCTGAATCTCGCTGGAAATAATGGAAGTAGGTTCAAGCAAGCAAATAACTATGCGAGATAGACCTATAAAACCGGGAATTATAGCCTCACATCGCTTCCGATGGCGCAGCATTAGACCTATATGCCGGCCTTTTTAGCCCTGAATCCCGCTAGAAATAATGAAAATAGGTTCAAGTATACAAATATCCACATAAAATAAGCCTACATATGGATCGACCTGCTATTTAAGATGAAAAGGAGAAACAATGAATGCTGATATTCATTCAGTCGGTATATTCTCTTGCGGCCTCTTCCCCTCTTAGAATTCGTAAAGCTCCCAGCGTCAAGGATTCCATTTCATTTTCGCCCGGGTAGACTACAACGGGAGCGATGAAGGATACCCTCTTTACCACCATATCGGTAATCATCTTCGAAAATGCCACTCCGCCCGTCAGTATGATGGCATCAATGGGCCCGTCAAATACGGGACATATGTTTCCGATCCCCTTTGCAATCTGGTAACCCATAGCTTCGTATACCAGCTTTGCACGTTCATCACCGGCTGCGATCATCTCCTCCACTTGACGACAATCGGCAGTTCCCAAGTGAGCCTTGAGTCCTCCCCCTCCCCTGATTTTTCTAAGTACCTCGCCTTTTGTATATTTGCCGGAATAGCAGAGTTCCACAATAAAGTTCAGAGGAACGCTGCCGGAACGCTCGGGAGAAAAAGGACCTCCGTCATCGCTGATGGAATCGATAATCCGACCCTTCTGGTGGGCGCTGATGGATATCCCTCCGCCAAGGTGGGCAACAATCAAATTATAATCGCTGTAATCTCCGCCTCTCTCCTTCGCATACTTTCTGCCCATGGCCTTGGAGTTGAGTACATGGCAAAAATTCCTGCGAAAATACTCCGGAAAGCCGGTCACTCTTGCCAGATCATGAAATTCATCCGCCGAGACCGCATCATAAATATACGCGGGAATACCTAATGGCTCAGCAATTGAAGCCGCAATAAGCGCTCCCAAATTCGACGCATGATCCACCACTTTATCCCCGTAAATCATGCGTTTCATATTTTCATTGACCAAATATCCTCCCGAACATATAGGGGGAAACATCCCTCCGCGTCCCACTACCGCAGAAAGTTCCGACAGATTCGTATTCTGCCTTGCTATCTCCTTCCGGACCGCATTCGAACGAAAATCCAGCTGTTCCGTGATTCTCCCGTAACCCTTCAGCTCCTCGGTGTTATGCTCGATATTTGTGCAATACAGTTCATTTTCATCCTCATAAAGAGCCACCTTTGTACTGGTGGATCCGGGATTGATGGACAAAATCATAAATGCCATACTTTCTCACCTCGCAATCGCCGCTGCCAGGGCAATGGAATTCAATTTCCCTTCGGAGTTTTCCGCACGGGATGTCATCACAATGGGATAATCCGCACCGAGAATCACGCCTGCCATTTTGGCGCCGGCGCAGTAGATCAGGGTCTTTCCCACCAAATTCCCAGCTTCAATGTCCGGCACGATAAAAAGATCCGTTTCGCCGGCAATCTTACTATCAATGCCTTTGTGAACGGCCGCATCCTTGCTCAAAGCCACATCCATAGTTATGGGACCTTCTATGATACACCCGGGAATTTCCCCTTTCGCCCAAATTGCCGCCAGGTTTGCCGCATCTACGGTTGCCGGCATCTTTTCATCGACTTTTTCATTTGCCGTTAATACAGCCACTTTAGGCAGAGCAATGCCAAGCCGATGCAAGGCCGCCACCGCATTGAGAATGATCTGTTGCTTTTCCTTAACATCGGGAGCGATGTTCATCCCTCCGTCAGAAAAAAACAACAGCCTGTCATAGCCCGGTATTTGAAAAGCTGCCAAGTGGCTGAGAAAGGCCTGTCTGCCGCCTGCCTTTTCTTCTTTCAAGACTGCCCGCAGAAAAATACTGCTGTTTACAAGACCTTTCATCAGCAAATCCGCTTCTCCGGATTTTATAAGCTGCACCGCTTTTCTGCATGCCGCCTCTTCATCGGATTCATGGACAATCGGAATGGGGGAAGAAATTCCTTCCTCCCCCAATATCTCTTCAATACGCTCGCTTTCTCCCACCAAGACTGCCCTTGCAAGACCTTCTTCATAGGCGGCCATAATAGTTCGTATAACTTCCCGATCCTGAGCAACCGCCACGCTTACGATGGGCGGCTTAGCGCTTTTCAAAGCCTTTCGTATTCCGGCATAGTCGTAAAGCACCTGCACTCCTCCCCGTCTTCACAGAATCTCGTATTATAATAGTTTATCCATGGTTTCCTGGTTCTTATATGCGCTCAGAAGGCGAGCGGACTTCGATACGTCACCTATTAAAATGCCGCCCGTGAACCGGTTGTTTATAAAGTACAGTTTCTCATAGGTTCCCTTGGCCTCGTCATAAATCTCAACGCTCTTATATTTCTTTTCGGGGTTTGAACCAGGGTCTCCTACCGCAAACAGAAATGTACCCATTCCGTTAAATGCCGTGGCAGGGGTAATGGTCTTGTAAACTGCGTCGTCACCTGCCGCGTTGGCTCCCGCCACCTTACCCATATCGACGGCCTGGTTCCAGAGCCCAAAACTCTTCCCCTCAAAGGATGCGCAATCGCCGCAGGCATAGACATCCTTTACGTTTGTTTCCATCCGCTCATTGACCAGGATAAAGCGGTCCACTTCCACACCGGATTTCTGCGCGATGTCTATGTTGGGTTTGATGCCCGTTGAGAAAATAACCATTTGAGCCGGCAGCACAGATCCGTCTTTCAGCATGACGCCTGCAACCTTTTCGTCTTCAACAACGAGTTCGGAACACCCGATGCCCGCGTTTACGGCAATGCCGGCCTTTTCCGCATAACTGCGCAAAAGCTCGGATCCCTTCACATCCAGTTGCCTATTCATAAGATAATCGGCATTCTGTATAACCGTGACTTCCTTACCCGCTTTGCGGATTTCCCAAGCCGCTTCCAGACCAAGAACGCCTCCTCCGATGACTACCACCTCTTTTGCATTGGGAAGATACTCTTTCAATCGTTCGATATCCTTCAGAGAACGGATAGCAAAGGAGCCTTCCTTATCCGCGCCTTTCATCGGCGGCACGTTTGACCTTGCTCCGGTGGCAAGTATCAATTTATCGTAAGTGCGGGTCTCTCCGTTGGATAGAGTAAGGGTTTTTTCTTCGGTGTTTATATCCGTTACCGTCGTGCCCAATGTGACTTTAATATTGTTTTCTTTGTACCAGCTTTCCGGTTTTATATAGAAATGCGGTGAATCCATTTTTGAGAGGATCCCTTTCGTCAGCATGGGCCTATTGTATCCGAGCACATCTTCCGACGATATTATCTCGATATCCGCCGCCGGATTCCTCTTGTGAATCTCTACGCAAGCGGCGGTTCCGGCAGCGCCGTTTCCGACTATGATAATCTTTTCTTCCTTTGACGACTTAAAGGCCGTATCGGAAGTTTTGAGTTCGACAAACTGCTCCGGCCCCACCCCGCACACAGGACAAGCAGCCGGAGGCTTCGGCCCTTCAACCACCTCGCCGCAGACTACGCATTTCCATTTCCGCTTATCGTCAGCAGGCTTCACCGGATCCACGATTTTGCCCGCCAAAACGGACATTCCAAAATTGTAACCGAACTCATAGGCTTCCTGCAGCTGCGCGTCGTTCGGTTTGAACTTTATTCTTAAGCCATTTTCGTAGACCTTCATGCGAAGCTGGGAGAGTCTCTGAATGATATTGGGCACGCCTTCGCCGCTCCATCCGTAGGATCCGAAAGCGGAAGCAATTTTTCCGCTATGGGTTCTGGCATGCATGGAAGTGGTCAGATCCCAAATGGGTTTCAGCGCATCGCCCACAATGGTAGGCGTTCCAAAGAGAATACCGTCAGCCCAGAACAGTTCGTCCAGAACTTTTTTTCTGTCCGCCTCTACCATGTCATAGATCCTCACATCGATATCCCCTGCGGCGCGTATACCCTCTTCTATCTTCTTCCCTATCTCACCCGTATAGCCATAGGCTGAAACATAGGGGATTATCACGGTTTTCTTCGTGTTGGGATTGGACTCCAGCGCCCATTTTTTATAGGTCTCAACATTTTTCCACGGATCTTTCACAAGAACCGGTCCGTGGCCCAGACAAATGGTTTCTATTTCTAAATCCTCGATCTTGGCAATACCCTGGAGCAGGAAGGATTTAAAAGGTCCCATGATCATGTCAAAGTAGTAGCGCATCGCTTTGTGATAATTTTCTTCCTGTCCTGCATCTGCCAGCTTATCGTTAGTAATTCCGTCAAAGGAAAAATGTGCGCCGAATGCGTCGCAGGTAACTAAGGTCTTATCCTCGGGAACGTAGGTGAACATGGTATCCGGCCAGTGAAGGTTGGGGGCGTGTATAAATCGCAGCGTTTTGTTGCCAAGGCTGATTTCGTCACCGTCCTTTACCGCTATTTCCGTGAAATCCCGGTTGCAGATTTCCTTCATAAAGCCGATGGCGGTGGGAGAACCTACGATTTTCAATCCGGGATGAATATCCAACAGCTTCTCTATGACACCGGTATGGTCGGGCTCCGTGTGGCTCACAACCAAATAGTCGATTTCCTTGATCGGTACGATGGATTCGACCTTGTCCACAAATTCGTCATAGAATTTCAGCTTAGAGGCCTCAAAGAGGACGGTCTTCTCAGATCCTTTCAAGATATAGGCATTGTATGAAGTACCAAACTCCGTCTCCATTATCACGTCGAAGACCCTAAGATCCGGATCCAAATTGCCGACCCAATACCAGTCTTTTCTGATTTCTACCGCTTTCATGTTATCACCTTATCTCCTTTTCTGTTACTAACCTTTACTTGACGACGGAACCATATTATTAATATCAATTATTATACAGAACCATACGAATATCAATCTATATACCCATTCTCTTTTTTATATTAACAATCAATTCACAATCCTTCGCCCATTGTTATTGAGAGGTTTCTTTATCCTGCATATTTTCTCATTACAATTCTCACAGCGCAGGTTTATATTGGAGCCTTCCCAAAAACGATAAGGGTGATAGGCGTATGTAATCTCCCAACGGATAAGCAGAACGATCGATGTGAAAAACAGGCTCCAAGTAAAGAAATTCTTTATAAAGAGCAGAGGGGTGTACATCATAAAGTGACCCCAGTTGAAAATTCTGCAGTTTATACAGCAACGATTTTTCATGATAAAAGACTGAAACGGACACCACAAAACCACGCAAATGAGATCAGCCACATAAAAGAACATAGACAGCAAAATCAATTCTTTTGCGCCGATTATCTCAAGCAGATAGAACAATGCCACGATACCATTTAGAGCGATCCAGACCAGCAGAACGATCCAGCTCTTGATGTTATTATTCAGAGTATACTCGTACAATGCCTCCTTGTTATATCCCTCACTTGGCGGGGAATACGTACGGGAGAACTGCTTTCTGCTGCCCATTGTTATTCGATTGATTTTACTATCCTGGGGGAACATTTGCAGGATCATGCCTGCCATCAGCATAGCCCAAATAACATGCAGCGGGGAGAAACGACCAAATTGCGGCGCAAGAAAGTAGCCAATCAAATCGGCTCGATAAAAATAGATCCATAGGACCGTGAAAAAAACACACAGACGGAAAATCAATTTACCTACATATATTTTAAACAAGAAAATACCTCACATCCGCCTAAATCAATGTTTTCCACATCAAAAACCAAATCCTTATTTCAATTCTATTACTGTCGGAATTAAATGGCAAGACACTTATTTCATGCACAGGCGGGCGCGATGACCGGAGCATCGGCCCTATTGATCCGCTTTAATGTATTCGATATTCGGACTGCCGTCTCTTCCGTCATAGGCAATATAGTATGTGGTCTCTCCTTTTTCTGTGATGAAGGAAAGCTGATAATGCGGGCCGCCTTCCGGACGCATTACTACCAAATCGAGAATGTAATCATCTTCGGGATCGAAGTTTCTATAAACCGCTTCTGTCCGTGCAAAATCTGCCCCGTCGAATTCCAGCTGCCAAATGACTATCTCCTCAACCTCCGCCGCAGGGATCAGCAAAAAACCTTCCTCCGAAGGCTCCAACACTAAACGTTCCGAAGCTGCAAAATCAATTTTCTGTTCGGTTGTGGGCTGGTTGATTAAAATAGCCACGGTATTTTCGGGAGCATCTTCCCAAACGAGCTGCAAAGGACTGTCGCTGTCTATGGGACCCTCCGGACCTTCGCCACCCTGGCTGCAGCCTGCAAAGGCAAACACCAATATAGTAATTAATACTAAAACAATCGAATACGATAAAGTTATCCTCTTCATCCTGTCATCCTCCGTAACTGTCAGATTCCTTTCGAGGCCGGGCTCAAAATACTCTGCCGGGCTCTATTAATTTATTATACCTCAATCGCTCCTATTCACGCATGGGATTATCCGTAACGCAAATAAACCGAAAAAAAGAAGCCGCAGCAATTGCCGCGGCTTCGATCAAACAATATGTTCTTCGTTAACAGATATCCTGCTCTACCTGGCGTCAGCCTTAAGTACAGCATTCAGCATGACGGTAGCTCCCGCCGTGCACTGCTCCGGAGTGGAATACTCTTGTTCGCAATGGGACAAGCCGGCCTTAGATACGACAAAGATCATCGTTGTCGGCATCATGTAGCTGACAAACTGAGCATCGTGTCCGGCACCGGAATTGATGTGCTGATACTTAACACCTGCTTCTTTTGCCGCTTCTTCAACAAATCCGACCAGATCTTTATCCCAGTAAACCGTGTCTCTCTTCCAGGCTTCCTGAATCTCGCACTTGCATCCGGCCCATTCTCTGGTGGGCAGGCTCTTTACGATTTCAAGAACCTGTTCGCGTACCTTAGGATCCTCATGTCTTACGTCCAAAGAGAACTCTACAAAGTCGGGAATTACGGTATGCACGCAAGGATGGCAAAGTATTTCACCTGTGGTATAAACAAGCTCGGGTCTTCCTAATTTATCGACCTCTTCATGGAGATAGCACAGCGCCTGCGCTGCCGCATAGAGGGCATCCTTTCTCTTATGCATGGGGAAAGTACCCGCATGAGCTGCCTGTCCGTAGAATCTGATCCGGTAGTTGAACATACCGAGAACGCAGTCCACCACACCGATATCATTGCCCGCATCTTCCAAAATCGGGCCCTGCTCGATATGAAGCTCAAACATGGCTTCGTACTGATCCGGATTTAATCTGTATTTCTTATCTCCTTTGTATCCGGAAGCTTCCAGCGCCTCGCCGAAGGTCTTCGAAGAATCCAGAACGCTCTTTGAAGCCATCATGTTTTCATACTTGAAATTCTTTGCAATGGCCGGCGGCAGGTAATCGTTGCACACAATACCGGAGACCATCATGGCCGGCGGATACAGAGATCCTTCCTCATTGGTCCAGATCATCGCTGTGAGAGGATGCTTGTGAGGGATATTATTTGCAACAACGGTCTCCAATACTTCCATAGCACCCATCACGCCGAGAATGCCGTCATAGTTACCGCCGTTTCTAACCGAGTCTACGTGAGAACCCATAACGATTCTCTTGGCGTTGGGATCGGAGCCGGGGATAGTTGCATACATATTCGCTAAATCATCCACTTCAATGGTAGCTCCGATAGCTTCCATTCTTTTCTTGAATTCGGCCCGCGCCATCAGTGCCTCCGGAGATAATGAATATCTGGTAATACCGCCCTTTCCGGTAGCACCAAACTGGCTGAATGTTTTGATCTTGTCTTCCATTCGCTTGACATCACAGGTATACATACTCTCACTCTCCTTTTTGTACATTAATATCGCCTGCATGCTTAATGCTGCCGCCGAAAAGCGGCATTCAAATGCATGCTGTTGTGTATTCGTTAATTATTATCCTATCACTAAATGCGGATTTAATCTAGAGAACTTTTCGAATTTTACCAATTTTTTAGATTTCTCGTTTAACACTTCAGATTTGCGCGTGATTTGCGCGTCCAGGTTAGCCTTTCGACATCCCTGAACATTTTTCCACCGCCCTTCATAAGATATGAAGAGAATTTAATTCTCTTATCATTACAAACAAAGGAGCATCAAAATGGAATACGCAAGAGATGGGGTTCATCTGTGCCTCAACCGGCGGGATGAATCAAAAAAAGTACTCTTGGAATGTGGTCATAGGCCGCAGGATGCTATATTTGAAATAGATGACGGAGAAGTCGAAAGAGATCAGGAATTCGTGCTGGATCGGGTCACGATTGACACATCCTGCTTAAAAAGGCCCATTGTAAAAATAGAGTTTTCAAGCTTAGTTGCTTTTGAAGCGGAAGATGAAGAAGGCGCCGAACATGAAGTTGAAGTGGATCTGTTGTTCAAATTGATCCGAATATGCAACGGAGCAGAAGAAACACTACAGACATGGAGATATTTATATGAAATCGATGTAGAAAACAACATCGATGAATTGGAAGTAGAAATCACCGAGCCATTTACCGTCACTTTCTGCGATCGAGGGTGCCCCGGCTGCTGTGAGTATAAAATGGTAGTGGAAGGAAGAGATTTTGAAGGCGAGTTTGAGTTTTTGAGAGTAGTGAAGCCGGATTTGAGCGCTCTTGCCGTCGGCCTTTGCAACGATTGACCCTCTTTCACTCGTTAATAATGCACCCCTTTCACAAGGGGTGCGCAGACTGTAGACAAAGTCGCAGAAAGACAACAGATTCTTCTGCGGCTTTTCTTATGTAAACAATCCTCAAAGATATTGGAATTTGAACATCTAAAGGCATTTTTATGATATAATTAAATCATAGCGAGGTGACGACGAATGATGATAAAAAATGCCGGAAATCAAAGAAATCAGATCCAGTTTGTTTCAGCAGACAGTCTTGTTCCTGAAAATCATCTCCTGCGTGACATTGATAGGGCGATTGATTTTTCCTTTATCTACGAACTCGTACAGGACAAGTATTCCCAAGATCAGGGAAGGCCAAGTCTGGATCCTGTCATGCTGATCAAAATCCCCCTTCTTCAATATCTCTATGGCATACCCAGCATGAGACAGACGATTCGGGAAATCGAAGTAAATGTTGCTTACCGTTGGTTTTTAGGGTTAGACCTCACATCTTCCGTACCTCACTTCAGTACCTTCGGAAAGAACTACACCCGTCGCTTTAAGGGAACAGATTTGTTTGAGCAAATCTTCGAGAAGATTCTGGAGGAATGCTTTCTGCATGACATGATCGATCCTTCTGTGATTTTCGTGGATGCGACGCATATCAAGGCAAATGCCAATAAGAAAAAATCCATTAAGACAATGGTAAAGGTTCAAGCAATGGATTATGAATCGAAACTTCTTAGAGAAATTAATGAGGATAGGCAGGCGCATGGAAAAAAGCCATTTAAGGATCGGGATAATGACGAGGATCCCCCAACCAAGGAAGTGCAGCAGAGCACTTCAGACCCTGAAAGTGGTTTGTTTCACAAAGGAGAGCACAAGAAGGATTTTGCTTATGTCACCCAGACAGCTTGTGATCAGAATGGCTGGGTGCTAGGATACACGATTCATCCCGGGAATGAGCATGATAGCAGAACCTTTTCTGCAATCTACGAAAGACTGAAAAAGTATGATCCGACATTAATGGTGTTGGATGCAGGCTACAAGACACCTGCCATTGCCAAGACACTACTCGATAATGGAATCAAGCCGATTTATCCATATCGCAGGCCTATGACGAAAAAAGGGTTCTTCAAGAAATATGAATACGTCTATGATGAATACTTCGACTGTTATCTGTGCCCCAACCATCAAGTCCTTCGTTATTCCACCACGAACCGGGAAGGATACCGAGAATACAAAAGCAATCCTGCCATTTGTGCAAACTGTCCTTATCTATCCCAATGCACAGAGAGTAAAAACCACCAAAAAACAGTCACGAGACATATTTGGGAACCGTACCTTGAAATCTGCGAAGAGATTCGACATACCGTCGGGATGAAGGAATGGTATGAGAAACGCAAAGAGAGCATTGAACGAATCTTTGGAACGGCCAAGGAGTTTCATGGAATGCGGTACACCAGGTACAATGGCAAAGCCCTGATGGAGATGAAAGTCGGGCTTACCTTTGCATGTATGAATCTTAAGAAACTAGCCAAGATGAAAAGAAGGAAAGGTCTATTAGACCCTGTTGACACTTCTTTTTTATTAAATCTCCTCGGGGATTTGATTCGATTTCTGAAAATGAAAAGCGTCTCAGAAGTTCTTGTTTTCTGAGACGCTTTGTCTACAGTCTGTGCACCCCTTTCACAAGGGGTGCGCTTTTATTTCTGTGATACGGATTCATTTCTGTGATACAAACGGCAGAGATACTCGTTTACTGCAGGGAATTTGCCCTGACAATGTCTTCCACCGTTATGCCATATTTTCTTGCTATGCTGCTAAGGGTATCGCCCTTTTTCACCGTATAGATAATTTGGTTTTCCAACTCCTGCAAAGGAGGAAGCATATCATTCACCCTAACGAGCTTGTAGCCGTCTTTTCGCAGCCCTTCAATGATTTCAGGCAACGCGTTAACCGTATGATAACCTCCTACATGCATCAGAACGATTCCCTTATCCGTAGCTCCTTTTAACACTCTTTCGATAAGATATTGCTCCGTTATCTTTTGGCCGTTAAGCTCCTCCGCCCAGTCCAAACTGTCAACGGTCCATTTTACCGTATAGGGATAGCCTTGCTGGGCTAAAATCCGCAGAATTCTGTTATCGTATTCTCCGAAAGGAGGCCGGAACAGATAAGGTCTGTATCCTGTGACTTCTTTAATGATTTTCGTGGACACGGCCATCTCATTCCAAACCTCTTCATCGGTCATCTGCTTCATATGACCGTGAGTCAGAGAATGATTCTCAACGCTGTGGCCTCTTTTTAGAATCTCCTTAGCTAAATCGGGATGATCTTCCACCCATTTTCCCCGCAGGAAAAAGGTGGACTTTACCTGATAGTCATCCAGCACATTCAACAGATCCATCGTCTGATCATATAGCCATCCCGCATCAAAGGTCAAAGCAATCTGCTTTTCCTTTGACGAAATGATCCCGGAATTGATGACGATGGATTCCGTCGCGCCCCCTTTTCCATAAACGGGTATGACAAGCTGCTGATCCACGAAAATCGTATATTTCGAACCCACGCCGCTATCGGGTTCCTCTTCCGGTTCAGGGCCGGAAGCGGGCCCCTGCGGTTCAGGCTCCGGGACAGGCTCTTCTTGCGAATCCGGGCCTTCTGCAGGTTCTTCCCGGGGATCTTCCGGAACCGGGTCTTCTTGTGAAGGCGGAAGCGGACTTCCCGGGCCTGCCGTTTCATTATTACCGTAGAAAAACAAGCCGTAGCATATGAGTCCCACGGCAAGCAATCCGATAATAAGCAAAATCCATTTATGCTTTTTCATATTTTGTAATTTCTTTCTCCTTGTTCGTTATGTCTGCTGCCGCCGCTTTAATAAAGCAAACGCAGTTGTTAGCGTGAAAAATAGCAGCCGATAAGCAAAGCAGCTCTGCAATGAGCAGGGCCGCTCCGCCTGATTACATTATATAATATGGTATACAGTTATGTCGAATAGAAAGAATATCCAAAGAAAATTGTCACTTTGCGCTGTCGGCAATGATTCTATCCAGTTGGTCCAGCATTGTGGTCATTTGAGCGCGGGAAACCGGCTCTTTCGGGCGAAAGCGCCCATCTTCAAACCCTACAACAATGCCGTACCCGCTTATCCGCACTATGGCTTGCCAAGACCAGGGATTGGAGCCCATGCTCACATCGGAAAACACTTTTGGTTTTCCTTTTCCGTCTATGGAGAGATAATCCAGAACATTGCAGAGCATAACAGCCATCTGCTCTCTGGTGACCGGAGCGTCCGGTACAAAGTCACCGTTCTCCATTCCGTTCACAATGCCCCGGTCTTTGGCCGCATGGATTTCCGCTTGCGCCCAGTGCCCTGCTACATCAGAAAATATCGGTTCTTCTTCCGGGCTCACGGGCAGCTTCAGCATCCGTACCAGCATAGCTGCCGCTTCCGCGCGAGTAAGAGATCTGTCCGGATCGAAAGAGGTTTGGGTCACGCCTTTAACCCAGTTCTTTTTATATGCCTTTAATATGTAGTCCCTTGCCCAGTGGCTTCCTATATCGCCGAAATGACAGCCGTTAACCCAAAGCTTATAGTAATTCCAAGTGTCGGCGGTCTCCTGTCCCAAGCTCCAGCTTCCTGTACCCTTGATGTCGTACTTTTCTACCAGCTGAAGCTTTTGCTTGATGGACTGTTGGTTTTCAAACCAAATGGTGTATGTCCCCGCATCAATTGATTTGCCGTTGATGGTGGGTTTGTGATCTTTTGCCCTTATCGTAATCGTGGCATAGGGCGTTGAAGAATTCGGATCAAACACAGCCTTTCCTCCGTACCGGGCAATAAGCGCTTGTACTTCCTCGTTGCCGATCCCCATGCCCTGGGGGAAGCCGCCTCCGTCTTTCCATATACGCCCATAAAAGGGTATGCCGAGCACTATCTTCTCTTTGGGGACCTTGCTTACTGCGTATTGAATCGATTTCTCTGCAAAGCCAAGACTGGAAACGGATCCCGGGTCACCGTCCTGATAGTGTTCATCATAGGTCATGATCATCAAATAATCACTATGGTTTCCCAAAGCCTCGTAATCATAGGATCCCTTCCAACCCGTATTGATTCCGTAGGGGTTTGCGGCCACGGATACGGCAATAATCTTTTCTTTCGGAAGTTTTTCTCTTAGGAGACGTATGAAATCCGTATAAGAATCCCTTTCCTGATGGGTCAGATTTTCCAAATCCACATTAATGCCATCCAAATCATACTGCCGGATGGCTTCCTTAATCTGCTCCGCCAATTCTTCTCTGTTGATAAGCGCAGCCTTCCCCAGCTCTCTATCCCAGTGATTGCTCAGGAACGGAACAACCGAAACACCGCGGCGATGCATTTCATCAACAAAAGCCTGATCTACCGCCGGAGTGAGGGCAAGGCTTCCGTTTTTATTCAGATTGAAATAGTTTGGAGAGATTTCATCCAGACTGCCTTTTGTTCGATCCATATGTCCAACATAAGCGCCGGAGCTTCCGAAATACACGTAAGACATGTTGTAACGAAGATCCGTATTGCGGTAGCTGTCCGATGAACTGCCTGCGGAAGAAGGATGGGTTATTGTCTGCCATAACAAACAGAGCAAGAGGATTGCGATAACCGGAATGGCTTTTTTCATCGTTCTTATTAAAAACATAATAGAGCCCCCTTTTCCTGTACTTTACAAGATTAGGGGGCCCGTAACAATCGGTAAATTATGTTAGCGGTTCGTTTCTCCCGCGGGAGAAACAATCAATCAACCTTCCGTCTGCGCCTCAACGATATTCAAACCACAGTACTTTTCACGAAGACGCGGCTTCTCAATTTTACCTGTTGGATTCCGGGGAATCCTTTCAAAGATGACTTTCCGAGGACGTTTATAGCGGGGCAGATCCATACAAAATTCCATAATTTCCTCTTCCGTAGAGGAGAAACCGGGCTTCAGCTCGATAATAGCCGCAGCGATTTCGCCCAAACGCTTGTCGGGAACACCGATCACAGCCGCATCCTTTATGGCATGGTGACCCCGAAGGAAATTCTCGATCTGCACCGGATAGATATTCTCTCCACCGCTGATAATTACATCTTTTTTGCGATCAACAAGGTAAACGAACCCCTCTTCATCGACCCGGGCCATATCGCCTGTGTATAGCCAACCGTCCTTCAACACGGCCGCCGTTGCTTCCGGGTTTCTGTAATAGCACTTCATCAAGCCCGGCCCTTTTACACAGAGTTCTCCCACTTCACCCTGCTCCACGGGGTTTCCCTTCTCGTCCACCACTTTCAGCTGCCAACCGTGTCCGGCTTTTCCTATGGCCCCCACCTTATGGATGTTTTCAATCCCCAGATGCACGCAGCCGGGACCGATGGCTTCGGACAGTCCATAGTTGGTGTCGTAGTCGTGATCCGGGAAGTACTGCTTCCAGCGGCGGATCAGACTGGGCGGAACGGGCTGCGCTCCGATATGCATCAATCTCCATTGCGACAGCTGATAATCCTCCGGCTTAATGTCACCACGCTCAATGGCATCCAGGATATCCTGGGCCCAAGGCACCAGCAGCCATACGATGGTAATCTTCTCATCGGAAACCGTTTTGATTATGTCTTCCGGCATCGTGCTCCGCAACAATACGGCTCTGCTTCCGGAAAGAAGGCTGCCGAACCAATGCATTTTGGCGCCCGTATGATACAGGGGCGGAATGCATAGAAAATTGTCCAGCCGCGTCTGTTTGTGGTGATACATCTCCACTTCACAGGCTGTTATCAGGCTTTGATGATCGTGTAATATAGCTTTAGGAAATCCCGTAGTTCCCGACGAAAAATAGATGGCCGCATCATCCTTCTCGCTCAGCGGGATATTTGGACTCACCGAAGAGCAGCATGCCGTCAGCGCGTAGTAGCTTTCCGAGAAGGGGGGGCGTCCCTGTCCTACAAATAAGCGCATTTTTACATTGGGAATATCATCCTTGATAGCGGCAATTCGTTCATTGAACTCCGGTCCAAACACGATAACATCGCATTCGGCCAAATCCAGGCAATACTTGATTTCCTCCGCCGTATATCGATAATTTAACGGAACGGCAATTGCGCCCGTCTTAAGAATACCGAAATAGATCGGTAACCATTCCAAGCAATTCATAAGCAAAATAGCCACTTTGTGGCCCTTCTGAAGCCCTCTGTCAAGCAGGAAATTCGCAAAGCGATTGGCCTTATCGTCGAACTCGCGCCAAGTCATCTCACGACGGTATTTACGAGCCGGATCCGTTTCCACCAAATCATATTCTCTCCAGTCCGCCTTGCATTCATTGACTTCCGGATTGATTTCCACCAGACTGATTTCGTTTCCAAACAATGCTGCATTTCTCGCTAAAACTTCCGTAATAACCATATTCCCTCCTGATAAATAAAAAATCGTCCTCGAATTTCTAATTCAGAGGACGGAAGATCCGTGGTACCACCTCAGTTTATAAACGTCTCGCAACGTTTACCTCGACGAGTGCTATCACACCCTGGCACTGTAACGGGTGCACCCGGCAAAGCCTACGCAGAAAAATCCCTTCAGCCCGCAACTCCCGGAATGTATTCAATGCAATTCTTCTTTTGCGCCTCTCACCACCCGGCAACTCTCTGTAAAGTCGGCATGCATCTACTTCTTTCCGATCATCGTCTTTTAATTTTATTATCATACTCGTTTTCAGAGTATAAGTCAATAGCTACCTTTTATCTTAGAATACTTCTTCAGATAGACCCAATGCATAAGCCTGGTGTCAAACCATGACAGCTTTTGATCTACGCCTAAGGCCTGTGTATGAAGCCAGCATATGCAGGTTTTTTCCGCCAGCAGGCATAAAGCTTGAGCATCCAGCTCCGTATGACCGCGGCATATGGCGCCGACTCCCGGAACTAAAACGACTTCTTTTTTTGCAAGGGCATTCAGGACGGCTTCTTCTTCCGCATCCGCAACGGTGAGGCGCGGGCCGATCATCTGGGCCATATCATCCAGCTGGGCGGGAATTGATTTTCCCTCCGCAGCGCAGATCAAAACGGGAGCCGCTCCAGTATAGCCTACATGATCGAATGTATTTTTCATCGAAGCAAGGAGGTGTTTTGCCTTTTCTTCGTCGTGAGGGATCTCATGGGAAGGCTGTCCTTTACAAGCACGCAAACAAACCGCTTCTAAGAGGCGGGCACGCCGGAATGCTTCCTGCAGATCCCTTCCCGTAACAACCGCTCCGTGACGCAAAAGCAGCACCACATGGGCCCCTCCGCAAAAGGCTTTTGCAACGTTTGCAGCCAGTCTCTTCGTGCCGGGAAGCGCATACTCCGCCACCGCAATACCGCCAAGAGCCGCTCGCTCTTCTTCTGTAAGCGTAAGATCATCGATACCTGTTAAGCCGATGGCAGAAGCATATATCTGATGGGTATGGATTACAAACCGGGCATCGGCTAAGGTCCGATACGCGGCAATATGCACTCCTTTTTCGGAGGAAGGCTTCAGACGCCCTTCCCACGCGCCCGTATTCATGTTCACCAAAACCATATCTTCCGGCGTCATTCCTTCGTAGCCCAGGCCGCTGGGCGTTATAACCATCCGGTCTTCATCGATGCGGCAGCTTACGTTCCCCCAAGTACGGGCGGCTAATCTTTCTGCAAGGAGCATGAGGCCGGATTGGGCTACAATCTCTTTTGCTTCTGTCGGAGTCATTCTTTCCTCACCTTGTTTTCTTAACTGTACCAATTCTTTTTGCAACCTAAATACTTTCTATATTGTATTTGGTATCAGACGCTTTTTACAAGTACCTTTTATATTTGCAGTTATATTAGCAGTGTTTATCCTAAACTTGCAGATGCCAAAACGCAGGCCACGGGGCTATCCCCGTGGCCTGTACTCTTCATCGACTGATATTCTGTTCCTCAGGTCGGTTGTTCCATTATTCGGCAGTCTGCTCTTCAGCTACCGCCGTTCTCGGTATCCTATCTTTCTTACGTCCTATGACAAAGAGAATAATACCGAGAACACCTACGATAATACTGCCGATCAGCAGCGCATCCAGCATAGCGTAGAAGTCGCTGAAGAATCCGCTTTCATTTACTTCCAGATAGTACTCTTCGCCCCAGTCGCCTTCGAACCATTCCAGGAAGAATCTTCCGAAGATTCCGGCAGCCCCGGATAACAAGCAATAATAGGCCAATCTCGTAATGTCACCTACAGCCAATTTGGTCTTGGAATTGAGGGGATATTTTACCGGGTCTGTCTTCGCCATTCCTCCATATAACCATTTAAAGAAAAGATAGGCGATCGGACCGGTTCCGATACCGGCAAGACCGATTACAAAATAGTCCGTACCGTTGATCATAAGAGCCAATACGGAAATGGCAACTACGATTATACAGCAGAAATACAGCCCTAATTTCCCTCCGGGAATAATGTAAACATTCCCGCGTTTTTCAACGGGCATTATCTTTCTGTATTTAAGTACGGCTAAGGGAAGGATGATGTATAAGGCCAGGATGAACACCACTTCTGCCATAACCAAAGTAGCAAAATCATATTGCGCAAGCAGCATAGTCACGAAGGACAGCGACAGTATGCCGATATAAGGAACGCCTCTTCCTTTGCTGACTTTAACCAGGGTTTTGGGGCAGAGATTGTCATCTGCCAATACAAAGAATCCTCTGGAGCCTGAGGCTAAATACGTATTGAAAATTGCGCACTGGGATATAACCGCTACTACAAGGAAACCGATACCCCAAGCGGGGCCCATGAATTGTGTGAGCACATCGGCATAGCCCACGGTGCTTTCTCCGGTGGTTGCCCAGTCTTCCCATGAGCCTACGGAAGCAAGGCCGGCCATTGTGGGAAGCACATAAGTCAATGCGATAAGCGGCATGGCGATAATCAAGCCTTTGGGAATAACTTGAGGATTCTTGACTTCGCCCGCTATCGTGGAAATACATTCATAACCGCAATACATCCAAATACAGATGGCAATACCTCCGCCGATGGCCTCAAAGCTTGTCATCTCAGGAGCGACCATGGGCTCGAAGGGACTCTGATTCCAGTTTGCAAATCCCACGATCATTACGGCAGAAAATCCGATCAGTATACAAATTGAAAGGAATGTGCTGACCCATCCTACTTCACGAATTCCCAACAGGTTTATAATGGTAAAGATTGCGATCATGGAAATCTTTAAAGCAAAACCTGTAGCATCGGACATGTCCACGAAGTTCCTTACATATCCTACAACAAGAGCTACATAAATACCGTTGGTTATGTAGATGGATACCGTGTTCCACCATCCCGCCTGGAATCCCCAGAACTCGCCGAAGGCCTCCCTTACCCAGACGTACACTCCGCCTTCAGAAGGCAGAATAGATCCCATTTCCGCCACCATACTGCTGATTGGCAAGCCCAGATAAAGGGGAAAACCATAAGCATCACCAGGGTGATTCCGGGTCCGCTGGCCGGGATCATTTCCTCGATTCCGAAAGCGCCTGCCGCAACCAGACAATAGATCATAAACACGATATTTATTGTCTTTACGTCATACTTCTTTAGTCCGGCTACACCTTCAACATGGTTGAGATCAGTCAAATATAACACCTCCTTATGCAGTTATTGCATTAAATATTACCCCACAAGAATAAGCTCATTTTCTCATCGGCGCTGAAAAGACCGATACTCTTCGATCCATTTATTTGGTTAATTATACATCTGCTACCTCCTTTATTTCAATCTTCAAAGTGATGCCTAACTCTTCCGCGCATTTCAGGTAATAGTCCACCTGCTCAAATGTAAGCATATCGGATGAAATCAAGCCTCTTTGTGTGTACAGATCTTCGACGAACATTTTCGTAAACAACGCGCCTCCCTGACCCGTTAAATACATTTCGGCCGTAAGCCCTGACCGTTCAAAGGATTCTACCAGCCCCGGGGCAAATACGTGAGTTTCCACCAAGACTTTTTTACCGTCTTTCATGCCGATGGCCTCCACCACCATAGCGCCGGTATCAGACACCAAACCTTCATCCAGGATTTCTTGGATCTCCTCTTTGTATTTCGGAGCCGGCGGAATGTGCTTTAGAACTACGTTAAAAGGAATCACCTGTACGCCATCTACTTCCACAGGCTTCTTTGACAACAGTCCGGCACGGTATAAAGGCTCTGCGAAATCGATGCCCGCTCCCCCGTATTTAAAGTAAATATTCTTCGCTCCTTTAAAATATTTCTCCGCATTCATTCCCATATGTAACGGTTCATCGTGGGCATGTTCAACCAGCCTTACTTCTTTGTCCAAATAGTCATATTTTCTGTAGATCGGTCTGCTGAATGCCTTTGTTCTGATAATTTCACCGTTTTCATAGGCATAAGCCTCTTCGCTCATATCCGACAATGCCGTGATGGGAGACCACCAGAAGGGAAGGAATCTTTTTGCTTCCACGCCTTCGTATACAACGTTGTAGATCGTTTCGCAGGAGTCAAGATAACGCATTGCATTTCTTGCGGCGACGCAGATTAAACCGGGAGCGGAGCCTGTTCCGATGATGGCTGTTTTGTCTATTTCCGCAAAACGCCTGCTGTATTCCGTGTACATCAGCTTAATGCCTTCAACCCAGTCTTCCGTGAGGGCATCCGTTGCTGCAAAGTCCTGATAATTTGTCTTGGCCTCAAGAGCCGCTTCCAATACGTTGGGTCCAAATGCCAGGGGCAGCGCATTGACAATCAGATCAACGCCTTTTGCCGCTGCCACGATTTCTTCCCTTTTGCTGGCATCCACTTTCATGCCTCTGGCTTTCTTTAAGTCCTTGACAAGTTCATTGACTGCCTTTTCGTCGTAATCCGCACAGATGATCTCTGCCACATTCGGTTCTTCGTCCATGCGCCGTGCAACGGTTGATCCTTGCGCGCCGACTCCTAGAATTAATATTTTTTTCATAAAAATTCACCTCTCCACAACAATTTTTGCTATATTAGATATATAAATTATAATTAGGCAAATAAATTTCCGAAACTACAGAATTGTCAGAATACTCTATTTTTATTGCGAATTGGCCTGACACTACTATCGCAAGATCTGATATGTTTTTTCGCAAGATACATAGTTTTTGCGTCAGGAGGCGTTAGAATGCTGCTTGAAACTGTGGAATACCAAAACGATCTTCCCTTTACTATTTTTTTCTCCAACGTCGCCGAAGAAGATTTTCATTATCACAATGAAATGAAAATGCTGTTTGTACTAAGAGGCACCACCAATTGCAAAATACATAACGTGCTATATACTCTCAAGGAAGGAGATTTGTTAATTGTAGACACTCTGGACATGCATAGAATTTTCGATTCATCCCCGGACATCCTCACCCTTGATATGTACGTTGATCTCGGCTTTTTTACGGACCTCTACCCGGATATCGACTATATGATCTTTGCCTGCGAAGATTACAGCAAAACATCCACATTAAAATACCAGGACCTGCAGAGAAAAGTATCGGTTCTGAAGCACTATGTGGCTAAAACCGCTCTCACATATTTCAATGAACCCAATAACCGTCAGCTTCTGATGGACTGCATTAACGATCTTGTTTTTACCCTTGTAAACCAATTTCAGGGCTTTTTCATAGAAGACAATAAGTTCAAGGCGGATCACGGCGGCCCAAACGATGTGGATCTGAGCCGATTATATAAGATCATTAAGTATATCTATTTGAACTACGATAAAAAGATTACGCTAGAAGATTTGTCCAATATCGTGTACCTGAATCCGTACTATATTTCTCATCTTATAAAGAACACCTCCGGACTCAGCTTTCAGAACTTTTTAAATTATGTCCGGCTCGAATACGCGGAGAAAATGTTGGTGGAGAACAAGCTGACTTTAACCCAGATAAGCCAGTCCTGCGGCTTTTCATCCCTGTCCTATTTCAATAAGTGTTTCAAGGCTTGGTATAATATGACTCCGGCAGAATACCGGGCAAGGCTGAAGCCCTGTGAAAGATGCTCTCACGGTCCCTTTTCCAAAGAGGCGGCGATGTCACTGTTGGAGCCCTATCTTCTCTCGCCACATTCGCAACGAAGCAGCGAACACCTTGACAAGTCATCTCACCATATATTTATTCCGGTGAAATATAGCTACCGGAGCGGCAAGAAATTCAAAATATCCTATCCTTTGAAAATACTTCTTTCCTCCGACGAGGACCTCTTTATGCTTAACTACCGGAAGGAAAAGATCATTGAACTGAATCCCAACGCAATCGTACTTGATTACAAGCTGTTGGCAAAAAAACAAAGTAAGCAGGAGATCATGAGCATCCTGTTGGTATTGCAGACATTAGATCTTCCCCTGCAGGTTTCAATTCCGGATGCGTCCATGGACCGGCAAACGGAAAGCCTTATAAAATCCTTGGGCATTCCCATAGTTTCATCCGATGCAACGGCTGAAAAAACAGAGAAAGCCGGAGAGAAAATCGGCTCGAACGGGTCAATATGCGCTGATATCGGGGAAACTTATACCGTTTGCGCCGCTTTGGCCTACATGCTCAAAAACCCTGCCGAGAGCATCCGTCTTTCCGGCAAATCTATGGCCTTATTTACGCCGGAAGGACTTTTGACGCCCTTTTATTTTGCCTATTCCGTTTTCTCACAGATAAGCGGAGTCATAACAGAGCATCGGGATCAATATATGATCATCAAAAGCAAGAAAGCCGTGTATATTTTAGTCTTTCAGACAAATGAAAATACAATGCTAAAAGCGCATATCCACATTAAGGGCATCCGGGGGAAAAAGTATATTATAAAGAAAAGCTTTATGAAAGAGCATAACTGCTTTGTAACGCTGAAGGCGCTCAAGCATCCGACGGTTTTGACGGATTTCATGAAATCACATATCAACGATATTTCAGCCGGTACGGTACAGCTCTCCTGCGTGGAAACAAAGGAAAGGCTCGATATGAATTTCGATATGGACCCGGAGTCTCTGACATTTCTGGAGATAAGAAACATAGGGTAGGGAAACGCGCATGCCTTGCGAACCCTACCCTATTATCTGAATCGGGACTTTTATTTACTGCTTAGTATTTCCAATGCATACTTTACTGTTTCGGCTGCGTCCTCACAATAATAATCGGCTCCGATTTTTTCTGCCCATCGTTTTGTGACCGGCGCACCGCCTACCATGGTTTTAATTTTACCTTTTAGTCCCGCTTTCACCATGAGATCCTCTATCTTTTTCTGCTCCTGCATGGTGGTTGTGAGAAGCGCGCTGCTGCCGAGAATATCCGCATTGTATTCTTTTGCTTTTTCTACAAATACTTCGGCGGGTACTTCTCTGCCCAGATCATATACTTGAATTCCGTTGGTTTTAACCAGGGAAGCCACGATTCCTTTGCCTATATCATGAACATCTCCGGCAACGGTGCCTATAACCATAACACCCTTATTGGCCGTTTCCGAAGCTTCCATTTTACTTTCAATTTCGCCGGTCACCACCTTCATTACCTCTGTGGCAAAGATCAATTCCGGCAAGAATATTTCCCCTCTTCCAAACATATCTCCCAGGTGCTTAATTCCGGCACTGAAACCTTCTGTTAAGAGCTCTACGGAGTCAACGCCCATCTCTTCGGCTTGCTTCAAAACCTCTTTGGCCTTATCTTCGTCATATTCTACTATAGAGTCGAACGCATCCTTAAACAACTGTTCCTTTGTCATGGTATCCTCCTTAAGTTTTATAAGATCATATACCTAATTTTTACGTTCATTAATATTTTCCGTAGGTTTTGGCTTCCTCCACGATGATCTTTGCATATTCAAAATCCAATGCTGCCGGATATTCGCACCCTGTTGCCAGGATAAATCCGCCGTCTTTTTTATAAGCGTCAATCTGGGCCCTGCACATTTGTCTCAGTTCTTCCTCCGTTGCGGCATATAGCCAACCCGGTTCAATATGTCCAATCAATGTGACCTGATCCCCATACTTTGCTTTTACATCGGCCATATCCTTACAATCAAGGGGAATATGCTGATAAGAGATTGCTACCGGCTTCATCCGGGCGATCTGTTCTTTAAAATAGACGCCGTTTCCGCAGTTATGCAGCATAACCATGGCGCCCTTTTCTCTGATAACGTCTGCGATCTCCTCTACATAGATACCCTCGTTATCATCCCACATTTTGGGGCTCATGATGCTTCTGGATGCATACAGGGTATCAAGCATGATTGCATGGCATCCAGCCTCGATCAAGGCTACACAGTATTCCTTCAAAGTCTCGGTAATATTCCTCAGAGCGCCTTGCATCTTTTCCGGGCACCGGATCAGATCCATGAACATCTGCTCCTGTCCCCTCATCATGCTCAGAACGCCCAGGGGCGCAAAGACGAACCCAATAATAGGCATTTCCTGACCTTTCGCTTCGTAAAGCAGTTTAGCCAGCTTAATGTGCTCGCTCATTCTGGGTGTTTCTCTCGGATTGATGATACCGACCTTATCGTATTCGTCGGCGCTTTTAATTAAACGGTTATCTAAATTGGGATTTGCGGCCAGATCAGCATGATATATTACCTCTTGCCCCCAGTCCGCGGCCTCAACGGTCAAGTCAACCAGGGTGCAAATACAGTCGGCTCCTATTTCCTCGGTGGCCTTAATAATGGCTTGCGCGCATTTTTCCGTGTTTTTTGCCCATTCTTCATATGTAATTCCCAAGGCTTTTCTCGATACGCTGTTTAATAACGGATACACCGGAACGCGATCCGGCTCTTTATGCTGCAGTGCCAAACTTACTCTTTCCAATGAATTCATACTGACTACCTCCCGCATTTCGGATGATATAGAGACTCTATTTTAATTTCGTGTACTCTACAACCCTTGTAAATTTGCATCATTTCCCCGATTGGGCTTTGCCCCGGTTGGGCTTTGGAGGGAGAAAAGATCCGGCGCAAACTTGTAAGGGTTGAAGAGTACTCGCTGATCTCTATCATACAGAAACGAATATCCGTAAAATATCATTTTCTCTATTGTTATTTGTACAAATTCAAGGTTTTTTTATTTGGTTATTGAGTTTTTTGTTCTGCTAATGTATACTTCAACTAATAATTTTAATAAAAAAATGTAAAATATTTAGGGAGATTTTTATGGATATAAGCGCTTACGAAAACTCCATTCTGCCTTTTAGCAATATAACGGAGGTTCCCGTTACCTTCTTTGATAACCATGGGCAAATTCAATGGGAATGCGGTACAGACAAAAAAATATGCAACTTCTTTCCTACTTACCTGGATTCTCAAAGCATCTGCAGGAAAACCCTGTTGTCATCCACCAGAACAGCCGCTCAGCTGGGTGAACCTTATATTTTCCTATGCCCCTCCGGGTTCGTTAAAATTGCCATGACTTTCATTGTTAACGGGAAAATAACCGGTACATTTATTGCCGGCCCCATTGCCATGGGCAAAAATAAAGAGAACATTATCAGAACGCTGTTTAAAAACATCACCCCATCGCCGGAAATTTATCCAAAGCTAACCGTGTTTCTAAATGAGATTAAAATATATAGTCCCACGGACGTTGCGTATTTGGCCTCTTTGTTTAACAGCACCATTCTGACCGCTATAACAAATAATGACGACTACAGAAAAATAAATGAGCATTACAAAGAGCAGGCCAGCGCGGGAGAACGGATTCGGAAATATAAAAGGCAAAATAAATTATTGGATTATCCTCATGAATTGGAAAGCGATCTGATTCAGAAGGTGAAAAACGGAGATGTGAACGGAGCTCAAAAAACCTTGACCAAACTTTTGAATGAAATTTTTTTGCTTGAGTCCGGTAATTTGTCCTATATTCGAATTCAGGTGCTGGGAATCTGCGCGCTGCTTTCGCGTATCTCCGCAAAGCAAAATGAATCTTTGATATCTCCTCAGGAGTTGGAGAATATGGACCTGCTGAATAAGGCTGAAAGCTTTAATGAGCTTTGCGCTTTAACGGCTAAAATATGCGAGAACTTCGCTTTGAACAGCACGGATCAAAGATATTCCGGCAACTCTTCCCTTGTAAGCAAGGCGACGCAGTATATAAACGAAAATTACATGAATAAAATAACCCTGTTGTCTGTTGCAGAGGAACTCCATACAAACCATTCCTATCTCTCTACATTGTTTAAAAAAGAAACGGGCATCAGTTTTACCGAGTACTTAAATGAAGTGCGATTGAAAAGAGCCCAGGATCTATTATTGAGCACAAACTTAAGCCTTGTGGAGATTTCCCTTTGCTCCGGTTTTGACGGTCAGAGCTATTTCACAAAGGTCTTTAAAAAGAAATACGGCGCCACCCCAAAAGAATACCGCAGATTGAACCAGTCCCTAAGTATGTAAAAAGAAAACTTTATTTCATCTCCTGGGTAATATCAATCTCTCTTGTAATAACAATTTCTTTTGCAAAATCATATTTATGGTTCTTTTTATAGTGATACATCTGGTCGTCGGCCTCTTTAAAGTTATTCTGGAAGTCCAACTTTTCTTCTTTATGTGAAATGCTGTACCCATAGGAAACTGTGGGTAAGGCTTTTCCATCCTCGCGCATTTTTGTAAGATTGTCTGTCATGTTCTTTAGAAGGTATTCAATCTTTTTTCGATCTGTCTCACTTCCTATAATGGCAAATTCATCTCCGCCGATACGATAGCAGGTGTAATGTTTATTAAAGGTTTTTCGAATGATTTCTGCTACCGCTTTAATTACAGTATCACCGTAACCGTGTCCGTATGTATCGTTAACTATTTTGAAATCGTTTATGTCAATGACGATAACAAAAAAAGCCTGTTTCCCCGCCATCTGTTTTGCAGCTTTATCAAAAGCGGCTCGATTATAAAGACCGGTCAAGGTATCAAAACTGCTATCAAACTCAGACATTAAGATAAAATATAATAACAAAGCTAATATTACACAATGCCATGAAGAATAGGCAGACGGATATACCAGTTGAATACTTGTCCCGACGAGAGTAAAGAAGGACAAGGCAAGTAACTTATACATGATTGGGTAGTTATGTTTTTTGCTAACATCTAAAGTGCTTATAACCAGGAATAAGAAATTTATTATATATACGGTTATAAAGATAAAAAAGTGATCTCCTCTGAAATAGTGGTTGTTTTCATCCACATAAAAAATAATTCCGAAAAATGGCGATAGAACCGTTGCGACGATGTTTATTAAAGTGGGCACCAGAATGAATTTATGGCGTTTAAGAATTTTTTCGTAAAAAATTAAAGTAATCGCAATGGGAATCAATGGAGAAAGAGAAAAGCCAAGGACATTGCACATAACGTTTAAGCCGCGCAGGTTAAAGCTGCCATCGTTGGCAAACACCGTTCCGGCCTCGGACAGAATTACAATTAATATCAGGATTATACCAATTAAAAACGGCCTCTTCCGCCAGATATTCAATGCGGTGCTGGAGTACACGAACCATATCAAACAAAAAAGCGCAGCTATATCTATTGTATATGTAGCAATATACATTACTTCCTAATCCTCCCGCAGCGGGAATTATAGAACACCAAACATCAAATGATAAAAAATGGACTAATAATACATATAATATGGGAAAAACCGCAGCAAGGCAAGAGTGCATATTTGCTTTTTTCCTCGGCCTGGAGAAGCTTTATCGGAAGTTATCAATTGTCTACTTCTGATTCTAGGATTTATATCTATCGGACGAGTACTTACACGCGCTCTCTCTTGTGCAAAAAATGGACTTATGTGTGGATTTCCCCAATATCGGCCACACATAAGTCCATTTTTTGCTCACATTCCGAGGGTATCCTGCTAATCTAAGTATTTGATCTTATCAAGTCAGCTTTGAGAGTCTGCTTTGACGTGGTAATGATATAACACAACATGATCTGTTCACTCTTCATAGGAAGGCAAAAGTGTCCGAAGAAGTGTGTTCATTTCATCAAATTTCCAGGTGCGAATTTGTATTCGTTTCCCAAGCCGAAATGCAAGCTGAGAAGCAAAATCTGTGCACGCTTTCTTATCATATAATTGAATAGTATTTAGATGCATTACTTCAATCCCATGTCTATTAAGAATTACCGAACGAATTGCATCCCGACCGCGTTCTGATGGGGTGTTATGAAAAGTGAAGCTGTCATATTCCACGGCAAGCCTTGCCGACTTATAATACAGATCTAAAAAACAACGCTCTTGTCCGAGACGTTTACTAGCCTGCTCATTCAGTTTAATCTCATAATTGAAAGTGGCACCTCCGATTCCGTAACCTCCCAAAGCATTTGGTAATGTCAGAATCATATAAGCAACTGATTCCATTATAGATCCAGATCCATCCTCTATATACTTTAACGCGCGCAAAGCTTTTAACTGCCCGCGATGCCAAGATGCTTTCGAAACGAAAGTGGTTAGCTTTTTCTTAGTTGTAATTGCCTGGGATGGTCTGCCCGGTGGATGTGAACAGAGTTGCAGTCCAAGTAAGATAAGCTTATGAATGCTTAACTTAGGTGCAAGTTGAAGGAACATCAATTCCGGCGATGCAACCGCTTCCCCATTTCTTATAACTACTGCGCCCCGTGGCAAGGGAGTTTGGCATAAGTGAACGGTGCATCCTTTTACCTGAAATCTTTCACTAATTTCTGTGACAGTAAAATCTACCGTTTTTGCTTCCGCAATTTCCGAGCCGAGAACCGCCTCAATATATGGAACATTCCAATAGATCGCTGCCGATAAATGACTCAAAAATTTTTTCATACAATAATTTTACAACAAAACGTTTCTATATACAAGCATATTTTACAATATTTAACAATAGATGCCGCCATGGTATTCTGTCACCTAGATTTGTGGGTTATCTGCTGAGATTTTTCGGTAATTTTGATGTTGAGGTTTTTCGGTAATTCTGATGTTAGGTTTTTCGGTAATTCTGTTGTTGAGATTTATAGCGCCTACTTGGGCGAAATACTTATGCGTAGCACTTGTAACGCCCCTTTTTCTATGGATCTGGTATTCTGATGCTGGGATTTATATCTATCGGGCGAGTACTTACACGCGCTCTCTCTTGTGCAAAAAATGGACTTATGTGTGGATTTCTATGAGAAAAATGGGTTAATCGGCCATTTTTGTGCAAAAAATGGAGTTGTGTGTGGATTTATTCCTTCCGATCCACACATAAGTCCGTTTTTTGCTCACATTGCCAAGAAAACCCCGGTTTACGTAGTGAATATAGTGAGAGTCCAATCTCTTCATCTGTACAAAGACATAAAAATGAGATATGGTGTTTAACCATACCTCATTTTATATCTGGTGGAGGGGTGGGGAGTTAAACTGTAATGCTTTCAATGATAACTGGATTAACAAGTTTTACGCGCATGTAGTTTCGGGTATCACTTGGGCATGGGGGGTTCGGGCTGAGGGTCTAAATAGTTATAGTCCACTTTTACCTGCCTGTCTTTGGGAACACCGGAGCAATGGGCGATTCAATTTGTCAATGACAAAATTTTCTACAATCCTATTGGTGCCTTTTATTATGCGGTAAAATTTGAGCATAGAAGGCTGATTATTTGATACTGGTTGGCTCTGATCGGTGAAGGGTCCCTCCCCCGATACCCCCTCCGGACGTGAGTTCGACTCTCTTTATCTGTTCAAAGAAAAAACTGCAGAGCATCTACTTTATCCGGGGTCCCCGCAATGCAAAGCTTTGTGGGGAAGAGGAGAGCGACGGAGCATATGAAAAATACCCGGTTAAACCGGGTATTATGCAACGCAGTTCGACTCGCTTCATCGGTACAAAGACATAAAAAACGGGGTACGATATTTAACCGTACCCTGTTTTTTATGTCTGGTGAAGGTGGGGCGTGTTGGACCACATTAACCCCACCAGCTGATAAGGTTGGTGAAGGTGGTGAGAGTCGAACTCACGTCCGAAAGCACATCCTCAAGAATTTCTCCGAGCGCAGCTGATGAATTGTTGTTTCGCCTCATCCGCCGCCCATCAGCAGGCTTCGGTTTCGGCTATCCTATTGTTCCCCTATGCTACTAGGAGCTCACATAGAGTTTTCCTGTATATTTGACGCCAGATCTGCCGACCTACAGGTAAATCGGAGCTGACGCGCGGCGGCTTAAGCAGCCAGTGCGAAGTTTGTTCTATTTTTTGCGTTTATATTTAACGTGCCACTTTTAACGTAGACTTGGCAAACTACGGCTCGCTTATCTTGGTTCAGCGCCCCCGTCGAAACCAATTTCACCCCCATAATTTGGCGAATTCATTTCGCACTATCATTATACCAAAAAAATTGATTTTTGTAACAATAAAATATTGTCAATTTTTTGTGCTGTTTGACCTTGCTGCCTTTCACGATAAGGTTTTTGCAATAACTTTTTTGTGTTTAATCTCAAAACATAATTTTGGGGGATTGATCCCAAAAGTATTATTGACGAGTCTTTTTCATCTCCTGCTGCATTCTGCGTTCCGAATCGCGCTTCGCAATATCCTCACGCTTATCATAAAGCTTTTTGCCTCTGGCCACAGCCAACTCCAATTTAGCCCTGCCCCTTTCGTCTATGTAAACCGTCAGGGGTACCAGCGTCAGCCCCTTTTGTGTCGTATATCCGATGAGCTTTCGGATTTCCTGCTTGTGCAAAAGCAATTTTCTGGGGCGAACCGGATCCACATTGTAACGATTCCCCTGCTCATAAGGGCTGATATGCATCTGATAAACGAAAACCTCTCCATTCTGAACTTTAGCAAAGCTCTCCTTCAGGTTGATCTTTCCCTGACGAATGGATTTGATCTCCGTACCGGTTAATACGATTCCGGCCTCATACACTTCATCTATAAAATAATCATGTCTGGCTTTTTTGTTATTTGCAATGATTTTCCTCTGTCTCATTTTATGACTCCAATCTGATTAAAGGGAAACAGCCTGAAGTCCGCCCGACCAAAGATATCTTCCAGCGCAACTTCACCCACCGCAGCATCCCTGCTGTCAAGGCTCACGGGCCGGTTGTCGCCCATTACGAAAACATGATCCTTGGAAACCACCACAGGACCCATCTCTCCGGGCGTTATCCCGCCGTAAACGTAGTCCTCTTTCAATGCTTGCCCGTTTCGATAAACCGTTCCGTTCTTAATCTCGATAGTGTCTCCGGCAACTCCGATGACCCGCTTAATCAGCCTTCTGCCTTCCCCATGTTCCGTATCGATATCCGTGTTGAACACAATGATTTCATTGTGGGTAGGTGTGCCGAAAATATAAGAAAGCTTATTTACGATGATATAACTGTAAGGAACGATGGTCGGGTACATGGAATACTCCCGGACCAAAGTGGGACGTATCATGCTGGTGACTAATATGGCGATCAACAAAGCGAATAGAATGGGTTTGCCATATTCATTTATAATTCGCTTCATTTTCCTTCCTTCCGTCCGCGGGTGATCTTTTTAGCGTATCAACCCAATTTAGCGGATCAGCCCAATTTTGTCAAAGGGATAAAGCCGGATTATCGCTTTTCCTAAAATGCTGTCGAAGCTGACAAAGCCTACCGAACTGTCCCTGCTGTCGATGCTGTTCTGACGATTGTCTCCCATTACAAAAAGGCTGTCCTCCGGTACGATGATCTCTTCCATTTCGGAAGCTGTGTAACCTTCCAAAGTGTAAGGTTCGTCCATGGGTTCTCCGTTTCGGTACACTTTTCCGTCCGATATGGAAATCCGATCACCGGGTACGCCGATAATCCTCTTAATCAGCAGCTTTTCCTTCCCGTTAGATTGAACCAGATCCGTGTGAAATACAATAATATCTCCACTCTTCGGTTCACTAAACAGGTATGCCTGCCTGTTGAGGATTATGTAATCGTATTCTTGCAGGGTGGCTTCCATGGAATGCTCTCTGACGATGGTGGGCTTTATTAGCTGTGTAAGCAACAACCCGATAATTAGAGCAATTGCGATATCTCTTATCCAAAGCTTCATCTCTTTTTCTGTTCGCTCCTATTCTTGACTATTTTATACTACCCCATTCACTGAGGGGCCAAACCACTCTGCTGCAGATGCCTCTTAACTTGGACATTTGCAATGGCCCAACGTGACGGCTATCGATGCTTTCTTCCCGATTATCTCCAAGTACAAATATCTCTCCCTCTGCCAAAGTCGTCTTCGGGTAGTCTTCTGTCATATTGCCCACCGCATAGGGTTCCTCTACTTTTTCTCCGTTGCGGTACAGCGCTCCGTTGCGAATCTCAATTGTATCGCCGGGAATACCTACAACCCGCCGGATTTTATTGGAATCCTCCCCGCCTATATCCGTGAAGTCCCTTTTGAAATTGACAACGGAAAAGACTTCGGGCGGCGTTCTATTAAAACTTTCCTTTGAAACAATGACGATTTGCCCGTCTTCCAGGGTAGGGCTCATAGCGTCTCCGGCCATGGCTACCGGATGTATAAACATGAATATGATCCATGCTGTGATTCCCGCTGCAAAGTAGACTCTGTATTTTTCACGAATCGGCCTGTTATCTTCTTTTTTTGACGCCATAAAATAACTCCTCCGAAATGTCCTTCATCCCCGCCGGCAGATCACATTGAAACTCCTTGCCCCTCATGTATTCCAAAGGCGGAAGGCAGTTTTCAAAGACCAGCCGATAGGCATGCAGAAACTGTGACTTCAGCGGAAACCTCCGCAACAGCTTCGCATCCTTTTGCCCATCGCCGTATTTCCGATCTCCTATAACCGGATAGCCCGCCTTGGCCAGATGGGCGCGGATCTGATGCGTTCTTCCCGTAACCAGCTCCACTTCCACCAAAGTCAAACCGCTTGCCCTTTTCAAAGGCTTCGCACGGGTTTCCATGAGTTTCCCCGCCTCCGAACCGTCATTCAGGATTCGAACCTTGTTTGCTCCACGGTCCTTTTCCATCCTGTCCCGAAGAAGAATCGGATCTTTCATCTCCCCATGGACAACGGTGAGATAATATTTGCGAATAAACCCTTTTTCCCGCATCATTTGCGAGAGTCCTCGAAGGGCTTCCGCATTCTTCCCGAAAATGACAAGTCCCGTAGTGTTTCGGTCCAGTCGGTTCACCGGCGAAGGGACAAAGGTCCTCTCTTGGTTCGGACTGTATGCGCCCGAATCAATAAGATAGCCCATAACCTGGTTAGAAAGGGTCTCCTTTCCCTCTTCTGCAGTGCCGTGCACGAGCAATCCAAACGGCTTTTCCACTATAAGAAGATTTTCGTCCTCGTAGATTATCCGAAACTGCCTCTTTGCAGTACGAGGCTTTTCTCTTGTCAGGTAGGCGCTTTCTTCTTCCTTGGAAATGTCGATGGTGAGCTCATCCCCTAAGACCAATCTCGTATTTGGGGACACTCGCTTGCCGTTGACCTTTACACCGGTACGCAGCAGCTTGTAAATATAACTCAAGGGTGCATTCCGGTAATACTTTTTCAGGAAACGGTCCAGGCGCTGGTTTTCTTCATTTGCTGTTATTTTCATTCTTACCATTGAGACATTATACACCATCTGTTTTATATTGGCAAAAGCTATCCATATAAAGTAACCAAAATGTAATTTGAGAATCCTGACGGTTTATGATATATTCAGTCGTAAGAGAGGACATATTGGAAAAAACCTTGTGAAATTGCGAAGGCTTCAGAGGAAGTGACAAGATGAACAAAATAAAAGATTTTATATATGATAAAAATGACCTCTTAATTGCGCTGCTCATTGTATTAGCTGCCACCTTTGTGATCTTATCTCGCATAGAGGTGATTATGGCGTACCCTTCCACTCTCGTAGCTGAAACAGAAGCCGGAGAAGGAGAGGTCGTTTCTCAACTGCCTTATGTACCTCCCGAGAATGCGAATGAAGATGAGCAAAGTTCGGAGGAAGGGCAATCGGAGGATACTTCCGGAGATCAGGAAGACCCACCCCAAATCCCTCCCGAGGACCCCGGCGACACAGATAGTGGCAATACGGATACGGGAGTGAGCGACCCGCCGACGAACAAGCCTTCCGCAGACTATGTGTCCATCAACATAGAATACGGATCCACCGGCAGTGACATCGCGCAGCTTCTTATAAACGCGGGACTCATTCCGGACAGGCAAACTTTCTATAATGCAGTAGAGGCCGCGGGCGCAGATACCAAGCTGCAGGCCGGAAATTTCCGAATTCCCTCAAATGCCACTCCGGAAGAAATCATTCGAATCATTACCAATACCAATTAATCACACACGAAGATACGGCCACGGAAACAGAAACACCGTGGCCTTCTGTTTTCTACTCTTCCAACAATACGAGCAGTCGGTCCAATCGTCGCTGCTGCTCCTCGTTCATCACTGCCCGCAGTGATTTTATAGCAGTAATCTGTTTCTGATATTGAGTAGGATTGTTTTTCATAACCTTCTTTAATTGTCTGATTTCATCCAAAAGGGCATCTTCATTTTTATTCTTGAAATCATTGGCCATATCAATAGCGGTTCTCACGGCTGTCTGGGAATTCTCCTCCAAACCAAGCTTTGCTGCCAGATCAGAAAGCATCTGTTGATTTAAATTCATACACATAACCATCCTTTCCAACATATTATAGTCTATACTATGGTTTTTGGAGGCTACATATGAATCCAGGGTTGATCCTTATCTTAATTCTGGTTCTGGGGAATACCGGAGGAAGGCATAATCTGCCACCCCCGCATATTCGGCTGCCCCGGATTCCAAAAGGGCCTGCCTACATCGACACTTTCAAAATGGAACTGATGCTCGATCGCCTCCGGGCCATGACCAACGCCATTGATAAAATAAATCATCTAACTCAGATCCAAAAAGTACCCGAACCAAAAAGCAAATCTTCTACCATTGACAGAGTTCAGGAATCTCTCGAAGCAGTGAAGGGATTTCTCTCGGATGAAAAATCAAGCCGCCAGGTGGACACTCTCTCCAATACACTTTCCAGCGTCAAGAAGCTGGGTGATCTTGATGATCTCATGGCTACGCTTGGCCCGTTATTATCTATGATGAAAGATTCCGACCATAAATAAAAAAGAGAAAAGCTAATGCATGCCCTCTAAAAATAGTATATAATGGTAACAATTATAATCGGTTGTTCACGATACAAGAAAAGAAATGCGAGGTGTGTGCAATGGCTTTGGTCACTTCCAAGGAAATGTTCGAAAAGGCCCTGAAGAGCGATTATGCAATCGGCGCCTTTAACGTCAACAACATGGAGATAATCCAGGGAATCGTAGATGCGGCAAAAGCGGAAGATGCCCCTTTGATTCTTCAGGTTTCCGCCGGAGCAAGAAAATATGCAAGACCGGCTTATTTGGTTAAGTTGGTAGAGGCCGCTATGCTGGATACGGGCCTTGATATCTGCCTTCACCTGGACCACGGCGAGGATTTCGATATTTGCAAAAAATGCGTCGATGACGGTTTTACTTCCGTTATGATTGACGGTTCCAAATATCCCTTTGAAGAAAACATAGCCTTGACAAAACGGGTCGTGGAATATGCCCACGAAAAAGGCGTAGTGGTGGAAGCGGAGCTGGGAAGACTTTCAGGGATTGAAGATAATATTAACGTAGATGAACGCCAAGCTACCTTTACGGATCCCGATGAAGCAGCGGAGTTTGTAGAAAGGACCGGAGTGGATTCCCTTGCCATCGCCATAGGGACAAGCCACGGCGCCTACAAATTCAAAGGCGATCCTTATCTGGACTTTGAGCGCCTTGAGAAAATCCACAAGCTGCTGCCGACCACCCCTTTGGTGCTTCACGGAGCTTCGACGGTTCTGCCGGAATTCGTAGATCTCTGCAATAAGTACGGGGGAAAAATCCCCGGCGCAAGAGGTGTCCCCGAGGAGATGATTCGCACCGCGGCAAAATACGGAATCTGTAAAGTGAATATCGACACGGATTTAAGGTTGGCCATGACGGCGGAGATTCGCCGTTATCTTGTAGAGCATCCCGAAGAATTTGATCCAAGAAAATATCTGGGACCTGCAAGACAAGCGATACAGGCTATGGTGCAGCACAAGATTCGAAACGTGTTGGGGGCAAGCGGCAAGCGGTAAATTAAGTTTAATAAATAAAATATAAAAATACAACCACGAGGTTCGTCCTCGTGGTTGCTTTTTGGATCGCTCCATATTACAATTGCGGGGCATGTCCCTGCAATTGCATTTATGCTTTACTGTTCCATAAAGAGCTTGATATCGTCCTCCACGGTTCCTATCCCTGCAATACCGAACTTCTCAACAAGAACCTTAGCTACATTGGGAGAAAGGAATCCCGGCAGAGTCGGTCCCAAGTGAATGTTCTTTACACCCAGATAGAGCAGCGCCAACAGCACGATCACTGCCTTTTGCTCATACCATGCGATGTTGAATGCAATGGGAAGCTTGTTGATATCGTCCAGTTCAAAGACCTCCTGGAGCTTCATTGCAATGACCGCAAGAGAATAAGAGTCGTTGCACTGGCCTGCATCCAGGACTCTCGGAATTCCTCCGATGTCGCCGAGACCAAGCTTGTTATAGCGATATTTCGCGCAGCCCGCCGTCAGAATGACCGTATCTTCAGGCAGCGCTTTTGCAAACTCCGTATAGTACTCTCTCGACTTCATCCTGCCGTCGCAGCCGGCCATAACGAAGAACTTCTTGATGGCGCCGGATTTGACCGCATCCACAACTTTGTCGGCAACGGCGAAAACTTGATCGTGAGCAAAGCCTCCCACAATGGTGCCGCTTTCGATTTCCTCCGGCGGGGGCAGCTGCTTTGCCATTTCGATGATCTCAGAAAAATCCTTCTTTCCATTTTCATCGGCAACGATATGCTTTGAACCGGGATAACCCGCAGATCCGGTGGTAAAGATCCGATCGCGGATCTCGTCCTTTCTCGGAGGTACGATGCAGTTGGTGGTGAAAAGGATGGGTCCTTTGAAGGATTCAAACTCGTCGATCTGCTTCCACCAGGCATTGCCGTAATTACCGGCAAGATTGTCATATTTTTTAAAGAACGGATAATAGTGAGCCGGAAGCATTTCACTGTGTGTGTAAACGTCCACTCCTGTTCCTTTAGTCTGCTCAAGCAGTTGCTCCAGGTCCGTCAGATCATGACCGGAAATAAGAATGGCCGGGTTTTTCCGAACACCGATATTGACTTCCGAAATCTGGGGTGATCCGTATTTTGATGTATTAGCCTCATCCAGTTGAGCCATAGCCGTAACGCCGTATTTACCGGTCTCCAAAACTAAGGCTACCAGATCGTCAGCAGAAAGGCTGTCGTCCAATGTGGCCGCCAAGGCTTTATACATGAATCTGTAAATATCTGTATTCTCTTTGCCTATGTTCAGAGCATGCTCCGAATATGCGGCCATACCTTTGAGCCCGTAAATGGTCAGCTCTCGCAAGGAACGAATGTCCTCGTCCTTTGTGGAAAGGACACCGACAACGGCGGCTTTTTCCAACATATCCTCCCGAGAATCCACCGTGAATACAGCGGCATCGTGAAGATTCTGAACCGATGCTTTTTCACGCAGAGCATCTCTTATAGAGAGCATCCTGCGGATTTGCGCCTCGATTGCATCGCCGTCAAAATTGGCGTTGGTTATAGTCATGAACAGGCTTCGCAGAAGTTCATGATTTTCTGTAGACAAATCGGCGACCTCTAACTTCCCTTTCTGAATGATTTCCGAGATGCCCTTCAATGTATAAATCAATAGATCCTGAAGTCCGGCCACATCCTCAGTTTTTCCGCAGACGCCTCTTACTTGGCACCCTGTCCCCTTTGCAGTTTCCTGACACTGATAACAAAACAACTTATGCTCACCCTTCCTTTCTTATACAAATGACATTGATTTTAACTTTTAAACACAGTATAAGACACTTTTTGAGATTGATCGGTTGCATTTGCAACATAATTAAGATTTTTTATTTTCCTACCACCCCATTCTGCTTCTGTTCACCAATGAACAATAAGCCATTACTTCTTTAACAAACTTTATACCAACAATTTGATTGCCTAAAACAGAAACAAAGTCAGGAGCGCATCTCCTGAAGCCTTTGGAATGTGTCAAATATTTATGTGATATAAAAAAAGAAAAAAAGGGAACTGATTACCAGTTCCCCCAGACTGTAGACAAAGCGTCTCAGAAAACAAGAACTTCTGAGACGCTTTTCATTTTCAGAAATCGAATCAAATCCCCGAGGAGATTTAATAAAAAAGAAGTGTCAACAGGGTCTAATAGACCTTTCCTTCTTTTCATCTTGGCTAGTTTCTTAAGATTCATACATGCAAAGGTAAGCCCGACTTTCATCTCCATCAGGGCTTTGCCATTGTACCTGGTGTACCGCATTCCATGAAACTCCTTGGCCGTTCCAAAGATTCGTTCAATGCTCTCTTTGCGTTTCTCATACCATTCCTTCATCCCGACGGTATGTCGAATCTCTTCGCAGATTTCAAGGTACGGTTCCCAAATATGTCTCGTGACTGTTTTTTGGTGGTTTTTACTCTCTGTGCATTGGGATAGATAAGGACAGTTTGCACAAATGGCAGGATTGCTTTTGTATTCTCGGTATCCTTCCCGGTTCGTGGTGGAATAACGAAGGACTTGATGGTTGGGGCACAGATAACAGTCGAAGTATTCATCATAGACGTATTCATATTTCTTGAAGAACCCTTTTTTCGTCATAGGCCTGCGATATGGATAAATCGGCTTGATTCCATTATCGAGTAGTGTCTTGGCAATGGCAGGTGTCTTGTAGCCTGCATCCAACACCATTAATGTCGGATCATACTTTTTCAGTCTTTCGTAGATTGCAGAAAAGGTTCTGCTATCATGCTCATTCCCGGGATGAATCGTGTATCCTAGCACCCAGCCATTCTGATCACAAGCTGTCTGGGTGACATAAGCAAAATCCTTCTTGTGCTCTCCTTTGTGAAACAAACCACTTTCAGGGTCTGAAGTGCTCTGCTGCACTTCCTTGGTTGGGGGATCCTCGTCATTATCCCGATCCTTAAATGGCTTTTTTCCATGCGCCTGCCTATCCTCATTAATTTCTCTAAGAAGTTTCGATTCATAATCCATTGCTTGAACCTTTACCATTGTCTTAATGGATTTTTTCTTATTGGCATTTGCCTTGATATGCGTCGCATCCACGAAAATCACAGAAGGATCGATCATGTCGATCCTTAAATGGCTTTTTTCCATGCGCCTGCCTATCCTCATTAATTTCTCTAAGAAGTTTCGATTCATAATCCATTGCTTGAACCTTTACCATTGTCTTAATGGATTTTTTCTTATTGGCATTTGCCTTGATATGCGTCGCATCCACGAAAATCACAGAAGGATCGATCATGTCATGCAGAAAGCATTCCTCCAGAATCTTCTCGAAGATTTGCTCAAACAAATCTGTTCCCTTAAAGCGACGGGTGTAGTTCTTTCCGAAGGTACTGAAGTGAGGTACGGAAGATGTGAGGTCTAACCCTAAAAACCAACGGTAAGCAACATTTACTTCGATTTCCCGAATCGTCTGTCTCATGCTGGGTATGCCATAGAGATATTGAAGAAGGGGGATTTTGATCAGCATGACAGGATCCAGACTTGGCCTTCCCTGATCTTGGGAATACTTGTCCTGTACGAGTTCGTAGATAAAGGAAAAATCAATCGCCCTATCAATGTCACGCAGGAGATGATTTTCAGGAACAAGACTGTCTGCTGAAACAAACTGGATCTGATTTCTTTGATTTCCGGCATTTTTTATCATCATTCGTCGTCACCTCGCTATGATTTAATTATATCATAAAAATGCCTTTAGATGTTCAAATTCCAATATCTTTGAGGATTGTTTACATAAGAAAAGCCGCAGAAGAATCTGTTGTCTTTCTGCGACTTTGTCTACAGTCTGAGGGAACTGATTACCAGTTCCCCATGGTTTTTCTTTATTCAACCTCAAACATGTCTTTCGGAGCGCCGCAAACAGGACATACCCAATCATCCGGGATATCGGCAAACGCAGTACCGGGCTCAACGCCGTTATCGGGATCTCCCACTTCCGGATCATAAACGTACCCACAAGGTCCACATACGTATCTTTCCATAACTCAGTTCCTTTCTTATCTTTTATTATTGGTGATAAAAACAGTCTGATCTTTTTACTTTACTTCTTTCTTCCACAGGCCGTGCAGATTGCAGTATTCATATGCCGCAACTACCTCTTCACCATCGCAGAGTCTGAAGCAAGCCTTGGGTTCTCCATCCACGGGCAGGCATTTTCTGTGTCTTCCCTGATTGGTCTCCAAGAAAATCCAAGCAATATGATGCTCCGGCGTCATGGGATGAATAACGCTGCCAACGGTAACGACCACCTTATTCCCGTCGATCTCCACTTCGGGAATATGCTTCTCATAAGCCGCATCTTCCGTATTGGCTACCAATTCGGTCATCGGATCTCCGCAGCAAACTACCGAAGCACCTGAGCTTTTAATCATTTCAATCATGTTGCCGCAATGCTTACAAAAAAAGAATTTTGGCTTTTCACACATCGCAAACACTCCTTTCGACTCGTTAAATAATTAACAAAACTGCATAACTTTCCGCCTTTTTCGCTAAAAGTTACTATATTTATACCATGAGAAGGCTTACTCAAACAAGACTATTGAATGAAAATGACAGAAAATTATGGAAGTAAAAAAATAGCTGCTTTACTTACGAGCAAAGCAGCCATTCAAATGTCAGCAAAATCAGACATATTTTCGCATATATTTCAGCGCATTCTTTTCTAACCGACTGACCTGGGCCTGGCTGATACCGATCTCCTCCGCCACCTCCATCTGGGTCCGTCCTTCGAAAAATCGCATCTTTAATATATTTCTCTCTCTGTCAGGAAGCTTGCTCATAGCTTCTGTAAGAGATATATTATCCATCCATTTCTCATCGGTGTTAACCGTATCCTTCACCTGGTCCATCACGTAAAGAGCATCGCCTTCATCGTGGAATACAGGTTCAAAAAGTGAGATGGGATCCTGTATAGAATCAAGGGCCAGCACCACTTCTTCTACAGCAACATCCAACTCCTTTGCAATCTCAGAAACTGTTGGCTCCCGCTGGCTCTGCTTCGTGAGCTTTTCCTTGGCCTGCAATGCTTTATAGGCCATGTCCCTGAGGGAACGACTGACACGAATCGCATTGTTGTCTCTGAGATAGCGTCGTATTTCACCGATGATCATGGGCACTGCATAGGTGCTGAACTTCACATTATGTGAGGTATCGAAGTTATCCAGAGCCTTAATAAGGCCAATGCACCCTACCTGAAACAGGTCATCGGGATTTTCTCCTCGATTGCTGAACCTCTGAATAACAGAAAGCACCAGTCTTAAGTTTCCTCTGATGAATTCATCTCTTGTCTCTTTGTCTCCTTGTTTGATTTTCTCGATCATCTCCTTCATTTGCGCGTCTTTGTACACGGGTAATTTAGATGTATTAACGCCACATATTTCAACTTTCGCTGCCATTTCGAAAATCCCCGCTTCCCTGTTTGCCCCCTTTAGCAAATTAAGTCGCGTCTTATTTTATTTATGTACAGCGCCCCCTTTTTTCATACTGTCGAAAGCTGTCCTACCCCAATTTACGTATCTCTTTTTGCAGACGTATAATGATCTTTTTCTCCAGCCTGGAAATATAGGATTGCGAAATACCCATCCTATCGGCAACTTCTTTTTGGGTCATTTCCCGTCCGCTAACCAGACCGAAACGCATTTCCATGATCTGCTTTTCCCTTAAAGTCAGCTTTTTCATCGCATAACCGAGCAGGCTCCGATTCACTTCCTCCTCGATATGGTTGTAGACAATATCACTTTCCGTTCCCAGAATATCCGACAGCAAAAGCTCATTTCCGTCCCAGTCTACATTAAGAGGCTCGTCGAAAGATACTTCCGTCCTCGTGCGACTGTTGCGCCTAAGATACATGAGAATTTCGTTCTCTATGCACCGGGAAGCATAGGTGGCCAATTTGATGTTCTTCTCCGGATTGAAGGTATTTACTGCTTTAATAAGCCCGATGGTTCCGATGGAAATCAGGTCCTCCACGTTGATACCCGCATTTTCAAACTTTTTGGCAATATACACCACCAGACGCAGGTTCCGTTCAATTAAAATTGTCTTTGCCTCCTTGCAGCGCTTCATTCTTTCTTCGTCAACATCCTGCTCCTCGGGAAGCACCAACTGTACAATGAGTTGCTTTTCTTCCTCCGGAGAAAGAGGCGCCGGAAGCGCATCACTTCCTCCTATGTAATAGAGACCCTTTTCAGCAGACCATCTCTCAAGTCTCCAACGCAAACGAATCCATAGCAGCCGAGTTCTTTCCCACCACATTTTCAGCCATTTTCCTATATTGGTCCCTTCTCTATTCACTTTGCAGAATGCCTCCTTCCGTCAATGCCTCATGCAATAAAACGTCGTACCTTCTTCCGTCATGCCCGACGGGCAATTCGCCTTTTGAAACAGCCAATACGATGCTCACTGGTTGGGGTTTCTTCCCGGGCGCCAGCAAAACGGCGCTGTCCGGCCGAATCCCTGCAAGCAGCCCTCCCTCTTTACCCACACCTCTGTACGGAACCAGGCAAAATTGGGTTTCTTCCGGCGTCAATCTTTCCATCACCTGCTTTGTGGTTACGCAGACCGGTCGCCCGCTGATGGGGTCCCTGAGAAAATTACCCGTGTCTACGAAGCCCTTCATTGTTACAGTTTGATTGCCCAATGTGACGCGGAGTTTCGCCTCTGACCTGTCTTTTCTAAGCCGGGTTTTTATAAAGGAGGAAAAGGCGTAAAGGACTGCCCATGCCAATGCCATCCCCGAAAACACTTTTATGTAAGTGATTTGACCTATGTAAAAGGCACCTCTTGCCGTTATCCCCGTACTGTTGAAAAAGTACATGGAGCCGATGACGATTCCTCCCATGGCAAAGCTTACAAGATAGAATACCAGCAGAGACCGCAAGATGCCTTTCACACCAAGGGAGGGAAAAACCAAGGCCACTACTCCTACAGAGAACATTACCTTGAAAAGAGTCGCAAGCCACCAAGGCAATCCTTCCCAAAATAGAATGAATGCATAGAGCCCGCAGAGCGCACTTCCAAGGACAAGCCTTGGCCAGGACGAAAGAAAACCGCAAATTCTGCGGGTGAGCAACAGAATCATGAAACCCGCTACTCCATTTTCCAGAAAAAGATATTCTGCATAAATGACCATAGAAAAACCCCTCCGCCGGCTTTCATTGGATTATAGCCTGTCAGAGGGGTATTATTTGTCAAATTTTATTGTCGATTGAATTCTATTTCTGCACTGCTTTCTTGGCTGTTTCTGCCAGCTGGGCAAAACCTGCCGGATCATGCACTGCCAACTCGGACAGCATCTTGCGGTTGATTTCGATGCCGGAGAGCTTCAGGCCGTTCATCATCTTGCTGTAAGAAAGACCGTTCATTCTGGCGCCTGCGTTGATTCTGGAAATCCAGAGCCTTCTGAAATCTCTCTTTCTATGCTTTCTTCCGATATAAGCGGAGCTCAAAGATCTCATGACCGCGGGATTGGCCGCTCTGAAGATCTTGCTCTTAGCGCCGTAGAAACCTTTTGCCTGCTTTAATATTTTTCTATGTCTTTTACGAGTGTTAATTCCTCTTTTTACTCTTGCCATTTCTTCTTACCTCCTAAACTATACGTTCAATACGCTCTTGATTCTTTTTTCGTCTGCGCTTGTGAGCAGGGTGGATTGTCTCAATCCTCTTTTTCTCTTGGCGGTTTTCTTGGTAAGAATATGGCTCTTGTACGCCTTATGTCTCATAACCTTACCGGTTCCTGTAATTTTGAATCGCTTGCTTGCTCCCCTGTGGGATTTCATCTTTGCCATTTTACTATAACCTCCCTATACGTGACGTGGTTTTGTATTTATTTAATCTTCGGTGCTAAAATCATGATCAGGCTTCTGCCTTCAAGGAGGGGCGCTTTCTCTACGCTGCCTGTCTCAGATATGGCTTCCGCAAATCTTTCCATGACCTTCTGCCCCACATCGACATGATCTCTTTCACGGCCGCGAAAACGCAGGCTGACCTTTACCTTGTCTCCCTCTTTCAGGAATTTTGACGCATTGTTGGCTTTCACCATCAAGTCGTGGTCCTCGATAAAAGTAGACAGGCGGATTTCTTTGAGTTCAATTGTCTTCTGCTTTTTGCGGGCTTCTTTTTCCTTCTTTTGAAGATCATATCGGTACTTCCCGTAGTCCATGATCTTGCAGACCGGGGGCTTCGCCTGAGGCGCAATCTTAACCAGGTCCAGTCTCCTGTCTATGGACAATTGCAAAGCCTCTTCAATCGGTAGGATCCCCAATTGCGTCCCGTCACTGTCAATTACTCTGACTTCCTTGTCACGAATTTCTTCGTTGATCTGATTTTCCTTAATAATGTTTCGCACCTCCTAGATAAATAAAGCGGCTACATAAAGTATCCGCTCTCAAAACCACCAAACTCAATATCCAAGGCAACAGCCGTGTCGTTTCATCTGGGTCTTCTGTATAAACCGTCACAGCCGGGGCCGTGAGGTGAGAAGCGGATGACTTCTGCTTTGTTTCTACTCGAAGAGAATATCATAAGGAACCGGCCTTGTCAATTTTTTTTAAGGATTTTGTTTGATCTTTTTTACCACCTCTTCGTGGCTGAGAATCTTCTTTCTGGAGATCAGGGTTTTGCAGCTGTCACAAAAATATCCTACTGCGCCGCAGCCTTCAAGTCTTTTTAATTTAGAAAAGCACTTAGGACAATAAAAATCTTCCACAAGCCGCACCTCCTTAAACGAAGTTATCTATATCGAGGTTATCTATATTAATAATCATATCATCAACGCCACTCAATTGCACAGTATATTTTGATCCCCGGCGAAAAACAACTTACTACCACATTCAATGTATTTTATTTTACAAAGGTAGAAACACTAAAGGTAATTTCTTCAAAGATTTTCTCAGAGACTTGAAATCAAATTAATGGGAATAGGGGTGAAAAACGCTTGAGTAAAGTAACAGCAAAGAATCAATTGCAGGGAAAAGAGATAAAAAAAGGTTATCTGGACGAAGCGGCCCATGGCTATAATACCAGAACGGCCATGGAAGAAGCAGCCCGGTGCGTATTATGTTACGATGCGCCATGCAGTAAAGGCTGCCCCGCCGATACCAAGCCTGCAGATTTTATCCGATCCATCCGTTTTCGAAATTTCAAAGGAGCCGCAGCTACCATTCGAGAAGCAAATGCCTTGGGAGGATGCTGCGCAAAGGTATGTCCTTATGACAGGCTGTGCGAGGAAGCGTGCAGTAGAACGGGTATTGACAGACCGATACAAATCGGTAAGCTTCAGGCCTTTGCCATCGATACAGAAAGAAAATTCAATATGAAGATATTAGAGCCGAAAGAAGCGAACAAGGAAAAAGTCGCATGCATCGGCTCCGGGCCCGCTTCGCTGTCCTGCGCATCCATGCTGGCCAGAGAAGGATATCAGGTAACAATTTTTGAAGCGCTGGACAAGCCCGGCGGAATGCTGACATACGGGATTATACCTTCCAGGCTGCCACAGGACGTAGTAGATTTCGATATCGAAAAAGTAAAAGAGTTGGGTGTGAAATTCGTCTTCAACACGAAGGTCGGAAGAGACGTCACCATAGATGATTTGAAAGAACAAGGCTACAAAGCATTCTTCATCGGAACCGGACTTTGGAAGTCTCGGCAGATCGATATACCGGGCGCCGATTTGCAAGGCGTTCGGTATGCCATCGAATTCTTAAAAGAGGCCAGATCTTCAAACGGAGAAATGAAGGTAGAAGGAAACGTAATCGTAATCGGAGGCGGCGATGTAGCCATGGACTGCGCGGCAACGGCCAAACTCCTCGGCGCGGAACGGGTTACCATCGTATACAGGAGGACCATTGAAGAGGCGCCGGCAGATATTGCGGAAATAGAATATGTCCAGTCCCTTGGAATCAGCATCATAACTAAGTTTGCCCCAAAAGAAATTCTTGAAGACGACGGTAAAGTCGCCGGCCTTATAGCCACGGGAACGGACGACTACTCTGAGTTAAAACTCAAGGCAGATATGATTGTATTTGCCATAGGCCAGGAAGCGGACGACATGAAGAAAATCGTACCGGAAATCGAACTGAACGAAAACGGAACGATTGCCTGCGATATCACAAAGGGATTCACGAACATCGAAGGCGTCTTTGCAGCCGGTGATATCGTAAACGGCGGCAAAACAGTAGTGGAAGCGGTGGCTCAGGGGAAATCCGTTGCCGAAAGCATCATGAAGTATCTCTCCAAGAAAGAAGGTGTCAACTAATGGCTCACAAAGCAGACTTGTCCATTGAATATTTAGGCGTTAAATGCGAAAACCCGTTTTTCTTATCGTCTTCTCCCGTGGCCGGCAGTTACGATATGGTGAAAAAAGCCTACGAAGCGGGATGGGGCGGTGTTTTTTTCAAAACCGTCGGCATTTTCATTGCAGACGAATGCTCACCCCGGTTTGACAATATCGCAAAGGAATCCACACCCTGGATCGGCTTTAAAAACATGGAGCAGATATCTGATAAGCCTTTGGAGGATAATCTGCAGGCCATGTATCGCCTCAAGAGAGACTATCCCGATAAGGTGATGGTGGCGAGCATTATGGGAAGCAGCGAGGAGGAATGGAGCCAGCTTGCCAAACTCGTCACGGAGACCGGCGCCGATATGATCGAGTGTAATTTCTCCTGCCCCCAGATGACGAGCCATGCAATGGGATCCGATGTAGGCCAAAACCCGGATCTGGTCCGTCAATATTCAAAGGCTGTTTCCGACGCGACAGACCTGCCGGTAATCGCAAAGATGACACCGAATATAGGGAATATGGAGGAACCGGCCATCGCAGCCATAGAAGGCGGAGCCGCAGGAATCTCGGCCATAAATACGATCAAGTCAATTACTAATATTGATCTGGAGTTCAAGACCGCCATGCCGGTGGTTAACGGCAAATCGTCCATCTCGGGCTACTCCGGGGCGGCAGTTAAGCCGATCGGATTGCGTTTCATTGCGCAGATGAAACAGCACCCCCTCCTTAAGAACATCCAGATGAGCGGTATAGGAGGTATAGAAACCTGGAGGGATGCGCTTGAATATATCCTGGTCGGCTGCCATAACGTGCAGGTGACTACCTCCGTCATGCAGTACGGATACCGAATCGTTTCGGATATGATCAGCGGATTGTCCTACTATATGGAAGAGGAAGGCTACGAAAAGGTAGAAGATATGGTGGGATTGGCGCTTCCAAATATAATACCTGCGGAAGAGCTGCAGCGCAACTTTAAGATCATTGTTGATATAGACCACGACTTGTGCATCGGTTGCGGAAGATGCTATATTTCCTGTTTTGACGCGGCACACCAGGCCATAAACTGGGACTTTGAAAATCGGCGTCCCTCCATCAATGACGAGTGCGTTGGCTGCCACCTCTGCATCAATGTATGTCCGGTTCCAGACTGCATCCGGCCGGCTAAAGTAGTCTGGAAAGAGGATTGGAAAATCACGCCGGATGAGATTAATTTCAAGACGAGATATGAATAGACATGAGTACAGATACTCAGATACGAGTAAATCTTAACTATTAGGGACAAGGCATAAATACCTTGTCCCTGCTAATATATCGAAATGAAAGCAAAGCTCTAAGTTTATGGTGTTACGGTTGTTATCCTTTCTATCGTTTTTTGATCTATATGCTTTCTCAGGATCTCGCAGCCTCTATCCAGGTTTGGCGGACGTTTAGATACGTCGTGACAATCCGATGCCAGCAAATGCACCATGCCTGCATCGATCCATTTCAAAGCCTTCCTCCGGGTAAAAAAGCCATCCAGGGCTTCCACATTCAGCTGCACAAGCATACCCAAACGAATCAGTTCCCGCAGAGGCGCCACATCCTTAATAAAATGAAAATAGCGGTCGATATGCGCAAGCACCGGAATGATTTTCCGGTTGCAGATCATGCTTTCAAGAGTAATGTATATATCTTCATCCCACGGTTCTGCCGGCAGCTCCACCATTAGATAGCGGCTTTCTCCGATGCATAATTCCTTCAGACGTTCTTCTTCCAAGAGGGCCAATTCCGGAAAGTAGTAAACTTCTGCGCCGGATATTAAAGCCGGCCAGGCCGGAGATTTCGAAATATGTTCCTTTAGTCTGGCGAGAGAACGGTCTCTTCTCTTCAAAAAGCTTTCCGGATCTTCTTTGTACGGATAAAAATGAGGAGTTAGCACAACCCCTTTCACGCCCATATTAATACAGCGTTCCAGCATGGTTGCGGACTCCTCTGTGCTTCTGCTTCCGTCGTCCATTAGCGGGAGAATATGTGTATGCCAATCAATCATCTTCGCCATATTTTTTGTAATTGTAGTAATGCTTGTATTTTCCGTAACGGCCGCGCCGTTTACTCTGGTACATCTTATCATTTAAGACCAGCCCTAATATCTTCGCATTGACAAACTGAAGCTTATTCATTGCCTCTGCCACTTCATCCTTCCTGCTGACATTTTCACGGGCAATTAAGATGATTCCGTGGAGAAGCCTTGATACTACTGTCGCATCGGTCACTACATTTATAGGCGGAGTATCGATAAAGATATAGTCATATTCAGCCTTAAGTTCTTCGATCATGTCTTTCATAGTATCGGAGGCCAGAAGTTCCACCGGATTGGGCGGAATATTGCCGCTGAATATAACGTCCAGATTCTCATAGCCCGAGGGGCGAATTACTTCTTTGGCCTTAACAAACCTTGCCAAAACATCGGAAAGACCTGCACCTTCTCCGGAATTGAGTATTTTTTTGATATTGGGCCGGCGCATATCCGCATCGATGAGCAGCACTTTGGTGCCTGTTTCAGCGAAGGTAATGGAGAGGTTCAACACGGTAGTACTTTTCCCTTCGCTGGGAACTGCGCTTGTAACGCCAATAACTTTACAGCCTTCATTCGGAACGGAAAACATTACATTGGTACGCATTGCCTTGTATGCTTCCTTAACATGAAAGGCTGTATGCTCACTGAGAAGAGTATACGCTACGTTGACATCGTTTTCCATCTTGCCTCTCTTAAAGAAGTTTCTGCCTGATCTACTAATAGCCATACTTACCTCCATAAACGTAGCCGTTTGTCTTTCCCTTGCCATCCATTGTTTCAATAAATGGAATAACACCCAGAACGGGTAAATCCGTAAGTCTCTTAATGTCTTCTTCTGAGCGGATTGTCACATCCAACATATCCAGCAGGAGCACAAGCAGAACGCTCAAAACCAGTCCAAGAAGCAGCCCGATGGCTGTATTAAGTTTGACGTTAGGAGTCGCCTGATCCGTCGGTAGTGTGGCAAAATCAATGACTTTAACAGAGGTTGCCTCGACGAAATCCATGATTTCTTCCGGTGCGTCCATGGCAATCCGATTTGCCAGCAACTGTGCATGATGGGGGTTGTCACTCATTACCTTTACATAGAAAATCTCGGTATTTTGAACGGCCTGGGTACTGACCATTTTTTTTAAGCTCTCAATAGAGTAATCGAGATTGTCGTTTAAGGCTACCTTTTCCAGAACCGTGTTGCTCTTTACAATCTCCATATATGTATTGACCAGACGCTCCGAAGCATTGAGGTCGCTTATACTGGTGGTGTCCGCACGCCCCGCTCTGGAGTTGTTTACAAAGAGCTTCACGCTGGCTTCATATTGAGGGGTGATAAAAAACTGACTGATGACGAAAGCCAGCAGCCCGGCCACAATGGTAATGATCAATATCATTTTTAAATGAGCCAGTAATATATCAATCAGTTCCCGTATGCTGTAGCCTTCTTCAATTTGCATCCGATCGCCATATTGAGTGTATTCCAAGTCCGCCATATAAAATGGTCCTCCTGCAAGAAATTAATGAAAACAATTATAAGTACTCTTTTGCCTTATCAAGCATCTGAGCCTGCCGCTTTTCTTTTATCTCCTTATATTCCGCTTCCACACGTCTGATATAGTCTTTTACTTCTCCTTCGGGCATGCCAGCCGCCCTGAGGTCTTCGCCCATTTTAGAAAGGAGCAGCGTTACACCGGAATCAAAGCTGGATTCGTAAGCATTCACCTTATTGGTGTAGGAAGCGCCAAGCCGAATCAAGTCTGTCTTTCCTCCGCCGGAAGCTATTAAAGCTTTATAATCTGCTTTGACTTCTTCCACAAGTCTTGCCAGTATTGCATCTGCTTCTCTTTTAAGCTTTTCAAAACCGTTCTCATATTTAGCAATCACGCTGGCAATTCGATCCTCTTTCGAGTCGGGCTGGCTATTCGGTTCCCCTTCACTTTGACTTGTTTGAGGAGACCCTTCTGCATTCTCTCCGCTATCCGTTCCGGCAGTTTCTGAGAAATAATCTGTATCGCTGTTCAGGATTTCCTCGACGATAGACTGGGTGATCTTTCCCACTTCATCGTCAATAGCAGCTTTCTCATCCTGATCAAGATTATTAAACAGCAATTGATGGCCAAAAAAGGCAACTGCCGCAATTAACACCAACAGGATGCAGACTGACAAAATGAATATTCTTGTTTTCCTTTTATTGGTTTTGGCCATGCTATACTGCTCACCTTGTCAATGCAAAAGTTCTATTATAAAAACGTTCTTTCAGTTTATAGGGTAGGCAGAATTGCCTACCCTATTTTATTATTACGTAATTACATATCGATTGACGCAACTTTCTGAGATAGGAACTAGTAAGCTCTGGTCACGTTAAATGATAATTCTCCTGCACTTCCACCTGCCGGAGTTAATCTTACCGTTACTGTATAAACATCCGACGGTCCCATGCGATCAAATAACGTATCTATCGCTTCCGTAAATGCTGCTTCATCGGTTTCAAGAGTAATAGTTGCTCCATTCCCATCCTTATACCACCCGGATCGTGTTGTGCCTAACCTGTCAAACATTCTTCCAATATCATCAAATGTTACCGCGCCATAATCACTCAAAGCCGCGATATAAACTCCCTGTATGCCAGATGCTTCTGCATGCGCAACGCTATTGGAACCTTTTTTTATGTCGATACTTACGCTGTATGATACGTTGGTCGTATTTCCAATTGTAACATCGATGCCAGTATTATTTTTTTCTGCATCATCTGGTATTGTGTATAAGTTTTCACTAGCATTGTAAATATCATCTCTTTTTTCACCATCAATATATATTCCCGCAATGCTCATCGAAGGCGTCGGCACATTACTTCCGCCACCGCCACCACCGCCGGTTCCCGGAGCTTCACCTTGCTCTTCTTCAATCTTTGTTCCCGGAGTTGTGACGACAACATCTTTCGCATCGCTTGTGAGTACTACGGTTTTAACGGTACCGGTTCCTTCTACTTTGGCGCCGGCAGCGCTGACTGTGATTTTATCAACCGTAGCTCCTGCATTTACAGTAATGACGGAGGCGTTTCCATTGATCGCGCCTTCTTTAAGTGTGGATCCGGCATCCCAATACGATGCGGGAGTTGTCACCGCTGATAACACCGCTTGGTCAGGGTTGCTCCCACTGCGGTAACGGTAATACCGTCTCCTGCAACTTCAAGGGTACCGATGGTTCCTTCAACGATAACGTCGTCGGAGCCGTCATCTACATATATGATTTCAACGTTCAGCATTGCCTTCGACGGCTATGCGCACTTTGCCGTCGACCTTGGAAACGATTACTCTGCCAAGATCGGAATTCCCTTTAATGATAATGGAGTTTTCGCCGCCGCCGCGGATTACGGTTCTGCCCTCAACCTTGACGCTATCGAGGGTTACGTCTCCTTCGCCCACGCCGTCAGCGATAACAAGATCACCTTTTATCGTCACGTTCTGGAGCGTCACACCGGGAACGCGAATTACCACATTACCGGAGGCAACTACTTCTGTCACGGTTCCGGCCTTATCGATGTACTGCTTCACCAAATTATCCATCACGACCGCGAACTCTGCTCTGGTGATGTTGGCTTTGGGGTTCAGCTTGCCGTCGAAGCCCTGAATATAACCGGCTGCGGCCATACCATCCAGATCTTTCAATGCCCAGGCTGCAATATCTGCTTTATCTGAGAATTTGTTCAGCGCTTTGTATTCCGCATCGGAACCTGCCAGCTTAAAGGCTCTGGCCAACACGGCAAAGGCTTCCTCCCTTGTTATCTTGTCATTGGGACGCATTTTTGTGTCATAAGCAAAGGTGCCCATCTTTACGGCTTTTGCCATATCCTTGGCATACCAAGCAGTGGCGGCGACGTCGGTCACCTTGCTGATGTCCGCTTCCGCAGAAGATGCAAAGGCTCTGTTTACCACAGCTGCCATCTCGGCCCGTGTCAACGGATTGTCTGCTTTAATCAGCATCTTGCCGCCTTCTTCATAACCTTTCAGCAGTTGGTTCTCTACTGCTTTATTCAGCGCAGCGGTGGACCAGTTGTCCGGCATGTCCGCAAAAATAGGATCTTCTCCTGTTTCGCCGAAGGCCATGCCCATGGATCCCAACACCAAAGTGAGACTTAAAACAATAGATAATAGCTTCTTTCCCATAGTTGTTGACCCCTTTCTTCGTTCTCCGACTGTTTCTCCAAGGAACTCAGGCCGGTTAGTACAATTATTGATGATTATTCATTTCGTTTTTGATGTTCAACTTGTTCGTCCATGCGACGTCATTCTTGTCACAAACCTCAGCGCTCTTCGACGCAATAAAGTTATTATATTTTACCATCCAATAGCAAGCAATTCAAGCCGCTTAGACAATCTTTTTTATTTTTTATAATTTTTCAACATATTTCTTCAGATACAAAACCAAAAAATTATTATAAGTTGTCTATAACCCGTGCTTTGCCAACTTCCTTACCACGGTTGGCTGGCTGATGCCAAGGGCCCTGGCAATTTCTCGGGTTGTCTTGTATTCGGCCAGGGCGTCGGAAAGGATTTGTTTCTCCACGGCATCCAGAGTATCCTGCAGGCTTGTGCATTGAGAGATGCTGATTTCTCCCGGGCTCCTTGCATTTTCAAAAATATAGCTGGGCAGGTTCTCCGGACCTATAATACTTTCTTTGGTAGTGATGACCAGCCGCTCGATGATATTTTCCAGCTCCCTTACATTTCCGGGCCACCTATATTTCAACAAAATGGACATGGCCGCCGTGTTCATGGTCTTATGCTCATTGAATTTCTCGTTGTTTTTATGCAGAAAGGCTCGAATCATGGGGACGATGTCTTCCGGCCGGTCGCGAAGCGCCGGAATTGCGATGGGCACCACATTGAGTCTGTAGAATAGATCCTCCCTGAAACGGCCCTCTTTGACCATCTCTTCCAGATTCCGATTGGTAGCCGATATGATTCTCACATCCACCGGAATGCTTTCCAAACCTCCGACCCTTTGAACGGCTTTTTCCTGGATAACCTGAAGGATCTTTACCTGCAGGTTTAAAGGAAGCTCGGATATTTCGTCCAAGAACACCGTTCCGTTTCTCGCCGCTTCAAAAAGGCCTTTCTTTCCTTCCTTTCGGGAACCCGTAAAGGCGCCTCTCTCATAGCCGAACAGCTCAGTTTCGAGAAGATTTGCAGGGATAGCGCCGCAGTTAATCTGAATAAAGGGTTGATCCCTTCGATCTCCTATCTCGTGGATAAGTTTGGCGATAACACCCTTTCCTGATCCGGATTCGCCGGTAATCAGAACCGTAGTATCCAGCGAAGCCAGCCGTTCTGCCATCTGGATCACGCCGAGCATGGAAGGGCTGTTGGCGATTATCCCTTCATATTTATGCACTTCTCCGGTCCACATGTCCTGTAAGGCGCTCTGTATGCTCTCCAACTTGTTCTGCAGTTCCATCAGTTCTGTTACATCATGGGAGGTGGATACGATTTTTGAGAGTTCGCCCTTCTCATTCCAAATAGGCATCCCCGTGCTTAACAGCTGCTTTCCGTCCTTGTTTTTATGTAGGATGGTAACTTCCCTTTTTTCTTCCAACACCCGCCGGGCAACGGAGGGCGCAAAGATCCCCATATGTTCCAGATAAGTGCAATGTTTGCCTATAACATCTTCTTTATTAATTCGGTATATTTCCTCACAGGCTTTATTAATCCACAGGGCGTACCCCTCTGCATCATCGATAAAGATAGCCTGACCGATGCTGTTCAAGATGGGCAGCATGTCATTTATGTCCAATCCATATTTTCTTGCATCCAATTCGTTGTCCATATCCATTGCCTTTCTGTCCTATAAGGACTATAATAGTAAATGTAGAAAAGATCGTTATCGCTGCCGCCAAACAGAGGAATCAGGGCGGCTCAGAGCATTATATATTGATTAATTATTGAATCATTTTGATTCAATATCGAATCATCTAACCAGTTAGGCATTTTTCAAGAGACTTTACAAAGTAAAAAATTAACAAACTTCTGTCGATTCATAATTGTATCACCAGTTTCTCAGGAAATCAAGGGCACGTTTAGCGCCTTCGCCGAAAGCGAAACCTTGCGAAGGCCGGATTCATTGCAAATAAAGGCTTGTCCCTGCTACGGGCCGCCATTTTCGCTTTAATAAACTTTAATAAAATATTATGTTGTTTATGGTATGGTTTTTGCGTTAATATTATTGGTAGTAGGTTGTCCGTCGGACAAGGGGTCTTCTCTTGTCCTAAAACCACTATAGGTAGAAAATTCTAAGGAGGAAGAAGCAATGTCGATTGATTATGCAAAGTACGTTAGTGAGCTCGTAGCAAGGGCAAAGGCCGCACAGGCAATTGCAGACGGCTACACACAGGAAAGAGTTGATGAACTCTGTGCAGCCATCGCCTATAGAACTACCCGCCCCGAATGGGCACAGCAGGCTGCAGAAATGCTGGCCGCCGAATCCGGTATGGGTATCGTCGAGCACAAGGTAGCAAAGATCTACACGAAAGTTAAGGGCGGATATCGCGACATGAAAGGCAAGAAATCCGTCGGACTCGTCGAAGAGAACAAGGAAACCGGCGTAAAGGTTTATGCCAGACCCATGGGCGTTATCGGAGCCATCATGCCTGTTACAAACGGCGAAGCTACTCCGATTTTCAAATCCATTTCCGCTATCAAGGGCAGAAACGCCATCATCCTTGCACCCCATCCGAAAGCAGCAAAGACCAATATGTTTGTTGCCCAAAAGATTCGTGAAACTTTGAAGGACTACGGTGCTCCCGAAGATCTCGTTATTCCCATCGAGCCGGAATACGTAAGCATTGAAACATCCGCTGAACTGATGAAGCAAGTTGACTTCGTTCTTGCAACCGGCGGAACACCCATGGTCCGTGCCGCATATAGCTCCGGAACCCCCACCATCGGCGTAGGAACCGGAAACGTTGTTACCATCGTTGATGGCACCACAGATCTCGACAAGGTTGCCGATCTCATCATCGCTTCTAAATCCTTCGATAACGCCACAAGCTGCTCAACGGAAAACAACATCATCGTCTTCGAGAGCTGCTATGACGCATTTGTAGAAGCCATGGCAAAGAAGGGCGGTTATACGATTAAAGACGGTTCTGAGGAAAAAGAAAAAATCGTTAAGACATTGTGGCCCAACACACCGAATGATCATGTGCTCAACCGCCACATCGTAGCCAGACCCGCTGTAGAAATTGCCAAGCTGGCCGGAATCGAAGTTCCTGAAGATACAAAGATCATCATGGTGGAAGAAAACGGCGGTTACGGAAACGAATTCCCGCTCACCGGCGAGAAACTCTCCCCCGTTGCCGAACTGAGAAAGGCAAAGGACTTCGAAGATGCTTTGCAGCAGATGGAAAACATCCTGAACTACATGGGACTCGGACACAGCTGCGGAATCCACACATCAGACATGGAAAAACCCCATATCATGGCCCAGAGAATCAAGGTTACCAAGGTTGTTGTAAACCAGGCACAATCTCTGGTAAACAGCGGAGCTTGGACCTGCGGTTATCCCATGTCCATGACATTGGGTTGTGGTACCTGGGGCGGCAACAGCATCTCCCACAACGCAAACTGGAAAGATCTGTTGAACTTCACCTACCTCGCCACCCCGATTCCGTCCACACAGCCCACAGACGAAGAGCTGTTTGACGGAAAAACCTACTAATTATTAGTCTGATCCGTTATTCCTGAATAATTAAAGAATGAGGAGGAAACAAGATGTCAAACGTAGTTGAAATGGGCAAGAAATATAACCTGTATTCCTGGTCAGCCCAAAGCAAAATCAATCCGATTAACATCGTGAAAACAGAAGGCATTTACTTCTGGGATGAGGACGGCAAAAAATATTATGACATGTCCGCTCAATTGGTTAACATGAACTTGGGTCATGGTAACAAGAAGCTGATCCAGGCAATCAAGGATCAGGCAGACAAGATGGCGTTCCTTGCTCCCTCCTTCTCCTGCGATGTGCGTACGGAAGCCGCTCGGAAGATCGTAGAAGTATCCGGCCTTGAAGGAGCAAAGGTATTCTTCACCAATGCAGGCGCGGAAGCCAACGAAAACGCCATCAAAATGGCGAAAGCTTACACCGGAAAATGGAAGATTTTCTCCATGTATCGTTCCTATCACGGCGCTACCTATGGTTCAGCTAACTTGACCGGCGAGCCGAGAAGATTCATCAACGAGCCCGGTATTCCCGGATTTATCAAGTTTGACGGGCCCTATCCCTACAGAGCTCCCAAGGCATGTAAATTTGAGAAAGAAGAAGATGTGACCGAATTCTATCTGGAGCTTTTAGAGAATCAGATTCTGTATGAAGGTCCTCACCAGATCGCTGCTATTTTCATGGAGACCGTTGTAGGTTCCAACGGTGTTCTCATTCCTCCCAAAGGCTACCTGGAAGGCGTAAGAGCTCTCTGCGACAAATATGATATCTGCATGGTCTGTGATGAAGTCATGGCAGGTTTCGGAAGAACCGGTAAATGGTTCGCATTCCAGAATTGGGATGTAAAACCTGACCTGGTAACCTTTGCGAAAGGCGTTACCTGCGGTTACGTTCCCCTCGGCGGCGTAATTGCTTCCAAGAAGATTGCTGATTACTTTGATGACAACAAGATGTTCTGCGGTCTGACCTACAGCGCCCATCCCATGGGCTGCGCAGTTGCCATCGCTGCCATCGACGCTTACAAAGAGGACAAGGTCTTCGAAAACGTACTGAAGGTCGGCAAGATTCTTGGCGAAGGCCTCGAGGCTCTGAAGGCCAAGCACCCCTGCGTTGGAGATGTTCGTTATATCGGACTGTTCTCCATCGTGGAGTTCGTAAAAGATAAGAACACCAGAGAACCCATCGTACCCTTTGGCAAGGATCCTGAAGGAATCATGGCCAAGATTCTGGGCATGCTGAAAGCGGAGGGCTTCTATACTTATTCTCATGAGAATATGATTCACGTTTCTCCGCCGCTTATCATCACCGAGCAGGAGATGAAGGAAGCGCTGCAGATGCTGGATAAGGTAATGGATTCCGTTGACAACATGATAAAATAACTTTGCTGTGACGGCACTTCGAAACGCGCACGAGCTTAAGTCTCGTGCGTGTTTTATTTTATCCTTCCCGCCCCTTCCCCCCCCTTTGCCTTGTGTTATATACTTTTTTCTGTTAAAATGTATATATAATTAGATATAAGGAAATGCTGCTGACAGATAAGCAGGCGACGTACAAAGGAGGTTGGTAGTATGAGCAACACGGGAACTTTAATCGTTGAAACCCGGACAGATACTAGCAGTCAAGCGAACAGGCGACTGCGTAAAGCAGGTTATGTTCCAGGCAATATTTTCGGAAAGGATATGGAATCGATCGCCGTCAAGATAAGAAAAGATGAGCTTCGTAAAAATATTGCAGAGCATGGGAGGGCTGCCGTATTTAAACTCGTGCTCGACGGAAGCAAGAATTATAATGTGATGATTAAAGACATCCAGCTCACCCATGTGAACCGTGAGTTTATGCATGTGGATTTTCACAAAATTTCACTTTCCGAAGAAACAAAAGCCAATGTTCCTGTAAAAATTCTCGGGGACGAGCTTTATGAACAAAGAAGACTTTTGCTGCAGCTGCAGCGGGACATGATTCCCGTAAAGGGCTTGCCGCAGGATATTCCTAATTTCATTGAAATAGATGTTAAAGACTTGGATGCGGGCGATACGATCTTCGTCAAGGACATCAAATTCCCCGGAGGTATTACGCCCGACTTGGAAGAAACCCAACTGGTGGTCTCAATCAGTGAGGCAAAAATCCACCAGAAGGCAGCAGATGAAGAAGCCGAAGGAGAGGCAGCTGCCGTACAGGAAGAATCATAAGCCTATTTATTGCCATATATGTTGAAGGCCGGCGAAAGCCTGAAGGACCATCGGTTTTCACCGGTGTAAATCTATTAGCATGTCAAGAATACCACGGATGTATTTGCTTCCTATGAAATGCGATACTTACGTGGTATTATTATTTCATTAGGAAGGAGATATGACATCATGAAAACTTCAACAAGAAATCTGGTACTTGGCGGACTGTTCCTGGCTCTCGGTTTGCTTCTCCCCTTTCTCACCGCACAGGTGCCCGAGTTTGGCAGCAGATTGCTTCCCATGCATATTCCCGTGTTACTCTGCGGTTTTCTTTGCGGCGCCCATTATGGTCTGCTGGTGGGATTCATAACCCCATTACTGAGAAGCCTTTTGTTCGGCATGCCAATCATGTTTCCCATGGCCGTATCCATGTCTTTTGAACTTGCCGCTTATGGGTTTATTGCAGGGATTCTGTACAGCTTACTTCCGCGCAGAAAAATCTCCGCGTATATTGCGCTGATCGCGGCCATGCTCTGCGGGAGATTGATATGGGGAGTTGTATCCTATATACTGTTTGGCATAAACGGCACCGCATTTTCCTGGGAAATATTTACCGCCGGAGCTTTTATTAATGCAATCCCCGGAATCCTTATTCAACTTATAATTATTCCTTTTATTATATTTGCTGCGGAAAGGTATGAAACCAAAGAGTATGAAGTATACTGAACATTTTCAGAAAGTTATTTTTCTTATAGATAATCTATTGAAGCAGCCGGGCACGAAGATCGTTGCCATCGACGGAAACGCCGCCGCCGGTAAGAGCACCCTCGCCTCGCTTATTTCCCACCGATATGACTGCAATGTCTTCCATATGGATGATTTTTTTCTTACACCCGGAAAAAGGACAGAGGAGCGACTGAAGCAAGCAGGGGGCAATGTGGATTGGGAACGCTTTCGGGAAGAAGTTCTGGATAATATTCGCCGCGGAGATGGGTTTTGCTACTGGAGATACGATTGCAAAACACAATGCTTTTGCCCTCCCACGGAAGTCCGTCCAAGGAAATTAAACCTGGTCGAAGGCGCTTACAGCCTGCATCCGGAATTGTCCAATTATTACGATCTTAAGCTGTTTCTTTCGCTGGACCCAGTAGAACAAAGCCGTCGCATCCTTGCGAGAAACGGAACCGAGATGCACAAGCGCTTTTTGGAGGAGTGGATCCCCATGGAAAACCGCTATTTTGAAGAGTTCAATATCAAAGAAAACTGCGATTTCTCTTTTCCCGGCTGAACCCGTATATTTTCGCCATATCTTTTCACCGTGGCATTCATTTGCTATAGTAAAAATATAATAATGAGGGTAAATACAAAAGAGCAGTACACAATATTCTATAGAATCGAGATTATATAGAATCGAGCAAGGGGAGTCAGGTATGGATATTATTAAAAAAGCAACAATTATAGGAGGCGCCGTCATTGGAGGCATTATCGGCGGTACGGTTTCCATAGTAGGACATATTACTAAGAACAAGTTCGTGGATGAGCTAGGCGAAAGCATAGTGGATTCTACCATCCTTACAGGCACCATAGCAGGGCAGATTGCCAGCGGCGCAGCTGATATGCTCGTAGGCAGCATACAAAAAGAACCGGAACATATTGACGCGGGAAAAGAAGACCTTAAAGCCGGCGGAAAAAAAATCATAAACAACTATGTCACCAATGCAAGATTGATCATCAACAACAGCGGTGACATCGTAAAGGGCGTAAAAGACAGAGATATAAAAAAAGTTCTCAACGGCGCAAAAACTCTGGGCAAGATGGCTGCAATCGGAGCCATTACAGTAGGGGCAATAAAAATTGAACCCGACAAGAGCGAATCTACCCCTAAGCAAAAACCTCCGCAGGACTGCTCAGCTTCCTGACGCCGAATATGGAATGCAATACCTCCCAGTTCTCAGGGAAGTAATCCATCAGATTCCAATAACTGACTCCTGCCAATCCGTATTCGGCAACAAGGTTCAGCTTGGCGCGTATGCTCGCCTCGTTCTCAAACCATACTTCGTGTTCCCTGCCCAACTCGTCAACATATCGATAAAAGGGCGTTTCCGCCACCGGATCATATTGTATCTGCGCTCCGACCCGGGCCGCTCTCTCTACGGCCTCCGTGTTGGAGATTTTTTCTGCCATGGATTGCCCTTGGACAAAGGGCAAGGTCCAGTCATAGCCGTAATTGGGAATTCCCATCAGGATTTTCGAAGGCGGTATCTGCGTTACTCCGAAATCCAATACTCTTCTCACCAGATTCACCGGGGCTACGGCCATTGGCGGTCCAAACATATAGCCCCATTCATAGGTCATGAGGAGCGCAAGATTGGCTGCCTCACCTAACAAAGCATAATCATGTCCTTCATATAGAAGCCCCGGCTGCTCTGCATAGGTTTTCGGCGCAAGGGCAACGGCCACCATGTACCCTTCCGGATTTAGGCGCTGTCTGGTCTGCTCTACAAAGGATGCATAGGCCTCCCGGTCTTCGGGAAACAAAAATTCAAAATCGAAGTCGACGCCTCCCAACCCTTTTGTCCGGATATTGTTCAGGATGTTTTCCACAAGCCGGTTCCTGGCTTCCGGATTGTTCAAAACCGTGCTTGCCAGCTGGCTGTCGAAGGTTCCCGCCTCATTCATAGCCGCAAGAACCATAAGCGGCACCACACCGTTGGCTCTTGCGGCTTCAATTAATGCTTCGTCATCAAGCTGGATCAAATCGCCTTCCGCAGTAATCCCATATGTAAACAGCGACAGCATTGACAGGTGGGGCAATGTGGCTTCAAGTACTGTCGCATCGACAAAGGGATACATGTAACCGTTGACCAATATATCCATTCATACACCTCCCCTTTATGAAATATATGACTTTAAGGGAGGTTTATGACAGTTGAACTTTCAACCCCGCAGTTTATTTTGTTTCCTCTCCATAAGTTTTTCTTCCAACTCTTTCAAAGCCCTGCGATGGCGTGACACGACGGTATTATAATTTGTCTCTGTCATCTTTGCCACATCCCGAAAAGGCTGTTCATAAAAATAGTGGAGCAACAGGACTTGCATGTTCTCCGTTGAGAGCTCCCCAATTGCCGCCAATAGGGTTTTGCGCTCTTCTTTCTTTATTAAATGCAGCATCCCATCCTCATCTGTCAGAGCCCTAAAAACACCCTCCAATCGATTCATCAACGCCTTATAGGATTTACTCTTGCCATAATGATCATAGAGCTTGTTTCTGGCAATCCTTCGCAACGCGTGCTTGACATCCGAATACTGCTTGATAATGTGGACCTTTTCCCAAGCGGTTGCCATGGTCTCCTGTACAATATCCCATGCAAGCAGGCTATCCTTCGTTACCGTCAGCAGGAACTTGAGTATGTACTCATAATGCGTTTGTACCTCTTCCTCAAAGAACTTGACGTATTGACTGCGGGAATTCATAAATACCCCAGCCCTCCTTTCTCCTGCTTGTAATAGGTGTCTGACAAATACGGCGGTTGTAAATGCATCTGACACCTAATACAAGAAAAAAGTAAGAAATAACGGATGATGAACAGCCGCTGCATGCTCTGAATGTGTATTTCCCCTTACTTGGGCTGTCCTATTTGTAAAAGGTGTCCGACACCAAATACAACAACACGAAAATACAACACCAAAGACAATTATTAACTAAAACAGTGTTAGCTGGTTTGATTCGGGCAAACCGTTGAGGGCGCCCATTTTCTCCAACGCCTCAATGGCAGTCTTGTTCAGTTTCGCTCGTTCCCGCAAGTCGTCCACCGACAGGAAAGGTCCTTGATCCCTGGCCTCTGCAAGATTGGTCGCCGCAGTATCACCCACTCCCGCAACAGCGCGAAAAGGCAGCAATATTTTCCCGTCTTTAACAGTGAATTTTAAAGCCGAAGATTCTTTTAGGTCCACCTGGCTGAATTCAAAGCCTCTGGCATACATTTCATATACGACTTCCAGAACTGTAAGCTCGTCCGTTTCTTTCGGTGAAGCGCTTTTTCCTTTTTCGCCAATCTCTTTCATCTTCTCCCAAACAGCATTGGGACCGCCCAAGACAACCTCCGCATTAAAGTCGGCAATTTTCATGGTAAAGAACGTGGCATAAAAAGCCAAAGGATAATACACTTTGTAGTAAGCAATTCGGTAGGACATCATCACATAGGCAACCGCATGGGCTTTCGGGAACATATATTTAATTTTTCTGCAGGATTCGATGTACCAATCCGGCACATTGTACTCCTTCATAATGTTAGCTTCCTCTTCGGTGATGCTTTTCCCCTTCCGCACGCTCTCCATTATTTTAAAGGAGGTCTTGGGAGGTAACCCCTTTGCAATAAGATAGTTCATAATATCGTCACGGGTGCAAATGACCTCCTGGATGCCTGCCTCTCCGCTTTGAATCACGCTCTGGGCATTGTTAATCCAAACGTCCGTTCCGTGGGACAGACCCGATATGCGTATAAGATCCGAAAAATGAGTGGGCTTAATATCATCCAGCATCTGACGGACGAACTGAGTTCCGAATTCCGGAATGCCGTAGGTCCCATGGGATAACGGATAATTCTCAATCTGAATATCCAGACTCTCCGTCCCATTAAATAAGTCGTCCACTTTTTTATCCTTCAGCGGAACTCCTAAGGGATCCACCCCCGTCATATCCTCCAGCATACGGATCATAGATGGCACATCGTGTCCCAGTATATCCAGCTTCAGCAAGTTTTCATCGATGGAATGATAGTCGAAATGGGTGGTGATAATATCCGTATTCATATCATTAGCGGGCCGCTGGATGGGGCAGAATTCATAGATCTCATGCCCCTTTGGCAAAATGATAATTCCTCCCGGGTGCTGCCCCGTAGTCCTTCTGACCCCGGTGCATTGCATCGTAAGCCTCTCCGTCTCCCACTTGCTTACACGCGCGCCCTTCTCCTCAAAATATTTCCGCACGAAACCATAAGCCGTTTTCGCCGCCACGGTGCTGATGGTTCCGGCTCGGAAGACGTTTTCCCTGCCGAAGATCTCTTCTGCGTACTTGTGCGCCACCGGCTGATATTCCCCGGCAAAATTCAGATCGATGTCCGGTTCTTTATCTCCTTCAAAACCAAGAAATGTCTCAAAAGGTATGTTGAAGCCGTCCTTCCGATAAGGCCGGCCGCATTTTGGACAACATTTGTCGGGAAGGTCGACGCCGCAGTCGTATGTGTTGTCCGTGATAAATTCGGAATGTTTGCATTCCGGATTTGCGCATATGTAATGAGCGGGCAGCGGATTGACTTCGGTAATGCCGGCCATGGTGGCGGCAAGAGATGACCCTACAGAGCCTCTGGATCCCACCAGATACCCATCGGAAAGAGATCGTTTAACGAGAAGCTGCGCCGCAACATATAGAACCGCATAACCGTTGCTGATAATGGAATGAAGCTCTCTTTCTAGTCGGCTGGCTACAATCTCCGGAAGCGGATCTCCGTAAATGCTTATTGCTCGGCTCATGCAAGTTTGCCGAAGCATTTCATCTGCATTTGGAATCACAGGCCGGAAGCTCCCCTCCGGCACGGGAGACAACACTTCCACAGCGTCTGCAATTCGGTTGGGATTATGGATAACTATCTGGCGGGCGGTTTCCTCACCCAGATAGGAGAACTCATCCAGCATTTCCTCTGTTGTCCGCAAATACAACCCTTCTCCGCTTTCCGCATCTTTATAGCCCTGTCCCGCCATGAGGATTTTACGGCCGATTGCTTCCTCTTCTTTTATGTAATGAACGTCGCAGGTAGCCACAACGGGTATGTTATGGCTTTCCCCCAGCCGGACAATTCTTCGGTTGAGTTCCTTTAGCGCTTCCTCATCGGCAACCCTGCCTTCATTAATAAGGAAACGATTGTTGGTCAGAGGCTGAATTTCCAGGTAATCGTAAAGGGAAAGAATTTCCTTCATTCGAGACTCCGGCAAATCATTCAATACTCCCTGGAATACCTCTCCCGCTTCGCAGGCAGAACCGATGATCAGGCCTTCCCTGTGAGCACGCAGGACGGATTTGGGAATTCTTGGCCTCCTGTAAAAGTACTCTAAATGGGACAGGGATACTAACTTGTAAAGATTCTTTATTCCCTGCCGATCCTTTGCCAATAAAATAATATGATAGCTGGGCACCGACTTGTAATCAAAGTCGCCGCCTTCGGGAATTAATTCATCATCCACTAAATAGCCTTCCAGCCCATAGATGATCTTTATGGGAAGCTTCTTTTTGCGAACATATTTTGCCGCATCGGGAAAGGACTGGACCACACCGTGATCCGTTATAGCTACGGCCTTATGCCCCCAGTCTGCTGCCGTTGCAATCAGATCCTGCACATCGGCAAGCCCGTCCATGGCGCTCATCTTCGTGTGGGCATGAAGCTCCACACGTTTCTCCTCTGCTTGGTCCGTAACCTTTTGCACGGTTATCTTCTCCATGTCCCGAGCCCTTATTACATTCTCCCCCTCAAAGCTGTCAAACTCCAAGACGCCCCGAACCTTAATGGAATCCCCTATGGAAAGTAATTCATCCATCTGCTTCCATTTGGTTTCGCTCACAAAGGTTTTTATGCAGGCTGAACCGGAAAAGTCCGTGATCAGATAACTGACCAGCTGCTTTTCATTTTTTATGCTACGGGCTTCCTTTTGGAAAATCCGGCCTTCCACAGTTACTGTATCGCTGCCGGTAATAATCTCTGAAATCGGAACGGAAGGGTCATCGATTTTCCTGCCCATGATCTGATTTCCCACGATGGGAGTCTCTTTCTTTTTGCGAGCGCCGTTCCCAAACCGAGGACCTCCGTTTCCAAACCGAGGGCCGCCGTTTTCGCTCTCAATATCCTGCACCTGCTCCAAAAGGCGCAGCACCTCCGCCTCCGGCGGCAGAGTTTCCATATGGACGAATCGAACTTCCGCGCCGGAAATTTGGGGAAATGCGCTGCGCAACAATAGCTGCATCGTGTTTTCATCCCCTTTTGCGGGCATAAAATTGAGACCGACCTCCAAAGATAAGATGTTGGTCTCTTTATCAATGGTGGCCTGTCTCACGTAATACTGATAATTTTCCTTCGGTCGTTTCTGAATGTTGCTCCAACTAATACTGCTCTCTAGTAGTGCTTTCAAGTCTGCCTTCCTCTATTCCAGTTTTTTATCTGCATCCTCCTTTATAAACTCCTTGAGAGAAGTAGCCAGCCCGGCTAAGCCGGCAATTTCGGAGGGTATGATGATTTTTGTCGCTTGGCCGTCCGCCGCTTTGATAAAGGATTCTAAGCTCTTAATGGCGATGATTTCCTTTGTTGGCCCGGCCTCTACAAGCATTCTTATGCTGTCCGCATTGGCCTGTTGTACCATTCGTATAGCTGTGGATTCACCTTCTGCCTTGCGGATCGCCGCTTCTTTTGCTGCCTCTGCTTCAAGAATGGCGGCTGCCTTTGCTGCCTCCGCTTCGAGAATGGCGGCTTGCTTTTTGCCTTCCGCAATGAGGATGGCCGATTTCTTCTCTCCCTCGGCCTTCAATATGGCTTCTCTACGTTCCCGCTCCGCCCGCATCTGCTTTTCCATAGCGCTCTGGATATCTCTTGGCGGGATGATGTTTTTAACTTCTACCCGATTGATCTTAATGCCCCAGGGATCCGTTGCTTCGTCCAGCACCATCCGGATTTTTGAATTGATGTGCTCTCTGCTGGTAAGGGTCTGATCCAGCTCCAGGTCTCCGATGATGTTTCTCAGAGTGGTAGCCGTAAGGTTTTCGATGGCCGCCATGGGATTGGCTACGCCGTAAGCATAGAGTTTCGGGTCCGTAATCTGAAAGTAAATGACCGTGTCGATCTCCATGGTAACGTTATCTTTGGTGATAACAGGCTGGGGAGGAAAGTCTATAACGTGCTCCTTCAAGGACACCTTCTTTGCGATCTTATCGATGAGAGGAATTTTAATGTGAAGTCCAACCTGCCATGTACCGTTGTAGGCTCCCAGGCGTTCTATAACATAGGCATGGGCCTGGGGTACGATTCGAATATTCGTTGCAACCAGAATAATTGCGATGACGATTAACAATAAAATCGAAATGAGCGTTAAAATAGAATCCATAATTATACCTCCGTTTCATATGGCTATTCGAGAGGCTCCACTACCAGCTTAACCCCTTCGACTCTTAAAATGCGGACCGTTGTACCCTTCTCCAGAGTACTGTCTTCTGAATCGGTAATAGCCGTCCATATCTGTCCCTGAGCTTTTACCTGTCCTGTGTTATGAGGAGTGATTGGCTCTATGACAAGGGCCGTTTTCCCCGGCAAACTCTCCACATTGGTTTTTTCTGTTCCTATCTTAAGTTTCTTTTCAGCAAGAGGGCGAGTAAAATAGAGAAGTACAATGGATACGAGAAGGAATACGATCACCTGCACGAGAACAGAGGCGCCCGCAATCGAAGCGACGCAGGCAGCTACGCCTCCAATGGTAAACCAAATGGTGGTAAGCCCCATGGTAACAGCCTCAATTACAGCAAAAAATACGGCGATAGCAATCCAGATCAAGGCGCTGCTTACCGTATAACCCAGTATTTCCATCGGGATCAAACTCCTTTCTATAAATGAATCATACCATGCATTCTATAAAAAAGCCATCAATCCTGGGAATCCCCAAGCTCCTTTTCGATCATGTCGAAAAGCAAATTCAGACTCTCTTCCGCCGGATAAGTGCCTACAGGCACACCCTTCCGAAACAAAGCGCCTCTCCCGTTACCGAAAGCTATTCCCATATCAGCATCCGACGCTTCCCCAGGACCGTTCACTTCGCAGCCCATAACGGCTATTTTGATGGGTTTTCCACCTTCTTTCGCCCATCTTTTCTGATAAGGAGCCAGCCTTTTTTCCACTTGATCTGCCAGTCGGACCAAGTCCACCCGTGTTCGTCCGCAGGTGGGACATGAGATCAACTCAATACCGCTTCTTCGTACCCCGACGGCCTGCAGAAGCTCCCGGGCAAAATGAACTTCTTCTACAGGATCTCCCGTAAGCGAAACACGCATAGTGTCCCCGATTCCGGCCAGTAACAGCGCGCCTATCCCTGCTGCCGATTTTATCTTTCCCGAATTTACCGTACCGGATTCCGTAATTCCTATATGTAGAGGATAATCCAACTCTTTTGCCACAATACAGTGGGCATCGTAATTCAGTCTTACGTCAGAAGCTTTAAGAGATACCACGATATGGCTAAAATCCATGCTTTCAATGAGACGGACCATAGCAACGGCGCTTTCCGCAAGGGCCTCCGCAGTAACGCCGCCATATTTCTCACGCAGGCTCTTTTCCAACGAACCTGCATTGACTCCGACCCGAATAGGGATCTCTCGCTCTTTTGCCGCTTTCAATACAGCTTGCACCCTCTCGGGGTCGCCTATGTTCCCCGGATTCAAACGAATTTTGTCGGCGCCGTTTTCAATGGCAGCTAAAGCCAGACGGTAATCGAAATGAATGTCCGCTACAAGAGGCAGTGTAATGGCCTTCTTAATCGATCGGATGGCCTCCGCAGCCTCCATATCGGGAACAGCGCATCGCACAATTTCACAGCCTGCATCCGCAAGGCGCGCGATCTGTTCCACTGTAGCCCTGACATCTCTGGTATCCGTATTAGTCATGGATTGAATGGATACGGGGGCTCCGCCGCCGATAAATACATTGCCCACTCTTACCTGTTTTGTCATCGCATTCCTCGTCTATCTTAACTGCAATTATAGCATTCCAATCTGTCCGATAAAATGTGTTTCTTTGAAACGCATTTTATATTTCCTCGCTATGATTGTGCAAATTTTCAGGTTGTACGTAGATTCGCCCATGTTTTAGAGGGTTACGCTCCAAAACAATGTATTACAATTTTAGTTTAGTATGAAGCGGTCCACGTCCTGCACTACAAGATAAATCATCAGTGCAAAGAGCAGCATGAGTCCGGCAAAGTGTATTTTCGACTCCATGGCATCGGTAATCCTTTTTCCAGTTATCTGACGGATTACAAGGAACAAAAGCCGCCCCCCGTCCAGCGCAGGGAAGGGTAACATGTTGACGATAGCCAAATTCAGACTGATGAGAGCTGTTAAGTTTACGATATAGAACAATCCCATCTTTGCCTGTTCGTTGATTATGCTTACGATACCCACGGGGCCCACCAGATCATTCATGGAACCGCCCCCTGTAAAAAGCAGCTTGAGGAATCGGAACATCTCCACCGTCAAATCCCACGTGCTGACTACTCCCGCCTCAATGGATTTGATCAACGAGTGTTCCAGCCTGGAAGTGATTCCGATGACCCTTCTACCCTCTTCATTGATAAGGACGCCGGTTACAAGAGCAACTTGTTTGCCGTCCCTCTCCACCAGGATGGTGACTTTATCGCCTTCGCTTTTTGCCAACGTCCCGGTAACATCGCTCCAGCTGTCCACTTTTGTTTCGTTTATCTGCACAATCCTGTCACCGGCCTTTAGACCTGCCGCTTCCGCCGGATACCCTGCCGTCACCTGGTCGATCACATTGCTGGTCATTCCGATGACCAGCGCGAGAATGGTGATAAGTATCACGGTAGTAACGAGATTCATGAAAGAACCGGCTACTATAACCAGAGCGCGCTGCCAGAGCGACTTTCGATTGAAAGCCCTCGGATCATCCGAGTCCTCATCTTCACCCTCCATGCTCACAAAGCCGCCGATGGGAAAAGCTCGAAGGGAGTATTGGGTCTCGCCCCGGCCGAACCGGATCAATACAGGACCCATTCCCATGGCAAATTCGTTGACACGGATGCCCACGGATTTGGCCGCTGCAAAGTGCCCAAACTCATGAACAAAGATCAGCAGACAAAATATTACGATTGCGTAAATTATCGTTACTCCCATGAAGATAACCTCTCTCTAATTCCCTTATCGACTTCTAAGATATCCTCCAAAGTCATGTCAAATATCGGCACATGCTCTTCCAGCGCTTTCTCAACAGCATTCTGGATTTCGATGAAATCTATCTTCTTCTCCAAAAACTTCTGGACCATTACTTCGTTTGCCGCATTCAGCACTACGGGGTAGCTTCCTCCCGACTTCAATGCTTCATAGGCCAATCCGAGACATCGGAATACCTGTGTATCCACCGGTTCAAAGTGAAGCTGACCCAGCCTGAAAAAGTCCACTCCCTCACAGTCGTTTTCCAACCTGTCGGGATAGGCAAAAGCATAACCGATGGGGACTTTCATATCGGGCATTCCCAATTGAGCCAGAATGGAATGATCCATAAATTCCACCATAGAGTGTATAATGCTCTCCCGATGAACAACTACCTGAATGATTTCCGGATCCACATCGAAAAGCCACCTGGCTTCAATGACCTCAAGTCCCTTGTTCATCATAGTAGCGGAATCGATGGTAATCTTGTTGCCCATGCTCCAGTTTGGGTGCTTTAAGGCCTGTTCCAGTGTAACCTGGCGAAGCTGCGAAAGCGAATACCCTCTGAAGGGGCCTCCCGATGCCGTAAGGATTATACGGCGAATCCTCTGGTCTTCGTTTCCTTGAAGCGCTTGAAAGATGGCGCTGTGTTCACTGTCCACAGGTATAAGCCGGACTGCCTTTTCCGACACCGCTTTCATGACAATTTCTCCGCCGGCTACCAGGGTTTCCTTATTGGCCAGAGCAATATCTCTGCCTGCATGGATGGCAGAAAGTGTGGGCTCCAGACCGCGCATACCCACCAATGCATTCAGGACCATATCACAGTCGGCAAAGGCGGCAGTCTGTTTCAAGCCTTCTTTTCCCCATAGGATCTCTGTCTTCGGGAACTCTCTTTTTAGACTTAAAGCATCTTTTTCTTGTTCCACGCAGACTGTTTCCGGTTGAAACTCCCGAATCTGCTCTGCAAGCAGATCCTTTTGTCTTCCGCAGGTCAGGGCTGAAATCCGAAACCGGTCCAAATTTTTACTTACGATATCAAGGGCCTGGGTACCGATGGAACCCGTGGAGCCCAATATTGCGATCTTCTTCATTAGAATATTACCAACATTATATAATAATACACAAAAGGCGCAGTAAATAACACGCTGTCAAAACGGTCCAGTATTCCCCCGTGCCCCGGTATCAGGTTGCCGTAATCCTTGATGCCCATTTTTCGCTTGAAAATCGACGCCGTCAGATCTCCCGCCTGGGCAACGATGCTGCCGAAAAATCCTATAAGGATAAAGTGTATGATGGGCTCCTCAGATAATAGATACCCGAAAAGCATACATAAAATCACGCTGCCTGCAATGCCCCCAATGGCGCCTTCAATGGTTTTTTTGGGGCTGATTTTTGGGCAGAGCTTGTGCTTTCCGAAAAAGTAGCCTGTGAAATAGGCCATGATATCCGTTCCGAAGGCTGTGAGCACCACCAGCCAGAGCAGGTGTCCCAGGCCCGTTTGGTCGATGAGTACCACGTGAAAAGAGAAAAACACCACATAAAAAACGCCCAGAATCGTAGCCATACCGTCGGCCAACTGCCTTTCCTCGATCTTAAAAAGGTAGAGAAGACTTAGCGCGACAACGGCAAAAAACCAAAGCAAAAACATGTGAAGCCCATTACCAAATATGGCCAACCCATACAGGGCAGCGGCGGAAATCCAACCGATCCAGCGGCTGGGATGGATGTCTATCTGCTTAAAACCTCTGTAAAACTCGCTTACTCCCGCCAATGCAATAAAAAAGCCCGCCGCCCAGAGCAAGGGCCCTCGAAAATATATAACCGCCAATAAAGGCAATAAAATTATACCCGATAGTATTCTGGTCTTCATTTGACCCCTCCAAAGCGACGAACCCTTCCCGCGTATTCCGCAATGGCTTCCTCGTATCGCTCCGGCGTAAAATCGGGCCAATAGGCATCGCAGAATACGAACTCACTATATGCGCTTTGCCAAAGCAGGAAATTGGAAAGCCGTTTTTCTCCGCTTGTTCGAATAACCAGATCCGGATCCGGTATATCCTTCGTGAACAGATATTGTGACAGCATTTCTTCCGTCATGTCTTCCGGCGCGATCCTTCCCGCCACGGCATCCTTTGCCATGGCGATGGCAGCCTGAAGGATTTCGTCCCGGCTTCCGTAATTTAAGGCGATATGAAACTGAAGGCCCGTATTGTTCTTTGTCTTTTCCAAGGCCTCTTCCAGCTTGGCTACGGCATCTTTGGGCAGCTTCCTATAGTCTCCCAGTACGCTGACTTTGACATTGTTGGCATGCAACTCCGCAAGCTCCTTGTCCACATAGTATACGAGAATTTTAAAAATTCCCCCTACCTCATCGCTGGGTCTTTTCCAGTTTTCCGTTGAGAAGGCATAAACGGTCAAATGTTTGACACCCAAGGTGGATGAACGCTTTACAATCTCTTTTAAAGCTTTCATGCCCGCATTATGCCCCGCAAGCCGGGGAAGGTTTCTCTTCTCTGCCCAGCGGCCGTTGCCGTCCATAACGATGGCTACATGGCCGGGAATCTTTGCATGCTCCAACTGCATATCTCCTTTGACAGAAAGAGACGGTTTTTGCCTTTCCGCCCCTCTCGTAATTCCTGATTTATCTGAAATCATCCGGCACTTTGCATAAGGTCAAACGATACGCGCCTTCAATAAGCTCTTGCTTGATCACCTTCAAGCAGCCGGTATCCAAGGACTTCCGTGGAGGTTCGGTTATTACCGTCTCCCAGGATAACCCTTTGCCGGAGAGAACCTCTAAGGCCTTCTCCGCGTCCAATCCAAGCAGGTCCAACATCAGACCTCCATTATCTCCTTTTCTTTGCCTTCAATAATCTCGTCAATATCCTTGATGCAGGCATCCGTTTTCTTTTGAACCTGGTCCAACTCTTTCTTCAAATCATCTTCTGTCAGTTCGCCTGCCTTTTCTGCCTTCTTTAGCATATCGTTGGCTTCACGGCGCAAGTTTCTAACGGCAACTTTCGCTTCTTCGCCCATCTTGCGAACGAATTTGCATAGCTCTTTTCTTCTTTCTTCTGTTACTTGAGGAATGGATAAACGGATACACTTGCCGTCGTTGGCCGGATTGATACCCAGATTGGCTATGTTAATTGCTTTCTCTATGTCAGATAGGGATTTGGGATCGAAGGGAACGATCTGCAAGGTACGGGGATCCGGCGCAGAAATATTCGATATATTCTTTAAAGGAGTCGGCATACCGTAATACTCCACCATGATCTTATCCAAGAGAGCGGGATTTGCACGCCCTGCCCTTACGGTGTTGAGATCTTCTTTTAATACTGTTTTGGTCTTTCCCATTTTCTCATCGAGCATTGTCATCACGTCACTCATGTCGATTCCTCCTTCTTATATATCTTATTCTACGATTGTGCCGATTTTTTCACCGCAGATTGCCTTTATGACGTTATCCTGCTCATTCAGGCTGAATACGTGGATGGGGATATGATTGTCCATGCACAGAGACGCTGCGGTGGAATCCATGACTCCGAGGTTTTTGTTCAGTAGATCCATGTGTGTCAGCCTGTCAAAGGGCTTTGCATTACTGTTTAACTGTGGGTCGTCATCGTAGACCGCATCGACTTTTTTGGCCAACAGGATCACATCCGCCTCGATCTCCGCAGCCCGCAGAGCCGCTGCCGTATCGGTAGAGAAGAAAGGATTGCCCGTTCCCGCTGCGAATATGACCACAATATTCTTGGAAAGATGGCTCATTGCCCTCCTTCGAATATAGGGTTCGGCGATCTCTTTCATCTCAATGGCCGTCTGCACCCGTGTAGGAACACCCTTTGATTCCAGAGAATCCTGCAGCGCCAGTGCGTTGATGCAGGTGGCCAGCATTCCCATGTAGTCGGCTGTAGCCCGGTCCATGCTCTTGCTGGTTCTTCCTCTCCAGAAGTTGCCGCCGCCGACAACCACCGCAACCTGAACGCCCATCTCAACCACTTTGCCAATCTGATGGGCAACCGTATTCAACATATCTTCATTCAATCCGAAATGATTCTCGCCCGCTAGCGCTTCTCCGCTGATTTTGAGCACGATTCTTTTGTATTTCGGCTTCATGGTCCCTCCTCAATCCGCAGGCGTCCATGGAAGAATGACGCCCACCTTTAATAAAAGGACACTGTGCAAAGTGTCCTTTTCATTATAGCATAGGTTATTTATTAATTGTTCATCTGTTTTGCAACTTCTTCTGCGAAATTTTCTTCTTTTTTCTCGATGCCTTCGCCTACCTCGTAGCGAACCATCTCAACCACTTTGACGGACTTGCCTAAAGCTTTTGCGGACTCCTCTACATACTGTCCTACCGTCACGTCGTTGTTCTTAACGAACTTCTGCTCCAACAGACAGGTCTCTTTCAGCTCTTTTTTGAGTCTTCCCATGACCATTTTTTCTACAATGTCCTGGGGTTTGCCTTCGTTGAGAGCCTGCTGGATCAGAATCTTCTTTTCGCTTTCGATGAATTCGGGATCCACATCCTCTTCTGAGATGTATCTGGGGCTCATAGATGCCACCTGCATGGCCACATCCTTACCCAGTACGGTAACTTCGTCCACTGAAGCTTCCGTCTTTAATCCTACGATGACACCGATCTTTCCGCCGCCATGAACGTAACCCACATAGACGGTTCCGGGTGAATTCAATTTGACAAATCTGCGTACGCTCATGTTCTCGCCGATCTTTGAAATCTTGTTGTTAAGAGCGTCCGTAACGGTTCCTTCATCCTGATATTTTAAAGCCATGAAGGCGTCCATGTCGGACACGTCGTTCTTCAAAACCATATCGGATAAAGTTTTGACAAAATCGACAAACTCTTGGTTTTTCGCAACGAAATCCGTCTCCGCGTTGACTTCGATTGCAGCCGCTGCGGTGCCATCCTCAGCAAAAGCCAAGTTTACCAAGCCCTCGGAGGCAATTCTGCCGGCTTTCTTTGCCGCCTTTGCCAGCCCCTTTTCACGGAGCAGTTCGATGGCTTTTTCCATATCTCCATCCGTCTCTACCAGAACGTTCTTGCAATCCATCATGCCTGCGCCGGTTCTCTCGCGCAGTTCTTTTACCATACTAGCGGTAACAGCCATGTCCTCGATCTCCTTTCCAGAAACTACTCTTCATCCTCTAGATCCTCTGCATCGTCTACATCCTCTGCATCGTCTGCAAGGTCCCCGTTATCCGCTTCACTGTCTTCGGGTTCGCCTTCATCAAAGGATTCGCCCTGCTTCGCTTCAATGACTGCATCCGCCATCTTTCCGGCAATGAGCTTAACCGCCCGGATGGCATCATCGTTTGCAGGGATCAAATAATCAACATCATCGGGATCACAGTTAGTATCTACGATGCCCACAATGGGTATTCCTAATATCCGGGCTTCTCTTACTGCAATCTTCTCTTTCTTGGGATCTACAACAAAAACGGCGCCGGGCATACCCTTCATATCTTTAATGCCGCCGAGGAATTTCTCCAGCTTGTCGGCTTCATTTCTCAACTTCTGGACTTCCTTCTTTGTCAGCGCATCAAAGGTGCCGTCCGTTTCCATGGCTCTGATCTCATTGAGTCTCTCAATACGGCTGGAAATGGTCTTATAGTTGGTCAGCATTCCGCCCAGCCATCTCTCGTTCACAAAGTACATTCCGCATCTCTTGGCCTCATCCGCAATAGCTGCCTGAGCCTGCTTTTTAGTACCGACGAACAAGATCGGCTTTCCGCTCTCAGCCACTTCTTTAATAAATGCGTAAGCTTCTTCGATCTTCTTTACGGTTTTCTGCAGGTCGATGATATAGATGCCGTTTCTCTCCGTAAAGATGTACGGAGCCATCTTGGGATTCCATCTCCTGGTCTGGTGACCGAAATGTACACCGGCCTCTAACAGTTGCTTCATTGAAATAATTGACATTGTTTAATACCTCCCGGTTTTATTCCTCCACCCTGTTCCCCTTCCAAACAGCCTTTTCAGGCACCGGCTTGGCAGCAGCAGGGTGTGTGTTTTATTAGGATCTTGCTCTTCGCAGATCCTGAAATACTATACTATATCATCCTCTAAATTGCAAGGAAAATTTTCTCTCAAGTAGGTATGATAGCGATATCTCGTCTCCGCATGTTTCCTCTGGCTAATGGGCAGGATGGCGCCTCCTTCCATCTCCACCGTATACCCTGCGAGACGCACCACTTTAGTCAGATTTACCGCATAGCTGGCGTGGCAGCTGCAAAACCGTCTGTCCAGCTTCTTCTTCACCTGTTCCATGCTTCCGTTAAAGCTGATCACCCGTTCTTTTGTATGTACATGGACTTTTCTGCCTTCGCTTTCAAAGTATAAAATATCGTCCGCCTTTAGCTTTTCTGTACTGTTGCGGGTTATTATCACAAAATGGCTCGCTTCATCGTTCAACTTATCCATGTTATCCATGGGAAACCTCCTTTATGCAAAGATGCGTTTCTTCGGCTCGGAATAATAAATCCACGCAGCCTTACATAAATAAGACGCCCTATAATTGTCAAAAATTGCACTAAATAAAAACCAACCCTTCAAGGTTGGTTTTCGGACCGGCATTATCCTCTTTTATAGGTAATCAGATCTTCCGCTATTTCATGTACGGCTATGCTTACCGGCTTGTCGATATCGATATCGATGAGCACAGGTTTTCCGTCAATGATATCCCTCGCTCTCTTTGCCGCTAACATTGCCAGCGTATATCTGCTGTCTGCTTTTTCTTTCATTAATTTAACAGATGGTTCCAGCATAATTTCTCCTCCTTTTCCCTATACCTCTTCTTTATATCGCTCGATCAATTCATAGATATCTTCAGATACTCTGGAATGCTCCGCCGTTATAATTGCGCCAACGCGATTGACGGCTTCCTCCAACTCGCCGTTTACAACACAGTAATCGTATTTACCGATGTAGGCCACTTCTTTTAGCGCTTCACGCATCCGCAGGTTGATAGCTTCCTCTGTCTCAGAGCCTCGTCCGGTAATCCGTTTCCGCAGCTCCGCCATAGAAGGAGGCAGTATAAAAATAAATATTCCCTTTGGATAATTTTTTCGGATCTGCATGGCCCCCTGTATGTCTATTTCCAACACTACATCTCTTCCCATGGCCAGCTGATCTTCTACCATGCGTTTCGGAGTTCCGTAATAGTTGCCGTAAACGTTGGCATATTCCAGAAAACCGCCACGCTCTATTTCTGTTTTGAATGCTTCTTCCGTGGTGAAGAAATAGTTTACGCCTTCCTTTTCTCCCGGCCGCGGCGCTCTGGTGGTCATGGACACGGACAGATAAATATCATTTTTTTCAGCCAATCTCCTGCATATAGTACCTTTTCCTGCACCGGAAGGTCCGGAAACCACGAAGAGCAAACCTTTGTACATTTGCATTCCTTTCTTATCTTTTCTGTCCCGCTGCGGGGACAGACTTTTGTTCAATGTAAAGCTCATTTTCGGACAGGGGTTTGTCCCTGTAGCCGATGCTGAATTAATAGTATACTACGTTCGCCGTCGATTTTCAATATATTTTA
>JBMNMN010000010.1:0-38008 GCA_050953365.1 Anaerovoracaceae bacterium | reverse complement strand
CGTCTCAATAGCCAGTTCAAGACCGGAAGGTACACGGATCAGATCCGCTACCACTCCGTGGATCCCTTCCAGCCCGGATTTCATGATAAATTTTACCGCTTCGTTGTAACCTTCATAGGCGCTTTCCATCTCTTCGATCATCTTACATCTGGCTGAAAGCTGCCCGATGGCTACCTTACGTTCTCCAAGTTCGTGATTCAGAAGCTTCTCTCTTGACACAGCCTGGCTATATTCGCTCTTAAGCCGCAGACTCTCCTGCTCCAGCCGTTCAAGAGCCGCTTCCGCCTCATCCCGCTCAGCCTGAATCCGCCTGTATTCATCCGACAGGTTTATGCCCGTCGCATCTCCCGCCTCGCTTTCTGCCTGCACCTGGTCCTTCCGTTTCGTCAAGGTATCCTTTAAACTCAATAGGCTGTTTATCTCGCTCTTCTTTTCTGCGGCGCGGCTGTGGCATTCATAGATTCGATCCTTATTTGCATCCATCAAAGATTGGGCTTCTATGGCCGCCGCCTCCAAAGATGCAACCAGCTTGCTCTTTTCGTCAGCCTGCGATTGCAGCGCCTCGTACTCTTCATTGAGCTTTTCAAGGCTGGCTCGAATCTCAACGGCATTTTTCTCTTCTTTTTCTTTACGCAGATCGAATGACGCCAGTTCAGCCTCCAACCGTTCCCTTTCCTTTTCAATGAAGGCAAGCCTTTCCTGGCGAAGCTGGTTCCGGCTTGAAAGGACGTTGATCTCTTCAACGAGCGCAAGCAGCCGATCCCGGCCGTTATTTATTAAAGCTTCCAGTTTCTCGCTTTGGGCTTTGTTTTCTGCAATATCCTTATCGACGGATTCCTTCTGCTGCTCGATTTCCTCTATACGATGAGCCAGTTCGCTCATATCGTCTTTTATGTATTCGTTCTTCAACTCCAGGTTTTCTATGTTTTTGAGGATGATATTTACCTCAATGTTTTTATAGCGTTCCCGAAGTTCCAGATACTCGGTTGCTTTAATGCTGTCCTCTCGCAGGCCGTCGATCCTGGATTCTATTTCACCTATAATATCGTTGACCCGGTCCAGGTTGGCCTTTGACGCTTCCAGTTTTCGCTCGGACTCCTCTTTCTTGGTCCGGTATTTCATGATACCCGCAGCTTCTTCAAAAATCTGCCGCCTGCCTTCCGGCTTATCACTGAGAATGTCGGCAATTCGGCCCTGTCCGATAATGGAATACCCGTCCACGCCTATACCTGTATCCATGATAAGCTCCCGGATATCCCGCAGCCTGCAGGGAACCTTATTAATATAATAGCCGCTCTCACCCGAGCGGTACATGCGTCTGGTAATTGCTACTTCCGAGTAATCGATGGGGAGTATATGACTGGTATTATCGATTACCAGTGTAACCTCTGCCATCCCTTTGGATTTGCGGTTTTCCGTACCGGCAAAGATGACCTCTTCCATTTTACCGCCCCGAAGCATTTTGGGGCTTTGCTCTCCCAGTACCCACCGAATGGCATCGGCTATATTGCTTTTTCCGCTTCCGTTGGGACCCACAATGCAGGTAATCCCTTCGTGGAATTCAATGCTCACCGGCTCTGCAAAAGACTTAAATCCCTGAATGTCAATTCTTTTAAAATACAACCCCGTATCCCTCCAACGCGGCTTTTGCCGCATTTTGTTCCGCTTCTTTTTTCGTTTTTCCCGCGCCTTCTCCCAATTTCTCCTTGCCGTCCCAAAGGCTTACGTAGAAGGTCTTGTCATGGTCGGGACCTTCTTCCCGATCCACAAGATAACGGATCTCCACTTCCTTCTGCGCTTGCAGAAATTCCTGGAGCTCCGTCTTAAAATCACGATACAGCATTCCGGACAAGGCCATATCGATGGTAGTATTAAATGCAGAAAGCACAAAAGAAGCGGCCGCTTCAAATCCGCCGTCCAAGTAGACAGCCCCGATTACCGCTTCCATAGCGTCGGCCAGTATAGAAGAACGGTTTCGACCGCCATTGAGCTCTTCACCGCGTCCAAGCCGCAGTTCTTCGTTAATCCGTAAGCGTTTGCCGCATTCCGATAAAGAGCGCTCGCATACCACCAGCGCTCGCAGCTTGGACAACTGTCCTTCCTCTACATCCGTCATTCTATGATAAAGATATTCGCTGATAATTACATCGAACACCGCATCTCCGAGAAATTCCAACCGTTCGTTGTTTTCGGCAACTCCATTGGTGTTCTCATTGGTGGCGGAGCTGTGAGTCAGGGCTTTCCGGAGCAGGGCAGGATCCTTGAATGTATAGCCGATTCGTTCCTCGAAAGCGGTGCTACTCACGGAACATCACTTCTTCCAGCTCGAGCACCGAATCCTGAATGACTTGCACAACATTGTTTTCTGCAAAGGGAATGCCTTTTAATATAGTGTTCTTCACGGCATTGGCGCTGGAAGAACCGTGCATTTTCAACATGGCGCCCTTTACTCCCAGGATGGGAGCTCCGCCGTATTCAGAGTAATCGAACTGCTCTTTAAGCTCTTTGAATTTGCCCGTCAGGAGAAGCGCGCCCATTTTAGAAACCATGCCCGATGTAAACTTGGCTTTCAAAAGCTTTAAAATGGTCCAGGCCAATCCCTCAGTCAACTTCAGAATCACGTTACCGACAAATCCGTCGCAAACAATTACGTCACATACACCTTTGGGAACATCTCTCGCCTCTACATTCCCGATGAAATTCAGATTGCTTCTGGCAAGCAGTTCATGGGCGGACTTAATGATGGTGGTGCCTTTGGCTTCCTCCGAACCCACGTTGACTAAACCCACAGTAGGGTTGTCCACGTTCAGAACCTTCTGCATATATATGCTCCCCATGGCGCCGTATTCCAGCAGGTTGTTCGGCTTACATTCTACATTTGCGCCGGAATCCACCAGCAGAGAAACGCCGCCTTTCCCTAACAGTATAGGGTAGGTCGCGGCAATTGCCGGCCTGTCAATTCCTTGGATCCGGCCGAGAATAAAGAGTCCCCCCGCCATTATGGCCCCGGTATTTCCGGCAGAAATAAATAGATCCGCCTTCTGCTCTTTCAGCATCGTGATTCCTTTTACCATGGAAGACTCAATCTTTGTACGAACCGCTCGCACGGGAGCATCTTCATTTGTAATCACTTCGGATGCATGAATCACTTGGATCTGCTCTTTATTATATTTATATTTCCCCAACTCCTGGTTGATCAGCGATTCATCTCCCACGATGAATATTTGATGTGAAATCAAGGCCGCCGCTTCAACACAGCCTTGAACGATTGCGGCAGGCGCGTTATCGCCACCCATCCCATCTACTACGATTCGCATTTGTCTTCCCCCTATTCGTTTTATGTATGGGGCTAAACGGTGTGAGACCCCTTTTACAATTACTGCCTTCCCAAGATGTCTGTTTTTTAGTTTATCATAGGGAAAATTCAAATGCAATGAAATGCTTGTCCATACGAAAAGACGACTAAAGAGACAGATCCTGCGGATAAACTGCTGCACGAACTGAAATCTAAAGCAATTATTCCTCCATTCTTATGATGGACACTTCATAGGCGGTTCTTGTAATTAATTCGCCATCCTCCTGCCGTTTTCTGTATTCACGGCTTTGTATTCTTCCGCTTATGCGTATCTTTGTGCCCACGCACAATCCTCCCGCATAAACCGCATTTCTTCCCCATGCAATGCAAGGTATGTAATCCGATTTGTTGTACATGCGGTTCACGGCCAGCATTATATCGCAGATTTCCCTCCCCAGAGGGGAAACCCTGCGGACAGGAGGTTTGCATAAATAACCTTCCAAATAGACCTTGTTTATATCGCCTGCTTCTTCGCCTGCCAATATGAATTCCCGGGCGAAAACTACAATATTAAGCCTGTTTTTACCGTCGATAATCTCGTTATATGTTCGGATCTGTCCGATGATCTGGACGGCATCCCCTTCCGTAAGCTCCGTATCCCAAATAAGCCGCTCCGATATAATCACGGGGATAATGTCACAATAACCGCTTTTGCGATGAACTCCTACCGTCATGGCATAGAAAATCTCCCCATACGATTTATGGCTGTATTCGGGTAAGGAAATAATGGCGCCGGATAATTCCGTCCGGTTTGTCTCTACATTGTTGTCCAATTCCCCTGCTCCCTTCGCTAATTTGGTATCTGTTTTCCCGTGTGGTCCATATGATAATTGTCCCAGTATATCAGCTGCCCGATGGGCACAACCTGATACCCTTGCGCTGCCAGTTCTTCAAGGATCCGCGGCAGGTATTCCTCCACATAGACTGCATCGTTATGAAAAAGAACGATAGATCCAGGCTCAATGCGAGAAAGGACTCTTTCCACGATCTGATCCGCCGATATCTCTTTCCAATCAAGGCTGTCTACAGACCATTGGATCACTTTATATCCCATACTTTCCAGAGTCTCTATCACTTTGTTGTCGTAGGCGCCGAAGGGAGGCCGGAACAGGTTTGGCTTTACCCCTGTAATTGCCTCTATTGCGGCTTCCGTCTCCTGGATTTCTTTCCGGATTTGTTCCGGGGACAGAGTGGTCATGTCCGGATGAGTAGCCGAATGATTCTGCACTTCATGGCCTCTGGCTGCAATCTCCTTCACGTCTTCCGGATACTTATCCACCCAGATCTTCACGAGAAAGAAAGTAGTTTTTACACCATATTGATCCAAAATATCGAGAATCGGCCGGCTGTGAGTGTTGCCCCAAGCCGCATCAAAGGAAATAGCGATCTTCTTTTCCTCCGTATCTACAGAATATATGGGCAGTTTTTTCTCCTGCCCCAGCACTGCCGGTAAATCCATGAAGCCAGCGGCATATCCGATAATCAGCAATAAAAGCACTGCGGCAATGATGGGCAGCGATATCTTTAAAGGCCTTCCTCCGAACACCCTTCTTTGAATTTTCATATTTACAGGCACCCCCGTAAAATCTCTCTACCATATTATTCAAAGAAGATATCCGGTATGCCGGAATCCGAATGGAATTTTGCTGCCTTTTTTCCATTCCCTTTTTTTGCCTTTTTTATTGTAATGTGGACCGGCTCAGAATATAATACAGACAAAAGGAGGTGTAGGGATGTCTTTTATTAAGGATTTGGGAAACAAGATCGGTGAAATGGCCGGCGATGCGGCTGAAAAGGCGAAAGAACTTGCCGAAATTACCAAGCTCAAAAATGAAATTTCCGGCGAGCAAAAAAAGATTCAGCAAGCGTATATTGAGTTGGGGAAAATCTATTACGAGGATATCAAAGATACGGAAGTTGCACCGGGAGCGGAGCACTGCCGTGCAATTCAGGCTGCCCAGGCAGCAATTTCGGAACTTGAGGCCAAGATTGACTCCATAAAAAAATGACCAGACAATCAGAAAGCGCAGTAACAGACGGTTCTATGGATCCGCCCGTTGCTGCGCTTCGTCATTTCATTTAGAATCTTAGTTTCTTGACCTCTGGATGATTTGTCATTTCATTTAGAATACCAGTTTCATGACCTCCGGATGACAGGTCTTCTGGAACTGCGGGCATGAATAACAGTCGAACAGTTCCGGCACCTCCGCCGCCTCGATGGTCTGAAAACCGTGTTTCCGGAAAAAACCGGGGGCTCTGGCAACCAGATATACCTGTTTGCCTCCTCTGCTTTTGGCCTCTTCCAGGGCCAGCTGCAGTAGCTTGCTGCCGATCTTTTCCTTCCGATACTCCGGCTCTGTGGCAATACCGTCGATTATGTACTCCCCGCCGCGCATTGCAAGCACACAGCCGCTTATCAATTTCCCATCCGGATCCTCGGCTTTCCAGCATTTCACAAGATCCGTGGGGAGAGGCTCGTCAAAAGAAAACTCGAGCCCGTGACGAATAAACATCTCGACCAATCTTTCGTATTCATCGGTCACGCTGATTTCATAATTTACCAATAAGATCCCTCCATATCATTGCGCAATGTATTGATACGTAATACCTTAGGAACACAACTTATTTCCAGAGGAAACTCGCATCCCTTCTCCCCGTCCACATCCGTGCCGATGTCGGCCTCCGTTTCCAAACGAAGTTTTTTGGTCCGGAAGAAGATCACATTCTTGTTCTCGGAATGATTCCCCTGTATGAAATTGAACAGAAGTCCGGGCAGTTCCGTAATGGGCATTTCCCGGAAAAGCAGCACATCCAAAAGTCCGTCGTCCATTCTGGCGGTAGGGGCGATGCGCCTGAAGCCGCCTGCAGACCTGCCATTCATCACCAGCATAAAATACATTTTCTCCGTTCCGGAGTACTCTTCGCTTTCTATTTTTACAGGTATAGGTTCAAGCCTGGGAACCTCGCTGACACCTTTAAGATAATAGGACATGACTCCTAAAGTGTTCTTAATATTGGGGTCGGTTCTCTGGCTCACATCAACCAGAAAACCCATGGCGGCCACGTTGATAAAATACTTTCCGTTGACACATCCCAAGTCGATACATGAATAATTTTCTTCCGTAGCAATCTTCACCATGTTGTCGATATCATGGGGAATATCAAAATAATATGCAAAATCGTTGGCCGTTCCCGAAGGAAACACTGCTAAAGGTAAATTGACGTCGTTATTCAGCATGGTATTGACAGCGATGTTTATCGTTCCGTCCCCGCCTGCGGCAATGACTTTTGAAAATCCCTCTTCCCCGGCCATCTGGAACATTTCATTCATGTAGGCAGGTTTGTCCGCCCGTACCGGTACCACCAGTATGCGTTTTTTTTGAAACATCTCGATAATCCTGTCCAGATTGGCCTTAAAGAGCCCGTTTCCGGCAAATGGATTATAAACCAGCAATACCTTTTTTATCTTCATTCGCAAATCGCTCCCTTATCCTACCGATTAGATATATTGAGCCCGAAACAATGATTGCATCGTATTTATGTCTTTGCTCGCATATGTAGTCGCAAGCCTTCTCCCAATCTCCCAATACAACACAGTTCCGTCCTGCCTGCCTCACTGCCAGACAGAGCTGCTCCGCGTTCAATTTCCGGGGATTGTCCGGTTCCGAAGCGGCAATATCTCCGGGAATGGAACTGAAATTCTCCACCAAACGGTCTACTTCCTTGTCCGCCATCATGCCGATAATCAATAGGAGCCTTTTGCCTTGGAAATGATCCTTTACCGCTTGCACCAAAGCCTTTACACCGGCCTCATTATGGGCGCCGTCGATGACCAGCCAGGGATCATTGCTTAAAATCTCCAGGCGTCCCTTCTGAAATGCGCGTTTCATGCCGCTTTGCACTTTTTCCGCATTAATATTTATTATACCCTTTTCTGCCAATACTTCAATCACCGTCAGAGCGCAGATTGCATTGGCAACTTGGTGGATGCCGATCATTTTCAGTTCCACCGGAAGCGGTTCTCCTCTATGGTAAAAACCATTAAAGGAATACCCGTCCAAGGACTTTCTTACATCCCGAGGTTTTGTCAGGGAAGCGTCATAGAAATCACAGCCCCGTTCATCGGCTATTTTCCGGATCACTTCCGCCGCTGCCGGATCGGTCACATTGGAGATCACTGGGCATCCTGTCTTGATGATGCCCGCCTTTTCCCGGGCAATGTCGGAAAGCGTCTCTCCGAGCACGTTCCTATGATCGTAGGAAATAGAAGTGATAACGGATGCGAGAGGAGATTTGATAATGTTGGTGGAATCCCCCCTGCCTCCCAAACCTACCTCCAGGACCAGGATATCCATGGGCATTCGATCGAAATAGACGAATCCGATGGCGGTTACCAACTCGAATTCCGTAGGCGACTCATAGCCTGACTCCAACATCTGATCCACCGCGCGAAATACCGTTTCGGCACAATCCGTCAAATCTTCCTTTGATATTTCCCTGCCGTCAAACTCGATGCGTTCGGTAAACCTCTCCAGATAGGGAGAAGTGTAAAGCCCAACTTTATATCCGTTTTCCTTCAGCACAGAAGCCAAATAGCGGCAGACGGAGCCTTTGCCGTTGGTGCCGGCAACGTGAATCACCTTCATCCTATCCTGGGGATTACCGAGAAGGTCCATCAGGACGGTCATCCGCTCAAGGCCCAGCCTGCTGCCAAACTTCTGAAAACCGTGTATTTTATCTATGGTTTCTTCGTAATTCATGGCCGTTTCCCTATAGCTTTTTAGCCACGACGGAAAGGCGTTCTTTAATTTTCTCCAACATGGCCCCTGCTTTTTCAAATTTTTCCCGCTCCGCTGCTACTACAGCCTCCGGAGCTTTTTCGATAAATCCCGGATTCTCCAGCTTTGCGGACAGCCTTGCCCGTTCCGCTTCAAGTCTTGCTTTCTCTTTCTCCAGTCTCTGGTATTCCGCCTTGTAGTCCACCAGGTCGTCGAGAGGAATAAATATCTCAGCGCCATGCACTACGGCGGACATGACCTCCTCCGGAATTTGTCCTTTATCTTCAATTAAGCGTACCTCTGTCAGGTTCGCTAAGTTTTTCAGATAGCTTTCCCCGGCCTTAATTGCTTCCAAAGCATCTCCCGTAGAAAGGATCACGGCGCGCAGCTTTTTGGAGGGAGCCGCCTCCGCTTCGGCCCGGATGTTTCGAATGCTTCGGATGATCTCCATGATCAGACCCATCCGACGGCTTTCCGCAGGAAAATGTGCAGCCTCATTGTATACCGGCCACGGAGCAACGATGAGCATTCCGCCGTCTCCCGGCAAGAAACCCCATATTTCTTCGGTAATAAATGGCATAAAGGGATGGAGCAATGCGAGCATATCCTTCAGCACTTTTACGAGAACAAAGCGGGCTACCTGCTTATCGGCCTCGTCTTCTCCGTAAAGTCGCGCTTTCACAAGCTCAATGTACCAATCACAGTATTCGTTCCAAATGAACTCATGCACTTTCTGTCCTGCCAGAGCCAGCTCGTATTTCTCCATATTGGATGTGACTTCGGCAACGGCCTCGTTGAGCCTTGTCAAAATCCACTTATCCTCGTCTTTAAGCGCCAGCTTCTCGATGCCTTCCGATGCGTCCGCCATGGGCAGGAAATTGCCATCCCGGTCTTGAAGGTTCATGATGACAAATCTCGACGCGTTCCAGAGCTTGTTGGCAAAATTCCGGCAGGATTCCAGCCGATCCATCTTAAAGCGGATGTCGCTTCCCGGGCTTATGCCCGTAGCCAGCATGAAACGCAGAGCGTCAGCGCCGAATTGGTCGATGATTTCCAGAGGATCCACGCCGTTGCCCAAGGATTTACTCATTTTCCGCCCTTCTGCATCACGTACCAGTCCGTGAACGTAAACGTGGTGGAAAGGCACTTCCCCTGTCATTTCCAAAGAAGAGAACACCATTCTCACTACCCAGAAGAATATGATGTCATAGCCCGTAACCAAGACATCCGTGGGGAAATAGTGTTCCAGATCCGGCGTTTGTTCAGGCCATCCCATGGTGGAAAATGGCCATAGTGCAGAGCTGAACCATGTGTCCAGCACATCTTCATCCTGCCGGATATTGCCGCTGCCGCATTTGGAGCAAGTTTCAGGAGCTTCTCTGAGCACCATGATCTCACCACAGTCGTCGCAGTAGTAGGCCGGAATCCGGTGCCCCCACCAAAGCTGACGGGAAATGCACCAATCCTTAATCTCCTCCAGCCAATGGAGGTAAATCTTTTCAAAGCGCTCGGGTACGTGAGTCAACGCTCCGCTTTTGGCTGCCTCAATGGCGGGTTTAGCCAACGCTTCCATGCGGACAAACCATTGTTCCGAAAGCATGGGTTCAACCACATCCTTACAGCGGTAGCATTCTCCCACGGGAATAACCATGTCTTCGACTTTAACCAGATACCCTGCCGCTTCCAGGTCAGCAATCCAGGCTTTCCTGCATTCGTAGCGATCCATGCCCGCATATTTGCCCGCCAGTTCATTCATTGTGGCATCCTCGTTGATGCAGGAAGGCTGGGGAAGATTGTGCCGCAGTCCTACCTCAAAGTCGTTGGGGTCATGGGCAGGCGTTATTTTTACGGCGCCTGTACCCTTTTCCGGATCGGGATAGGGATCGGCCAATACAGGAATCACCTTTCCTACCAGTGGAAGAACCACCTTTTTCCCGATCATATCCTTGTATCGGGGATCTTCCGGATTTACCGCAATGGCAACGTCACCGAACATGGTTTCCGGGCGGGATGTGGCCACTACAATGCCGTCGCTTCCGTCTTCGCCGGGGTAGCGAACGTAATAATACTTGCTATTTTTATCGTCGTGCTCTACTTCCGCATCGGAAAGGGAAGTGCCGCAACTGGGGCACCAGTTAATGATGCGGTTGCCTTTGTAGATCAGGTTCTTTTCGTAAAGGCGTACAAAGAATTCCACCACGGCCCTGTTGCAGCCTTCATCCATGGTAAAACGTTCTCTGGACCAATCGCAGGAATCTCCCAGCTTTCTGCACTGCTCGGTAATCTTCCCTCCATAGGTCTTTTTCCACTCCCAAGCCCTCTTCAGGAATTCTTCCCGGCCCAGTTCCTCTTTCGTCTTTCCTTCTTCCGTGCGAATCTTATCCGCCACCTTCACTTCGGTAGCGATGCTGGCATGATCGCTGCCGGGGAGCCATAGGGTATCGAAGCCCTGCATCCTCTTCCAGCGGATCAGCACATCCTGCAATGTATGGTCAAGGGCATGGCCCATATGAAGCTGCCCCGTGATGTTCGGCGGCGGCATGACGATGGTAAAGGGAATTTTGGACTTATCTCTTTTGCCTTGGAAAGCCCCGCTCTTTTCCCACTGCTCATATAACCTCTTTTCGAATTGCTTCGGATCGTACGTCTTGCTTAAGTTCTTTTCCACTTCTTTCCCTCCAATACTATTTCAATGGCTCGGCCACTTCCGCTTCGATAGATTTAAAAAAATCCTTATGCAATATGCATAAGGACGGATTATTCCGCGGTACCACCTTAATTCTGTGCTTCCACAGCTCTCATTTCAGCATGCTCCCAAGCGACCTTCGCAAAATCCTGTTTTCAAGACCTCTCAGCCTTGCCCATAGCGCGGGGCAGTATTTCCCAGCCTCTTCCCTTCGCGCGGGCATCGGGTCTATTCTCTGTAGAAAGGTGTTTTGCTACTCCTCTTGATCATCGCATTCATATTCATTTTATTACATTTGCCTTTGGCCTGGCAAAAAGCTATATTTCCATTTTAACGATAGGCCGCTGTTTGTCAAGCTGAATTACTTGTTTCTGCCTTTTATTAAATTATGACGACAGACTAGCGACAATATATGCAATATTATATGATAAGGAAACTTTTGATTCTCATTCTTGCGAGTTGAATTGCCGTTTCTAATCCGTTACAATATAAGCATATTCTTACTGTATTTCTTTCTTTACGCGCCGGCAAAAGACAGCGCCGGTAAATCAGAAAAGAGGGAACATTCATGAAATCAAAGTTTATTTCTCCCGTCTCTACGGAAAAATTCACCCTGGCCCATCGCGGCAGCGGTATCTACATTTACGATGATACAGGAAAAAAGTATCTAGACGGCAGTTCCGGCGCCATGACAGTGAACCTGGGCCACAACAATCCGGAGATAGCAAATGCCATCAAAGAGCAACTGGATCGATTAACATTTACATATCGCAGTCAATTTACCAATCAGCCTTTAGAAGAGCTCTGTAATGAAATAGCGTCGCTGGCACCGGGCGATCTGATATACGTAAGTTTGGCAAACAGCGGATCTGAAGCAACGGAGCTGGCAATGAAAATGGCCTACTCTTATTGGGTTGCAAAAAAACAGCCCATGAAGCAGCGGGTTATTTCCAGATGGAGCAGCTATCACGGCAGCACCATGGGTTCTCTGTCCATGTCGGGGAACGCCGCAAGACGAAAGGAATATGCTCCCTACGTCAGCGACTTTCCCGTATTGGAACTTCCCTTCTGCCACCTTTGCCCTTACGAAAAAGAACCTCATGATTGCAATCTTTTCTGCGCGAATTATCTGCAGAAAATGATTAACCGATTCGGCAGCGAAAACGTTTCCGCCGTAATATGCGAGCCGATTACCGGCGCTTCCGGCGCAGGCATCACTCCTCCGGATGGGTATTTTGAACGTATTCAGCAAATCTGCCGGGACAACAGCATACTGTTTATTTTGGACGAGGTAATTACCGGGTTCGGAAGGACCGGGAAATATTTTGCGGCGGAGCATTGGGATCTTCAGCCGGATATCATCGTTTTCGGAAAAGGCATCAGCAGCGGCTACGTTCCCTTATCCGGCATCATCGTCCGGCAGCACATTTACGAGGAAATGGCCCAAGGCGGCATGAATTTTTCCACCGGCCATACCTTCAGCGGCAATCCTCTGGCTGCCGCCAACGCTCTGGCAGTTATAAACTATCTAAAAAAGCACGACATAGTAAAGCAAGTGGAAGAGAAAGGCTTAATTCTTGAAAAAGCGCTGAAAGAAGTGATGAGGCGTTCCCGAATGGTGAGTGATATCCGCGGGAAGGGATTGCTCTGGGGTGTGGAGTTTTCCAAAGATAAAACCGGAAGAAACATCTTTGATCCAAAGGATAAAATTACAGAAAGAGTGGTAAAGGCCTGCTTTTCCAATGGGCTTATTGTGTACCCCAGCTCCGGTTATATCGATGGAATTCATGGAGATTCCGTTTTAATAAGCCCTCCCCTGATTATTTCAGAAGAAGAAATCCATCTTGTCGTAGAATTGTTAGATGCATCGATCCGTTCTGTAGAAAAGGATGTACTTGGCATCTGAAAAAAACGTTGGCGCCTGAAACTACTTGCTTAACTTATCGCAAAAACTATTTGCCCAGACTTAAAAATGTTTTGCGGTGGATCGGGCAGATTCCTCTTGCTTTGATCCCCTCGTAATGCGCTTTTGTTCCGTAGCCTTTATTGCAGTCAAAAGCGTATCCCGGATAGACCTTATGATTCTCCAGCATTATATGATCCCGGGTCACTTTGGCCAGTATGGATGCGGCGGCAATGGATATGCTCACCCCGTCTCCGTGTACGATAGCAGTCTGAGGAATCGGAACGTCCGGAAGAGTCAACGCATCAATGAGAATGTGCTGGATGCAGCAGGGCTTTTTTCTATGTTCATCGCCCGTAAGCTTTTTCCATCCGTCTCCGAGAGTGGTCCGCAGATTTGCTTCCAGCTCTCTTAAGGCGTCTTTCATGGCCAGCTTGGTGGCTTCCAGAATATTGATTCGATCTATAGTCTCGTTATCAATGCAGCCGATGCCGTATGCGACGGCTGCCTCTTTAATCTGAATATAAAGCTCTTCCCGCTTTTTCTCAGACAATTTTTTGGAGTCGTCAACGCCTAATATATCGAAATCCTTTGGCAAAATTACTGCAGCGGCCACCACCGGTCCTGCCAGAGGGCCTCTACCTGCTTCATCCACCCCTGCTATGTACTGAATGCCCTTTTCGTAGAGAGCACTCTCATGCTGCTTCATCCGAACCAGCTTTTCCTGAAGAAGCAGCAGTCGTTCTTCCTTTTTCATTGCAGCTGCCTTTCTGCGAATATAATGTAATGTTATGATTGTCGTTTGCTATAAAGTCGTTTGCTATAAATTAAAATATTGTTTTCACGTGCAAGTGTCAATGGGATGTAACGCTCAAATGTGTAATCACGACCATGGGATGCGCATGTCACCCATTTACATGCTCAAGCGTGATTTTCCCGATGAGCCCGCTACGGAATTCATCCAGTATAGTACGGCCTGTTCGCTCATAGTCAATGCGTTTTCCCGACAGGATGAATCCTCTTTTCTGGGCAATTGCCTCCATTGTTTCAAGAGGCGTCTCTCCCAACTCTTCCATTTTATATCTTGCCAGAAGCAGATCCGGGTAATTTGCAGAAAGCACACGGATCAATTCGAGAGCAAGACTTGCCACATCCATGATTTCATCCTTAATGGAACCGCAAAACGCCAAATTTAGTCCGATTTTTTGGTCCTCAAATTTAGGCCAGAGTATTCCGGGCGTGTCTAAAAGCTGCATGCCGTTTTCCATGGCAAGCCATTGTTTCCCTCTGGTAACCCCCGGCCGGTCGCCGATTTTAGCGCTCTTACGTCCCGTTAACCTGTTGATCAAAGAGGATTTCCCTACATTCGGAACCCCCACGATCATAAGGCGTAAAGGCTTGTTGCGCAGCCGGTCCCTGTTTCGCTTTTCCTGGATATCTTCCAAGAGCTTCAGCAATTCGGAAACCCCGGCTCCCGTGTTGGCGTTCATGGCTATTGCGGGAATCTCCTGCAAGCGAAAATGGGCGATCCAAGCGGCAACGGCTTTTTCGTCAGCCAAATCGCTCTTATTGAACGCGATAATTCTCGGTTTCCCGCTGATTATCTCATCTATGACGGGGTTTCTGCTGGAAATAGGAATTCTGGCATCCACCACCTCGATGACCACATCCACCAATTTTAAGTTTTGCTGTATCAGTTCCCGGGTCTTCTTCATGTGGCCGGGATACCAGTTGATGTTCTGTATCATTTTTCCCTCCCGCAATCATCAAGGACGGTTTTTTGATTTTTGTCAGGGCACCCTCCTATAATCTTTCGCGGAATTTGCATGAAATGTTAAAAAAAGGGGCCATATAGGCCCCTTCCTGTTAATTGTCTTCTTTGCTCTTAATCTTAGCTGCTTTACCCGTTCTCTGACGCATGTAATTCAGCTTGGCTCTTCTTACATCGCCATGTCTGACTACTTCGATCTTGTCAATTCTGGGCGAATGGAGCGGGAAAGTCTTTTCTACGCCGACGCCGGATGCAATCCTTCTAACGGTAAAGGTCTCGCTGAGACCGCCGTTTTGCTTCTTCAGAACAAAGCCTTCAAAGACCTGAATTCTCTCACGAGAGCCTTCTTTGATCTTTATATGGACTTTTACCGTGTCGCCGACTCTGAACTTAGGCAAGTCTGTTCTGACATAGTCCTGCTCAATGGCCTTCATTATGTCCATCCTGGTTCCTCCTCCCCTCAAAGACGTTCATGGTATCCAAGCGCTTAAAGCCCTTTGCTTTAAACTATATCCAGAGGACCGTCCGTAATACACCGGCTATTTTATCACACACCTAATATAGAATCAAGCACTTTTTATGCCCTGGGATGGGTATTATCATAGACATCCTTGATTCTGTTCTTTGAAAAACTCAGGTAAACCTGCGTTGCCGTCAAATCCTCATGCCCCAGCAGCTCTTGAAGCGTCTTCAGATCGGCTCCGTTTTGTATCATATGTACCGCAAAGGAGTTCCGCAGCGTCTGCGGAGTGATCTTCGCCTCCAGCTTGGCAGCCTTGGCATTTTCCTTGATAATTTTCCAGATTCCCTGCCTTGTGAGCCGCTCGCCATTGTAATTTAGGAACAGTGCTTGCTCTTCCGATTCTTTGTTCCGGAGCAGAACGGGTCTGGATTCATATATGTACGCCTCCAAAGCGGCCCTTGCCGGTCTGCCCAGAGGTATAATCCGCGGCTTTCCAAAGGCCTGACCGGTCATGATGAAACCGATGCGCAGGTTGATGTTGGATAAATCAATACCCGCTGCCTCGCTGACCCTCATCCCTGACGCATACAGAACTTCCAGCAAAGCCCTGTCTCTACGGCCCTTAATAGAGTCGTCCGGCTGTGCCAACAGCTTTTCAACCTCCTCAAGGGTAAGGTATTCTAATTTTTTACGTTCGATTTTTGGAGATTTGATGCCTTCCGTGGGGTCGTGCGGAAATCCTCTATATGATTCTAAGTAACTGTAAAAAGCGCGCAGTGAAGCCAATTTACGGTTTACGGTAGCTGCAGACTTGTCCTGATTCTTCAAAGCCAGAAGGTAGGCAACAACCTCCGTTTTCGTCACATCACGGAAATCCGTTATTCCTTTTTCCTGTAAAAATGCATAAAAACTGCGAACGTCTCTTTCATAGGCCAGCAAAGAATTTCGGGCCAATCCTTTTTCCTCTGACAGATATTCCGTGAAATCCGCAAGATAACTATTCATTTTCTAACCCCTTTTCCCTTTATGCCCTTAGTATATCCCACCCCTTTTCAGTTTACAATAACCTTTTCTCTGTTCCTTTAAAATGCATACAAATGAAGTACTAAGCATACCTCATTGGACATACATTGAAGTAAAAGAAACCTTCACGGCACCGATGCCCCCGTAAAGTAAAGGAGGCGTTTATGAAGCGAAAGCCATCCGATAGAATTACATCCTTCATCTATGGGAACGATTTGCTGCCGGTCCTAGTTTTATTCTGCTTTATAACGGGGGTCGCTGTGGGCGCATTCACCGAACTTCTGTTATCTGCCGATGCAAAAGCGGACATACAAAGCATTTTAGATTTTCAATTTTTGTTATCGGAGCCAATGGGAGATCTTTTGCCCGATTTATTCTTAGTATCTGCGGCGACCAATCTGGGACTGCTTTTGATCATTGTTCTGGCCGGTCTGACAATAATAGGGTTTCCCGCGGCTCTGCTGGCGCTGATTTATAAAGGCGCGGCGCTGGGATTTGCCGCCGCATTGCTGATGGACACCTTTGATGGCAAGGGTGTTCTCCTGGTGCTTCTGACCTTGTTTCCGCCCAACCTTCTACTGATCCCTGCATTGTGCGGCGCAGCAATCGCTTCTCTGCGGCTGGCTTTCGATGCCCTATCCTGTCCGTCACAAATAAAAAAGAACCTCTCCGAGAGAGCCGGTTCTTTCATGGTTTTTCAGATAATGATGGCAATATTGGCGCTGGGGGGATGCTTTATCGAATCCTTTATATCCCCTCTTTTACAGCAGCTATTAGGATAGCCGCAATGGTCTTGGCATCTTCGATTTCCCCGGCCAATACCATCCGTTTCAACTCGGCAATTTCATACTCAACGATATCCAATGCCTCGTTGTCATCGAAATCCGTCTCGCCCGGCGTAAGCCCCGTGGCATAATAGAGATGGATTACTTCCTCCGAATATCCGATGGAAGTATAAAACGATGTGATATGCTCAATATTTGAAGCCGTATACCCCGTTTCTTCCTTAAGTTCGCGAATGGCCGTAAGTAGAGGATCTTCCCCTTCGTTGCTTTCGATTTTTCCCGCCGGGACTTCCAAAACCACCTTTTCCGCGGCTTTCCGAAATTGGCGCACTAAAACCATTTTTTTATCGTCGGTGACAGCTGCCAAAGCAACGCCGCCACGATGCTCCACGATCTCCCGATAAGAGGTATTTCCTCCTGTGACTACAACCTTATCTTTGCGCAGATTTAATATGGCGCCTTCGTATATTCTCTCACTGGAAAGTGTTTTCTCTTCAAAAGTCATAACGATCCCCTTCAAACAATTTACCTAAACGATTTCCCGCCGGGTCAAACCATCAAGTAAAATTACGGCTATTTGGTCATCCGGGCGGATTTTTCCGCCGCAGTTTTTACCGCAGCTATTACCGCGCTGCGGAATCCGTTCATTTCCAAAGATTCCACAGCTTCAATGGTAGTTCCTCCCGGAGAACAAACCCGGTCCTTCAACTCGCCGGGATGAAGCCCCGTCTGCAACACCATCTCGGCGGAACCGGCTACGGCCTGAGCCGCAAATGTGTACGCCTGCTTTCGGTTCATACCCAGAGCCACCGCGCCGTCGGCCAGAGCCTCTATGAACATATATACGTATGCAGGCGAGCTGCCGGAAACGCCCACAACGCAGTCCATGAGCTTTTCATCCACCTGCTCCGCTTTGCCTATCCCGCGGAAAATACCCATGACCGCTTCCATCTCTTCGTCGCCGACCCAGTCATTCCGGGTCAATGCGCTCATTCCCTTTCCGATGAGAGCAGGGGTGTTGGGCATTACTCGAACCGCCTTGCACCGGAAGCTTTTTTCGTCAGCTGCGCCGGCGCTCTTTCTGCATTGTTCAAAAATATAATTCAGAGTAACGCCTGCAGCTATGGAAACAATAACTTTCTTTTCCCAATCCATTGCTCCTGCGATCTCATGCAAGACCTCCCCGAAAATATCGGGTTTTACCGCCAGAATCACGATATCACTCTTATCTACTACGGAAGGAATGCTGTCGCATGCCTGTATTCCCGTTTGCTCACAGACAGATTTGAGTCTGGCTTCATCCCTGTCGTAGGCAAAGATAGCTTTCTCCGAGCCGGGATTGGCCGCTATATAACCTTTTATTATGGCTGTACCCATGTTTCCGGTTCCAATAAATCCTATTTTCATTATGCTATCCTTCCTTTCATATCGCTTATCGGGCATCTGCCCTTGGCGGAGAGTTATTTGACGAAAGGGTTAATTGCCGGTTATTTGCCGTAGAAAATGGTAGCCCTTTCCGTTCCCGTAGAGATTTTACGCAGAATATCCGATTTGGTACCGTTGGCCAGTATGAGAGGAATTCCGTATTCCGTGACCATTTCCGCCGCAGTGATCTTGGTAACCACTCCGCCGGTGCCGAATCGGCTCTTGCCGGTAGAATCGATCTCCAGCATCAGGCCGTCAATATCGTACACCTCTTCTATGAGTTCGGCATCCGTGTTATCTTTCGGGTTCTTGTTATAGACGCCGTCGATATCACTAAGGATGATTAACAGGTCCGCTCCCCACAGGTTTGCGGTCAAGGCGCTGAGAGTATCATTATCGCCGATCTTGATTTCCTCTACGCTCACGCTGTCATTTTCATTGATAATGGGAACCACACCCTCATCCACCAAGGTAAACAGGGTGTTACGAATGTGCAAATTCCGCACGGGGTCTCCGAAATCATCCCGGGTCAACAGCATCTGCCCTACGTGAATTCCGTATTCCCCAAAAAGCTCCTTGTAGGCCATCATGAGTTCCACCTGCCCGATGGCGCAAAGGGCCTGCTTATAATTGATGTCTTCTTTTCGATGCCATTTGTTGATGGCTCCTACGCCGCAGATACCGGCTCCGGAAGAAACGATAATGATCTTTTTCCCCATCTCCATCAACTCATAAAGCTGCTCAACAATATTGTGCATAGCAGCGTGGTTAACCGCCCCGTGCTCGTCTGATAGTGTCTGGCTGCCGATCTTAACTACTATTTTTCTGCTATTATGAATAATGTCTCCCACTACGCTCATGATGATTTCATGCCTTCTTTCCTTATAATTATTTGATGATAGCATAGCAGAACAAAAAATAAAAGTAGGAACCGCTTAAAACATTGCAAGGTATCCGTCGGCCACGTTCAATAGCCAGGGCCGGAACAGAATAAAGGTGGCGGCAGCGGCGGCTATATATGGACCCAAGGGCTGTTCATCCTCCCTCTTCAGCCGACCTGACAGTACGCCGATTCCCATAACTGCTCCGGCTGAGAGAAAGGTCAGCGCCAATATAACCACTGTGCCTTTCATACCGCCGATCAAACCGATAGCTCCCATGAGCTTTACATCGCCGAAGCCCATTGCGTCCCTTTTAAATATCCACCGGCCAAGGATTCCGATGACCAGCAAGCTTCCGCCGCCTATCAGCGCCCCGTACAACGAAGACAGGAAATTCGGCTGAAAAGGCACAAATCCAATGGCTGTGGCGGCCAGCGCCACTACGAATTGATCTGGAATGATCATGTATTTTTGATCGGCTAATGCGATGAGAAGGAGGAGCCACAAAGCCGGAAGCCCTGCGATTTGATATATCGGCCCCATATGCCATACACAGAAGACAGCGCCCATGAAAAAAAGACCAAAAACCCAACTCCAGGGGTATTTTTTAATGCGCTCTCCCCACATTTCTTTATCCGGCTCCTCATCGTAATCGCAGAGCCATTTAGCCGGCGTCCTGTTGAACACATAGGGAATTGCCCAGCCCGCCAGCAGGCCGGCAACTATTGAAAGTATGATTCTGATAGTCAAGTATAAGTTGTCCACATTATTTCTCCGGTGGTAATACTGCGGTGATATTCCGCTGCGAAACTTCCGCTACGAAACCTCCGCTACGAAGCCTCCGCTACGAAACCTTCGCTACGAAACCCTCGCTCCGCAACCCTTTGGAATCATTTTATATGTTCCGGTATTTTTTTACAACACCGGGATGTAGTGTGAAGACAAAGAAGACCTATACTCGGAGGGGTATAGGTCTTCTTTTCTCATTGTGGTGTGCGTAATGTCTACAATAGTTTTTTATCGTGCGTGCATATTGTCAACGATCATATCATAAGGTTCAACCATATCATAAGGTTCAACGATGTCGATAATACAACTTAGAATTCGGAGGTCTTGTTGTACAGTTTCGCCTCTTTTACCATGCTGTATTTGCTTCCCGCGGCCTTCATCTGAGAATCGTAGCTGGCGTCTATGACGACCCATTTGCCATTGATGAGGACTTCGTTCCAAGCATGGTAGCCGGTAGCATTCGGTGTGTATCCCTTTACCAGCTTGGCCGGGATGCCCACGCTTCTCAGCATACCTGCCATCAGAGAGGAGAAGTCGTAGCAGATGCCCATGCCGGTTGCATATGTAACGTTATTGTCGGGTATGTAAGTGCTGGTCAGGCCGCTTGCTTTGTTGTAATCATATTTTACATTTGAAACTACATAGTTATGTATCGCAGCTACTTTAGCCTCATCGCTCTCAAGGCCTTTTACCAGTTCCGCGGCTTTTACGATAGCCGGCATCGTGGTATCCCATTTTATCAACTGGACCGATTGCAGGAAAGGATCTGTGTCATTCTGGAAGTCCGCCGATACTGAAAGGGATTTCACCGAACGATAGCTTGTCCCGCTGATATTCTCATAAACTGTGATCTTGTAATTGCCTTCTCCCAGCTGTAACGGCAAATTCTCTCTTTTGCTGTTCGGGGTAAAGGTGTAGAAATATTGGGTTTCACCCTTTTGTACTAGAACTTTGTGCGTTTTGTTTATATTGTTTAACTCTACTGATATGTAACCTTTCATAGAATTTGATGTATCTATGATAATTTGCTCTTGTGCTGCGAAAGCCTGCCATGGGGCAATCAGAACCAACAACGCTATGAGCAAGACTAATAGTCTCTTCATCTCTTACTCCTCCTTCGGTAACCAGGCTGCCATCGCTTTCGCGGAAGGCCCTATGGCTTTGCGTCCCTGTCTTTCGATCAGGTTTGCCATTTATCGTTGAAAAGTAGAGAATTTACTTATTACCGCTTCTGTTTTTTTCCAAATGAAAAACTTACCTTTCGGTGGCCAGGCTGCCATCGCTTTCGCGGAAGGCCCTATGGCTTTGCGTCCCAACCTTTCGATTGGTTTGCCTTTATCGGTGATAAGTTACATTCCTACTTATCCGCTTACTGTAAAAATAGCATACTGTTCAACATCTGTCAACAAAAAAGTTTCATTTTGACGGTGTCAAGTTGTTGTGGAGTTTTTGCTTGACAACTCTCCCGATGTTATGCAACCAAACCCCGTTGCCGACCATAAGACCGGATCAGGATCTGTGTTGCAGTATTGACTGCCGGATTGTATTGTTCTTTTTCGAATATACTCCAGTCCCAACAACCATGAATTGCATTTTGTAGCCGTTTTTCCCCATACTCCTTTAGAATGCTCCTGTTTTTTTCGTCTTCAGGTCGTCTGAAATCCTTTCCTGAAACGCTGCAACCGTTTCTTGTGTAGACTCTAAGTTCTGCCATCTTGTTTAGACCGGCTTCGCTCCAACCCATAGGATTTCTGCTTAATCTCTCCGAATACACATGACTTACTAAACCTTCTGTGCAGCTACCTATGATATCTTTTGTATATCTTCGCACAATTCCGTCCCAATTGTTTACAACATAACGGAGGAAGTTTCGAACCCGCTTCTCTTGCTTTGGTCCCTTGCAAAGAGACAGCATTTCTCGAATGAGGCTTGTCACTTTTTCCAGGCTCTTCTCTTGAACCGCCTGCCTTATACGGTGTCGGTAATTTTGTTTCGGAAAGGCCGCTGTCGCTTGTTTTAAGTGCTTCTCAAAGTGAAATCCATCCATAACATAGTGACAGTCGGCAAGCTCCTCCATTCCTTGCTTGATCCATGGAGCCCCATCACCATGAAGATAGATTCTCTCGATTTGATTTTCTTCATAAGCTTGTGAGATGTACCCGCCTACCGTTTCCCAAGCCTCTTTTGTTTGATGAATGGTGGAGGTAAAGTGTACCGGATTCATCAGGACATTTCGCCCTTTATGGACGGCTTGAATTCCTTCACTTAGCGTAATCAATGGAACCATGCGGTTTTTACCTTCCTGTAGATGAACGTGGTCTTCATCGGCAAAAATATGTAGTTCCGATGCGACTCGCTTTTCTTTAGGGGCTGCCTTTTCCAGTTTTCCCACTGCTCTCAACTTATTCTTTACCGTCTGGCGGCTCACTTCACCGTTGGTTACTATCTTCGTACTCTTTTCATAGGAAACCTCTGCCGATTGTTCCACCAAGCGGGCGCTCACATTGGCACTCACTCGTTCATAGGCGTATATACCAATTATGAAATCCAACGGATATACATAGGCACCTTTTGCGTAATAGTAGTCTCGTTCTATGTCGATTCGACCTACCTCCGTCAGAAGACTCCTTTGCCGGTCTTTTTCTTTTAGAACAAGCCCCTGCTCTTTTCGAAATGCCTTGTCCGCTCTAAGTTCTTCATTCAATTGCTTCACGATTCCCGATATCAGGGCTCGAACGCTTTCTTTGCAAAGACCCAGGGCATCAGATGCAAACTGATCTATATTGGATATGCCTCCTTCTTCAATCCGTTTGCAAATATTTCTTCCCAATTCCGCAATGATTTGTTGTACAATAGTTTCCACAGAGATCTTCCCTCCTTGTTTGTGTTTTATTGCTGAAACTATTTTAACACAGGAGAGTTGATCTCTGTTTCTTTCCTTAAAACTCCACAACTATTTTACACTATCTAAGCGGATAATCCGGTTCGCTCCAGATTTCTCACTATCAGGTGGTAGCTATCCACAAAGTTCTGGAAATTAGTATAGTAAGCGCCCCTCTCCTCTTCATTTTCTCGAATGGTATCGCGGATCTGCACCACAGAATCCCGGTTTTCCGGCATTCCTGCCGATACTTCTTTGTAAATATCAATCAGTTCTTTGGAGGGGCTTACTCCATACTCATTAAAGAGCATTTCTACCGTTTCATTGTATGTGGCAATAGCTTCTTTGATTTGCTTGCATTTGTAGAGGTAATAGATTTTTAATATCTGCATATCTTCATCGTAAGGGAAGAGCGCAGCGGCATGCCGCCCGACGGTCAGCATCCCTTCCATATCTCCCTGTTCCTCCATTAAATGCAGGGTATTCTGGACACAGTTGCGGTACTGTTGCTGATAATACATGGTGAGAGGAGCTACCCAGTCTTCAGTAGATAGGGCAGGAAGAAATTCGCCGTTATAGAGGTCAATGGCCTTTTTGTAGAGCCGCAGCTGTTCCTCCGGGGAATCTTTCATACTTTCGGCTTGCTGTATTGCCGTATCAAAGAGTTCTACATCCACTTCACAAGGAATTGCGTTATTCCAACCATATCTGCCGCTGTCGTATAATATGTACTCCCGGTTTTCCGGGCAGGCAGAAGCTAATAGCTTTCGAAGACGATGAATGGTAATTTTCAGCGCATTTACGGGTTCTCCGTATCTTCCCTGCCGTAGAGCAGCTGGATGAGAGCGTCTCGGGAGAAGTTTCTTTGACGGTGGACAAGCAGGTACTGCAATAAGTAAATAACCTTATTGCTGCGGGAATAACCGGACAGGATTGTTTCCGTTCCGAAATGTAAGGCAAAATCACCGAGCATTTGCACTTTTAATGGTATCTTTTCCTGCATGAGACACCTCTCAAAAAACCCCTAATCAGTAAGCTAATTTCCTTACTTATACCATATTTTGTCCCATCTAAACATTCATTCAGGGAACATGAAACAACGCTTGTAGCGTTGATATCTATACTTATATACCATAATTTGTCTTCTTGTCAAGAATAGGGAACATGAGGAACCTATTATCTCCCTCGAACCGATACCCGTTTTTGCTCCTCTTCCGACGTGTTCATAGCCGGGTCGTAGAAGTTATTTAACTCAGTCGGGCATGTAGATAACAACTTCGTTTCATTATTATAGATATCAAAGCCGTTGCCGACGGTGCGATTCTTTCCGCTCTTCTTGGCATGATACATTTTGCGGTCGGCTAAACGGATTAACTCATCCGCCGCGAGTTTTGATCCGGATAACGTATGTACGCCCTGTGATATAGAGAGCCGAATGCTCCCTTCCGGAACGGAAATGGTAATTATCTCGACTTCCTTTCGTATCCTTTCGGCGATTTGATATGCCCTATCATAGGCGGTATTGGGCAGGCTGATGAAGAATTCATCTCCACCGTACCTTGCAGCCCAATCAGCATTTAATCGGATGTTTCTTTGTATTGCCCCTCCGATTTCTTTTAAAGCCAAGTCGCCGGCAATATGTCCAAGTGTATCATTAATTGTCTTCAAATTATCCACGTCCACAAAAATGACAGATAGAGGCGCTTTCGATGCATTCGCTTCGTTGATATCGCGAGGCAGGCGCTCGTCGATGTAATGCCTGTTATATAGGCCTGTCAAGCTGTCCTGGTTCCCGATACCGTTGGCATCGGACAGAATATCCTGCGCAAGATCTCCCGCATTGTCGCTCATTGGCACGCCGACAATCTGTACATTGGCAGCATTAAAGAGATACTCCACGGTGAGGGGCTGGATTTTGGACATCAGCGGAATGGCCGCTATCATAACGAATCCGTTGGGCTTTTGCTTAAGGGTGAAAAAGCTCTTCTTTTCACTATATGCCCTTACGGCGATGGAGTCATCGGTAATGACTTCCTTTTCCCAATCCAAAAGGATATTTCGCTCCAAATCGCTTTTCCCATTTTTTTTGCAATCCAAAACACGCTTTTGCAACGGATCAACAAGTCGCACCGCATCGTAATTGCTTTCAAAATAAAAAAGGCTATTTTTAATTTTATCTAAAGTAGGGGCTGCTGAATAACCGCGTTATGCGCCAATCAGCGCCCTATTCTTTATGATCTTAAGCATGGAAATCATGTTTTCCAACACTTCTAAAATTGGCAACAAAAGAGAGCGTAGTCTCTTTTCCATGTTCATCACAAGAAATACCAGATGGATGCTGGTCTCGCTTGTATCCTGTCTCCTGGTGAAGATCCTGTTCAGGCCATAGGCCCGTTTCCCTTCCCCAAACTTGCCTTCCACGGCATTTCGCTCTCCTGCTTCTGATTTCTCCAGAAGACATTGCAACCTGTAGGCCTTCTTGTCCTTCGGCGGTCTCCCCAGCTTTGGTCCGTTCATTCGGATGCCATGCTTGCTGCAGAATGAGAGGTTTTCCCTCGTTCGATAGATCTTGTCCGCAAGGATCCGCTCGGGATAGTACCCTCGCTCCTCCCGGTAGCGTTCTACGCTTTCCTGCAGGGTGGAAGTCTCGTTAAAAGCGTTCCAGTCCAATCTTTCCACAGAGGCATAACCATCTACCATGCTGATTGCAATCTTTGCTCCGAACTCTGTCGGTGCATTGGTTTTCCCTCTAACAATCGGTCTCACCCAAGGCTGATGAATACTGACAATCCTGTCATCGACCTGATGCTTCTTCTCCCGATACATCTCTTCCTGCTGCGAGTACAGCGTTCTGACGATCCGCAAGGTCTCCTTGCTCTTCTCAGTCAAATTCAGACCACTCTGAAGTAGTGTTTCTATGATGGCAAGATCCCGTCTTACGTAGCCTAGCTGCTGCCGTATTGCTTTTCGAATCGTCTTGATGGTTGGCTTCCTGTTCCGCGCAAATCTGAGATAATCCTTTCTGGCAATTCTCTTGTATGTCCTGGGCTTCTTTTTCTGACTGGTCTGCCCGTGAAGCTCTGTTATCATTCTCTCCAGCTTTTCACGTGCCGTATTGAGGAGTGCCACGTCTGTTGGATACTTGATGTCAGCCGGGGCGCAGGTTGCGTCGAGAATTAGTGTCCCTTTGTTTTTTCCTTCTTCTGATTCACTGTCTCCACCTCCGTCGCTTGAATCTGAGCCATTCATCGGATCTTCGTCGTCATCCTTTTTCTTGCTTCCAATGACGTATGCGTTCACTTCTGCAAGCATCTCCGGTGTCAATCTCTTCCGGAACCAAGTCATCGTACTTGCGTCGAATGGCGCTTTGTCTGTGAATGCAGGCAATCCGATGAACCATTGGAGGTATGGGCTCTCTTTAATATGTTCCACGGTCTCCTCGTCAGAGAGTCTGAACTTCTCCTTGATGATGTGAGAGCCGAGAGCCATCCTGGCTGCTTTCGCTGGATACCCGGTCTTGCTACCAAACTGCTCGCTATATTTCCGGTCCAACAGATCCCAAGGAATCAATGAAGCCATCTTGACCCAGCGATTGTCTGGGCTCAGTTTAGCGCCTGCAAATGCGATCGGTTGATCAAAGAGTGTCATCTGTCCTCTGGTGGGTTTATACATCGTTTTCTCCCATTTCTTCATGTCTAAAGTGCAAGGTTTTCTGACGTTTTCGTGCGATTTGCTTGCATTTATTCTATCATAAAATGGTTGAAATTGCAATGGTTTCAAGGGGTTTCAAGTTGTTCAGTAGCCCCTAAAGTAATTTTCTCAGACATTTCGCACCTTCTTATTTATGAAATGTGAGTCCATTGCAGCTTTATTGCTTTAATGCGTTTGGTTGTACACCGATTATGTGCAATTATATGCAATTCTAGTTTCATAATCCGTTTCAATATAAACAAAGGTATCTCTTTCTTTATTAAAAGTAGAGATACCCCAATTTCTTTCTTTTAACTGAGAAACATATCTTAGATGCCCCGTTTCCGTTCCTCAAGGGGCACATAATCCCTGCGTTTTGCTATGCTTACATAGGCAGGACGTATGATTTTGCCTCCGTTGATCAGCTCTTCCACCCTGTGCGCGCTCCAGCCGGAGATGCGGGCAATAGCAAAAATGGGTGTAAAGAGTTCCAAGGGCAGACCCAACATGTGATAGACAAATCCGCTGTAGAAGTCTACATTGGCGCTGACGCCCTTGTATATTTTCCTCTCTTCCGCAATCACTTCAGGCGCCAGCTTCTCAACCAGTGAATACAGCCTGAATTCGTCTTCCATTCCCTTTTCCACGGACAATTCTTCAACAAAGGTCTTGAGAATGTTTGCTCTCGGATCGGACAGAGAGTAGACTGCATGTCCCATACCGTAAATCAAACCGGCTCTGTCGAAAGCCTTTTTGTTCAGCAGGTCAGAAAGATATTTCCGCACTTCCTCTTCATCCTTCCAGTCGCGGATTTCCTTCTTCATATCTTCAAACATCTCAATAACTTTGATGTTTGCTCCGCCGTGCTTGGGACCCTTTAGCGAGCTCAGAGCGGCAGCGATGGTTGAATATGTGTCGGATCCGCTGGAGGTGACGACATGGGTGGTAAAGGTGGAGTTGTTTCCGCCGCCGTGCTCTGCGTGAAGAATCAGCGCCACATCCAAAATATGGGCCTCCATCTCCGAATACTTGCTGTCCGGCCGAAGCATGTGCAGAATATTTTCCGCCGTAGAAAGCTCCGGCTTGGGCGGGTGAATTACCAAGCTGTTGCCGCAGATATAATGGCTGTAGGCCTGATATCCGTATACGGAGAGTACGGGGAAATTGGCAATCAGCTGAAGACACTGCCGCATCACATTGGGTAAAGATATGTCGTTGGCATTGTTGTCATAGGCAAAAAGTGTGAGAATACTGCGGCACAGTGAATTCATCATATCCCGGGTGGGCGCTTTCATAATTACGTCCCGGACGAAATTTGTGGGGAGGGTTCGATAGCCGGCAAGAATCTCTATAAACTTATTCAGTTCTTCCTTCGTCGGAAGCTCGCCGAAAAGCAGCAGGTAGGTCACCTCTTCAAAACCGAACCGCTTTTCCCGCATGATGCCGGAGATGATTTGCTCCACATCGATCCCTCTGTAGAAAAGCTTCCCGTCCGTAGGGATCCGTTTGTCCCCATCCGTGATAAACGCCTGGATTTCCGAAATCTCCGTGAGACCTGTCAGGACTCCCTTTCCGTTAAGATCACGAAGTCCCCTCTTTACATCATATTTTGCATATAGCTCAGGATCAATCATACTCTTTGATTTGCTTAGTTCGGTCAATTCAATGATATCCTGCGTAATTTCCGAATAGCTGTTTTTCTTCGTCATAAAGCGTCTCCTTTCTCTGAAAGTCATGTATAAATATATCGATTTATTTACAATATTAGGATTGGCTTTTCACATTGTTTGCTATTTTACCACAGACCATAACTTGTTGGCAATTGTTCTGCGCAGCATTTTTTCGCCGCAATGACGTGGCAAAGCGATAACGGGCTATATATTTAAGCATAAATAAGCATAAAAACGGGAAAAGAGGACGTACTGCCGGTGATGCCGGAACGCGTCCTCTTCCCTCATTCTTTCGCCCCTTTTGATCGGGCAGTGAGCCTCTGCCTCTTTATGTATACCAACTACCTGGGCTCGATGATTAATTTTATCGCCGTGCGTTCTTCACCCTCTATTTGAATATCCGTGAAAGCCGGCACGCACACCAGATCCATTCCGCTTGGCGCTACAAACCCTCGGGCAATGGCCACCGCCTTAATTGCTTGATTGAGCGCACCGGCGCCGATTGCCTGAATTTCCGCACCTCCTCTTTCTCTCAGCACCCCTGCTAAAGCACCTGCTACTGAATTGGGACTTGACTTTGCTGATACCTTTAAGACTTCCATTCCTGTTTCCTCCTTCGATAAATCGCAAAATACCTGTCCAACGTTTTATGCATTTGCCATATTCTACTGTAAAGTATCTGTCGAAATCCCAAAGATTTGCTCGCATTCACTAAAAATATTTTGACAGAAGATACTTTTTTTCTACCCTGCTCGAGCAAATGAGCGCATCTTTTTATGGAGGGCTTGCATTTTTTCTCGTTTTTTATTATAATTGAGTCGGAGTTATCCCCCTGATAACCCCATTAATCTCTAATCCCAATACCCCTTTTGAACAAAACAAACTGCTCCCCTGCAGTTTGTTTTGTTTTTTCCTGTATGGGGTATGTGCTAAAATAAAAAGTACAACCATTTATAACAAAAGCAGCCCCATTATACGGCAACATTAACGTACATAAGAGGCATAAGATGAAAATTATAAACAACGTTGCAGAAATCCAACCCTACGATTCAAAAATCTATCAAGAATATTTCGGAGACCTTGCAATTTGCGTTATCGATATCGAGACCACCGGACTCCACCCCAATTTTGCCAAAGTCATTCTCGGCGGTTTGCTGACTCCGGAGAACAAGCAGGCAAAAGTCGTGCAATATTTTGCAGATGAGCGGAATGACGAAGCGGCTTTGTTGAAAGAATACGGCAATGCTCTTGCTTCCTCCGATGTTTTGATTACATATAACGGCCACCGGTTTGATCTTCCTTTCTTGAAGCATCGATTTCGCAGGCACGGATTGGATTTGGACCTGGATACGGTTCAGTCTTTCGATCTCTATCGTGCCCTGCATTACTATTCTAAAATGAGAGAGATTCTGCCCGACCTGAAGCAGAAAAGCATCGAAGCCTTTTTAGGGCTTTCTCCCCTTCGAGAAGACGAGATTTCCGGCGGGGAAAGCGTGGACCTCTATAACGAGTATATGCGAAGCCGATCAACCTCCGCCCTTGAGAAGGTCCTTCTCCACAACCGGGACGATTTGGTCCAGCTGGCCTCCATTATAAGGGTTCTCGACAAACTGGATCTGCATAAAATTCTTTTTTATGAAGGCTTCACAATCGCTTCACCGGATAAGAAGATACATATTAAGGAAATTTCCCTTGGATCCGGGAGCTTGGTTGTCACAGCGAAGACAAGAAATGTGGATCTGGACTATTATTCTTTTGAGACGGGCTATCAGGCGATTCACAAGGCAAAGGAAAGGGAATTGACCCTTTCTGTCCCATATGAAAAGCGTCACGGAGCTTCTTTTATCGACTTGGAATCCATCGGAGCGGATTTTACACCCTTGGAAAAGTACCCTTCTTATGAAAGTGGTTTTTTAATACTGGAGGAAAAGGGTATTATAAATTATGCGGAGATTAACAAGGCCGTAAAAATCATTTTGGGAGAAATCCTGAAAACATCTATGATATAATTTATCAGAAATAGATTCGAGGGGACAAATGCGTACAAGCAGCCGATTAGACAAGGTTTTCCGGGATGCGTTTCCGGTGCCCTTTGACGACAATTCCAAAATAGTGTTTTTCGGGGATGTTCATAGAGGCGATGACAGTCTTTCCGACGAGTTCGGGAGAAACCGCCACATATATGACCATGCCATCGATTTCTATTATCAAAACGGCTGTACTTATGTAGAGGTAGGCGACGGCGATGAACTTCTGGAGCAGCCCAAATTCAGACACATTTATACGGCCCACGTTACCACCTTTGAAATCCTAAAGAAGTTCTATAAAGAAGGCCGATTTTATATGCTTTACGGCAACCACAATCTGCAGTTGAAAAGCCGTAAATACCTGAAAGAAAACCTGTATTATGTGGAAGACGAATTTTCCGAAGCGAAAGAAGATCTTTTCCCGAATATAAATGTTCACGAAGCTCTTATTCTAAAGCATAGGGAAACGGGACAGGAAATCTTCGTCGTTCACGGCCATCAAGGGGATTTAATAAATGACCAGCTTTGGTTTCTTTCCTTTTTCATGATTCGATACTTCTGGCGCTTCATGCATATTCTGGGGGTCAAATACGCCGCAAGCCCTTCCAAGAGCAGGACAAGGCGCCATAAGGTGGAGATAAACTACAACCGTTGGAACACGGATCACAATATCATGATCATCTGCGGACATACCCACCGCCCCAAATTCCCGAGAGAAGGAGAGCCCGCCTACTTTAACACAGGCTGCTGCATCCACCCGAGAGGCATTACCTGCCTTGAATTGATCTGCGGAAACATCAGCCTTGTATCCTGGCGAACCCGCACGAGGAAAGACGGCTCTCTCTATGTAAAACGAACCGTGTTGCAGGGCCCGGAGCCCATTACCACCTTCCTTGATCCGCCGACGGATGCCGGAACAAGGAAACGATGGGCCTGGTGGCGACAGCCGGCAACATGCACCATAGAAACCACGGAGGATAGCGATGAATAGAAAAGAAACCATTTATGAGATGACAGCAGCAATTAAAGCCGACAGTTTCCGGATGGCCGCCCTTCCTTTAGAAACGCGGGACGAGGCCTTAGAAAAAATTGCCGCCTCTCTGCGGGCAGAATCGGCTAAGATCTTCGAAGCAAACCGCAGGGATTTGGCAAGAGCGGAGCTGGAAAAACAACCGGCGCCTCTCATTAAGCGTCTGCGTTTTGACCAGTCCAAGCTGGAGGAGTGTCTGGCCGGCATCGAAAGCCTTCTGAAGCTGCCGGACCCATTGGGCAAAACACTATTAAAGAGAGAACTGGACAGCGGCTTAGTCCTTCATAAGGTCACCTGCCCCATCGGAGTTATCGGCGTCATCTTTGAGTCCAGACCGGACGCCCTGGTCCAAATCGCCACCCTGTGCTTAAAAAGCGGCAACTGCGCCATACTGAAAGGCGGCAGCGAAGCGGCGGAGACCAACAAAGCTCTCTATGATGCCATTTTTGCGGCAGGCATAGACGCGGGACTCCCGGAAGGCTTTCTTGCACTGGTGGAAAACCGGGCGGACATTGACAGCCTGCTCAAATGCCACGATGACATCGATCTTCTCATTCCCAGAGGCTCCAACGCTTTCGTTCAGTACATCATGAATAATACGAAAATCCCTGTCATGGGCCATGCCGACGGAATCTGCCACATCTATGTGGACGAACAATTCGATCTTGAAAAGGCCTTGCCCATCATTGTGGATGCAAAGACTCAGTATACCGCCGTATGCAACGCGGTGGAAACCCTTCTGGTTCACAAAGCCGCCGCCGATAAACTCATACCCGCTCTCGTGCCGAAACTGAAAGAAAAGGGCGTTACGGTAAAAGGGTGTCCTTTGGTACGGCAGTTGGCCGACTGCGAGACCGCTACGGACCAGGATTGGACAACGGAATATCTGGACTCCGTAATATCGATTAAAGTAGTTGAAGATATTGACGAGGCCATTTCACATATCAACCGCTTTGGCTCTCACCACACGGACAGTATTATTACCGAGGATCCGGCTGCTGCAGAAAAGTTCATGTTGTTGGTGGACAGCGCCGGGGTATATCATAACTGCTCCACAAGATTTGCCGACGGCTATCGCTACGGCTTTGGGGCAGAGGTCGGGGTAAGTACCGTAAAACTCCATGCCAGAGGGCCCGTGGGACTGGAAGGACTGGTGACATATAAATACAGATTGTATGGAAACGGCCACGTAGTAAGCGATTACGCCACAGGGGCAAAAGAGTTCCATTTCAAGGATCTGTAATGGTGTAATGGACTTATTAGTAAACCAGCCACGGGATAATCCCATGGCTGGTTTAGTTTATATGGCATGTTGTCTTGTTTTATTTCATACAGGCCTTAAATTACATGCAGGCTTGAATCGCCTCTTCGTAAATCTTAAGCCCTACTTCCAGTTGTTCGTCGGTGATGCAAAGCGGAGCGAGGAAACGAATTACGTTGCCGTAGGTTCCGGCGCTCTCAAGGAGCAATCCTTTTTGTACCGCATAATCTACGATATCGTTTACGATCTTGGCGTTTGGAGTCTTGGATTTCTTATCGGTAACAAATTCAATACCCGCCATGCAGCCGATGCCGCGAACGTCGCCGATTACATCGTATTTTTCTTTCCACTCGTTCCATCTGGCCATAATTTTATCTGCAATCTTTCTGGCCTTAGCAGGATAATCTTCTTTTTCCATCTCTTCGATGACAGCCAGAGCAGAAGCGCAAGCCACCGCATTTCCGCAATAGGTACCGCCGATGGTTCCGGGTGTAACGCCGTCCATGATTTCCGTTCTTGCAACTACCGCGCTGATAGGCATTCCGCCGGCAATGGACTTAGCGAGCGTAACGATGTCGGGAGCCGCGCCGGCTTCCTTCCAATACTCTGTTGCAAACATTCTGCCGGATCTGGCAAAACCGGTCTGTACTTCGTCCGCTATGAAAAGGATGCCTTTTTCATCGCAGATCTTTCTCACAGCTTTAACCCATTCAATGGGAGCCGGCACAAATCCGCCTTCACCCTGAACCGGTTCCACTACGATAGCCGCAACGTGCTCTGCCGGTGACGCTTCTACGAAGACCTGCTCCAGCTTCTTGATATAATAATCGATAGCTTCCGCCTCGGTCATGTCGCCGGGCGCTCTGTAAAGGTAGGGGAATTCGGCTCTGTAAACGCCATCGGGGAAGGGGCCCATGCCTACCGCATATGCTTTCTTTGCGGTCATTGCCATGGTAAGAGTTGTTCTGCCGTGGAAAGCGCCTGTGAAAACGATGATGTTGGGTCTTCCTGTGTAGCTCTTTGCAATCTTCACGGCATTTTCGTCCGCTTCCGCGCCGCTGTTAACCAGCATGGTCTTTTTGGTTTCGCCTTTTACGGGGACGATTTTATTCAGTTTTTCCGCCAGCTTGATATAGCCTTCATGGGTAATTATGTTCATCATGGAATGGAAATATTTTTCGCTCTGCTCTTTTACGGCTTCGATGGCTTTCTCGTTGCTGTAACCGATATTCAGCACGCCGACTCCGCCGACCCAGTCCATTATAATATTCCCGTCCACATCTTCAAACATGGCGCCTTCGCCCCGTTTGATAACACATGGATAAATGCATTTGATAGCATTGGGCATGGCTTTGGCCCGTCTGTCGATGATTTCTTTTGCCTTTGGCCCGGGAAGGGGCGTGACAATTTTCGGTAATGCGTTTCTTAACATAATGCCTTTCCTCCTTATTATCATTCTGCGGTGTAGCAGATTTTTACCTGTATTAATTCATTATGCAATTTCTATACCGAAGTTGGGCTTTGCAATGTTACAGACTTCCGGCGTCCACTTTTTAAGGTCGATACCGATCCAAGATTAACACCGGTCTCTCAAAGTTAATGTTGGATGCCCAGCTCTGCCAGTTTTCTGTAAAGGGTGGCTCTGGACAGACCCAGCTCCTTGGCCACCTTATCCTTAGCGCTTCCGGAAGTTCCGTACTTTTTAAGCTTATTGGATATGATTTCTCTCTCAATATTTTTCATCTGCTCCCCAAGGGTCAGGGAGTCGTTGGTTTCAATCGTATCTTTGTCGGATTTCAGCAATCTGGCCGGCACGGCGTCTATGCCGATCTGATCCCCAAAGGCCATGTTTACGCCATACTCTACGGCATTTTCCAGCTCCCGCACATTTCCCGGCCAATCGTATTCTCTGTAAATTGACTCTACTTCCTCAGAGAATCCTGTGATTCTTTTGTTCATGAAGTTATTGTATTTTTCAAGGAAATGATACATGAGCATCTTAATGTCATCTTTTCTTTCGCGAAGGGGCGGGATGTGCAGCGGAATAACGGAAAGCCGGTAATAGAGGTCCTCGCGGAATATACCTTCCCGAATCATCTGCTCCAAGTCCTTGTTTGTCGCAGCAATTACACGGAGATCAACGATAATTGTCTTGTTGCCGCCTACACGCTCAAACCGCATATTTTGCAGAACATGGAGGATTTTGACCTGGAGATGGAGCGGCATATCTCCGATTTCGTCTAGGAAAATAGTGCCTCCGTTGGCCAATTCAAACTTACCCGCCTTTCCTTTGTCGCTGGCCCCGGTAAATGCTCCTTTTTCATAGCCAAAAAGCTCGCTTTCCAGGAGGTTTTCAGGAATGGCCCCGCAATTGACCGTAATAAAGGGGCCTTTTGCTCTGGTGCTGGCATAGTGAATGGCTTTGGCAAACATCTCCTTTCCCGTTCCGCTCTCTCCCATAATCAATACGGTGGAGTTGCCCCGCGCAGTCAGGAGGGATTGATTGATGGCCTTGCGGATTGGCTCGCTGTTTCCGATGATATCGTTGAAGGTATATTTATAGGCCCGATTCTTTATGTTATAAACAAGCTTCTGCGCTTCCACAATGTCCCTGAAAGAAATAACGGCCCCGATAATCTCCTCGTTTTGCATCATTGGTTTGACGGTGACGATGAAGTGAAGTTTACCGGCGCTGGTGGAATAAATTTCTTCATTTTCCGTATATCCAATTCCGGTGCGCAGCACCTCCAACGCGGGAGAGCCCAGCATGAATTTGCTGATATGACTTCCGACTATATCGGATTTGGTCGTATTAAACAGCGTTTCGGCCATGCTGTTACACCGCAGGATATAGCCTTTTTTATCAATGGCGAAAATGCCTTCATGGGTGGTTTCCAGCACGGTTGTGACTTCGTTTAGAAGGGCCTCGCTTTGATCCAACATTTCTTTTTGCGCGGCCTTTGCCGCCAATAGGTCTGCCATTTTTTCTGCAAAACCTACCATCCGCCGCTTTTTGTCCAACAGTATGGATTTTTGCTTCTCGTTAATGGCTACCATGCCGATAACGCCAAGAACACGTCCATCAAGCTTAATGGGCGTGCAAATTTCAGCCAGCTCCCGGTCTTCCCCTTCCGGAACTACGCTGTCGTAGTATTCGTAATTAATTGCATCTTCGATATACTCAGTGACCCCCGTGCGCATCACTCTTGCATATAGATAATTGCCGTCAACGTGACCGCCTTCTTCCTTCTGCCCGATTCTATCCTGGTATATAGCAGTGCCGCCGATAATGGTAAGTTCATTATCGACTATTTCTACTTCCACACCGACTGCAATAGCGATTGCCTCGGCAACCTGCTGTACACTCGGAGCGATATCTCCTAATAATGACATAGCTGCCCCCTTTTTGACTTTCGTGAAGGATAAGACAAAAAAGATTAAAACAATAGACGGTTAAAGACAGTATAACACAAAATATCGAATGGAAGTAGTTTTTGGAGCAAAAATGATACAAATTTCTCAAAAATAATAATGGTGGTTTAAGGGAGTAACTTCTATTAACCATGGGGACTGATTCAATAATCTGCGATCTGCAAGCGCAGTTCATTACTCCGTGTGTATGATTACTATTCGTGAGAACAGATCAAAATCCACGGGCAGATCCCGTATAATGGAATCCGCCCTACAAGCAGCATTCGTTTATAGAAAACCCATAATAATTCTTCGAAACGACCCAGCCTTCGCTACACTTCGCAGACTTTCAAAATGTTCTTATTATCCTTTAACAGGTCTCTTCCCCGCTGCACGTAAGGATCTCCCTCGCGGGTTACTGCGGAACCTAGATTTAGAATGTTCTTTTCAATCTCAAGAATAAGATTGCTGATTTCCGCCACCTGTTCCGGGGATAAGCCGGTGATAGCTAGTTGCGTATTATAAAGCACTTTTACAAGTTCATCGTGCACATTATATAACTTCTTTTTGATTGCCCATATAGACTCGGGGCTGACCAGCCTGGTCTCAATATCCTCCCGGGTCACGGCTCCGTCTTTTGAAAGGGTATACTCCGATACCTGCTGCACATCTATGCACTGGTAACCATATATCTCTCGAATGGCTTCGGCCAGATTCTTTTTCGCATCTGCTTCCCCATGTACAAGAAAGATTTCATGAGGCGGTCTCTGGAGGCCTCCCACCCATTCCAACAGGTTTTCTTTGTCCGCATGACCTGAAAAGCCCGTGAAGTTATGTATCTCAGCCTCCACGTTAATGCGCTCGCCGAATATGGACACCGTCTTGTCTCCGTCCACAATGGATCTTCCAAGGGTGCCTTCACCTTGATACCCTACAAATACTGATGCTGGCCTTTCGGATTCCACAGGTTATGCTTCAGAGTGGTGCTTGATCCGGCCCGCCTCGCACATGCCGCTGGCCGATATAATGACCTTGGGTTCCGGGTCGATGATTCAGGGCTTTGGAGTCCTCGCTGGTCCGGGTGAATTTCAGGTTTTTAAAATCCAGAGGGTTGGTCTCCCTTCAATATGTAAGCTTTGGTTTCCTCATCGAATACCTGGGCATTCCTGCGGAATACTTCGGTTGCGGATGTGGCCATCGGGCTGTCCACGTAGACCATGATGTCGTCCAAGGCCGCTCTGTACTCCTCATGCTCTTCGTAGAAACGGTTGAACAGGTAAATCAACTCCTGCGTCCGCCCGACAGCAAAGGAAGGAATGATGACGTTGCCGCCTCTGGCCACGGTCTTAAGGATGACATGGATCAATTCTATCCATGCTTGCCGAATCTGCTGCGTGGACCCGGTCTCCGTAAGTCGCCTCCATAATTACGAAATCGGCTTTTTTAATAATGGTCGGGTCCCTGAGAATGGGCTTGTTCTTCATGCCCAAGGTCTCCGGTGAATACCAGCTTCGAAGGCTCGCCATTCTCCTTTACGAAGAGCTCGATGATGGAGGATCCCAGAGATATGGCCTGCATCGTTGAATACTACCTTTACATCCTCACCGGGAGCCAGCAACTGGTTATATAGTACTGGCTCTATGTGCCTCAATGCGACTTCCGCATCCCTGATCGTGTAGAGAGGCTCGACCAGGGGCCTTCCGGCCCGCTCATTTTTTCGGTTTTGCCACTCCGCTTCCTTTTGCTGAATATAAGCGCTGTCTCTCAGCATCACTTCCAGCAAGTCCGCAGTTGCATCTGTACAATATATCTTTCCGCAAAATCCCCGCTTAACCAGCAAAGGAATTCTTCCGCTATGATCGATGTGCGCATGGCTGAGCAAAACAAAGTCCAGTTCAGCCGGGTCGAAATCAAAAGGTTCCCAATTTAATTCCTCAAGATCGTCATTGCCTTGAAACATGCCACAATCCAACAGTATTTTGCTCTTTTCTGTTGTGATCAAATGACAGGAACCGGTGACGGATGTTGCTGCTCCTAAAAACTTTATCTTCATCCCATTTCCTCCAGAATGTTGCTCTCGTCCATCTTTAGAGTGTTGCTCTCGTCCATCTTTAGAGTGTTGCTCTCGTCCATCTTTAGAGTGCTACTCTCGTCCATCTTTAGAGTGTTACTCTCGTCC
>JBMNMN010000009.1:0-229664 GCA_050953365.1 Anaerovoracaceae bacterium | reverse complement strand
GTTCTCCGCGCTCGATCTTCCCCAGATGAGCGGGATTGAGGCCGGCCTTATGAGCCAGTTCCTCAATGCTGTATTGGCGGAGAATGCGGAAAATACGCAGCCGATTTCCTACTTTTCTTTGAATATCTTCCATGATGATATACTCCTGATGTCAAAATGATACTCTGAATAAGTATAGGTGACAAAGCCGCGTCAGGTATATATTTATTAATCCTTATAAGGATTAATCAGACTGTAGACAAAGCGTCTCAGAAAACAAGAACTTCTGAGACGCTTTGTCTACAGTCTGAGAGCCTCTGTGACAGTAGTCAAGAGGCTCTTTCAATCAAATTAACTTACTCGTATGAAACAATGTCAATAGCTTTCTTGCCATATACATAGCCGAGTATCAACGGAATCAGGTTAAAGAGAATAAAGTATATGAACTGCGGATTGGCCATGCTTCCTAACAGAACGAACAGGGAGCCAATGGTGGCAAACAGGGGGAACAGAATCCCGTAACCGATGCCTCGCAGTTCTTTCTTTCTCCACATATTGAATACAACCAAGTATAGAGGAATGTAAAGTAAGTAGCTCATGGCAATGGCGATTTCCGAAATATCCCCGTTAACCAACCAGCCAAACTCGTTTTGCAAATAGTGGACCACCCACCATACAAGAGATATGGCTATGGCAAAAATAGCCGAGTTTACGGGCATTTTGCTGTTGGGATTGAGTTTTTTCAAAGCTTCGGAACCCGGGAGAGCGTTTCTGAGAGCCAAGGAGTAAGGAAGACGAATGCTTCCCAGGATTACGCCGTTGGTAGTTCCCATGACAGATATGGTAACGAAAGCGGTTATCATTGTAGCAAAGGTTTTTCCCATCAGGCTTTCGGCGATCAAGGTTACACTGGCATCGCCCATTTCCATAACCTGCTCGGGGCCGATATATCCGCAAATTCCCAAGAAGTACATCAGATAAGCGATAAGGATGCAAATCGGAGCGGCTACAAGGGCGCGAGGCATATTCCGCTTGGAATCTTTCACTTCATGGGCAACGGCCATGGAGACCACCCATCCGTCAAAGGAGAATGCAACGGGACCGATTGCAGCTACCCAGGCCAGGGTTCTCGTTGCTTCTACCGCTTCAGGAGACGGGTTCAGGACCACACTGACGGGATCTCCCAGAAAGATGCCGCCGATTGCCACGACAAACAACGGAATCAGCTTGATAACCACGGCAATTTCCTGGAAACGGCCGCCGGCTTTTGCCGAAGCTATGTTAAAACCATAGCAGATCAGGAACCAGGCAAAGCCTGTAGCGATCCATCCGTTGAATCCCCAGTCTAGGCCGAAAAGAGAACAGAAATAAATGCCGGTCACCCAGGACAAAATAACGGTCAGCGTGGGATAATATACAAAAGTCTGGAACCATCCAAACATAACCGCCCAACGCTTTCCGATAAACTCATTATAATAAGTAATCGGCCCACCGGGTTTGTCCGTTATTGCCGCCAATTGGCTGAAGCAGAGGCTCCCGAAAATTATTGTGAAAGAGGCGATGCAGAAAATCAGCGCTGCCAATCCCACATTACCGCCGGTGTATGCCAGCATATCATCCGATTTGAAGAAGATGCCGGAACCAATGACAATGCCGACGATCATTGCCACCGCAGTGAATAAACTGTATTCACGCTTCTGTGTTTCCAAATAGTGTCACATCCTTTCTTAAAAAAATAAGAATAATATATTGAATAAGTTCAATATCGAATGAGGATTACCGGAGAGAGTCGGATGTTTCGAGTTTTTTCTTCTCCGGCAGCTGTGAAACGATAACGCCTACAAACATCAGGACACACCCGCTCAATTCCCTGAGTGACATGATCTCGTGAAGAAGCAGGAATCCGAAGACCGCGCCGAAAACCGCTTCCATGCTGAGAATTAGGGATGCAACGGTAGGGGATGTGTGCTTCTGACCGAGAATTTGGAATGTAAAGCCTCCGCCGCAGGACAATATGCCTGCGTACAGGATGGGAATGGCGCCGCTCAAAATGGACTCTATAGACGGCCGCTCGAAGATCAGCATGCCGATAGTTCCCCAGCATGCGCATACTGCAAATTGTGTGATAGCCAATTTAATTCCGTCCACATACGGATTGAAATGATCAATGGCAAGCACGTGGGCCGCCCAGAAAAATGCTCCGATGAGTACTATGAAATCGCCCGGGGCGATGGTCAGAGCTTCCGTGATGGTAAGAAAATAAAGACCAATCGTGCCAAAGACTACACCGATCCAGCATAGGATGCCCGGACGCTGCTTGAGAAAGAGTCCGAATATGGGAACCAGCACTATGTATAGCGCTGTAATAAAACCGGCCTTCCCAGCCGTGGTAAATACCAATCCAAACTGTTGAAAAATGGATGCCATAAAGAGGATGGTACCGCAAACGCCTCCTGCAATCATGAGGGATCTTCTTTTTTTTGAAATTTCATCGGGGGTGGATGGCTCTATATCTTCTTCCTTCAATGCCCGAGCCTGTTTCCTGTTCATAACGAAAAGAACGGGTAAAAGTACAGCTGCTCCTAACCAAAAACGAATCGCGGTAAAAGTTAAGGGACCTACATAATCCATCCCGACACGCTGCGCTACGAAAGCCAGACCCCAGATAAGGGCGGTCATCAATAGAAATGTATTACCGATGAGCTTTTTCTTATTCATTTTAACACCCCATATTCTCCCTGCCTTGCAGGATGCGACACATCGCTATTCTACTATTAAATATGATTGCTCAAACCTTGTCAAGATGGTATACTATTCGCATTATAGTACGTTAAATCAATTATAATACAAAACAAATTCATTGAGGCTTATTAGAATATGAACAAGAAAAAATACAAGGATGTATGCTATCCGGTTCGAACTATAAGAGATATACGAGATCTTATCTATAGCAGCGCGGAGTTCTACGGAAACAAAAACGCCTTTTTGGTCAAAAATAACCCCAAAGAAGAATACCAGCCTATCACATATACACAAATGCTGAATGAAGTGAACGGTCTTGGGACATCCCTTCTTAAAAGGGGATTTGGCGGCCAAAAGATTGCTATCATCGGAGAAAACCGTTATGAATGGGTGCTTTCCTATTTTGCCGTATGCTGCGGAACGGGTATTTTAGTTCCTATAGAAAGGGAACTCTCCGCAGAGGATGTAAAAGGGCTTCTTCTTCGTTCCGATGCGACGGCGGTGATTTACTCTGATAAGACCAAGGATTTGGTGGAGCATGCCGTGGAGAGTCTTGAGCGGCCGATTCAGAGGATTCACATGGACCTGAAGGACCATGAGGAAAACGTCCTTTCCCTTCCGAAACTTGTGGAGGAGGGGCTTTCCTTGGTGGAAGCCGGGGACAGAGATTACTTGGATACTGCCATCGATGCGGAGAAAATGAGCTTGCTGCTCTTTACATCCGGTACTACCGGCGCAGCGAAAGGCGTCATGCTTTCCCATAAGAATCTGGTATCAAATGTAATGGCCATGTCCATGTACGTAAATGTCGAAGGGTGTGTGGGTCTTTCCGTGCTGCCTATGCATCATACATACGAAATGACATGCCATATTCTGACCGCGTTGTATCAGGGCTGTACGGTGGCCATATGCGAGGGGCTCAAGTATATTGCGAAGAATATGGCTGAAGCTAAAGTAAACGTCATGCTTGGGGTTCCTCTTATTTTTGAATCCATATACAAACGAATATGGAAGCAGGCGGAAAAATCGGGCAAGGCGAAGAAAATGCGGCGGGCCATCTCTTTGTCCAAGAGGCTGCGCCTTTATAATACGGGTCTGGCGAAAAGGATGTTTCGGGAGATCCATGAAGCCGTCGGCGGCCATATAAAGCTGCTGATTTCGGGGGCCGCTGCCATGGATCCGGAAATTATTGAAGATTTTTGCGCTATGGGATTGCCGATGATTCAGGGTTATGGGATGACGGAGTGTTCTCCCATCATTTCAGTCAACCGAGACCGGTACAGCAAGGCTGCTTCTGTAGGTACGGCTTTGCCCCATACGCAAATTCAAATTATCGAGCCGGACGAAAACGGCATCGGCGAGATCATCTGCAAGAGCGATTCGGTTATGCTCGGCTATTATGGCGATCCGGAGGAAACCGCCAAAGCTCTGAAAGACGGTTGGCTTCATACGGGGGACTACGGATATCTTGACGAGGAAGGATATCTGTATATTACCGGCAGAAAGAAAAATGTTATCGTAACGAAGAACGGAAAAAATATTTTCCCGGAAGAGGTTGAGTTCCATTTAGGCAGAAGCGATTATATACTGGAAAGTCTGGTTTACGGAGTGGATGAGCAATGCGGCGGGGAAACTATGGTGTATGCGCAGATCGTTCCGGACTACCAAGCGATAGAAGAGGCCTTCGGACCTATGACGGATCAGGAGATTCGCAAGCTCATTAAAGAAGAGGTAGATCGGGCCAACGACCGCATGCCTCTATACAAGAGGGTTAGGAGGTTTGAAATTCGGAAAACGGAGTTTGAAAAAACAGCATCTAAAAAGATTAAGCGCTATGTGGAATGGCATCGCACCGATTGCTGAGAACATACTTTTTAGCCGGAAGGAGAAAAAAATATGGATCACAAAGAATACGAAGCTTTAAAAGCGAAGGAATGGGAATACGCTGTATCCAGAGTGGAGGCTATCAAAAACAGCAAAGATCCTCTAATACGTTACAGAAATAATCGCCCGATCATTGACCTAAAGCATATGTTTGAAACCAGTGTAGAACTCTTTGGGGACAGGCCGGCTTTCCATACTAAAGATGAGCACGGCGGAGTCTACAGGCAGATCACTTACAAGGAAGCTAAGGCGGATGTGGACGCTCTGGGGACCGCTCTCATTAATCTGGGACTTAAAGGCAAGCCGATTGCCATTATTGGGGAAAACTCCTATCGGTGGGCTATTTCTTACCTTGCCGTCACTTGCGGAACGGGTATCGTGGTTCCTCTGGATAAGGAGCTTTCTGCGGAGGAATTGGAACAGCTGGTGGATAAGGGAGAAGTGGAATGTGTCATTTTCGATAAGAAGTTTGAACCGGTCTTCTCCGATATAAAAGCCCGCAAGAAAACGAAGCTTGCTTTCTTGGTTAACATGGAGGCGGCCGAACATAGCGATACGGTTCTTTCTTATGGCAAGCTCATCGAATCCGGCAGGCAGCTTCTTGAAGAAGGAAACAGGGAATTTGTTGATGCGGTCATCGAAAGAGACGCAATGAATATACTGCTCTTTACTTCAGGAACCACAGGCGTATCGAAAGGCGTAATGCTTTCCCACGGCAATATAGTGGAAGATCTGATGGCATCTCCTACTCTGGTGAATGTAACTCCCGAAGATGTCTTCTTTTCTGTCCTGCCCATTCATCATACCTATGAATGCACCTGCGGCTTTTTGATGCCCCTCTATACGGGCGCATCCATCGCTTATTGTGAGGGACTGAAATACATTGTGAAGAACCTTTCCGAGGCGAGGCCCACTATGTTCCTCACTGTGCCTCTCATCATGGAGAGCATTTATAAGAAGATATGGAGCCAGGCGAGAAAGAGCGGCGCAGAAAAGAAACTTAAGATGCTGCTGAAAATCAATCGGTTTACCCGCAAAATCGGCATCAACCTGGTACCGAAGAAGATCACCGATCTCTTTGGCGGAAGAATGCGGATCATGATTTGCGGCGGCGCCGCCATCGATCCTGCCATTCTGGACGGCATTCAGGATTTCGGCATCGTCGCGCTGCAGGGCTATGGACTTACAGAGTGCGCCCCTATTTGCGCTCTGAATCCGGATGTGAATCCCAAGAGCAAATCCGCAGGCTATGCTCCTCCGGGATTTGAATTGAAGATCGACAATCCGGATCCGGAAACAGGCATCGGCGAAATCTGCGCAAAAGGGCCCAACGTTATGCTGGGATACTACAAAAATGAAGAAGCTACCAAAGAAGTCCTGAGGGACGGCTGGTTCCATACGGGTGACTTGGGCTATATGGATGAAGAAGGTTTTGTCTACATTACCGGCAGGAAAAAGAACGTCATCATTACGAAAAACGGAAAGAACGTCTACCCTGAGGAGATTGAGTACTATCTGGGCAGGATCCCCTATGTAGCGGAAAGTCTTGTCTGGGGCAAAGACAGCGCGGACGGCAAAGATACGCTGATCGCCGCGGCTATTAAAGTGGACGAAGATGCGGTAAAGGAAGCCCTTGGCGAAAACTACACGGATGAGCAGGTTTTGGATTTACTGTGGTCAGAAATAGATAAGATCAATGAAACTCTGCCGTTCTTCAAGAGAATAAAGAACGTCAGCCTTCGCAAGAGAGATTTCGAAAAGACCACGGGCAAGAAGATCAAACGTTATGTAGAGTCCAACAAGGGCGAATAACAAACAGCAAGCAGGAACGTATTATCCGGTGAACGCAAAGGGGGACATGTCTTCGTATTCGGTGACGAGGAAATGTCCCCCTTTCTGCAAGACTTTACTTTTTCGACATTGCTGATATAATAAAACAGTTAAGGTTAAAGAATATAAAGGAATTAACGAGATATATGGGAAGAAGGAGACAGAGCAAAAAACGGACCACAATCCTGGCGATATGGCTTGCCTTCATTCTTATTACGGTTAGCGGATGCTCCACCTATGCCAGTTTTTCCGAGGCTTTCCTGGGCGAAGAACCGGAGGAGGATGTTGTACGTATCGGAGTTTTTGAACCGCTGTCAGGAAGCGATGAGGAAGCCGCAAGATTGGAAGTTATGGGAATCGAGCTTGCCCACAACCTCTATCCCACTGTATTGGGTAAGCGGGTAGAACTGGTTTATGCAGATAACAAATCGGACATTACAGTAGCCGAATCTGCGGCGCAAACGCTGGTGGATAAAAAAGTAGATGTAATACTGGGGAGTTACGGGAATACTTTGAGTATGGCCGGAGGACAGTATTTTCACAAGGCCATGATTCCGGCTATCGCCATTACCTGTACAAATCCTCTTGTGACCAAAGGGAATGCCTATTATTTTCGAATCAGCATCGTGGACTCCTTCCAGGGTATTATGGCGGCGAAATACGTTTTTGACGAGCTTGGTTTGTCAGATGCCACCATATTAAAGCAGGCGGATGACGATTACGGCGCCGCGCTGTCACAACAGTTTGCAGATAAGCTGGCTTCCCTGGCCCAGGTTGAAAACGCCATTTTGGCCACGGTGGAGTACAAAAAAGACACGGTTGATTACGAAAAGGAATTGATGCGGGTAAAAGCATCCGGCGCGGAAGTAGTATATCTGCCCTGCCCCGCTAAAGAAGGGGCTGAAATTATCAGGCAGGCCAGGAAGTATGGTGTGGACGCTCTGTTCATCGGCACGGATCTCTGGCACGATGAATCCTTTATCGAAACGGGTGGACAGGCTGTTGAGGGAGCGGTATTTACAACGTATTTTGACGCAGAGTCTGCCGTAACGGAAAAGACCCGGGCCTTTCTTGCAACGCATCAGATAGAATATGGAGATAAGACTGCGCCTCACAGCTCCACTGCATTAGGGTTTGACGCCTATTTGCTGGCGCTGGATGCCATAGAAAGACACGCAGAGTTGAAGAAGGTGGCGGAGAAAGATCCGGAAGGCTTCAAGAATCTTACGCTTCGGGACGTGCTTGCCCAAACCAGAGAGTATGCGGGCGCAACGGGAAGCATAAGCTTCGATGAAAACGGAGACCCCATTAAATCCGTTGTAATGATAACCGTAGAAAAAGGGGAGTTTAAACATAAAACCACAGTTCATCCGGAATGGAATGAATCAGAAGACACAACAGAGTCGTAAATAACAAATCGACATAAAGAAAGGAAAAGAAACATGGAAGAAAAACTTAGAGAAGCGATTGAAACGATCAGACCTTTTTTGCAGAGAGACGGCGGCGACGTGGAGTTCGTTGCTTATACCGAGGATAAAATCGTCCAGGTGAAGCTTAAGGGCGCCTGCCATGGATGTCCTCATTCCCAGATGACCATTAAAGGCGGAATAGAGAGAATCCTCAAAGAGCAGTATCCCGAAATTGCAGGAGTAGAAGCCGTATAGGCGATATGTGATACTATGATACCAACAATGCAGACAAGGCAAAATCGAAGAGGAGCAGCGAAGCGAAAAAGCCGAAACCGCATCCTCCTTGTTTTATTGTTTGCAACAGCTGTGGCTTCGGCGGCTTTTCTTTTTCTGCCTACATTGGAAGCCGGAGACTGGGGAGGAGACCATGGCGCTCCTGAAGTTCCTCTTGACCCCGTGGACCGGGAACCCGTGACACCGGCTTCACCCATAGAACTTTCCATTGTCTGCGTAGGCGACGTTATGGTGCATAAATCCCAGATTGCAAGCCAATATGACAGCGCCAGCAAGACCTACAACTATGACAACAACTTTCAATATGTAAAAAAATATATCGAGACTGCAGATCTGGCCCTTTGCAATGTGGAAACAACCTTTTCCGGGGGAACGCCGTCGGGATATCCCTCTTTCAATGCTCCGGATGCGCTGGCAGACGCTCTTGCCAACGCGGGCTTTGATGTAGGCATTACCAGCAACAACCATCTTTATGATAGAGGAGTTTCCGGCATGAAGAGAACCTTGCGGGTTCTCCGGGAGGCAGGGCTTGCTACTGCGGGAACCAGGCTTCCCTGGGAAAGGAACTATGCCCTGATGGATGTAAAGGGAGTAAAGGTCGCCATCGTAGCTTATACATACGAGACGCCGAGCAACGGAGGCCGGGCCACCATCAACGGAGTGATACTTTCCGATGAAGCTAAAGAGCTGATCAACAGCTTCAATTATGAAGTGTTGGATGAGGATCTAAAAAAGGTCCAGGCTACCATTGATGCCGCTCGTGATAACGGTGCGGATATCGTGATCTGTTACTACCATTGGGGTGAGGAATACCAGCGCAGTCCGAACCTCTGGCAGAAATATATTGCAGAGCAAACGGTTGCCATGGGTGTAGACGTAATCTTCGCATCCCATCCCCATGTACTGCAACAAGTGGAAGTGCTGAAAAATGAGGAGACAGGAAAGCAAGTTCCGGTTTTCTACTCAATGGGGAACTTCCTGTCCAATCAGAGAGCAGAGACGTTAAACAATCGCTATACAGAGCAGGGTATGATTGCGAGAGTGAATCTGACCTATGACCATAACACCGGAGAAGTTGCTTTTGTCGGCGCAGATGCCATGCGGACATGGTTGGATAAATATAAATCAGGCGGCAAGGATGTCTATGCTATTGTACCTTTAGACAGCGAGCTTGAAAAGAACGAAGCCCTGAAAGCGTCCGGCCACTTGCATCGGGCCATCCAGGCTTCGGAGGATGTAGAAGCCGTATTGGGCAGCGATTACATCTGGAGCGAGTGATTTATGGATTTGATATAGAGAAACAGGAGGGAGAAATATGGCCAATTCGGTACAACCCGTAAGGGGCACCCGGGATTATCTTCCGCAGGAGGTAAGAGTCAGGGATGCCATTAAGTCAGTCATTCTGAGGAGTTATGAAAACAACGGTTTCTCGAAAATACAGACGCCTATGTTGGAAGACATTGACCGTTTAGATAAGAGCGACGGCGGCGAAAATCTCAATATGATCTTTCGGATTCTTAAAAGAGGTCAAAAGCTGGACCTTAATAAAGAAGGACTGACGGAGAAAGATCTTGCGGATATGGGGCTTCGTTTTGATCTGACACTGCCTCTGTGCAGGTATTTTGCAAACAACAGAGCTCATCTGCGCCTACCGTTTAAAGTAATCCAAATCGGACAGGTATTTCGGGCAGAAAGGCCTCAAAAAGGAAGACTGAGGCAGTTTTATCAATGCGATATCGATATCATCGGAGACTCATCGCCGGAAGCGGAGATTGAACTGATTCACACCACAGCTAAGACATTGATGAAGCTGGGGTTTGACGATTTTACCGTCCGGATCAACGACCGTCGAATTCTTTTTGACATGATTGAATCCGCCGGGTTCCCGACGGAAGATGTGCTTTCCGTATGCATCAGCTTTGACAAGCTGGATAAGATCGGTATCGAGGGTGTCAAAGAAGAACTGAAAGAGAAAGGCTTTGAGTCCGCAGCCATAGAACGCTTTATCAAAGCCATCGAGACGGGAGAATCCCTTGGCGTTGCCGCCATGGCGGAGTACTGTAACGACCAGAGCGTTATCAACCAGCTGGAATACATCATTGACAGTGTTCGGGAGCTTGGGAAAGGAAAATACAAAATCGAGTACGATAAATCGTTGGTTCGGGGCATGGGTTATTATACCGGCACCATATTTGAGATTGTGAGCCCCCGGTTTAACAGCTCCATTGCTGGAGGCGGCAGATATGACAAGATGATCGGCAAGATGATCGGTGAAGATGTACCTGCAGTGGGCTTCTCCATCGGGTTTGAGAGGATTGCGGAAATCCTGCTCAACAGCGAGGATATGAAGTTTAAGTTTGACGAAAAAAGGTTGGCTCTTTTGTACGAAAAGGGAGACGATTTTGTAACGGTTATTGAAAAGGCCGATAAGCTGCGGGAGGAAGGCTACGATGTGTGCACCATGGTCAAAGCGAAAAAGCTTGGAAAGCAGTTTGCTTCTCTGGAAGCGGAAGGCTATGGATATGCGTTGATTTTCGGCCAGGATGAGATTAAAGCACTGTCCGCAGAGGAACAATAAATACGCAGGACTATAATTGGTATCCATGATAGGACGTATCTCCGTAGAAACCGTCACCATCTTACGGCATTTTCGCGTTGTTCTCGAAAGAGCGCACTAAAATGCCGCCGGTTTCCGAGGAGATACTCCTATCATGGGTACATGCAATGGGTACATGCGTACATATAAATTTCAATGGGAATATAAAATATAATAGGTATAAATTATAACCGGCGGGGAACAGGAGTTGAAGATGGGATATTTGGAGAGGATCGACGGCTACAGGGATGATATGATACGGGATTTGCAGGGATTGATTGCAATTCCTGGAGTGGCGGGCAGCCCCGAAGGCGACATGCCTTTTGGGAAAGACGTGCACAGAGCATTTGAATATATGCTGGATCTTGCCCAAAAGGCCGGTTTTGAGACGCTCAACGTGAACAACTACGGCGGTCATATCGAATTCGGCGGCTATTTGACCGACGAAGAAGGCAATCCCACCGGACGCACCGACGAAACTATGGGAATTCTGACCCATTTAGATGTGGTTCCCGCAGGTACGGATTGGGATTATCCTCCCTTTTCCGGCCACGTGGCCGACGGTCGGATTTACGGCCGGGGCGCAATAGATAACAAGGGCCCTACCATCGCCGCGTTCTATGCCATGAAAGCTCTGAAAGAAGAAGGTTTTATGCCCAGAAAGCGAGTTCGGCTCATTCTTGGCCTGGACGAAGAGGCGGGGACGGGATGGAAGGGCATGGAGGCCTATTTTGCCAAAGTAGAAAAACCGCAGTTTGGTTTTACTCCCGATGCAGAGTTTCCTGCAATACACGGTGAAATGGGCATATTGATCTTTGAGCTTGTAAAGAAACTGGGCAAGAACACAGGCAAGCGAAACGGTGTGGAATTGCGGAGCTTTACAGGCGGAAATGCTCCAAACATGGTGGCAGATCATGCAAGGGCAGTGCTTCGCGCCGACTCCTATGAGGACATCAGAGAGCGTTTGGAAGAGTACAGACAGCAAACCGGCTACAAGCTGAGCGCCAAAGGAATCGGCAAGAGCCTGGAAATCACCGCTGCCGGAGTGTCGGCCCACGGGGCAAGACCGGAAAAAGGTCTCAATGCGATCTCCGTGCTGATGGACTTCCTGAGCAGGCTGGATATTATAAACGAAGACGTGTCCGATTTCATCGGCTTTTATAACACCCATATCGGTTTTGATCTTCACGGAGAGCGGATCGGATGCGGTCTCTCTGATGAAGTATCCGGGAAACTTATCTTCAATGTGGGCATGATCCATCTCGATCAAGAAGTGGCTAAGCTGACGGTGAACATTCGCTATCCTGTGACTTTGGACGATGAGACGGTTTACGACAGCATGATGCCGTATCTGGACAAATATGACTTAGGGGTGGTGAAGCTGAACCATCAGGCACCCATTTACATTCCCGTCGATGATCCTCTCATCGTTACACTGATGGATATGTATCGAAAACACACAGGAGATAGGGAAAGCCGTCCTCTGGTAATCGGAGGAGGAACCTATGCCCGGGCTATGAAAAATGCCGTGGCATTCGGCATGACGTTCCCGGGAGAACCGGAGGTGGCTCATCAGAAAAACGAAAATGTTCTCATAGATAATCTGATTAAAGCGACGAAGATATTTGCTGACAGTATTTATGAGTTGACAAAATAGGCGACGCAACGTATAATCGTGAGCGTGAGGAGATCTGTTTCAGGGCAAGGTGAAATTCCTGACCGGCGGTAAAGAGCACAAGCTACGAGTCCGCGAGCCGCAAGGCCGAACCGGTTAAATCCCGGTACCGACGGTTCTGCAGCAATGCAGAGAAAGTCCGGATGGAAGAAACACGGATTATTTTTAATGATGCGTGCAATGCCCTGGGAAACTTCCCGGGGCTTTTTTTACCTGACAGATTCCTAAAACAGCCGGTGATCCCGGCAAAATAAGGAGGAATTTGAAATGAATCGCACCGAAAAAACTACCAGACTGACGAAGATGGCCATGTTGGCCGCTATTTCCCTGGCTCTTATGCTGTTGATCCGGATTCCGTTTCCGCCGGCTCCTTTTTTGGTATATGATCCGGCAGACATTCCCATCATTATCAGCGGCTTTGCTTTTGGCCCTCTGTCGGGAATATTGATAACGATAGTGGTTAGCTTTATCCAAGCCTTTGCTTTAGGCGGCGACGGCGTCATCGGATTTTTTATGCACGTGATGGCCACCGGCTCTTTCGTATTGGTGGCAGGATTGATGTACAAAGGCCATAAAACAAAAAAGAGAGCCGTTTCCGCGTTGGTTGCGGGTTCTTTGGTTATGGCGGCAGTTATGGTGGGCTGGAATCTCATCGTCACACCCTTTTATATGGGTGTTCCCAGAGAAGCTGTGCTTGTCATGATCCTGCCGGTTATATTGCCCTTCAACTTGCTGAAGGCAGCCGTAAACAGCGTAGTCATATTTTTAATCTACAAGCCCATTGCCAGGTTCCTACATAAATAACGGGAGCCGTAGGGCGATAGATCCAAAATGTGCAAAAAATCAATTAATGCATGATAATATTGCATATATTTTCCTGTATTAATGCATTTTTTGAAAAATTGCACAGATTTCATGGCAAATCGGTTATTTTTAACTGCATTAGTTGAAATTTTGCACAGATTGGGATTAGTATAAAAACGGGGTAAAAATGTTAGAGCTTTACGTAAAAAACGAAAAAGAGGCAGAGGAGATCGGGGTGCAGCTGGCGGAAAGGCTTGTGCCCGGATCGGTTATTGCTCTTACAGGAAATCTGGGAGTAGGAAAGACTACTTTTACGAAGGCTGTGGCCAAGGGACTCGGTGTAACCGAGCTGGTTACGAGCCCGTCTTTTACCATTATTCAGGAATACAGAAGCGGAAGGCTCCCTTTATATCATTTTGATGTCTACCGCATTGAAGATGAGGAAGAGCTGTACGAGCTCGGGTATGAAGAATATTTTTACGGGGACGGTGTCTGCGTCGTTGAATGGGCCGACCGCATTGAAAGTTTTCTTCCGGAAGACACCATCCATATTCACATTGAATACGGCGCGGAAGAAAATGAAAGGATTTTTCAAATTGATGAGAATTTTAGCGATTGAGACGACAGGTCCCAATGCCTCCGTTGCTCTTATTGATGAAAGCGGAGAAGTTTGGGAAGAAGTTTCGGATAAAACCTTGTCGCATTTGCAGAATTTGATTCCTATGATCGATAATCTGCTCGAAAAATGCGAATTGGTAATAAGCGATGTGACGCATATTGCAGTGTCGGAAGGGCCCGGATCCTTTACGGGAATCCGCATCGGCATGGCGACGGCAAAGGCCTTGGCCCAGGCGCTTGAGTTGCCGGCCGTCAGCGTGCCGACGCTGCGGTCCTTTGCCTGGCATGTCCCTGATTTTCAGGGATTGGTCTGTCCTCTCTTCGATGCCAGGAGAGAACAGGTGTATGCGGGCGCCTATTATTGGGATAATGGCCGCTGCTGCCAGGCGGTGAGAGACGATGCATGGAACTTGGAGGATTATCTCTTAGCCATAGATGAAATCGATCCTGCAAAAGAGAGAGAGATTCTCTTTTTCGGAGACGGGATTCAGGTCTATGAAGAGGACCTGCTGCGATGGGCGATTTCCTCAAAACGTCTATCGCCAAATGACGATATGAGCCGAATTTTGGCAGCGCCGGAGCAAAGATTGCAGAGAGCCGCGTCGGTGGCAAGGGCAGCCCTTGAAATTGCCCGGGCGGGCAGAGCTGTTGATTTTGAGCGGCTGCAACCGGTATATTTACGAAAGTCCGAGGCGGAACGAAAACTGGAACAAAAAAGGAAGGAAACCACAAGCGCATATTAATGTTTCCTGAAGGTGATGTATGGACGGCATTATTCGCAAAGCGGTTTTAGCGGATGCGGGAGCTATGGCGGAACTTGATCGCCTGTGCTTTACCGTCCCCTGGAGCAGGCAGGCCTTTGAGCAGGAGTTGTCGGCTAATGAGGCCGCATTTTATTTGGTTGCGGTTCTTGCAGGCGAAATCATCGGTTATGCCGGGCTGTGGGCGATTCTAGATGAAGGGTATATTACCAATGTGGCCGTTCATCCTGCGCACAGGCGGAAAGGACTGGGCAAAATCCTGCTGGCCGAGTTGATCCGCATTTCTGAATCTCATGGAATTCATAGCCATACTCTGGAAGTCAGGGTTTCCAACGAGGCCGCAATCGGGCTTTACAAAAAATTCGGATTTAAGGTTGTCGGGAGAAGAAAAGAGTACTATCCGGACAACCTGGAAGACGCATTGATTTTATGGCGCGCCGGCGAGGATCCATCGGATCTGTCCCCGGATGTTGAATAGAAGAAAACTCACTGCGGAATACTAAGTTATGCCGAGAAAGTCTTTGAAAAAGCCGGAATAACAGCATAACGAGGAGGACGCAGATGAGAAACAATTTCAACGATGACAGAGATTATGATTACAGTGACGATATGCTGAATGTCGTCACCGACTGCAGGCGGTTTTCAAGGAGGAGGGACGTGAACTCGTTTAATATGACCAACTACCTTTCCTGCGAGAACTGCCGGCATTTGACGGCGGATTATCGCTGTTCCTTAGGGATGGATATGGGACTTCCCGGACGGATGTAAACAAGACATAGTATCACAGATTAGCATTGTGATATCTGCTTGACGAAAGAGGAGAATATGAAGGACGGAAAACTTATTACATTAGCCTTTGAAACCAGTTGCGACGAAACCTCGGTAGCTTTGGTGGCGGACGGGAGAGAGGCGCTTTCCAACGTGGTATCATCGCAAATAGAAGTGCATAAAGCCTTTGGAGGCGTGGTGCCCGAAATTGCATCCCGCCACCATCTGGACAATATGAGCAGCGTATATAAAAAGGCCATGGACGATGCGGGTGTTACTTTAAACGAAGTGGATCTTATCGGAGTGACCTGCGGTCCCGGTTTGGTAGGAGCGCTTCTCATCGGCCTGGCTACGGCGAAAGCTTTTGCATACGCCGCAAAGAAGCCCTTGGTGGGGGTTCATCACATTCAGGGCCATATCAGCGCAAACTACATTGAGCACAAAGCTCTTGAGCCGCCTTTCCTTGCCCTGGTGGTTTCCGGCGGCCACACCCATCTGATCTATGTAAAGAATTACAATGATCATACGGTGTTAGGACGGACCAGGGACGACGCGGCAGGAGAGGCCTTTGATAAAGTTGCAAGAGTACTTGGATTGGGTTATCCCGGAGGACCTAAGATTGATCTTGCGGCGAGGGAAGGCGATCCGCACAGTGTGGAATTTAAAAGAGCCATGTTGGAAAAGGACAGTCTTGATTTCAGTTTCAGCGGTCTGAAGACCGGCGTGTTAAATTACTTGAATACCCAGAAGCTAAAGGGACAGCAAATCCATGTTCCCGATGTAGCCGCTGCTTTTCAGATGGCTGTAGTGGAGGTTTTGGTTGCCAAAGCCATGATGGCTGCGGAAAGAACCGGCCAAAGGAAATTAGTGTTGGCAGGGGGCGTTGCAGCCAACAGCCTGCTTAGGGCCATGCTCTCCGACGCCTGTGAGAAGGCGGGCATCCATCTCTATTATCCGTCTCTTGAACTGTGCGCGGACAATGCAGCTATGATCAGTTGCGCTGCATATTACAAATATCTTGACGGACTTACGGACGATATGACATTGGATGCATATCCGGCCATGTCATTATAAAATAAGAATCTAAAAAACCCGAAAGCTTTTGCTTTACGGGTTTTTCAGTAAATATTGCTGTCACAAAGGTTAACCCCTTTTATGACTTATGATTTAGTGAGTTAGGCAGTTTTCTCTTCAATATATTTGACGATATCGCCGATGTATTGGAACTTTTCTGCATCCTCATCGGAAACTTCTATGTCAAATTCATCTTCGATTGCCATAATGATTTCCACTGCATCGAGGGAATCGGCCTCCAGATCCTTCATTAAATGTGTATTGTTTGTGATCAACGATTCATCAACACCTAACTGCTCCACAATGATTTCCTTAATTTTATCAAATACCATTTCTTACCTCCGTTGGTGCAGCAGATCTAAAGTAGACTGCTTCCTGATTTTCAAACCTATTATAAGTGAAGGGTATGAATACTGCAACATCTATTTTGGAAAACTTTCGTGTAATTCTGTCCAACGCGCGTATGCCGCATCCAAATCCGCTTTTGCTTTTTCCAGTTTCTGCGAATAAGAAGCGGATAACAGGTGGTCCGAATAGACTTCCTCCGTACACATCTCTTCTTCTAATCGGCGGATCTCCTCCTCCAAGCTGATAATTCCGGTTTCGACTGCGGCTAATTCCCTTTCCCTTTTTCTTTTTTTTGCCTCTTCCTCCTTTGCCTTTCGGCGAGCTAAAAGTCGAGCTTCTTTGGAAGACTGCGCGAATGCATCGGGTTCATCCCCTTCGTTGCCGGCCGACGTCATTCTTCCCAACTCTTCCAGATAGCTCTTGCCGGAAGAAATGGATTGCTTCTTCTCTATATAATAGTCATAACCACCCAGGTAGCATTCTATTCCGTCTGCAGACAGCTCAAAGATGCGAGTCGGGATTTTATTCAGCAGATAACGGTCGTGAGATACGATAAGTATGGTCCCGGGAAAATCCAGCAGAGCGTCTTCAAAAACTTCCTTAGCCGAAATGTCCAGGTGGTTTGTGGGTTCGTCCATGATCAGCAGATTGGCCCCGGAAAGCATGAGCTTCAGAAGGGAGAGTTTGGCTCTTTCTCCGCCCGAAAGGGCGCTTACCTGCTTAAAAACATCGTCATTACGAAACAGAAATCTGCCCAGAATGCTGCGCAACTGGGTTTCCGTATAGAGACGGTAGCTTTCGTGAAGTTCCTCAAGTACCGTAAGATTGCTTCGCAGCATTGCCTGTTCCTGATCGTAATATCCGGGCATAACATTGTGGCCCAGGCGGACAAAGCCGGAATCCGGTTTAAGCTGCCCCATAATAATTTTTAGCAAGGTGGTCTTTCCGATGCCGTTGGGTCCTACGATACAGATTCTCTCTCCTCGCTTGATATCGAAGCTCACATCTTTAAACAAGGTTCGAATCTCGCCGTTATCCGTAAAGCTCATGGAAAGGTCCATGCCCATAAGAACATCGTTTCCGCTTTGGAATCTCTCTTTAAATTGGATTTTCATTCTCCCTTTTGATAAGACGGGACGCTGCAGTCGCTCAATATGCCCCAGTCGCTTCTCTCTGGATTTCGCCTGTTTCGCCAGCTTTTCCGTGCCGCGCTGCTTGAAACGGCGTATGATTTCTTCTTGACGCCGGATTTCTTCGTTTTGCCGTTCGTATTCCCTTTGAAGATCTTCTTCCTTCTGTTTCTTTTTCTGAAGATAAAGAGAGTAGTTGCCTTCGTATACGGTGAGCTTTGTGTTCTGAATTTCGAAGATTCGATTTACAGTCTGGTCAAGGAAATACCGGTCATGAGATACGATGACCAGTGTTCCCCAATAATTCTTCAAATACTGTTCCAGCCATTTGAGCGTACCGATGTCCAAGTGGTTGGTGGGCTCATCCAACAATAATAGTCCGGGCTTTTTTAGCAAAAGAGACGCCAGCGCCAACCTGGTTCTTTCGCCGCCGGAGAGGGTGGATATTTTCTTTTCATAGAAGGATTCGGGAAATGCCATGCTGGACAAAATTCCCCGGATCTCACTCTGATAGCCGAAACCGCCTTTTCTTTCGAGAGCTTCCATAAGCTTGTCGTATTCGGAAAGAAGTTCTTTCACATCCTCTCCCTCTGAAGATTTGCTGGAGATGAGGGCAGACAGCCGGTGCATGTTCTCTTCCATGGCAATGGTTTCAGAAAAGATAGAGAGCATTTCCTGATATACTGTGTTCTCAGATGAAAAATTGTCGTGCTGCTTAAGATATCCTATGTCTGTCTGCGAAGATATGAAAAGCTCACCTGCATCGGGAGTGAGTTGTCCTGCCAATATGGACAGCAGGGTAGACTTGCCTGCGCCGTTATCGCCGACGATGCCGATGCGGTCACCTTCGTTGATATGGAAGGAAGTTTGCTCCAGTATTATGTCGATCCCATAGGATTTGCTTATGCCAGAGGCGGATACCATTACCATAGAAAACCTGCTCCTGCTCGTACTGTAAAAAAATAAGAAACTAGTTACAATATGAAATATTATTTGTTGAAATGTTGATTTACTGGTGTTATACTAGGGAACATAGTAAAATACTAGGTTAATATTTTGACTTTTGCCATTCCGAAAGGGCGCATTGTAATGTATTTCCGGAATTAGGCATTCAAAATCCCAGTAAACTAGTATAATATAAAATAGGAAGCATTACAATGAAGGATATTTAGAAAAGGGTGATAGGAAGAGTGATAAGAAGAGTGATAAGAGATGAAAGATAACGGCAAGATTTCCAACGCAGTGATTAGAAGACTTCCCCGGTACAGGCGGATACTAGAGGAATTGCTTGCGAAAAATGTTGAACGTGTTTCTTCAAACGAACTGAGTGCATTAACAGGCTATACTGCATCTCAGATCCGCCAGGATTTCAATAATTTTGGAGGCTTCGGCCAGCAGGGCTACGGATATAACGTCCAGAGCCTGTTCACACAAATCGGGCTGATCCTCGGGTTGGACAGAGAGTATAAGATGGCCATTATTGGCTGCGGAAATTTGGGACAGGCCATTGCAAATTACGCCACCTACTACAAAAGAGGCTATAAAATAACGGCCATGTTCGATGTAAATCCCAAACTTATAGGCATTAGGATCAACGATATTGAGGTTCAGGACTACGAGAATCTCGATGAGTATCTTGAGAATAACCCAATCGATATCGGCATTATATGTACAACAAAGAACAATGCCCAAGATGTTGCAGATAAACTGGTTGCCGGAAAGGTAAAAGGGATTTGGAACTTTGCTCCGGCAGATATCCAAGTCGGTGACGGCGTCGTGTTGGAGAACGTGCATCTTAGCGACAGCCTCAATACCTTGACGTATTATATCAACCATCAGGATCGCCCGTAACGGCGGACATTGCCGGTATGCAAATATCTAAAGTAATCGAAGCAAAAAGAAAATAACCGTTTCTATATGAAACGGTTATTCAGTCTTTATTTGACGGCAACCTATTCGCTTACTGGTGCATCTACGGGACATACATCTGCGCAGGCGCCACAATCAATACACTTATCGGGGTCGATGGTATAAATGGGATCACCTTCCGAAATGGCCTCTACAGGACATTCGGGGGCGCAAGCTCCGCAGGCGATGCAGGATTCGTTGATAACATAAGCCATGATTAATAATCCTCCTTTAAGTATTGTCTGCCTGTATTTATGACCAAGCAAATTAATTATAACAGAGCAGTGTTAAATTAACAACATTTTATTGTTATCGAGGAGCCGCCATGAAGATCTATGGGCTGTACGGAAAGAGCGGAACGGGAAAGAGCTACCATGCAATGAGCCTCTGCAAAGAACTGGATTTGGAAGCCATCATTGACGATGGCTTGTTTATCTATGGGAACAGAGTGCTGGCAGGGATTTCTGCCAAGCGGCAGAATACAAAAATTAAAGCCATCAAGACGGCGCTTTTCACCAATGAGGAACATTGCAGGGAGGTAAGGAATAAGATTCAGGAGGTCAATCCTCCCGGGATATTGATATTGGGGACTTCCCAAGAGATGGTTTATAAAATTCAGGCGCGTCTTGGGCTTCCGGAGCCGGTTGAGATGATTTCAATTGAAGAAATAACTACGGAAAGCCAGAGGGAGACGGCCAGAAAGCAGAGAAAAGAGCTTGGGAAGCACGTTATTCCCGCTCCCACCTTCCAGATAAAAAGGCAGTTCTCCGGCTATTTCCTGGACCCTCTTCGCATATTTCGCAGCAGGGGGGGAAAGACCACTTATGCGGAGAAAACCGTGGTGAGGCCAACCTACAGTTATCTTGGGGATTACGATCTTTCGGACAAAGTCATCACCGATATCGCCACTTACATCGGCAAACAGGTTCCGGGTGTAGAGAACGTGCTTCGCGTCACCGTCGAGAGCAGCGAGGAAGGAGTTCGAATCATCATTCTCGTGCTTATGAAATACGGAGCCAAGATCATCGAAGTTGCAAAAGAGCTGCAGAAGAAGGTATCGGAGCAGGTAGAGGCAATGACCGCTTTCAATATCATAGCGGTGGACATAGATGTGCGAGGTATAAAGTAACACAGATATGCTGAAATGCAGAAGGATATCCGATAGGCGGAAGAATCCTGCACCGCGATTCATATGTATTATGTGTAAGACAAAAATTATTGGAAAAACTATTGACAATCTTTGGAGAGTGTATTAAATTATTGTTAGCACTCCGGACTGTTGAGTGCTAACAATATTAATAAAGCATTTATTATAATCAAAACTAAAACGGAAGGAGATTTGGGAATGAACATCAAACCATTGGGCGACAGAGTTGTCATCAAACGATTGGAAGCAGAAGAGAAGACCAAGAGCGGTATCGTGCTTCCCGGTCAGGCGAAAGAACAGCCCCAGATGGCCGAAGTTGTGGCAGTTGGCCCCGGCGGGATGGTAGACGGGAAAGAAGTTAAGATGGAAGTTAAAGTAGGAGATGTTGTTATCTTCTCGAAATATGCAGGTACCGAAATCAAATACGATGGTGAGGAATACACAATCGTATCACAGAGAGATATTCTTGCAATCGTATAAGCGATTTCCATAGCAAGTTCTATGATGCTTAGGAGAGCGAGAAATCGATTTGAATGACAGTAGAAATATTGGTACAGAAAGGGAGATAGAAGATGGCGAAAGAAATCAAATTTGGCGAAGAAGCCAGAAAAAAGCTGTTGACCGGAGTAGATAAACTGGCAGATACCGTAAAAATTACTCTTGGCCCCAAAGGTAGAAATGTTTTACTGGAAAAGAAATACGGCAGCCCGCTGATCACCAACGATGGTGTGACCATCGCAAGAGAGATCGAGTTGGAAGATGCTTTTGAAAATATGGGCGCACAGCTGGTAAAAGAAGTAGCTACGAAGACCAATGACGTAGCTGGTGACGGAACCACCACCGCTACCTTGCTTGCTCAGGCCATTATCAGAGAAGGTTTCAAAAATGTAGCTGCAGGCGCAAATCCCATGGTACTGAAGAAAGGTATCCAGGGAGCCGTTGAAGTAGCTGTAGAAGAAATTAAGAAAATCTCCATTCCTGTTAAAGGAAAGCAAGAAGTTGCACAGGTTGCTTCAATTTCTGCGGGAGACGAAGAAATCGGCAATCTGATTGCTGATGCCATGGAAAAAGTAGGAACAGACGGCGTAATCACCGTTGAGGAATCCAAGTCCATAGGCACCACTCTGGAAGTAGTTGAGGGTATGCAATTTGACAGGGGTTACTTGTCCGCATATATGGTAACAGACGCAGAAAAGATGGAAGCAGTGCTTTCCGATCCTTACATTTTAATTACCGACAAGAAGATCACCAATATTCAGGATATACTGCCCATTCTGGAACAGATCGTACAGCAGGGCAAAAAACTCCTCATCATTGCGGAAGATGTTGAGGGTGAATCATTAGCCACAATAGTTGTAAACAAACTGAGGGGCACCTTTGAATGCGTAGCCGTGAAAGCTCCCGGATTTGGCGACAGAAGAAAAGCCATGTTAGCCGATATTGCCACTCTTACAGGCGGTACGGTTATCTCCGATGAGCTGGGCTATGACCTGAAAGAAGCTACTCTGGATATGCTTGGAAGAGCAGCTACAGTCAAAGTTAACAAAGACAATACGGTTATCGTGGACGGTGCCGGCAATCCTGATGATATTAAAGCAAGAATCGCGCAGATCAAAACCCAGATTGAAGAGACCACTTCCGATTTCGATCGCGAGAAGCTTCAGGAAAGACTTGCCAAACTGTCCGGCGGCGTAGCGGTAATTCAGGTTGGTGCGGCTACGGAAACTGAACTCAAGGAGAAGAAGCTGAGAATTGAGGACGCTCTTAACGCAACGAGGGCGGCTGTTGAAGAAGGAATCGTTGCCGGCGGCGGAACTGCTTTCATAAACGTGATTCCCTCCGTGGCCAAGTATGTGGATGGATTGAACGGCGACATGAAAACGGGAGCCAACATCATCATGAGAGCTCTTGAAGAGCCCGTCAGGCAGATCGCAGAAAATGCCGGTTTGGAAGGCTCTGTAGTGGTAGCCAAAGTTAAGGGCGAAAAGCCGGGCGTCGGCTTCAACGTTGTCAATGAGAAATATGAGGATATGGTGAAAGCCGGTATCGTAGATCCGGCGAAGGTTACCAGATCTGCGCTTCAGAACGCTGCATCCGCATCCTCCATGCTCCTCACCACCGAGGCTGGCGTTGTGGATATCAAGGAAGAGCATCCTGCGATGCCACCCATGGGCGGAGGCGGAATGGGCGACATGATGTAATGCCGGGTAGATTTAAGCCCATTTAGCTAAAGAAGCATCGTTAAACCATTTAAATATATAGAAAGGAAAAAGGATACCTGGAAAGGTGTCCTTTTTCCATAGGGTTTGAAGCTTAATACAAGTTTGGGAACAGGACATCAGACAATGGCATAGGTTCCAATAGCGGTATTTGTAAGCAAACCGTTGCTTTTCAGGCGGCATTCGGCTGAAATGGTTATAATTCTCCTGCCTGCGGATGTTACTTTTGCCGTTATGAGGATAGAATCATCGCTGGGAATCGGCTTAATATAGTTGAGAGATAAGTTCACCGAAACCGTTGATTTGTCGTTCCCAAGGTAAGCAGCGAAAATACCCATTGCTTCGTCAAAAGCTGTGGCTATAATGCCGGCATGCAATGTACCGTATTCATTGAGCTGCCATTCAGACACGGAGAATTCTATAGTAATGGTTTGTTCTTCTTCGCTGCAGGCTGCCAAAGTCGGGTTCATCATCTCATTTATGCGGCTGGCTTTTTTAAATTCCTGAACTACTGCCTCAACGCCCTTTTCCAATTTCTCCTGTATTAATAATTCTTTCAGCCTGTTCATCTGGATTTCTCCTTTTTAATTCTTTTGTTCTGTTAACTTAATAATAAAAATGAGACCTGAAACGCCTCTGGTATAATGGAATCGCAAAACACACATTACCTCCCAGAAAGGAGCGTTCAAGTCTCATGACTATTATACCATCAAACGTAGTATGTCCAAGGTGTTTTTCGAAAGATCTTTACCGTTTTGGTAAGGACAAGGACGGTTTTCAAAAATATCAGTGTCAGCGCTGCAGACGGCAGTTTACACCTGATAAACCATGTTCACAAAGAAATAGAAAATATCCCGATTGTCCTGTTTGCGGTAAAGTAACCTTTCTTCACCATGACTATACTTATTACTCAAACTTCCGATGCGGTGATAAAAAATGCAATCATTCTTTTCGAGTTCCGAAATTAATTAATATTGAACCGCCTTCTTCTGAATTAAAGCCCGAACCCTTTTCTTTTAAAGGTATGCGCCATCCGCTTTATATTGTTCTTCATGCACTGACTTACTACTTCTGCGGAAATTCAACAACCCGGAAAGTCGCTCAAACTTTGTACATGGTTCACCAAGTCAAGGTTTCTCATGTGACTGTTTCTAAGTGGATTAAACGCTTTGCCCCTGTATTCAAGAAAATTGCTGATGACAGGCTTTTGGGGATTAACCTTTGCGATTCAGATGAATGGCATTTCGATGAAACTTATATTAAAATTGCTGGTAAAGATTATTATCTCTGGCTCGCTTTTGATGCGGAGACCAGGTTGGTTCTTGATTTCCATCTTTCTCCCAAGCGTGACTCAAGTTCTGCACATACCCTTTTAGCTAATTGCAGAAGAAAGTTTGGGCAACCCCGGTATGCTGTCATTTCCGACAGATATTATGCCTATCAGCAGCCTGCTTCTTTGTTCTTTCCACAAGCAGAACATATACGTGTTGAAGACTTTGATGACTTAATCAATAACAACGTTCTTGAGGCTTTTAATGGGCAATTTAAAGCATGGTACAAGCCTAAAAGAGGCTTTAATTCATTTGATTCTGCCAACAGACTCATTTCTACATACATCTTCTTTTACAACTTCATACGCCCACATTCAAGTCTCAATGGATTAACACCTGCTCAAGTTGCTGGGGCAAAATGTTCGGAAAAAGAACAGCTTTTTTGGTTTTTGGTAGCTTGAGTAATATTCAGATTTCAAGGTTCATTCCGTCCTGTTCTGAGCCAGGACTATTTGCGTTGCCTTAATTATTTCGTTAAGGCTTGCACATCACTTTTTTTCATGTTACTTTGTTCTTAGTCGTTTCCATTAGTAGGCTTTTTTCTTTTTAGAGCTCTACCAAAGGTCTTTCAGGTCTCATTTCTTCATACTTAGTTAACAGAGCCAATTCTTTCATAACTGAGTATATCATTTGTTGTATTTGAAATCAAAATGGGATAAACTTATACATTATGGAAACGATACTTACATTCTTGAGAAGCTTCATACGCGATGCGAAGCGTCTAAAAATTGTTATTATATGTGCGTTGGTGTTGCTGGAATCGATTGTGCTTATCGGAGCGGCCTTTGATCAGGCGCCTTCGGTAGGGATCATCGGCGGCGCAGACGGGCCCACTTCTGTTATTATTTCCGGCGGGGGCAGCAACCGCCTGTTGGAGTTGCTTATCAATATGCTGAAGGAAAAAACCGACGAGACGAACGGGACGAGTGAAGAGGAACAGGAAGGTCGGGAAGGCGGTCCGGAGCCTGAGAATCCCGTTGATCAGGAGGAGCCCGGCAGTTCAAGAAAAGATTTGCCTGATGCTACGGAACAGCAGCGGAAGGAAGCCGCCGAGAAGGGCCTATTGATCCTGATTAATAAGCAGAATTCGGTGGACAAGGATTATAAGCCGGAGGATCTGACACCTATTACCAAGTATTATGCTACCGACCGGAGCGAAGCGGGACGATATATGAGAGAAGAAGCCGCGCGGCAGTTTTACAAGCTGGTGGAGGCTGCCGCTGCAGAAGGATATGAACTGGTTATGACCACGGCCTATCGCTCCTACGGCTTCCAACAAGTCCTATGGAACAACTATGTTGCCAATGAAGGCGAAGCGGCGGCTTCGCGATTCAGCGCAAAACCGGGACAGAGCGAACACCAGAGCGGTCTTGCGGCGGATGTGAGCTCGCCTTCCGTGAATTACGCCCTGACGGAGTCCTTCGGCAAAACGGATGAGGGAATTTGGCTTGCGCAGAATGCTCATAAGTTTGGATTCATTATCCGTTTCCCGGACGGCAAAGAAAGTATAACGGGGTATCTCTATGAGCCCTGGCATATCCGTTACGTGGGAGAGTCTGTGGCCACGGAAATTTACGCAAAGGACCTGACGTTGGAAGAATATCTGGAGCTATATGGATTTTAATTTGTTAAGTTATGTTAGGTGAGTCATACTTCGAGTTGCACTTTTTAAGGATAGGACGATTTGTCCTATCCTTGTGTTTTTGTCCTATTTCATGCCTATCAGGCGGCGGGATCGGGCTGGAATCTGTCTACTATGATCCGGGCTTTTTTTGTTGCCCGATAAAGGGATTTGGTGTATTATATTAGGCAAACCTTGCTAGAATCCAAAGAAAAGGACAAGCATCGGCAGCAGCAGAAAGCGTAAATTGATCGTTTCAATGTTTTACATATAGAAAATAGAAAGGAAGTATCGCAATGGCGACATATTTCAAAGAACCCTCAAGGACTTTTAGTGAATATCTGTTGATACCCGGCTATTCTTCTATAGAATGCAGGCCGGAAAATGTAAGCTTGAAGACGCCGGTTACAAAATTTCGCGAAGGTGAAAAACCTGCTATTTCACTCAATATCCCACTGGTATCTGCCATCATGCAGTCGGTTTCCGACGATCGGATGGCCATAGCGTTGGCAAAGGAGGGCGGCATGTCCTTTATCTTTGCCTCCCAGCCCATTGAAAACGAAGTAGCCATGATTTCCAGAGTCAAGAGCCATAAAGCCGGCTTTGTCACCAGCGATTCCAATATCCGACCCGACCAGACACTGGCGGATATACTGGAATTAAAGAAAAGGACGGGGCATTCCACCGTTGCCGTAACCGATGACGGAACGGCTGAGGGAAAAGTGCTGGGCATCGTTACCAGCCGGGACTATAGGGTAAGCCGAATGCCTCTGGATACCAAAGTTGAGGAGTTTATGACCCCATTTTCTGCCTTGGTTTATGCGGAGGAAGGGATCAGCCTTTCCGAAGCAAACGACATGCTCTGGGATCATAAACTGAATGCCCTCCCCATCATAGATAAGAACGGCAGGCTGACCCACTTTGTATTCCGTAAGGACTATGACACACATAAAGAGAATCCAAACGAGCTTTTGGACGAACAAAAAAGATACATGGTGGGAGCGGGAATCAATACCCGGGACTACGAAGAAAGAGTGCCGGCGCTGGTAGAAGCAGGCGCCGATGTGCTTTGCATCGATTCTTCGGAGGGCTTTTCCGAATGGCAGAAACTTACCCTCCAATATATCCGCAATAAATACGGTGACAGTGTTAAAGTCGGAGCGGGAAACGTGGTAGACAAGGAGAGCTTTTTGTTCCTGGCCGAAGCGGGTGCCGATTTCATAAAGGTCGGCATAGGAGGCGGTTCCATCTGCATCACTCGGGAACAGAAGGGCATCGGAAGAGGTCAAGCCACTGCTCTCATTGAGGTGGCGGAAGCAAGGAACGAGTATTTTAAGAAGACCGGGGTGTATATTCCTTTATGTTCCGACGGCGGAATCGTCTATGATTACCACATGACATTGGCTTTGGCTATGGGAGCGGACTTCCTCATGTTAGGCAGATATTTTGCAAGGTTCGATGAGAGTCCTACCAGTAAATTGAACATCAACGGAACCTATGTAAAAGAATACTGGGGAGAAGGCAGCAATCGGGCAAGAAACTGGCAACGCTACGATATGGGTGGTGATGACCGGCTTTCTTTTGAAGAAGGAGTGGATTCTTATGTTCCCTATGCAGGAAGTCTTAAGGACAATGTGGGCCTGACTTTGAGCAAGATAAAATCCACAATGTGCAATTGCGGAGCTCTCACAATTCCGGAACTTCAGGAGAAAGCCAAGCTGACTCTCGTATCGTCCACGAGTATTGTAGAAGGCGGCGCTCACGATGTCATATTGAAGGATAGTTCACAGAATCCGATCAGATAAAAGTGTCTAGGAATCCTGTCGAATAGAGGTATCTGGGAATCCGGTCGGGTAGAGATATCTGGCCGGATCTGATTTCTTTTAAGATTATAATAATAGGAGTGATTGGGGCAGAACCTGCAAAGCAGGTAAGCCGATTTGTTTATGTCAAAGAATATAAAGAAGGAGGCCTTAAAAGCGGCTTTCCCCGTTACTATACCGGTTTTAACAGGTTATATTTTTCTCGGAATGGGTTATGGCGTTTTAATGAACAGCATTGGGTACGGTCTAGGATGGACCGTACTGATGAGTTTGCTGATTTTTGCAGGCTCCATACAATACATCGCTATTGCCCTGCTGACATCTGCATTCAATCCCTTTTATACTCTGATGCTTACCCTGATGGTCAATGCCAGGCATCTTTTTTATGGAATTTCCATGTTGGAACGCTTTAAAGGGAAGGGGCTCATCAAACCTTATTTGGTGTTTGGGCTCACCGACGAGACCTTCTCTCTTTTAAGCGCCGTAGATCCGCCGGAAGGGGTAAGTGGAAAATGGTTTCAGTTCATCGTCACCTTGTTGAATCACGTATACTGGGTGACGGGTTCCATATTGGGAAATATTTTAGGTTCCATGATAAGTTTTAATACCAAGGGACTGGACTTCGTTCTTACGGCGCTTTTTACCGTGATCTTTATCGATCAGTGGCGAAGCACCAAAAATCACATTCCGGCGCTGGTCGGCGTTGGCAGCACTTTGTTGTGTCTTCTGACCTTCGGGCGGGACAACTTCATGATTCCCGCCATGGTTCTCATCCTTTTACTGCTGACCCTATTGCGCAATCGGATCGATAAAGATGAGGAGGTGAGGTCATGACGCTGACTCCTGCGCAAACCCTGATTACAGTTGCATTATTGGTTTTGGGAACGGTAATTACACGGGCGCTGCCCTTTTTGATCTTCCCGCCAAACAGGGATACGCCGGCTTTCGTACTGTATCTTGGCCGGGTACTGCCCTATGCAGTTATGGGGCTTCTCGTCGTTTTCTGTCTGAAGGGAGTCACGGTAACGGCAGCGCCCTATGGTCTACCCGAACTCATTGCCATTCTGTGCATACTTGTTCTTCACCTTTGGAAAAGCAATATTCTGCTTTCTATCGGCGGTGGAACAATTATCTATATGCTGCTGGTCCAGCAGGTTTTCATCTGAGTAAAAATTGCTTGTTAAAAGTGTCAGACGGCAAATGCACAGCGCCTATTATTGTCTGGACTTTTGCCCTTCTTGTAAGACGGTTTGCTTTACGTTATACTTACAATTAATAGATTTATTGTATGGGAAAGGGTAGGTGGATAGGAAGGTCGTTGCCTGGAAGGAAGGGGAAAAATGGCTCGGGAGAAGATTTTAATAGTTGACAATGAGATGGAAATTATTCAACTTTTAAAACTTTATTTGTCCAGAGAAGGCTATGATGTGGTATGGACCACAGAAAGCACCAAAGCATTGCCGCTTCTGCAGTCGGAAAAGCCTGATCTCGTCCTGTTAGACATTGTAATGCCGGGTCTTTCTGGATTGGAAGTGTGCAGCAAGATGAGAGAATACTGCGATATCCCTATACTTTTTATCAGTTGCAAAAGCGCCGATATCGATAAAGTCCTGGGCTTTTCCATCGGCGCCGACGATTATATCACGAAACCGTTCAGTCACGCAGAACTTATAGCAAGGATCAAAGCGCATCTCAGAAGACACAATCTCAGCAGCATGAAACCTGTCGATAGCATTCCGCATAATACTTTATCTTTTCGGGGACTTGTCATTGATCTAAACGCACGCACCGTGACCGTAAGAGGTGAAAAAGTTCATTTGACCGCAAAAGAATTCGATTTGTTGGTATTGTTATGCGAGTACCCCAATCGCGTATTCACTCCGAAACAGATATTTGATCAACTATGGAACTCTTACGGTATCGAGGAGGATTTGAGAACAGTTAGGGTACATATCAGCAACATAAGAAAAAAGATTGAACCGGATCCCGAAAATCCTAAATTTATCCATACCGTTCACGGCGTAGGGTATAAGTTCATTGACGGATAATAAAGATTTGGGGGTACATCCCGGATGTTGCAAATGCGAAAAGTGTCAAAACGGCGATAAAGCGGGAACTAGCTTGAAGATCTATAATAAGGAATGGAAAAGGAAAGAATCGCACCTCCTTCAGAATTGTTCTTTGCCCATATTCTTCCGGAATGCTGTTTTATGATCTGCATGGAGATGAATAAACCCAGTCCTGCATTTCTCTTCGAATTTCCCGACGAGTTCCTTCCCTGGAATCCCCTTTCAAACAGATGAGGCAGATCATCGGGATGGATGCCTTCGCCTGTGTCGGTTACCGTAAATATGATTTCGCCTTCGGGAATGGTGAGGGTCGAGTCTTCCAAAGAAGATCCTTTTTTTATACCTTCTTCCCAACGGTTCATACATTGAACGGTGATGGTTCCGCCGGCAGGCGTGTGCCGTATGGAGTTGTTGATGAGGTTTGCGACGACTTGCTCGATTCGGAAAGGATCTAAAATAACAATCAGGTTATTCTCGATCGTATTTTCGGACACAAAGTTCTTTCCTGATCTTTTCACTTGAAATTCCGCTTGGGCAATAATGTTCGAAAAGAATTTACACGCATCGTGTTCATAGAATTTATAGTCAAAAGTCTGGGAAGTGAAATGCGATATCTGAATCAAATCGTCCAGAAGCATGTTCAGCAATTGCGTTTTTGAATGTATCATCTTCAAATAAAGTGGTACGGAAGAAGGAGGAACTACATCATCCAGCATGCTCTCGACATAACCCTGGATTAACGTAATCGGGGTGCGCAGTTCATGGGATATGCTGTCGATGAGCTCCCTTCTGGCGGATTCGGAAGCTTTTAGGCTTTCTTCGATTTGCTTTCTTTCCGTAATGTCCCTAAGAATTCCTTCTACGGCAATCGTGCTTCCTAAAGCGTCCATGATGGGCAGGTAATGCATCTCGCTCCAGCGATACGGTTGATCGTCCTTTTTCAAACAAAGCAATGCTTTGGAAGGGGAGCGGATCGGACGCTGGAATAAATTCAGCAACTCTTGATTTTGGTTGCTCATATCGATCTTCTCGAAGAACCGTTGGGGAGAAACGTACAGTTCTGCCGCGGAAATCCCCAGAAGAGGTTGGACCGAAGGGCTGATATACTGAAATTTTTCTTTTTTATAATCATACAAGAACATTGAGTCAGAGGAGTTTTCCACCAGCAGCCTGTATCGCTGCTCACTTTTCATAAGCAGAAAACGGGTTTTCTTAAAATGAATGATCAGCAAAAACAGTATGAGCAAGTTTACCATGAAAAGACCGATAAAATAGTTAAAAGTTGCAATGGCAATGTCGTACAGAGAAAAAGCGAAATGATTACTGAAAATCGCCCACAGAATAATCAGGAAACTCGCGATGAGTTTCTCCGGAATATTTTGTGTCCAAGAGTATGAAATAAAAATCCAGCCTGCCCACACAAGCAAGCCGGTGCTGAACATTATCGCGGGAATTATAATCAGATCATAGAGTTCTTCCGAAAAGGTTGCAATCAAAATAATAAAGAGGCACAGTAAAGTGACAGAATATAAATCTCTGGCTAGTTGCAGCCGGAAAAATCGGTGCGTTCCCGCGAGGAAAAGCAAAGCGGCAATTATAGACAAGGCTTGCCTCTCTGCAATATAGTGAACGCTGTTGTAAAAATCACTGAGATATATAAAATCGAGAGAAAACATGACAGAGTATACAATCCAGCAAACTCCCCACAATATCATGTAAAGCCGGCTGTTCTGCTTTGCCAGAAACAGAAAGATCAAGCCGAACACCAAGGTTGTTGATATTGCAGAGGTCATGGAGAATCCGTATAACATACTCATAGCAATTCTCCTTAAGGAAAGAACGGCAAATTGCACTTTTCACAATTTTATGATAAATTAAAAAAGCAAGCTTGTAAACAGAAAGGCAAAAAGCAGGTTCCCCTCTAGAAGGAATGATCGTAAAGGAGCAATACCATGAAGGGGAAAATCAAATCTTTCAAGTATTATAAATGGAACACCTTAATAGGTTTCGCTCTCTTTTATAATACGGTTTACATAGGACGTTTCAATCTCAACAAAGCCTTAGATCAGGTTACGGTCGAATTCGAACTTTTTCCCTATCAGCAACTCCTCTTATATTCCAGTGTTTTTGTGGCATATGCGTTGGGCAGTCTGATCAACGGCATTCTGGTAGATAAGCACAGCGCAAAAGCTATGATTGTACTGGGGGGAGGCGTTTCGATCCTGGCTAATGTTTCAATTGCTTTTGTACATGCATGGCGGTCTATCTTGCTGTTGTCTTTAGTGAACGGGTACTTTCAATCCATGATATGGATAGGCGGCATGAGCATGCTGGTCAATTGGTGGAGCAGCAGGGAAAGAGGCCTCGGATGCGGAATCGCAAACTTCTTTTCCGGTCTTTCTCATGTGACTGCGTATATGCTTCCCGCAATGCTTTCCTTCATGTATCCGCAATACGGATGGCGGATTAATTTCATCATACCCATGGGAATCATGGCCGCCTTTCTGGCGATATTCTATTGGGTGACCAAGGACAAACCTGAAAATGTAATAATGGAACCGTATGTTGAAGATAACAAGGTTGTTGCTGAAACGGAACAGTATTTGCAGCGCCATATTTACGAAAAAAACAGGAATCCCTGGACTTACTTCTTCATTAGTGAAAAATTCCTATGGTGGTGCGGTGTCGCGCTGTTATCCAGCCTTTGCAGGTATGGTCTGTTAAAGTGGATCCCGCAATATTATGCATTGGAAGCGGGCAGCAGTATTTTAAGTAAAAATTTTTCAAATCTGATTCTACCTCTCGGAATGGCATTTGGATCCTTGATACTGACATGGATAACAGGTAAATACTTCAATAATAATAAGGGCCTGATGATAATAATCAGTGCGGCGTTGTGCGGAACTCTGGTGGTCATCTTCCCCACCATGGTCTCGACACAGGTGGTCCTGATCGGGATCTTCTGCACGGGGTTCTTTTTGTACGGGATCAATGGAACACTGTGGATACACGCCATGGATGAAGGGGGCAGGTTATATTCCGGTACCGCAGTTGGAATCCTAAATTGCTTTGCATATATCGGCGCTGCGCTGGAAGCATTTCTGTTTCCGCTGATCGTGGAGGCTACGGGAGAAATGATCTCCATCTTTATCGCCATGGAGTTGTTCTGCATTGCGATGGTCATTTGCGGAATTGTAGTCAGCGAAAAGGATACTACCTTGGAGGCGGAGATAGAATAAGCAAACTTTAAAATATTTAATTGGAGAAAGGTTGGAGGTGCTGTTAAATACAGCATCTCTATTATTTTTGCAAATTTTCATAAATATCCATTCCGAAACTTTACAGAAAATTTAGAAATATTTGACCAAACCTATAACCTTTGTTAAGCGTAATTTTACATGCCTGACTTATAGTTTAATTAGTAACGTATTATCTCTGTAATTAAAAAGAAGGAGGAGTAAATATGTATAACAGGAGGTACACAGGAAAAATTGAATTAGCTGTTTTGGACACAGCGGGCACATTCTGTGACGGCCCCGGAGACTTGAGGCACAGATGGCCGCTGGATGACTTGAGAGGCTGCAAAGCTCCCGTAGTTCCTTTCTACGAGGCGTTGAGGGAGTACGGCATCGAATGCGATTGGGCCACCATCAGAAAACCCATGGGAAACTTTAAGCCCACCCATCTTCGTATGCTCTTGAGTCTGCCCGAGGTTTCGGCCCAGTTTGAAGAAAAGTACGGCAGGCCCTGGAATGAGGAGGATTTTGAGAAGATCCTGGCAACCTTCAGGCCGCTGATGTCCAAGTACATAGTCGATGAGGACCTGGCCAGACCCATCGACGGAGCCTTGGAATGCATCGAGAAACTAAGAGCTGCCGGAATTCTGGTCGGCTGCGACACAGGTTATTACGAGGAAGACTCACTTAAGCTGAACAAGCTTCTTGAGGACAAATTCGGAATGAAGTTTGACGTTGTAACCAACTCGGAGAAAGTGCCGGGGAGACCTTCGCCCTTCATGGTTTACGATTGCATGCTCAGCGCCTACAAGCTGACGAACAAAGTAATTCCCATTGAAGCCGTAGTAAAGATCGACGACACTGCTGCGGGCATGAAGTGCGGAAACAACGCAGGTTGCTGGACCATCGGACTTTATGCTTCCGGCTCCAATGACTACGATACTCTTGCCGCATCAAAACCCGACTTCCTGGTTCCGGACGTTTCTTATGTGCCGGATATTATTTTTGGTCAGATTGAGCCAAGGCTGAGAAGAGGTGAAAGGCCCGGACAGGGACTTATCGAAACCATTTAATGCAGATAATTTTTAAAACCTGATATTAAGATGTCACTTTTTGTACATCACAGGATTCTGTATAAAAAGCATTTCCCAAAAGCCCGGCTTTCCCACCACGGGTAAAAGGCCGTGACAAGGGTACGGCTTTTTTCGGGTGGGAAAGTTGGGCAGCAGAATAAAGAGGGGAGAGGGTGTGATAAATGGAAGGCCAGACGAAAACGGTAGACTTGCTCGGCTATTCACCGGAAGAATATGCATTGTTTAGAAAACATGCAATTATTGTTCTTCTCGGCTTTTCGATTTTGTATTGTGCACTTTACAGCGGCAGATTGAATATGGGGTTGGCCATACCCGTAATGATCGAAGAGATGGGATGGACGAAGGAAGAACTCGGAATCCTTACGGGAATTCTCTTTTGGACTTACGGCATGGGACACCTTTTCAACGGCCGTCTCGGTGAGATATTCGGAATAAACAGGTTTATAGTGGCGGGAGTTATTCTGTCTGCCGCTGCAAATATTTTTATCAGTTTCCAATCCTCCTTGATCATCATTGCAATCGCTTGGGGCTTTAACGGGTATTTCCAATCCATGCTCTGGTCTCCCGGAATGGCTCTCATCGCAAAGTGGTGGCCCGGAAAAAATAGAGGGTTTGCCACAGGCTTCTGCAATGCTTTTTCGGGATTTGGTTCGGTCTTTGCCTGGATCGGCGTATACTTCGCATTTACGGTTGCTCCGGGTATGGGTTGGAGGGCCGCCTTTACCATTCCTATGATCGGTATGCTCATTTTTGTCGTCATATATAAGATCATAGTAAAACAAAGTCCCGCCCAAATCGGTCTGAAGGAGTACCAAGAAGAAGAAGAGAGAGCCGCCTATGAAGAGGAGCTGAAGAGGATCGTTGAGGAGAAAGGAAAGATTTATCCGTATATTCATTTATTGAAGCAATGGCAGTTTATTATGTGGTGCCTGATCGTTGCGGGATCCAATATGGCCAGATACGGTCTTCTTACTTGGATTCCGACCTATTACGTAGATGTAATGGGAGTGGACGTAAAACAAGGCATTATAGGAACGGTATTGCTTCCGTTGGGAATGGCTCTCGGAACCTTCATCGTTCCTTGGGCAACGGATAAATACTGCTCTACTAACAGGCTTCCGGCTGTAATCATATGTGCAGCGGTCAGCGCAATTACTGTATTTATCTTCCCGAGTCTGACTTCCATGGGCTCCGCGGCAGCCCTTCTGTTCCTGGCGGGATTCTTCATTTATGCGATTAACGGTGTGGTTTGGGCGTATGCAACCGATGTGGGCGGAAGAGTTTTCGGAGGAACCGCAACCGGTATCCTCGATTGCGCCGCTTATCTCGGAGCTTCCGTTCAGGCTGTTCTTTTCGGAGGTGTTTTGACAAGAACGGGAAATTGGAACTTCGTGTTTGCATGCATCACAGGAATTTGCATTTTCATTATAGTATGCGCGCTGGTTTCGGGCGGAACCAAGGCATTTAAAAGAGGCCGGTAATGCGGTTAATTGTGACCCATAAGCAAGTGTATATTAATAGGTTTTGTTTTTATAATGGTGCGTACAGATAGGAGGAGAGAAAATGGAAAAGGTTAAGAGGAATGTATTGCTGAATCCGGGTCCGGCAACAACGACAGACACAGTAAAATATGCCCAGGTTGTTCCGGATATTTGCCCGAGAGAAAAAGAATTTGGGCAGATTATGGAAGAGATCGGCCAGGAGTTGGTTAAAATCGTGCATGGGGATTTAGACAAGTATACGGCAGTATTATTCTGCGGTTCCGGCACCATAAATATCGACGCCTGTGTCAATTCTTTGGTTCCGGCCAATAAGAAAATGCTGGTATTAAATAACGGGGCCTACAGCGCAAGGGCGGCAGAGGTCTGTGAAGCTTACCTTATAGATCACATTAATTTAAAGCTTCCCATAACGGAACCAATCGATTTGAATAAGGTGGAAGACGCGCTGAAAGCCGACAAGGATATCGGAGTTGTATACTGCTGTCACCATGAAACTGGCACTGGCGTACTGAATCCTATCAGAGAGATCGGCGCATTAGCACATAAATATGGAGCGACCTTTGTAGTAGACACTACTTCCACCTATGCCATGATTCCTATCGATATGGATAAAGATAATCTGGATTTTATTATGGCATCGGCGCAAAAAGGCTTGATGTCCATGACAGGATTGTCTTTCACCATTGGAAATACAAAGATCCTTGAAGAATCAAAAAATTATCCTGTCAGATCCTACTACACTAACCTTTATATGCAGTACATCTTTATAAAAGAAAAAGGCGAAATGCGCTTCACGCCTCCTGTTCAGACCATCTATGCCACAAGGCAGGCTATCAAGGAGTATTGGCAGGAAGGAGAAGAAGGGAAATGGGCAAGGCACCAGAGAATTTGGGAAGCGCTTTATAAAGGATTGGATAGGCTGGGCTTTGAGACCATCATTCCAAAAGAGTACCAGTCTAGATTGGTAATTTCGGTGAAATATCCGGATGATCCCAACTGGGATTTCACAAAAATCCATGATTACTGCTTTGAAAGGGGCTTTACAATTTATCCCGGAAAGATATCGGACCTCCCGACGTTCAGACTTTGCTGCCTGGGTGCCATTGATGCGCCGGACATAGAAGATTTCTTCGTTGTATTGGAGGAAGCGTTAAAAGTATACGATATCAAGCTTAAGTAACGATGTGAGAACATAGGCCGATACATAAGCGACGGATAGTTCGATAGTTCCTGTATTTGATAGCCTCGAATGCATAGTAGACGCTTGAAACATACCGTGATACCTGTTGCGTTAAGCAATCAATCAAGTCAATGATGGGGTTTTCATGTCGCGTTGTACTTTGCCGTTCGAGGCTATTTTATTGAAAATCCGGATCGGGGAGGGAATAGCATGGAAAAGAATAATAATGAGGAACGAATCAGCCGGACCGAAGGAGATGTGAATTTAACCGAACAGCGTGTAATATGGCAGAATGCGTTTTTGACTGAAAAAACAAAAAAGCTGCTGGAGGAAGACCGGAAATACTTTATCGAGCAGGCTTTGTCCACTCCTTGCCTGAACATCATCACAAAAGCGGAAAGTATTTACATCGTAGATGAAGACGGAAGGAAGTTTATGGACTTCCACGGCAACAGCGTCCATCAGCTGGGGTACAATCATCCCTGTCTTGTTGAGGCTTTGTATAAACAGATCGAGACCCTTTCTTTTTCTCCTCGGCGTTATGCAAATAAAACGGCAACGGCTCTGGCAAAGAAATTGAGCTCGTTAATGCCTTCGGAAGGTTATCGGGTCCTGTTTACTCCGTCGGGAGCAACTTCCATCGGAGTTGCGTTGAAACTGGTGCGCAAAGCCACCGGCAAATTCAAGACGATCTCTCTGTGGGATTCCTTTCACGGAGCGTCTCTCGATGCGATTTCCGTAGGCGGAGAAGCGCATTTCAGATGCGGAATCGGTCCGCTGCTTGCGGGTACCGAGCATGTGATGCCCTTTAATTCTTATCGCTGTATGTTTGGGGAATGCGACAGCTGCCAGTTAAAATGCCTCGATTATATTGAATATGTGTGCAAATGTGAAGGCGATATAGGCGCTATTCTGATGGAGCCTGTCCGGTGTACGGATGTGCAGATTCCGCCGAAGGAGTATTACACAAGGCTTAGAGAGATCTGCGACCGTTACAATATTGCTCTGATCTTCGATGAAATACCTACCGCCTTTGGCAGGACCGGAAAAATGTTTGCTTTCCAAAATTATGACGTCGAGCCGGATATTCTGGTTGTGGGGAAAGGCTTGGGAGGAAGCCTGTATCCGATTTCCGCAGTCATCGCCAAAGAGAAATTCAATGTCTGCCAAGATGTATCGCTGGGACATTACACCCATGAAAAAAGCCCATTGGGATGTGCGATAGGCTTGGCCCTCATTGAATGCATGGAGGAAAACCAGGTTCTGGATCATGTTGCCAGGCTAAATCAGATTTTCATAAAAAGACTGGAAAGCCTCAAGCAAAACTATCAAGGAGTGGGAGATGTAAGGGTCATCGGTTGTCTCGCCGCGGTGGAGTTGGTAAAAGACAGAAAGACCAAAGAAAAGGATATTGAAAATGCAGAAAGGATTTTGTATGAATGCCTGGCGAACGGACTGAGCTATAAAATTTCTCAGGGAAATGTGCTGACTTTGGCGCCTCCTCTGATTATAAGCGAAAGCGAATTAGAGCATGCCCTGGATATTGTCGAAAGAGCTATATGGAAATATCTCGGTTAAAGCATGATAAACTGCTAATTTTGAACGTTTAAGCGGGTGTTCTGTGGCATTGAGTTGTATTTGGTGTCTCACACTTTTTGCAAAATGCTGCATTTAGTGTCTGACGCCAAATACAGCTTTTTGTTTTATGTGGCAATTCGACAGGAGAAAAATTCATTATCGGGGGTCAGAGGCTGTCAAAATTGCATAAGATGAATACGACAATTCGTTTTGCCTCAAGAAAAAGTTATAAAAGTGCCGGACACTTTTTGCAACTGATTGTATTTGGTATCTGACACCAATTACAGCTTTCAAGGAGGTTTTTTGATGGATTTCAAGGACAGCCAAACCTATAAGAATTTACATGCGGCGTTAAACAGGGAACTTGCCAGCAGCGCCAAGTACAGAATTTATGCGAAGAAGGCTAGGCAAGATGGATTCTGGCAAATAGGCGACCTGTTCGAAGAGACTTCGCGAAACGAGCAGGAACATGGGGAAGTCTTGTTGAAGCTGATGCATGGCGGAGAACTCCTCTCTACGGCGAACAATTTAAGAGATGCCATCTCGAGAGAAAACTATGAGTGGAATACGATGTACCATCAATTTGCCGATGTGGCAAGGCAAGAGGGTTATCCGGAAATTGCCGAAAAGTTTGAGGGAATAGCCAGAATCGAGAACAATCATGACGGCAGATTTGAGGCTTTAGTATGGAACGTAGAGGCAAACAGAGCGTTTTGCAGGGAAAACGAGGCGGTTTGGCTCTGCAACAATTGCGGGAATTTGGTTTGGGATCACTGCGCGCCGGATCCGTGTCCGATATGCGGCTGCCCGCAAGGCCATTACCAGATGTACTGCGATCCTTTCTGATAAATTGTGGTAGTTGTTGTAGGGCCTATAAAAGGCCCCGCTAAACAACTTATAGCATGATGTCTTTCTATATTAATTTCAGGTTTTATAATTGATAGATTAAAATAAATAGGCCTTGTGGCGCTTGATGTAGCTTTGATTGGGCCTATTTTATGTTGTTGAGAGCTAAATTTAATGCCTCAGGGGTTGGTATATAGGTCTAAAATCAATTTGTGGCTGTAATGTTGACCCTATTATTCCTGATTTTTAGCCCCTGTTGCGCTAAACTTGGCCGAATTTAAACCTATTTTTCACGGACGAAAGCGAGATTAAAGCCTTAATGGGTTGTTTTTAGGCTTAGTATTGTTTTTTTCATCATTGTTTGACCCTATCTATAGATGGATGAAATCAGGAGGGTTGAAGTAAAACCACGTAACAATTTGCTGTCGTATTTTGGAATACTTTTCTTGTATGCAAATCCTCTTTACTGTATACTAATAGCCTAAAGAGAATCAGGTAAAGATAAAAAAGAGAATCAGATAAAGAAAGGACAAAAGTCAGTGGAGAGGGAAACTTTACAACAAAGAACCGGCTTTGCGGGAACATTAGAGGAATATGTAGATGTAATGCTGCAACAGGTCAAGGAGCAAGTGGGCGACAAAAGAGTATTGTGCGCTTTGAGCGGAGGCGTGGACAGCGCTGTCTGCGCGGCTCTTGTGCATAAAGCGGTGGGGGACCAGTTGGTCTGCATCTTTGTGGACCACGGTCTGATGCGGAAAGGCGAGCCCGAAATGGTATCCCGCATATTCGCCGATCAGTTTCATATGAAGCTCATTTCTATCGATGCTGCGGACCGTTTTCTTGATAAACTGGCCGGTGAAGAGGATCCGGAGAAAAAGAGAAAGATCATCGGCGAAGAGTTTATCCGCGTCTTTGAAGAAGAAGCCAAAAAATTAGGTCAAATCGACTATCTCGTTCAGGGAACCATCTATCCTGATATTCTGGAGAGTCAATCGGACAAAGGCGTGGTCAAATCCCATCACAATGTGGGCGGCCTGCCGGAGGACTTTGATTTTGAACTGGTGGAACCGGTAAAATATCTTTTTAAGGATGAAGTCCGCCGAGTCGGCGAGATTCTTGGACTTCCCCATGAGCAGGTTTGGCGTCAGCCTTTCCCCGGCCCGGGGTTGGGTGTCAGAGTGGTAGGCGCCATTACTCGGGACAAAGTGCGGATCGTCCGTGAATCCGACGCCATATTCCGGGAAGAAATAAAAAATGCGGGTCTTGACAGAGAAATCTGGCAATACTTCACCGTATGCCCGGGAACAAAGTCCGTGGGCGTTGTGGACGGCAGAAGAACGTATGGACAGGCAGTGGTATTGCGCGCTATATTAAGCACCGACGCAATGGCGGCAAAAGTCGCAACGCTTCCTTATGAACTGTTAGAAAAAGTTGCCCTTCGTATCACTAGCGAGGTTGAAGGTGTCAATCGAGTCATGTATGACATTACCCCCAAGCCGCCGGGGACCATAGAGTGGGAATAAGACTCTCCTTGCGGGAATTAATATGTGAACAAATTTCGCTGCGCATTAGATCATCAGCATCACCCGTTAGACGGGTGGTGCTGATTTGTTGTACTGACTATACAGCGGTGTAACCACCATCAATGGGCAAAATAGCGCCGGTGACATAAGAAGCTTCTTCGCTGGCGAGGAAAATGGCGCCGGCATTCAGTTCGCCGGCGTTGCCATAGCGGCCCAAAGGAACAGTAGCTTTCATGTAAGCTGTGAATTCTTCGGTGCGGAGCACATCCTCCGTCAACTCGGTGGCAAAGTAACCCGGGCAAATCGCATTGCAAGTGATGTTGTATTTCGCAAGTTCTGCTGCAACGGCCCTTGTCATGTTAACAACGCCGCCCTTGGAAGCATGATATGCTACCGTATCAATGGCAGTGTTGCCGACAAGACCGTACATGGAAGCGATATTAATAATGCGGCCGTAACCTGCTTTCTTCATAATATTGGCAAAAGCGCGGGTAACATAGAAAACGCTGGTTAAGTCGGTAGTTATGGTAAAATCCCATTCTTCGTTGGTCATATTCATTACGCCTGCATTCTTTGCTGAACCGGCACAGTTTACGAGAACGTCAACCTTGCCAAATTCTTTTTCAACTGTTGCTGCTGCATTGTCTACCATTGTGGAATCCGTAACATCGCACTTGATAGGCAGGCACTTAACACCCATCTCTCTGAGTTCATTAGCAAGCGCCTCAAGCCTATCCAGTCTTCTTGCCATAATTACCAGATCCGCTCCCTGCTCGGCAAAGCCTTTTGCCATCTGTGCGCCGAGACCGGAAGAGGCACCGGAGATAACGACTACTCGATTCTTAAAATTAAACATATCCGTTTCCTCCTTTCTTTGTACTTTTTTATTAGTGTGTTAAAACTATGATGCTCTGTTTTTAGACCGGGCATAACGCGACACTGAATTATTTGTTAATATTATTGCATAGATAATGGCATATAACAATTGCCGGTCGATTGTGAAATGAAGATGGACACTCGCAGAATACTGCAGTCATTCACATCTTCTATAGCTGGATTTTTGGTTTGTATATTTTCATTTGATCGTGTGGTATGTTGCGCACGGCTTTTAGTATTCATATTTTTAAATATCAATGTGTCTTAACGTGAAAAACCGTAAGCCTCTGTTAATGGGGATTCTTACACAACCTTCTATTCCTAATGATTCTATAGAGTTAAAGATATGGAAACCCCGTCCGAAAGCATGTATACTTACGATATACGATATAAGATATAAGTGGTATAATGCGTTTCGCCAGGCGAAGAGGAAGCCACCAATGCATTCTTGAGTAGGAATACTGCTCGATGAATACCGAGAACAATAGTCGGGGGAATCCGAGAACAATATTTGGGGGAATAGCGAGATAACAGTCGGGGAATGCCGGTATGATCGAAATTGATGAAGTTGAAGAAATATTGGAAGAGCTTGCCGCCGAGCTGCCCCAAGAGTTCTATAAAGAGCTCAATGGAGGCATACTTTTGCTGCCTCGGGCCAAGTTGAACCCCGCAGGGCGGGACAATGACCTGTATGTCATGGGGGAATACCACCATAGCGCAAACATGGGGAGATATATTGTCATCTATTACGGGTCTTTTCAACGCTTGTACGGCCACCTGGGGAGGAACGCCCTGAAACGGAAACTGGCCAAGGTTCTGAAGCATGAATTCACGCACCATTTGGAATCTCTGGCAGGTGAACGGGATCTGGAAAAGGAAGATGAGAAGTTCTTACAGGATTATCTGAGAAGAAACCGCTGATGGCAATAAGGCGGTTTTTCAGTTTCGTGACAAAATGAGACACTTTCCGGAATTCTAATTCGTGATGAGAATAGGCACTTCCCGGCTTTCGGATTTGTGATGAAAATACGCACTTCCCGGCTTTCGGATTCGTGATGAGAATACGCACTTTTCGGCTTTCGAAATCGTGATGAAAATACGCATTTTCCAGTTCCAGCTTTCGAACTAGACAAACAGAAATCCTATAATCACATATCCTACTGCGGTCAAAAGTGCGGCGCTGAGCGTATACGGCGCCGCAACTTTTATCTGCCTTATATTTGACACCCCCGTTCCTGCAGACGTCATGAAAAGGGTGTCCGAATAAAAGCAGAAATTACAGCCGAACACGGCTCCCGAAAGGACTGCGGCAACGGCAATAGCAGGAGTTACTTCCATGGCGGCCGCCAAAGGGATGAAAATAGGGATGGTTATTACCTGTATGATCCAGTAGCCGGCAGTGGCAAATGTTGCAAGCGCCACCACCACAAAGATTAATACCGGCAGCATTACAGGGGATACAGTCTTTACGAGGCCTCCTATCAGAAATTCAAAAAGACCCATTTCTGTATTTGCAGCGCTCAGCACGAATGCAAAAAATACAAGGATCGCCATGTTAGTCATGGATTTTGCTCCTTCAAAAAATGAGTCCATGAATTCCGCCAGTGTCATAATCCTCTGCGAAAGATAAAGAATTGCCTGCACGGCGATGGCTGCCAAAATACCGTGTACCAAATCGTTGTCAAACATCAATACGACTATTACCATAATCACGATAGGGACAAATGCATTCAAGGATGATGTGGCCTTGCAGTTTTCGTGCATTTTAATGCTTACAATGGTGGTTTCGTTTTTTTCTTTAAATTCAACAGGCCCTCCCTGATTTACCCTGTCGTATGACTTCTTTAACGGTCCCACCTTAGGAATTGCGCCGACGGCAAGCAGAAGGCATATGACCGGAGTGATGATGGGATAGAGCATAAACGGGATGGCTTTTACATAATCCGCATACGTCAATCCCTGCTCCGAAAGTAAACCTACTGTAAACGCCGTCCAACTTGAAAAGGGTATTAAAACGCATAAACACCCTGCCATTGCGTTTACCTGATAGGCAAGATGTTCTCTGGGGATATTGCTTCGATCCGTTAATTCCCTCATGGAGAAAGATACTGCAAGAGTACTCAGATAATCGTCCACGAACATGATGAATGCCATGATCCATGCCGCTATCAAGGGCTTTTTAGGTCCTTCCGCATACTTGGCTATGACGTCCCCAAACCCCAAAAGCGCGCCTGAATTTTGTAATAGTTGAAGCATTCCGCCGAAGCTCATCAAAAGGATCAGAATAAACTGGTAGGACGGATTTGATAAAACGCCGTACATGAGCTCAACATACCCGGAGAAAAATGCCCCTTTATAGACGAGAACGACGCCAATAAATGACGAGAGTATCATCATTTCCACGATTCTCCTGGTCAGCAATGCGCCGGTGAACAGCACGGTTATGGGGATGCATGAAAGGATTCCATATTCCATAGGGGTTTCTTTTTCCTTTTTTATTTGGAATAATTATATCACAAATTTAATAAACAGGACATCGGATGGAAATCAAAAGGAACGAGAATGAAAGGGCAATTCTTTTTTGACAAGAAAAAGAAATGTTATTTGTTAACTCAGATTTAAGGGTCGCGCAAAAATGCCTTCTTGAGTTTCCGCAGATTGCAGTTAGAAAGTGAACAAATCATATAAAGTAAACAATTTAGGGCTTAGCAAGGAGAAGCGGAGGAGAAAGAAGCCAAAACAGCCACGACTAATAAGCCCCGTCAGAGACCGGACTTGCGTGAACCGTATTATCTATCCGCTTAAGCGATTAACTTAAAGCTAAGCTGGCGGTATACAGGACGTTCTGTTTTGAACCAAAGCCTGACGCCTTCTTTTGCATAGGAGAGTATGCCGGAGATACCCTTGGCGAATCGGTAATAGTGGAATTGGACTTTTTGCCGAATGGGAGCTGCTATCTGTAAAATTGAAACTTTGAGGGCATTTGTTTCGGATTTCATGGAAATGGATGCGAAAAAGGCCATGCACAAAGTGATGTAGAAGTTGAGCGCATTGATAGCCACAAGCTTGCGGACACGGAACTTTTCAAACTGGAAAACCTGCTTCTTGCAACGGAAGTATTCCTCAATGCGCCAGCGAGAGAAATAAAGCCTTGCAATCCGAACCACATCATCCTTGGACTTCAGTTCCTTGTTTGTTGCCAGCATCATCGGATGCTCTGTGATGCCATAGACAAGAACCAGATTGATGTCCTTTCTGGATGCGGTGATTTGAACCTTTACATGGGATAAATATGCCTGATGCTGCTTGCCCCTGTAAAATACAGGCATTTTGATTTTGCCTTTTCTACGGTTTCGCAGTTCTGTGGCGGGCACCCATTTGTTGTGGAAAAGGAGTTTCCTTTTGGCAGTAAGGCGAATGACGTAATCCTGCTCCAAGGAATCAAGCTTTAAGAACATCTTGTTGTCATCATAGCCCCTGTCCATGACAAAAGTGGCTTTGCCAAACAGTGCCTTTGCACGCTCCATCGCTTCAAAAGTAATCGTATTAACGGAAGTGAAGCTCTTCTCCTGCGAGGAATGGATTTTAGAATAAATACTGATGGGATGATTGCTTTTCGTCAGAACACAGGCTTCTGTCACATGATAGCCTTTTTCATAGACATTTTTCGCACTAGAGCTTTGGGATCCATCCCGAACAAGGCCCAGAGCTTCGAATTTGTAGCCATCCGGTTTGACGACATCACTGTCATCCAGATGAACCACCGGCTCATCGGCAACCCATTTGCGGACGATGTGGAGATACGAGCGTAAGGCTTCTTTTGGAACGCCTTTGTTTAGATGGCGAGATAGCCTTTCCACACTGTTAATTTTCTTGGAATCCTCATGAAGTTGGTCTGCAACATCGGTCAGAAGACAGCTGCCGGAAGCCAACATACCATAGGTGATGTCGGCAGTAAACTTTCGATCGGGCTTGGAAAGACATTGAGAAACTTTATTTGAAAAGTTTAAGATTTCACGTTTCAAAGTGTAAGTATTTGTAGTAAAATTAGTCATAAGGAATCCTCCGTTTTTTGTTTAGTAAGGTTTTTCTTCATAGCTTAATTTTACTACAAAAAGGGATAGGATTCCTTGTTTTTTAGGCATTTTTCAAAGTTTCTATAAGAAAGATCTATACTTCCGAGGCTCTCCATAGAAATGGCAGGGAAATCTGCGGAAACTCAAGAAATGGAACATTAATATTGACTTTAGGGTAAAGTCAATATAGACTGCTAATGACCCTTCTATGTGTCCTATTATTGATGAAGTAAATAAAAAAGGGTATAGGTCAAAGCTATGAATAATCGTTTCTTTTCTATCGCTGGGTTCTCCTTGCTTTTTGCGTACCTTCTATCTTTTCTCTTTGAAGGGCAAGTGCTCTATAGCATGCTGGCCTATAACGACGTACTCGGCTCTTCTTACATACTAGTTGCTATAATTGCGCATTTTGCAGGACTATCTACCAGTGGTTTTTTTGTGAAAGCCGCAAAAACTGCAAAATATACTATGCTAATCAGCATGAGCGTTTGCTTGATGGCGACGGTGCCATTTTATTTCCCCTCATCCCCTCTCTGGGCAGCGGGGTTGATTGTAAGCGGGTACGCAGGGGGCTGTGCTGTAGCTTCCTGGGGATATTTTCTTAAGGCCTTTACACCAAAAAATCAGCGAATTAAATCTTGCGCGGATGTCCTCATCTGTTCAAATATCATCATGATCGGCATCAATGTAGTGGCCATGAATTTCTCACCCTTTATTGGGCTTACCCTTTCGATTTCATGTTTGCCCATAGGCATGGTGTGTATTTGGGTACTGCCCACGGAAGAGGGAGATGGCCAGAGGGAAGAAGCAGAAACTTTACGGCGTCGAGGTATAGAAAAACCCCTGATACTACTATGCCTGTTTGTTTTCGTTATAACGAACAATTCCGGCCTTATGTATCAAGTAATTAACCCGGCTTTTGAACATCTCACTAAGCTTACAAGCTGGTATTGGGCTGTTCCCTATATCATAGCACTACTTATTATGCGGAACCTGCCTTCGGAGGTGAACCGGGCAAATATTTTGTATGTGGGTATGGCTATGATTATGGGAGCGTTTATTAGCTTTATGCTATTGGAGCGCAATGCTTCCGATTATTTTATTATAGATACCCTGATGCTTGGCGCCTGCGGAATTTTTGACCTTTTCTGGTGGAGCATTATCGGGGAAATGTTAGAGTATACGGAGAATCCCGCAAAGGTTTTTGGGATTGGGCTTTCTGCAAATGTATTCGGCGTCTTGTCAGGTGGGGCTTTGGGCATGGCGATAACATCCATTCAGCTTCCCAGTGCAAATGTTGCGGTCATCGCGCTTACCGTTGTTTGTGTTACCCTGGTCATGTTGCCGCCGCTTAACCGGCAGCTGGTTATGTTGCTTAAGAATCACACATATCTTACCGCATATGATCGCATGAGCGAGAAACAACAAACAGATATCATCCTCGGCATGAGGGTCCTTGAAGACCTGACGGTCAGGGAACAGGAGGTGCTCCAGCACATTCTGGCCGGTGAATCCAATCGCGAAATCGCCCGGTCATTATTTATCAGCGAAAGCACGGTTAAAACTCATGTAAGGAATATTTTCTCCAAATATGAAGTGAGCAGCCGCACGGAGCTCATCAGCATTCTATTAAAAAATCAAATAGCCCGGTAACTGCAAGGCCACATAAATATTGATAAATTCGGCTTCTCATACTTTAGTATGAGGAGCCTTTTTTATGATTTCATACTTATGAACGATGGACTTCCGGCAGCATTCATCTAAATTGGATATGAGGGGAAGGGGGTGTAATGTGAATGCAAGCCATACGAAAAAGGCGTATCGGTTACGCCCTTCTATTTGTAATTTGTTCTTTGGCCACAGGATTGTTTGCTGTGAAGCTTATGGTGGAAGCGGCTATCATTTTTGCAGTCATAAGCGCGGTCCTGCTGGTTTTCCTAATAAGAGAAAGTTATCTGCTTTATCACGCAAACCTCATCTGGAATAATTGCATCCTTGCAGTACCTTCGGCTATTATTTCCACATCTTTCAGCAATGAAAAAAGGGAAGTTGAAGAAATCATCGTTTCCACATTCGGTATCTTAATAGGCAATAAGATCTATAAGTGGGGCATGAATGGAATTTCTGGAGTACGTCTGAAGACTATTGAGATAGACCGGAGTTGGATATTTCTGAACTTTGGTGATGATGACAAAACCGTGCGTGTGGAGCTTTTACATGGCATGGCTGACACAGAGGAGGCGATGGAAATACAACAGAAGTTTTGGCGTGAAACGGGTATCGAAGCAGTTGTCAGGGACTGGTAGATGATATTAATTGTTTTGGAAAAAAAGAGATGACAAAGGAGATGGATATAGTGGATAGAAAACTTAGAGGAATGCGAAAGCTTGTGTCCGTTCTGGTAATCCTATGTATGCTGACTTCACTGGCAGCTGTGACGGGGCCTGTTCTTGCAGCAGAGGAAGATAATAGTGTCAAATTAACCGAGGTACCGAGCATTCTCTGGGGAGGGTACGGACGCTATGTTGAATATGAAATGGATGGAGTTAAGTACCGCACAGATGAGGCCACCAGCGCAGTAAACCGAGAGGCCTGGAACCGAATGAGCGATGAAGACAGGAAAACCACCTATAAGACTCTATATACAACTACCGCAAGAAAGGCCGCCTTTGGAGAAAATGGATATGCTTATATAAAGCATTGGACCAATCAGAGCAGTGAGTGGTATGAGGCAAACAAAATCTGGAAAGAAAGAGTGGCAAAACGGACCTTCCCCGAGTTGCAACCAATCTTCAATGGGGAGGTTTCTTTAAGTAATTTGTACGAAGACTATGAGGGCTTGAAAAACTATGTAATCCCGGCGAATATATCTACGAACAACTTAGAGAGAAAAGCTTATGTAGAGGCCAAGGATGCATTGGAACAACATTTTGCGATCGGTAAAGAGTATTATCAGAAAGCAGTAGATTTACGTGCTAAAAGTATAGGCACGGCTGTATCCTTTACTGCAGTCCAGTGCACGCAAATGTTCACGGATATGCTATTTGTTCCTAGCGTAGTACAAGGAGCTACTATGGCTACATCCGGCATGATAGCCGATGTGACCAATGTATTGATGCAGGTAGTCGGTGCCGATGGTGGCTCCCTTGTGGAGAAATTGGGTATTGTCTTGGATGGGGGAACGGCTCATCTTACAGTTGGAGAACAAGTACATCTCTACGCCAGCTATATGAGAACCTACGCGAAGTTGGCAGAAAATAGTAAGACCAAAATGGATGCAAAAATAGGAGAGCTTAGAGCTGCACGTGATAACCTTAATAGTCTTTCGGAGGCTTTGTTAGCTGCAGAACAGGAAAAAGCGAGCAAAAAGGAGGAGGAACAGGCAAGTTATAAGGAAAGTATAGAAGAGACATTTGTCACACCGGACGCAATCGAGCCGGGAGATGACGATGATGTGAATATTACTCTGGCGTTTAATTGGAAAGCTGAAGAGGAGCTAAAAAGAGATCTTTTCGATAATAATTTTGATCAATGGCTGAATGATCACATTTCAGAAGACACACCTTACCTTACGGCAGCAGAGATGATTTTTGATGAGGTGATGGCACAGAAAAGTATTCTGGATCATGAAGTTACAGGAAAGGTCAATATAATTTCCGGATTGTTTATGGAAGCATACAACGATACGAGCGCCGAGATCGCAACATTTGAATTGGAGCTTAAGGATCTAAAGGATAAACTGGATAATGACCTGCCGGATTATAATAATGAAGCGACTCTTTACAGGATACCTGTCGGAGGAAGCTATTTTGATGGGACGGCTTCTTTTAGTCCGAAACTTGAGAACTATTATGGGCAGCCATATGATAGCTTTTATGATCAGTTAAGTGGGCATATTTTAGGTTACCAAACAAAAGTAGAAGCAATGTTGGAGACTGTTGATACACTGAAAGGATCTTCAGAAGAATTATATAATAGCATTGAAGTCCCTGTGCAGAATGTAGTCTTTTACCTCAATCTATTGAAAAGCCTGGAAGAAAACTATCTAATCAAGTATAACAGTGTGGTTTGGAAGCTACATAATGACACGGAGATAGATCCAAGCGTAAATTATGAGAATAATCCATATTATATTAATCCATTTAACAGTGATGAAGGAGAAGCTTATCGTAAGAATGGTTTTTCAGAAGCGTTCATAGAGGCAAATTTACCGGAAGAATTGTATGATCCGGATATAACAATAGATGAATTCGCAGAAGCATTGGCTATTACCAGACCAACAAGCCTCTTTGAAGAAGCTTATGCTATATATATGGAACTCTCACATGTGAGTGAGATTCTGACCCGAGCGCATGAGGACTGCATATACAATGAAAACGCTTTTAAAGACGGAAGAACAAACTATTATGAAGAAATGGATGCATGGTTATCAGAATACAAGACAGCAGAACAGAATATGGCGAATGACTTAGCAAAGATAAAAAATATTACCGATAGTTATGAGTCATTATGGGAAGGAACTTATTTCCTAGGTGCTTATGATATTCATGGATACAATCCATATCTATATAATACGGAATTGGTTTCTATCTCCGCCTTTGATGTTTCAGGCCTTCGAGCGTATATAAAAGACGGGGGTAATACTACTACACTCTACAATAAGCTCAAGGAAATCGAAAGAAAAGCTGAGATTGGTGAGGTTGAAACAAGAGAACTTATTGGTAAAATTGGTGCCTTGGATATTGAAATGCAGCAGTTGAGAAGTAACGCACTAGATAATTATGCAGAAAGTAAGGGGACACCGGTCAAAAGCTTTTACTCATTGAGACATGAGTATGGATTAGACGATATATGGGATGATCTAACAAGAGATGGAGAGGATGTACTTTACTATTATAACATATGTGATATCCCTCAGATTTGCGATATTCTAAAGGGAGAGACTGATGATGTCCAGTTTTTACGAAACTCCATTAAGGAGATAAGAGGATACCTTGATGCAGGTACCGTTGATACTGTCCCCGTAAGCAATCGCCTGTATGACATTTATAAAAAGGCTACCGGTATAAAAGAAGTATATGAGAGAAGCACCTATCTTCTCACAGAGGACATGCGCACAAAGGTGCTGAATATGTATGCCAATCCGGGGAATGAGGATGATATCTTTAATACTATCTATGATGTTAAAGTTAAACACGAGGGAGTCAACTACACCTACCCCCCTTCACAGCATGAAGGATTGGATGAGTATAAACCGGTTGGGGACACAACATACACCTCATCTGCCCCGGGAAGCATGATAGCGCAAACGCCGATCTATCACCCTGCGGCTGTCAACACAAGGAGTTTAAATGCAACCCTATTTATCTATGGTGATGAGTGGAATGAAGTACAAACCTTGAGTCTAACGGAAGATGGGTTACAAGGAATTATAGATGCGGAAAGTGATATGGTGAACATTCCTTTTGATAATTTGGAAGATGGAGGCGAATATCGTTTGGACTGGAAGATCGTATATGGAACCGGTTCTACGGACTATGAAGAAAGAAGTTATTTCTTTACTTATGGAGCCCCTGTTGGAGTGTTTACGACAGTTGAGCTGAATGAAACCTATGACTCTGCAGAGGTTACGGTTGTAAATAACTCCGGAACCGATTTGACCGATCAATATGTATTCCTAAATGCCTATGATGATAAAGAAAACATTCTCCTCTCTTTAATCGAACCATTGGGGAGTTTGAACATTGGGGAGACGGTTTCTATTGAGTTTACATTTGATGAAGCGGTTTATTTGGTCGAAGCTTATGTAGCTGATGAGGATGGACAAACGGAGGCTGTTCCGGTCCTTTTGGAAATTCAAGTAGGGGATAGCTTCGTTGAAATTCCAAGCGGCCTTGCGGAACCCAACACTTTGACATTTACCGCTACTGTATACGATCAGTACGGAGATGTCTATGAAGGAGGAAACATAGAGTGGAGCATGGTTCCTGCCATCGATGGAATATCCGTTAATGACGGAGTTGTTACCGTAACAAGCGCTGCAATAGATGAGGTTATGGAAAGCGGCGGCGTTTTACAGTGTACTGTTACGGCAACATTGAGCGGAACAGGAATTTATGACTCTGTTGATATTTACGTGAAACCGGGCAATGCGGGCGGGCCGGATAGCGGTGAAAGTATAACGGTGGCCTCTGTAGTAGGTGGAACCGCTGAGGTAACGACAGACAAGACAGAAGCGAAAGCAGGTGAAATCGTAACCGTAACCATTGCCAATATCGAATCCGGAAAACAGTTTAAATCAATTACGGTAACAGATGCCGGTAATGACAATGTGACCACAACAGAAGTATCATTCGGTGCAGTATATACCTTCACCATGCCTGCCTGGGCTGTAACGATAGCAGTTGAATTGGAAAATGAACCTGTCGTTACGCCTGAAACCTATACCGTTACTGTGGAAAGCACGGGTACGGGAGCTACAGGAGCCGGCAATTATGCCGAAAACGAAGTTGTTACCATTGATGCCGGCACCCGTTCGGGTTATACCTTTGAAGGCTGGACTTCCGAATCTGAAGATGTGACCTTCGTCGATGCCAGTGCGCAAATCACAACCTTCACCATGCCTGCCAGGGATGTGACCATAACCGCAAACTGGAAGGCTGTGAGCAGCGGCAGCGGTGATAGCGGTGGGAGCAGCGGTAGCAGCGGAGGTGGCGGCAGCACCACCGGGTCTCTGCCTGAACAAAAAGAACATGAGATGGGGACGGAAACAACAGACGGAACAACAACCACGACCATAGTGGATGGAGACAGGTTGGAAAGCTACGTGGAGACGGCTGAAGAGGGCTCGGGAATCATGATCCCACTATCAGAGAACGAGACCTCAACCGCCCAACTTCCTCTAAGCTCCTTTGAAAGCATGGCGGAAAAAGAAATGACCTTGACCATACTAAGCGGTCCTGTGGCTATTGATGTTCCTGCCAGCTCTATAGATACGGATGCGATAAAAGGTCTTTTGGGTGCGGAAGGAGGCAATGCTGACATTTCCCTCTCCATTACCATAGCGCAGCCTTCTTCAGATGAAGCGGCATCCTTGCAGGCATCCGCAGATTCAGAAGGGCTTGGGTTGCTGGGTACTCCCGTTGTTTTCAATATTACCGCCTCCTATGGAGGGAAAACTGTGGAAATCGCCAGCTTTAATCAATACGTGCAAAGAAGGCTTGAAGTGGATAAGGAGACAGCCGATAGTGTTACTACGGCCATGGTCTTTGAAGGGAATAATACATTCCGGCCTGTGCCCACTTCCGTATATCACGAGGGCGGAAAGCACTACGTGGTAATTACTACCCGGACAAATTCTACCTATGTACTTGTCAGCCAAAAGACTGCTTTTAACGACACGGACGGAAAGTGGTATAAGGATATCGTGAAGGAAATGGCGGACAGAAGAATTATCAGCGGGATCGGTAACAATGTTGTTGCCGGGGACAGAGAGATCACCAGAGCGGAATTTGCAGCCATCATGACCCGTGCATTAGGACTTCCCGCAAAAGGCACGTCCCAATTCTCCGATGTAGCGGCGGATAGCTGGTATAATCAAGCCGTTGCGGCAGCCGCCCAGTACGGTATTGTGTCCGGAAAAGGCGATAATAGATTTGATCCCTTGGCGAAGATTACGCGGGAAGAAGCCATGCAGATCGTATTCAATGCATCAAAACTTGCTCCTATTAACGGAGCCGAGGCGTCAGTTGATAAGAAAGCTTATAGGGATTATGACGCAAAATCCCAATGGGCAACGGAAGCGGTTGATTTCAATTTGAATAACGGGTTGATAGTCGGATCAAATGGCAAAATTAATCCCAAGGCAAATATCACCCGCGGCGAGGCCGCCACAGTAATATTAAAATTATTAAAGGAAGCAAATCTGGTGTAGGACACACGCCACGCGGCAGGGGGACGGTGGCTATTCAAATGGCGGCTATTCAAATAATGAATAGCCGCCTTTCCGTTTCGTTTGCCACTCTGGCAGGGGACAACAAAACGTCTTCCTGTCAGAAGCGTCCCAGTTATATCCGCGTAATGTGTAAATTCCCAAAATCGGGGGCGGGGGTAATTGCTGCATTCTCAAGATCTCTCAAAGCAAATTTGGGTCGCCTTTGTGTTAATCCGCAATTTTTAAACTGACTTGAGGCATGAGGCAGCCGCAACCTATTAGCCGAGTGGCAGTCGCAGTGTTGTAAAAGGTGTCAGACACTTTTTACAACCGGCCACTTGTATTTAGTGTCGGACACCTTTTACAAGTGCCTCTCAATGCCAAAATGCGCAAACCGTGAAAATTACACTGCTTGAGTTTCCGCAGATTGCAGTTAGAAAGTGAACAAATCATATAAAGTAAACAATTTAGGGCTTAGCAAGGAGAAGCGGAGGAGAAAGAAGCCAAAACAGCCACGACTAATAAGCCCCGTCAGAGACCGGACTTGCGTGAACCGTATTATCTATCCGCTTAAGCGATTAACTTAAAGCTAAGCTGGCGGTATACAGGACGTTCTGTTTTGAACCAAAGCCTGACGCCTTCTTTTGCATAGGAGAGTATGCCGGAGATACCCTTGGCGAATCGGTAATAGTGGAATTGGACTTTTTGCCGAATGGGAGCTGCTATCTGTAAAATTGAAACTTTGAGGGCATTTGTTTCGGATTTCATGGAAATGGATGCGAAAAAGGCCATGCACAAAGTGATGTAGAAGTTGAGCGCATTGATAGCCACAAGCTTGCGAACACGGAAATTCTCAAACTGGAAAACCTGCTTCTTGCAACGGAAGTATTCCTCAATGCGCCAGCGAGAGAAATAAAGCCTTGCAATCCGAACCACATCATCCTTGGACTTCAGTTCCTTGTTTGTTGCCAGCATCATCGGATGCTCTGTGATGCCATAGACAAGAACCAGATTGATGTCCTTTCTGGATGCGGTGATTTGAACCTTTACATGGGATAAATATGCCTGATGCTGCTTGCCCCTGTAAAATACAGGCATTTTGATTTTGCCTTTTCTACGGTTTCGCAGTTCTGTGGCGGGCACCCATTTGTTGTGGAAAAGGAGTTTCCTTTTGGCAGTAAGGCGAATGACGTAATCCTGCTCCAAGGAATCAAGCTTTAAGAACATCTTGTTGTCATCATAGCCCTTGTCCATGACAAAAGTGGCTTTGCCAAACAGTGCCTTTGCACGCTCCATCGCTTCAAAAGTAATCGTATTAACGGAAGTGAAGCTCTTCTCCTGCGAGGAATGGATTTTAGAATAAATACTGATGGGATGATTGCTTTTCGTCAGAACACAGGCTTCTGTCACATGATAGCCTTTTTCATAGACATTTTTCGCACTAGAGCTTTGGGATCCATCCCGAACAAGGCCCAGAGCTTCGAATTTGTAGCCATCCGGTTTGACGACATCACTGTCATCCAGATGAACCACCGGCTCATCGGCAACCCATTTGCGGACGATGTGGAGATACGAGCGTAAGGCTTCTTTTGGAACGCCTTTGTTTAGATGGCGAGATAGCCTTTCCACACTGTTAATTTTCTTGGAATCCTCATGAAGTTGGTCTGCAACATCGGTCAGAAGACAGCTGCCGGAAGCCAACATACCATAGGTGATGTCGGCAGTAAACTTTCGATCGGGCTTGGAAAGACATTGAGAAACTTTATTTGAAAAGTTTAAGATTTCACGTTTCAAAGTGTAAGTATTTGTAGTAAAATTAGTCATAAGGAATCCTCCGTTTTTTGTTTAGTAAGGTTTTTCTTCATAGCTTAATTTTACTACAAAAAGGGATAGGATTCCTTGTTTTTTAGGCATTTTTCAAAGTTTCTATAAGAAAGATCTATACTTCCGAGGCTCTCCATAGAAATGGCAGGGAAATCTGCGGAAACTCAAGAAATCTTAGAGTATAATTTTAGTTGGCAAAGAAAGAAAAAAGGAAGAGAGCAAAGCCCCCTTCCCCTCATACAAGAATTCCTGTAAGATAAGTTTGTGACAACAACCAACAGGAGGCTTGTATGATGAAAACTATATTATCAGAGAAGGAACTAGACTTCAATACTTTAGAGAAAGAGATTTTCCGAATTGGATGCGAGTATGCAGCAAGCCTGATGGAAGAAGTGCTAAAGCAGATGGATAAACAACTTGCAGAAAGCAGGGATAAAAAGACGTATCGGCATAAGGGCAGCCGGGCTACAACATTAAAAACACTAATGGGTGAGGTTACCTATGATAGAACCGTATATGAGACAACCCTTGAAACGGGTGAAAAAGCCTGCGTTTACCTGTTGGATGAAGTGTTGAAAATGGCTACCTTTGGGAAAGTGACAAGGAATCTCGCAACAAGGATCGCCGAGAGTGTAAGTGTCTGTTCTTACCGGGAAACAGCGGATAAAGTGAGCAGCATGACAGGGCAAGCAATTAGCCACGGAGGTGCCTGGAATGTGATACAGGACTTGGGCGAGAAGCTAGAGAAAGTAGAGAAAGCCGAAGCGCAGAAGGCGGAAAAAGGTGAAGGAAAAGGTGAGATAACCACAGCCATACTGTTTGAAGAAGCGGATGGCGTTTGGATCAATATGCAGGGGAAAGACCGTCCGGAAAATGCAAGGAAACGTGAGATGAAGATGGCAGTAGCCTATGATGGATGGGAAAAGGAGTCGGAAAGACGTTATTCCCTGCGAAACAAGATAATGGTTTGCGGCTTCGAAGATGCAGGATCCTTTCAAAAAAAGAAGGAAGGAGCCATCGCTTCCGTATTCAACACCGATGAAATTGAAATACGCATTCTAAACGGAGATGGAGGAGAGTGGATCAAGGGAGGGCTTGTGGATGAAGATGTACATTTCCAGCTGGACCCATTCCACAAGAACCGTGAGATCCTAAGGAAAGTAAAGAATGTAGAGCAGAGAAAGATCATACACAAATTGCTTTCGGAAAAGAGGATTGCAGAGCTATTGCAATATTTAAGATGGATCGGGGAACAGGAAGAGGAGCCGGATGAACAGAAGAAGCTTCTGAAGCTTTATCAATACTTCAGAAGCAATCAGGAAGGTCTCATTCCCTATCAGGAAAGAGGGTTGAAACTACCATCGCCACCGGTGGGTGTAGAATACCGAAATCTTGGAACAATGGAGCACCATGTATGTGATGGTGCAGCGAAGCGGATGAAGCATCAGAAAGCCAGTTGGAGCAAGCAAGGTGCATCAAACCTAGGACGTATCTTGTGCAAGAAAGTATGTGGAAAGCTTCATCAAGCCGTAACGTCCTTATCAAAGGTGGAATTGCCGGAGCGGTATACGCAAGAGATAGAGGAAATCCTAAGTGCAGCAAAAGCTCCGAAGACGGATGGGCAAGGCTATCTTTACCCAGTTAGAGGAGGCAAGCCCTTTAACAGTACATTCGTAACAAACGGCCGTAAAGCGATTATCAATCTGCTAAATGATAGAGTTAGCAGTGAACTGATTTATCGGTAAGATGGATAGCCGGCAGGCGGAAGCAAAATTACGAACAAACCAACCATACTATGGATAGTGCCGCCATGTGGACAACCTAAAAGGTTGACGCACAAGGCTTGGACAACAAAAGACACGTTGCCCACACTCTACACAATGAAGCTGCTACTGCTACCCTGCGCCTTAAAAAGAGCGTTTATGCCGCGAAAGCCTGTTTATTTGGGGCTGTCCCTCTGGTAAACTCTCGGCGGCAGAAATGACGCCCGACAGAAGCGGGTTATTTCTGCCTAAAAAAAGGGGGTCCAGAGGGACAGGGGCCCCATGTAAACAGGACCGTGGAATAAATGCGGAATATCCATCAAAACATCACAGGAAACTTGTATGGACAAAACTTGCCAACGATTACTTGACACTAACTCAAGAAATGATAGTGTAAAATAGTTGTGGAGTTTTTAAAGGAAAGAAACAGAGATCAACTCTCCTGTGTTAAAATAGTTTCAGCAACAAAACACAAACAAGGAGGGAAGATCTCTGTGGAAACTATTGTACAACAAATCATTGCGGAATTGGGAAGAAATATTTGCAAACGGATTGAAGAAGGAGGCATATCCGATATAGATCAGTTTGCATCTGATGCCCTGGGTCTTTGCAAAGAAAGCGTTCGAGCCCTGATATCGGGAATCGTGAAGCAATTGAATGAAGAACTTAGAGCGGACAAGGCATTTCGAAAAGAGCAGGGGCTTGTTCTAAAAGAAAAAGACCGGCAAAGGAGTCTTCTGACGGAGGTAGGTCGAATCGACATAGAACGAGACTACTATTACGAAAAGGCAAAAGGTGCCTATGTATATCCGTTGGATTTCATAATTGGTATATACGCCTATGAACGAGTGAGTGCCAATGTGAGCGCCCGCCTAGTGGAACAATCGGCAGAGGTTTCCTATGAAAAGAGTACGAAGATAGTAACCAACGGTGAAGTGAGCCGCCAGACGGTAAAGAATAAGTTGAGAGCAGTGGGAAAACTGGAAAAGGCAGCCCCTAAAGAAAAGCGAGTCGCATCGGAACTACATATTTTTGCCGATGAAGACCACGTTCATCTACAGGAAGGTAAAAACCGCATGGTTCCATTGATTACGTTAAGTGAAGGAATCCAAGCCGTCCATAAAGGGCGAAATGTCCTGATGAATCCGGTACACTTTACCTCCACCATTCATCAAACAAAAGAGGCTTGGGAAACGGTAGGCGGGTACATCTCACAAGCTTATGAAGAAAATCAAATCGAGAGAATCTATCTTCATGGTGATGGGGCTCCATGGATCAAGCAAGGAATGGAGGAGCTTGCCGACTGTCACTATGTTATGGATGGATTTCACTTTGAGAAGCACTTAAAACAAGCGACAGCGGCCTTTCCGAAACAAAATTACCGACACCGTATAAGGCAGGCGGTTCAAGAGAAGAGCCTGGAAAAAGTGACAAGCCTCATTCGAGAAATGCTGTCTCTTTGCAAGGGACCAAAGCAAGAGAAGCGGGTTCGAAACTTCCTCCGTTATGTTGTAAACAATTGGGACGGAATTGTGCGAAGATATACAAAAGATATCATAGGTAGCTGCACAGAAGGTTTAGTAAGTCATGTGTATTCGGAGAGATTAAGCAGAAATCCTATGGGTTGGAGCGAAGCCGGTCTAAACAAGATGGCAGAACTTAGAGTCTACACAAGAAACGGTTGCAGCGTTTCAGGAAAGGATTTCAGACGACCTGAAGACGAAAAAAACAGGAGCATTCTAAAGGAGTATGGGGAAAAACGGCTACAAAATGCAATTCATGGTTGTTGGGACTGGAGTATATTCGAAAAAGAACAATACAATCCGGCAGTCAATACTGCAACACAGATCCTGATCCGGTCTTATGGTCGGCAACGGGGTTTGGTTGCATAACATCGGGAGAGTTGTCAAGCAAAAACTCCACAACAACTTGACACCGTCTCAAGAAATGCCTTGTATTGATACGCAAACGCGTATGTGATATCATTTTCTTATTAGTGCAGAGAGTTTTCCGGTGCTTTGGAAGCGGGCGCATGGTCCCGGAACCCAAAGCAGGAGAACCCTCCATAAGGAGGAGAAAATGAGATACATTGATTTAAGAAGCGACACTGTTACCATGCCCACGGAAGAGATGCGGAAAGCCATGGCCGAAGCGGAAGTGGGCGACGATGTTTATGAGGATGACCCTACGTTAAATCGCTTGCAGGAGCTGGCGGCGGAGATGGTGGGAAAAGAAGCCGCTCTATTCGTTCCCAGCGGAACCTTTGGAAACCAGCTCTGCGTTCTGACTCATACTCTTCGAGGCGATGAGGTAATTCTGGGCAAAGACTGCCACATAGTACTTCACGAAGTGGGCAGCGCCGCGGTTATCGCAGGTGTGCAGCTTCGCACCCTCGACAGTAAAAACGGCATGTTGGACCCCGCTCAGGTGGAAGCGGCAATCCGTCCGGAAGACGATATTCACTATCCGCACACCGGATTGATATGTGTCGAAAATGCCCATGGTCTAGGAACGGCGATTCCCGTTGAGAATCTTCGGGCCATTAAGGAAATCGGAGAAAAATACGGCATTCCGGTTCACATGGACGGCGCCAGAATCTTCAACGCGGCGACGGCTCTCGGGGTAGACGCGAAGGAAATAGCGGCTTGCGCCGATTCCGTCATGTTCTGCCTTTCAAAGGGGCTGGCAGCTCCCGTTGGGTCCATGGTGGCAGGGACGAAACAATTCATAGAGAAAGCGAGAAAAAACAGGAAGCTCATGGGTGGCGGAATGCGTCAGACGGGTATACTTGCCGCCGCGGGCATTATTGCTTTGGAGAAGATGACGGAGCGTCTTCATGTGGACCATGAAAACGCGGCATATTTAGCCGACCAACTCTCCCGCATCCCGGGAGTAAAAGTCAGAGCCGACCGGCTCGATATCAACATGGTATTCTTTGAGATGGGCCCCGAAGTGGTTCCCGCCCAAAAGTTGATTGACCATTTCTTTGAAAACGGAATCAAGATCAGCGGTCCGGAAGACGGTGAATGGCGTTTTGTGACCAACGTGGATGTCACAAGAGATGACATAGATTTCGTGTTGCAGAAATTCAGAGAGTGCCTGCAGACGGAATAATTCAGGAGGACGAGAACATGAAAGTCGTAGCATTTAACGGAAGCCCCAGACGGGAGGGGAATACCTATCACGCAATCTGCACGGTTGCCGAAGAACTGGAAAAGGCCGGGATCGAAACGGAGATTATCCATGTGGGAAATAAGACTCTTTCCGGATGCATCGCCTGCGGCAAATGCGTAAAAAATAGAGATGAGCGATGCGCAATCCACGATGAAGTAAATGAGTGGATACAGAAAATGAAGTCTGCTGACGGGATCCTCTTCGGTTCACCCGTACATTTCTCCGGCATCGCAGGTAACATGAAAAGTTTCTTAGACAGGGCATTCTATGTATGTGGCGTTAATAAAGGGTTGCTACGGCATAAAGTGGGCGCTGCGGTCGTTGCAGTCAGGCGCTCGGGCGGCGTTGCCACTTGTGACCAGTTAAACCATTACATCAGTTACTCCGAAATGCTGATGGCGACTTCAAACTATTGGGATGTGATCTACGGCCGGATGCCGGGAGAGGCTCTGCAGGACGAGGAAGGAAAACAAATCATGAGGGTGCTGGGACGCAACATGGCCTGGCTTATGAAGTTGGTTGAGAGCGGAAGAGATCTTGTACCCGAACCGGAACTCGAGGCAAAGATCTTTACGAATTTCATACGATAGAAAGAAGCAAGCCCAAAGATAAAAACTCAGAATCAGAATATGATCTGAGTTTTTATCTTTGAGTTAATTTGAGTTAATTAGTATAGAAGAATATCCACGAATAGTTAAACTTTCCTTATTCACAAAGGATAAACACCAAGGAGGAACTCTTTATTATAGTTCCTCCAGTTGTTTTCTTACATTTTTCATAGTTCCTTCAGCCAATCGCTCACATCCGCATCGCTGGGCATCTGCCAATCTCCTTTGGAGGAGAGGCTGACGGTACCCACCTTGGGGCCGTCGGGAGCGCAGCTGCGCTTGAATTGATGCGCAAAGAACCGGCGATAAAAAACTTGCAGCCAGTGGCGGATGAAATCTTCGTCGTATTCGTCGGCAAAGGCGGTTTTGGCGATTGCCAGCAGCTTAGCCGGAGAGGTACCCCAGCGGACTGTATGATACAGGAAAAAGTCGTGGAGGACATAGGGACCCACCTTGTCTTCTGTTTTTTGTGCAATTTTCCCTTCCTCGTCGGGAGGCAGGAGTTCGGGGGAAACCGGGGTTTCCAGAACATCCTGCAGGGCAGCAGCCAGTTTTTCGTTGTCCTTGCAGAAGGATGAATCCTGGTTCGGCCCCGTGAGAACACATTGAATGAACCATTGAATCATAGCCCGGATGACGGTTTTCGGAACCCCTGCGTTGACGTTGTACATAGCCATATGGTCTCCGTTAAAGGTACTCCAGCCCAGGGCTCCTTCCGAAAGATCTCCCGTACCCACGTGGATACCGCCTTCCATATTGGCGATGTCCATCAATATTTGTGTTCGTTCTCTTGCCTGAGAGTTTTCGTAGATAGAGTCTTTCCTTTCGGGGTCGTGGGAAATGTCTTTGAAATGCAAGAGGACGGCTTCTTTTATGGGTATTTCCCGGATTTCTGCACCGATTGCCTCCATCATGGCCAAGGCGTTGGTATAGGTTTTGTCAGTGGTTCCGAATCCGGGCATGGTCACAGCGATTATATCGGAGGCCGGTTTATTTAACAGTTTCATGGCCTTTGCCGCCACCAAAAGCGCCAAGGTGGAATCGAGACCGCCGGATATGCCAAGAACCGCCTTCGTTGAGCCGGTATGCGCAAGGCGTCTGGCCAGCGCGACGGATTGGATTTCAAAAGCTTCGCGGCAGTTGGCTCTCACGGTTGCATCATTGGCCGGAATGAAAGGTGTTTTTGAGTAAGTTCTCATGAGGGGAACATCATTTTTCAGCAGAGGAAGCACCCGAAGGGTCACTTGCCGATATATGCCGGATGTGGAGACATCCGCCGCTTGTGCAAGTGCAGATGACTTTATGGACGCCGCAGGAGCGGTGCAAAAGCCGGAGACACCTGCCCTCTCGTTGACCAGTCTTTCAAAATCCATATCTGTTATTGTAAGCTTGGTGTCGAGGGATAGGCCTGAATCCTCTTTCAACAGCACGCCCCGCTCTGTAATCAGGCAATGCCCGCTGAAAACTCCGTCCGATGAGGATTCCCAGGCACCCGCCGAGGCGTATATATATCCGCACAGACAGTCTCTGCTTTTTTGAAGAACGGAATAGCGTCTGTGGGCGGTGGAGCCGACAAGCTCGCGACTCGCGGCGGAATTGCAGAGAATATGGGCGCCGGCAAGGCAAAGTCTTGCGCCGGGAGAAACGGGAGCATATAGATCCTCGTCCACTTCGATGCCGATGGCGATGCCGCTCTCCGGATCACGAAATACCAACTTTCCGAAAGGAATTTCACAGTCAAAGAGAGTAACGGAATCCCTGAGGTTCTCCGCTTCTTCTCCGGGCGCGAACCACCGGCTGTCGCCGGAACCTTTTGCGCCTGACGGAGAATACTTGGGAACAATACCTTTAATAAGTCCGTTCTGCAATAGGGCAGCGCATTGGAAAAGACGGTTGTCGGACCGCAGATAAATTCCGATTACAAGTGCCGCATTCATCTTTTTTGTGGAGAGGGCAATTTTATTTAATGCCGTCAGCTGATTCTCATAGAGAATATCCTGAAAGAACAGATCGCCACAGGTTGCGCCCGTTATACAAAGGCTCGGAAAGACAATTATGCCGGCGCCTTCCCGATAGGCCGCTTCCGCGCATCGTAAAATTTCATCGCTGTTGAATTCCGTATTTCCTATTTTCAGCGTGGGGGATACGGCCGCTACACGGATCATTCCTAAATTTCTCATCGGTACCTCTCCTTTTATCATCGATTGCTTAATTAATGTACTACTAATGGTTATCATTGGCCTATTAATGTTCTATCATTGTTATATCATTGTCTATAATTGATCTCATTCATTGGTCTATCATTCATTGGTCTCATTCATGGATCTCATTCATTGGTCTCATTCATTGGTCTCATTCATGGGTCTATCATTGTCAAATACCGGTCCGGTTGCGAACTATCAATTGTCTATCATTGTCAAACACCGGTCTGGTTGTGTTCTATCAATTGTCTATCATTGTCAAACACCGGTCCGGTTGCGAACTATCAATTGTCTATCATTGTCAAACACCGGTCCGGTTGTGTTCTATCAATCTACTGGCACATCCCGTTTGTTTGGAATACGCAATGTATTGAGCCTTCATATTATTAGCATTCTACCCATTAGCTCACCTGCTTATTAACAGATTAATGCGTTATAAAGCTAACATTCGTAAGCTATATAGCTACATTTGTAATTCGAGTAATGTGTCGCATCTGGGCTGCAAATAATGTTTCGCGCCTAGCCTAATTGGTATCTAATTTATATACGAATTATATACGAAAACTCCATGAATAAAAATAGATGTTATTGTAAAAACTGAAACCTTAAAATAAATAATTAGATAATATTTACAGAAATTAAAATATAAGGTATTATTTTATATAGCAGTTGCTTTTTAATACGGCAAAAAGATGGAAAGAAGATGAGAGAATCAGGCAGTTAGCTAAAAAGCTTGTTACATTCATTTTTAGTTGATTTTTGATGGAATGAAAGGCCAAAATGCGGCAGAATGTTTTTTGCAAGTACTTTTTGCAGAAAGTTGCAAGTTAAAAATGCAGAATGTTGCACTATGCATTTTCCATAGTTTTGCAGTCCCGGATTTTAGGTGATTAACCCCCGGTCCGGGTGCAGGCTAACGTTTCTTAGTTGGTCCCTTCCGATGATATTGAGCGATATAGATCATTGATACTTGACTCTTTCATCCTGTTGCTTGGACCAGGAAACAGTAGCAGATAGCAATGGTGCAGTAACCGGTCCAACATGGCTGCTGTCATTTGTTCATCATAAAGCACATTGACCCATCTTGAAAATTCAAGGTTTGTATTCAGTATGATGCTCCGGCGTTCATAACAATCCGATATGATTTCGAAAGAAGCTGGGAACCTGTTCTATCAAGGGGCACATAGCCGTATTCATCTAAAATTATGAGCTCAATCCGGTTTAGCTTCTTTAAAAATGCGCTCAGTGTCCCTGCTTTTTTCGCTTCAGAGAGCGCATTTACTAAAGCGGCTGTGCGGAAGAACTTAACAGGAATACCCCGTTTGCAAGCTGCTACGCCTAAAGCTATTGATAACATGGTTTTGCCGGTACCCGTGCCCCCATACATGATGATGTTCTTCTTTTCATGGATAAAGTTCAAGGATTTCAGGCTCTCTATGGAAAGGTCCGCCGGCAGGGTGATCTCATCGAACCGATACCCTTCAAAGGTTTTAATGGAATAGAAGCCGGCGCTGTTAATTAGCTTTTCTACACGGGCATTTTTTCGATACTGAAGTTCCGAAGACAGTAGGTTGTATAGATATTCCTGATGGCTTTCACCCTTTACGGATTGAGCCATTTCCGCCAAGTTCCGGCTTAAACGCAGCTGTTTGCAACATTCGGCGATTTCATGATCCAGCATTGCCAACTGCCTCCCTTCTCTTAATGAATTCGTCGTAGGTGGTGAGACTCGGTGTGAATGTTTGCATTGTCGGGATCTGCTCATAAAGCTGCATGGGAGGAAGCTCAGGCACATCCATATACAGTCTTCTGTATAGGCTTTTAAGGCTATCACTATCTGTTACCTGATACTGTAACGCCTGATTCACCGTGTTAACAGCACTTTCAAATCCCGTACTCTCCGTAAGTTCTGCAAGGATCTTTAGGATTTGCCCAACCTCTGAATTTTGACAGGATTCCAGGTATTGCCGCATGGATTTGGGCATCATTTCGTACACGCCGCTGTATTTCAAAGCACGAGGGCGGTGGGATAGCTGTTTGAGATAAGGGAGCCAGTCCATACTCTGCTGCTTGTAGTCCCCATAAAGACGTTTGTGCCGGACAATCTCCCTGTAGTTTTCATCTTGGATGATCACCATGCCGGAACTGAGTACTATGTTGACCATAAGTCCTGCATGCTTTGGCGATACGGAATATTCATGTAGCCCTTTATTCAGATAGACTTTACCCCATTTATTCGCCTTTTGGGTAACACGCCTTGTCAAATCAAATGGAATAGAAGGTAGCGGTTTTAAGGCTTTCCGATCGGCTTGAAACAGTTCCTCAATTGTCTTGGTTGTGCCTGTAATGTTCCCGGTCTGCGTCCTCCTCGCACATGGTTAGGAGTTGCCTATTGAAATCGGAAAGAGAGAGGAAAGCGAGGGACCGGGACTAAGAAGTTTCTGCGCTGATAACCCACCTTGCTTTCCACATTGCCTTTTTCATGGCCTTCTCCCGGGTTCGTGAATACAGCCTTAAATCCGTAATGCTCCCTGAAAGCGTTGAAACTTATCGGTCAAGTTTCTTCCTCCATCACGGATTATGTTGGTGACAATCGTCTTGGTGTTATCAAACCACAGTTCATGGGGAACCCCTCCGATATGGCGAAAGATTGTGTCCAGGCCTTCCAGCAGACACTCCATGTTTTCGCCATAGAACAGCTGCAGAAAACCTTTGTTACTGTAGGGGAAGGATACTTCCAGGTACTTTCCGGTAACACGCCTGCCATTTTCATAAAACTCAGCGGTACCAAAATCTACTTGAGCTTCACCGGGTTTATGTTCCAAGGGCAGGTAACCTGCATTTTCACCGGCATAGATCTGTTTCTTTCGATAGGATACGTACTGGGCTACCAGGCGATAGGAACAGTTAAACCCTTCTACTTCCTTTGTTAGGCGCTTGTAGACCCGTTTGGCTGTATGTCTTTGACTTCTCGGAGCAGACTTGTCATTTTCAAGCCACTCGTCAATGACAGGCTTGAAGGCGTCCAATTTAGGGCAAAATCGCTGTTGAGAAGCCGGTTTGGCTACAGGCTCGTTAAAATCTTTCATGTCTATGTACTTGCGTACAGTCCTCCAATCCAGCTGTAGGGCGGATGCTATTTGTGAAATATTTCCCCCTTTTTCATAATACCTGCGTCTGATATCATGTATTTGATCCATTGTGAGCATTCTCCTTTTTCCTCCTTGCATTCTTTGGTCAGATACAAGGATAAGTGATGGGGATTTTACCTGCAATGGATCTTCTGCAATATTATGCAAAATCCAACTTGCAATATTATGGATTTTTGTCCTGCAACTTTCTACATTTTTAATCTACAACAAACAGGCAGAAAAGTAAGAAAATTAACTAATAATAGTTAAATACAATATATTAGCTGACTTTTTAATGAAAAAATCAACTACTATAGAGATATTTTGAAAAATTAGTTGAGTTCAAATATTCCAGACAAGAAAAATTACATTTTTTGGAAATAATATCAACTAAAAAATAATAATATACCTTAATTAGTTGACTTTTTCCGGTCTGCATCTTTTGAACAGCGATGCAGCGCGAAATGCTTGGTATTACGCGAATGCCCGGTATTACGCGAAATGCTTGGTATTACGCGAATGCTTGGTATTACGCGAAATGCTTGGTATTACGCGAAATGCTTGGTATTATAAATACCGTTATATAAAATATCGCGCATTTTATGATATAATGAAGAAACTACAAAATGGAGGACTGAAAACATGAAACAGCATTACGTGAGTCTGTTGACTACCGATGATGAGATACAAGATTTCTTTATGGTTAAGAATATTGCGGTGAAGCTGGGATCGAACAAGAAACAGTATTTGGATCTTCTTCTGGCAGACAACACGGGAGAAATTACGGCAAAGAAATGGGACGTTGCTGATACGGAGCTTCCTTCGTTGAACGAAATAGAAGCCGGGGAAATCGTAAAAGTTAAGGCTCAGGTCACCGAATGGAACGGACTAAAGCAGCTTCGCGTTCTGCGAATCAGGAAAGCGGTGGCCCAGGACGGTGTAGAGATGAGCGATTTTATTCGCACCGCTCCCGAGAAACCGGAAGATATGCTGGCTTTTTTAGAGGAAGCGGTGGCTTCCATAACCGACCCGGAACTGAAGGCTCTTTGTGCGCGGATCCTTTCCGACAACAGAGAAAAGCTTCTTTACTATCCGGCGGCTGTGAAGAATCATCATGCTGAAAAGAGCGGCCTTCTCTACCATATGAAACGGATGATAGCTATGGGGGAACACTTCTGTCAGGTTTATACGAACCTAAATCGTGACTTGGTCATCACCGGCGTTATTATTCACGACATTGAAAAGCTCAATGAAATTGATGCCAACGAGATTGGCGTGGCCTCAGGTTATTCTTTCGAAGGACAGCTTCTCGGCCATTTGGTGCAAGGAGTTAAGACCGTCGACCGTTTGGCGGAAGAGTTGGGGATGAGTAAAGAGAAAGCGGTTATGCTCGAACATATGATACTCTCCCATCATTACGAACCGGAATTTGGAAGCCCTAAAAAACCGCTTTTCCCCGAGGCGGAAATTCTTCATTATCTGGACATCGTGGATGCCAGAATGTACGATATGGAGGATGCGCTATTTGGGACCAAGCCGGGTGACTTCTCTGAGCGAGTCTGGACTCTGGACAATAGAAAACTGTATAAGCCGTCGTTCTGAGAACCATGTGATACGCTTTCAGCCTTTTTGTCAGAAGGGTTCAACGTTTTGGATTTATGTCCAAGGCGATTTATGATCATACAAAACCGTATAAACACTATAGCTAAAAAGGAGAAAAATACGTATGCTGCGGTTGCCAAAAGAAATAACCGGAATCATGAAAACCATTGAAGATGACGGATATCAAGTATACATTGTGGGCGGCAGCCTGCGGGACCTGCTGCTCGGTATACAGCCGGAAGACTGGGATCTTGCCAGTAATGTGCCCCCGGAGAGGGTGGCGGAGCTCTTTGGTGATGGAAAAAGCGTGGCTGACACAGCTGATGACAAAAGCGGAAGCGGAGCGAGCATTGCCAACGATGACGAACTTAAAAGCGTGGCCGACGATATGGCCAAAAGCAAAGCTGAAGATGACTCAAAGGACGGGCGCAAAGATAGTACCGGCCGAAAGTACGGGGTCGTCAGAGTAAGAAAAGGCGATCTGACAGCGGACGTTGCCGCATTACGTATAGACGGAAATTACTCCGATCACAGACGTCCCGATGACGTGATATTTACCGACAACATCGAAGAGGATTTGGCCAGGCGTGATTTTACCATCAACGGAATGGCCTATCATCCGCAGAAAGGAATCATCGATCCTTATGACGGCCGCAAGGATCTTAAGGATCGGCTCATTCGTACTATAGGCGATCCGGAGAAGCGGTTTACGGAAGATCCTTTGCGCATCCTTCGCGGGATTCGATTGGCGGGGCAATTGGATTTCGACTTGACCATGGATACTTTTACGGCCATGCAGAAGACCGCTTGCCTGTTGGAACAGATCAGCATGGACAGGAGAAGAACAGAATTCGAAAGGCTTCTGACCACGAAAAATACAGGGAAAGCCCTGAGGATGTGCGTTTCTACAAACGTACTCAATGCTATTTTTAACGATTGCTATCCGCCAAAAGGTAGAATGGAAAACGGGGATCTTTCCGTGCTGATTCAAAATATTGATCGATCAAGATGCGATGCAGATCTTCGTCTTGCTTTGCTGCTGCTCTGTTTTGAGAAGAAAAAGGCTATGAAGGCCATCGATGAACTGAACCTGAGCAAAGAACGGGCTCGGATGCAGAAGGCCGCGCAGAATCTGCTGATGGACCTGTACTTTGCGGTGGATAAATACTCGCTGAAAAGGTTTATCTATCTTAATGGGGAAGATGTTTACGACTTCCTCACCAGTTTGTGCAAGCAACAGCGCGAAGTCTATGAAACCCCGGGGTACCGTATCGAAAGCCGCTATTATATCCTGGATGACATCAAGAAAAGCAAGGAACCCATTTATGTGGAAGACTTAGCCATCGACGGCAATGATCTTATCGAAGCCGGCATCGTAGAGGGAGAAAAGGTGGGAGAGATGCTTAACATGCTTTTGGATGTGGTTCATCGTTTCCCCGGCCTCAATACGAAACCGAAGCTGCTAAAAAAAGCGAAGGCCTTAAAAAACCCCATACGGGCAAAATTTCGGAACATATATCTTGTGAAATAGGTTTATTATGGAACAAAAAACAGGTATCCTTTCCGATATCATTTATTATAACGATAGCAACGGATATACGATTGCAGTCATCGAAAACGAAGAAGCCCAGGAGCAGTTTACTGCAGTGGGCTATCTTCATAATCCGGATAGGGGAAGGTCCTACCGCTTAACGGGCAATTGGAAAACTCACCCCACTTACGGAGAGCAATTCGTTTTTGAAACCTATGTGGAGGAAATACCTAAAACCGCAGAAGGAATTCAGAACTTTCTCAGTTCCGGCATCATGAAGGGCATCGGAAAAAAGACGGCCCAAGCCATGGTGAAAAGATTCGGGGAAGACACTCTGCGGATTATCGCCGAGGAACCCCATCGGCTCACAGAGGTGGACGGGATCGGCAAAGTGAAGGCGGAAGCCATTTCGGCAGCATTTGCTGCCCATCAGGAGTTTGCCGAGATCGTGCTCTATTTTCAAAGATTCGGAATTTCTACAGGTTATGCCATGCGGCTGTACAAGGTCTACGGCTCCGACACTATTAAGACCATAGAAGAAAATCCCTATCAGCTGGTGGAAGATGTCTTTGGCATCGGCTTCCGAAAAGCGGACCGTATAGCCCGGCTCCTCGGCGTACCCGAAAACGATCCGCAGCGGATTCGCTGCGGCATCCGCTTTACGCTGTGGTCTCATATTAATGAAGGTCATACCTTTTTGCCTCAAAAACAGCTGTGCGAGCTGGCAGGAGAGCTTCTCGACATAAGCGCCGAAGAAGTGTACGAAACTATCGTTCAAATGGCCTTTGAAGGCGACCTGCAGGTAGAGAATCTGGAGGGGCGTGCGGTTGTTTACTTGTTGCCTTATTTCATGGCCGAACAGAAGGTATGCCGGAAGCTTTTGGAATTGGATCGGGCAGTCTTGAAACCGATTCGTGGGAACATAGATGAGCTCATTGAGCTGACGGAGAGACAGACCGGAATCGAGCTGTCGGAAAATCAGAAGCAAGCGGTGCGGATCGCCATGAAAAGCGGGGTGGCCGTGATTACCGGCGGTCCCGGAACGGGAAAAACAACCATTATTAACACCATTATGGCAATCTTCCGGCACAACGGGTTTTCCGCCGCAATTGCAGCGCCGACGGGGAGAGCGGCAAAGCGGATCACGGAAACTTCCGGCCATGAAGCGTCCACCATCCACAGGTTGCTGGAGTACTACTACTCCGAAGGCGAAGACAGTATGCGCTTCGGCAAAAATGAGGAAAACCCTTTGCGTTTCGACGCCATTATCATCGATGAAGCATCTATGATCGACATTATGCTGATGAAGGGTTTGCTTGAGGCTATACCCGCGGGAACGCGGCTGATCATTGTAGGGGATGCGGATCAACTGCCGCCGGTGGGCGCAGGAAATGTTCTCAGGGATGTCATAGAGAGCGAGATCATCTCTTCTATAAAGTTGACCGAGATTTTTCGCCAGGCCAAAGAGAGCCTTATCGTAGTCAACGCCCACAAGATCAACAGAGGCGAATATCCGGATGTCAACGAGAGGGACAAGGACTTCTTCCTGTTGCACCGCAAAAGCGAAAAGGAGATGCTGGCCACGATCCTGGATCTGTGCGCTCGGCGCTTGCCTTCTTATTTTGAGAATTGCGATCCGCTAAGGGATTTGCAAATCCTTACGCCGGTCCGCAAGGGACTTCTGGGATGTATCAACCTGAACAAGGAACTGCAGCGGATTCTTAATCCCCCTTCTGAAGGCGTGAAAGAAAAGCGTCTGGGTGACCGGTTGTTTCGCGAAGGCGATAAGGTGATGCAGATTAAAAACAATTACCAGCTGGAATGGAAACGATTTGACGACTTCACCGAAGGACAGGGCGTATTCAACGGAGACTGCGGTTTTATCCATACCATTGACAACGAGTTCAACGAAATCACAGTCGTTTATGAGGATAATAAATACGTGACCTACGATGTGACGAATCTGGAGGAACTGGACCTGGCCTATGCGGTAACGGTTCACAAGAGTCAAGGCAGTGAATTTCCCGTAGTTATCATGCCCATATCTTGGTTTCCTCCGGTACTGGCTACACGCAACCTGCTTTATACCGCCGTAACCCGTGCTAAAGAAGCGGTAATTCTGGTAGGCTCGGAAGATAAAATGCGGGCAATGGTAGACAACAACAGGATTCTGGAACGATATTCCGGTTTAAAGCCCAAGCTGAAAGAGTTTTTGTTGTGATGCGGATGGAGTTCTGTTATGATAATGGAGCTTTGGTCCTCATTGCTGGACCTGATCTATCCTTCGAATATTTATTGCATCAACTGCGGCAGACCCATCGACGATGGCTTGCCTTACTCTCTCTGTCCATTCTGCGTCAGGCATATACAATGGGCGAACAAGATAACCTGCGGCTGCTGCGGAAAGCCCATGGCGGCGCAGTCCGACACAGGGCTCTGCAGCGAATGCGCGGAGAGGCAGAGGAGCTTCGACAGAGGATATACCTGCGCAGGCTACGGAATGACAGAGAGAAATCTGATCCATCAGTTAAAATATAAAGATAAGGATTATCTGGCCTCACATTTCGCAGAACTGATGGCAGAGCGGATTGTTGCCGAGGGGCTGGAACCGGACCTGGTGACGGCAGTTCCTATGTATAAAAAGAAAGAGAGGCGGAGAGGCTATAATCAGGCTGGACTGTTGGCAAAGTCTATTTCCCTGCGTCTGAACAAGCCGTATTACCCGGATCTATTGATCCGTGTATGTGATACACCGCCCATGAGCGGACTCGGCGCGGCGCAGAGAAGGAAAAATGTACAAGGTGTTTTTACCGCGGCAAAATGGGTAAAAGAAAATATATACGGAAAAACAGTGCTGCTTGTGGATGATATTTTCACCACAGGGAGTACGACGGAAGCCTGCAGCGACGTATTGAAAGAATCGGGCGCCCATCGGGTTTATGTGGTAACTTTTGCAGCGGGAATGGATACAGGTCAGTAAGAGGCCGGAAGTTCGCAGAGCATAATCTTGAAAGGCTTTGCGGTGAAAGAATCGGATAATGGAATTGTCCGGGTCTGTGGTTGAAAGTCCATGCCAGCTACGGGCAAAAGGACCCACGTAAGTTGGACCGCAAAGCGGCAACGATCATGGCGTAGCCTAGGTGTAAGTCCTTCGGTAGCGCTTCATCAAGCGACAAAAACCGACAGGCGAGTGTGGGGTCAAAGACCAGGTCAGCCGGGCAATTCCATTATCCGATTCATATTATCCACAAGGATATAAAAAAAGGGCGAAATTACGGGGAAAAAGATTGTATGGAAAATAATTAATATTTATTCATCTGCGCGTAGTTGAAAAATCAAAGGCCGAGTGGTGTGGCAAATCAGATAATGAATATTTATTAATATTCACGACGCGAATATATGTCCACAAATCAAATCTTCATTTTTCAATTATGCACAGAGTTATCCACAGTTTCAACAGAACAGACTGAAGTAATAATAATTTTCAGAATTCGACAAGATTCGGGGGATAGCGAAGAGAATACAATAACTCCTTTGTCACGGCAAATGAATAAATATTTTTCCCGCAAAAAAGGAATGGTATTGGTTTTGTAGTATAATTATTTAAAAGGAGTTCTCATTAACAAAAAGGGGGAATGAGCATGAGAGTCATCATTACCAGCAAAAATTTCAACGCCAGTGATCATCTCAAACAAACCATCGAATCCAAATTTGAAAAGCTGGGCAAATACTTCTCGAAAGACATTGTCGCCAATGTTACGCTGACGATGGAAAAAGGGCGTCAGAAGATCGAGGCGACCATCAATGCCAAAGGGACGATTTTCCGTGCAGAGGAGGAAACCAATGACATCTACAGCGGTGTCGACAGAATTGTGGACAAATTGTCTACGCAGATGTCCAGGTTTAAGACGAAGCTGCAAAGGAAGCACAAGGATCACAAAGAATTTATCTTTGCGAATCTGCCGGAAAGCCCGGACAAAGAGATGGAGGAGAATGTCCTTGTCAGGAGAAAGAAATTCGACTTGATGCCCATGACCCAGGACGAGGCCATTATGCAGATGGAACTTCTTCAACATACGTTCTATATTTTCCTGAATATGGAAACGGATATGGTAAATGTAGTCTATAAGAGAAAAGACGGAAATTACGGTCTTTTGGAACCGAATTATTGATGGTTTTTCTACTGTGGGGTCGGGAGATTCGCTTCCGGCCCCCTTTCAATTTTCTATTGAAATCTAACCTTATCTTCGATAAGATTATTATGATATAATAATCTCCTTTAAGGAGCCGGAAACAATGACCGATGTGGTAACAAACATGTTTGCAAGCTTTAGCGTCACGGATGTCATCGATGTGACAATCGTGGCTTTTGTTGTGTATAAAGTTATGACTTTCATTCGCGAAACGAGAGCGGAGCAGCTTGTAAAAGGACTTTTGATTCTGGTTGTGGCCACATTCCTTTCCGACATTTTAAACTTATATACCCTGAACTGGCTCCTGGAAGGAACTCTGACATTAGGTGTCATCGCCTTGATTATCGTATTTCAGCCGGAGCTGCGCAGAGGTCTGGAGTACATCGGACGAAGCAAGTTTATCAGAAAACAATTCGGCGAGATGAACAAAGAAAAAGCAAAATCCATTACATCTACCATCATCAAGGCGGTTGATTATTTTTCTGTTCACAAGATAGGCGCATTGTTGATCATCGAACGAGAGACGACCTTGAACGATATCATAGAATCCGGTACGGAAATGGACGCGGTGGTTACGGAAAGGCTTTTGGGAGCCATCTTTTATCCGGGGGCGCCCCTTCACGACGGCGCCTGCATTATTAGAGGAGACCGGGTAGTGGCAGCGGGCTGTGTTCTGCCATTGACTCAAAACAGAACCCTCAGCAAGGATCTGGGAACCCGGCACAGAGCAGGAATCGGAATTACGGAGAACTCCGACGCCATCGCATTGATCGTATCGGAGGAAACAGGCATCATCTCAATTGCCATTGACGGCAAGTTATCCCGGTTTTTAGACATAAAGACTGTGGAAAAAACCTTGCTGAACTTGTATTTGAGTCAGATGGCCGACGACGATGTAAAGAATTTCATCGCTAAGTTGTTCAAGAGAAAAGGAGGCGGCAATGCAGGACAATAAAAACAAGAAACCCGACAGCGGCCGCACCATTAGCATTATTCTCTCCATAATTATTGCACTGCTACTCTGGTCCTATGTAATCATCCAAGTGAACCCCACCAAAGAGGAGACGATCTCGAGAGTACCCGTTCAGCTTCTGAACATCCAATCCCTTACCGCCAGGCAGCTGGCCATTGCCGGCGACGGTGAGTATATGGTGGATGTGGTGGTGGAGGGAAGACGCGCGGATATTATGAAGGTTTCCAGTGAAGACATTGTAGCCGAGGCGGATCTCTTTGGTTGGAGCAAGGGAGAAAACTATATCCCGGTCAATGTGAAAGTACCGGCGGGGTTGAAGCTTATTGAGGTGAGATCTGCCAAAATTCAAGTTACCATAGAGGATCTGGTAGCCCTAAGCAAACCTGTGAGCGTTGTCTACAGAGGAGCGTTCCCGGCAAATACGGAGGAAGGGGACGTGGAACTCAGGCCCGCCGAGATTGAGGTTACCGGAGCGAAATCCGCTGTGGAAGATGTGGATGAAGTGAGAGTATATATCGATGTTGAAGATCTGTCGGCGGAAAAAAGAACCGTTCAGAGCGAAGTGGTTCCTTTAAATAAAGCGGAAATGATCGTTGAAAATGTAAGGCTCTCTTCCAGTTACGTAAATGTGTCCGCAAGGCTGCTGCAGGTTAAGGAAGTTCCCCTTGTGGTGGAAATGGTGGGCAACTTGGCCGACGGATATGGAGCAGAAATCGATGTACCGCAATCCGTTCTGATAAAGGGTACGAAAGCGGCGCTTCAGGACATTGCATCAGTCCGCGCGGAACCCATCGATATCACGGGAATAACAAATAATGCAAAAATCCCGCTCACCTTGCAGCTTCCTGAAGGCGTGGAGTTGTCGAAGAAGAATCCGGCGATTACCGCAGGAGTTACCATCGAGAAAACAGAGACGAAGCAGTTCCGGTTTACGGCAGATGATATCCTCTTAGACGGCCTGACAAAGGGAAAGACCGTAAACACGGATGTGGCGGAGGTTATTGTTTCAGTTACCGGCAGAACCCAGGTAGTGGAACAGCTTCAACCGGATCAGCTGGAGCTTTACATTGACATGGAAGGTTTAAAAACCGGAAGTCATACTGTGCCCATATTGGTATCCTCAAAGGTGCCTTTGCATAATATTACTGTGGATCCCTCGGAGATCCATATCACAATTCTAGATACGGAACAGGAGAATTCGAATGAGTAGACTTTTTGGAACGGATGGCGTGAGAGGCGTTGCAAATACGGAGCTGACACCGGATCTGGCTTTCAACCTTGGAAAGGTGGGGGCGTATGTTCTTGGGAAAAGCAATCCAAAACCTCTCGTATTGATCGGTAAAGACACCAGGCTCTCGGGAGATTTGCTGGAGAATGCCATTACCGCCGGCATTTTGTCCATGGGAGGGAATGTGATCAAGGTTGGGGTTCTTCCCACTCCCGCCATAGCGTATCTTGTGAGACATATGAAAGCCGACGCAGGCGTAGTAATTTCCGCATCCCATAATACGTATGAGTTCAATGGGATCAAATTTTTTAACAGCGAAGGTTTTAAGCTGGATGACGATATTGAAGATGAGATTGAGGACATTATCGTCAGAGATATAGATGTGAACAGCCACATCGAAGGTGACAGGCTCGGCCGCTGTTTTGAGGCCATGGACGACGGAGCGGAGCGCTACGCGGAGTTCCTGAAAAGCACCATTGACGTCAGCCTTGAAGGGATGAATCTGGTCATAGACTGCGCTAACGGCGCTGCCTATCGGGTGGCGGAGAAGGTGCTTAAAGATCTGGGCGCTCAAGTCATCGTTTTAGGAAACTCACCTGACGGTCTGAATATTAACGCCGGTTGCGGTTCTACCCACCCGGAGGCGCTGCAGCAAAGAGTCTTGGAAGAAAAAGCAGACCTGGGGCTTGCATTTGACGGAGATGCGGATCGTCTTATTTCCGTAGATGAGAAAGGCAGAGTCGTTGACGGAGACAAGATGATTTATATTTGCGCCAAGATGCTCAAGGAGCAGGGTAAATTGCATGACAATAAAGTAACGGCTACGGTAATGAGCAACCTGGGTTTCCATAAAGCCATTGAAAGTATCGGCGGAAAAGTAGATGTAACCCAGGTGGGAGATCGTTATGTCCTGGAAAGCATGTTAAAAACCGGTTGCGTTATCGGCGGTGAACAGTCCGGGCATATCATATTCCTTGATTACAGCACCACCGGGGACGGAATTCTCACGGCTCTTCAGCTGCTGAAAGCGTTGAAGCACAGCGGAAGGAAACTTTCCGAACTTGCCGACGAGGTGACCATTTATCCCCAGGTTCTTAAAAATGCCCGTATTAAGAACGAAAACAAGAAAAAATACAGCAGCGATCCGGAAATTGCGGCGGAAATTAAAAGAGTCGAGGAGCTTATGGCCGGAGAGGGACGGGTTTTAATTCGTCCTTCGGGGACGGAGCCACTGGTTCGCGTTATGCTGGAAGGCAAGGATATAGAGGCTATAACTAAATTGGCAGAGGGACTTGCTACTCTGATTACAAAGAGAATGGGTTAGGACAAATATATGTGCGGTATTGTTGGATACATTGGAAGCGGATCGGCGAAAGAGGTCATTATAGACGGATTAAAGAAACTGGAGTATCGGGGTTATGATTCGGCGGGGATTGCATTATATCTTGACGGCGCCGTACAGATTCGAAAGTGCGCCGGCCGAATCAGCAACCTGGAGTTGGCTGCTGCGGACGCGGAATACGACAGCCACATCGGAATAGGTCATACGAGATGGGCGACCCATGGGGCTCCCACGGATGTAAATGCCCATCCTCATGCAAATATGGACGGAACCATAGCGGTGGTCCACAACGGCATCATTGAGAATTATGCCGAACTGAAACAATGGCTTTCAAGAGAGCACGGCATACGTTTCGTCTCGGAAACGGATACGGAAGTCATTGCCCAGCTTATCGGCATTTATTATGACGGCGATCTGACAGATGCAGTCTATCGGGCTGTGGAGATGATGCGGGGCGCCTATGCCATTGGAGTTGTTTGCAGCTATGAGCCGGATAAGCTGGTGGCGGTCCGGAAGGATAGCCCTCTTGTTGCGGGAATCGGGAAAGGCTGTAACTTTATCGCCTCCGATATACCGGCTCTTCTGAAGCATGTCAGAGAAATCTACCTGATTGAAAACAATGAAACTGTGGTCCTCACGAAGGACCACATAACGATTTATAACCAGAACAGGGAAGAAGTGAAGCGGGACGTTTTCCACGTCACCTGGGATGCGGCGGCGGCGGAAAAGGAAGGTTACGACCACTTCATGTTGAAGGAGATCTACGACCAACCCAAGGCCGTAGAGGAAACCCTGAGCCGCAGACTTCTTCCCGACGGACGGATACGTTTGGATGGAATTGAATTAACAAAAGAAGACATTGAGGGGTTCAGCAAGGTTTATATCGTTGCCTGCGGCACCGCATATCATGCGGGGTTGATAGGGAAATACGTCATTGAAAAATTTGCGCAAATTCCCGTAGAGGTGGACGTGGCCTCAGAGTTTCGATACAGGGAACCCTTTGTGGACGACAGGACTTTGTTCATTGCCATCAGCCAGTCCGGGGAAACGCTGGACACTCTGGCAGCCCTGCGGGAGGCAAAGGCAAGAGGCGCAAGGGTGCTTTCCGTGGTCAATGTGGTGGGAAGCTCTGTAGCAAGAGAATCCGACTATGTGTTCTACACTTGGGCAGGGCCGGAAATCGCCGTTGCGTCCACGAAAGCTTATACAACTCAGTTGATTTCTATGTATTTGCTGGCGCTCTATATGGGAAGCGTTAAGGGTTGTATCTCGTCGGAACAAAGGAGCGAGCTCGTAGCCGAATTGACAGGTCTGCCGGAAAAGATCAGCGCCATATTGAAGCTGGACGCGGAGATTGAAGGGATAGCTAAGCAACTGTATATGAAGACTCAGGTCTTCTTTATAGGAAGAGGTACGGATTGCGCGGTATCCTATGAAGGATCCCTCAAGCTTAAGGAAATTTCCTACATCAATTCCTTTGCCGTGGCTGCCGGCGAACTCAAGCACGGCACCATTGCCCTGGTTGAGCTGGATACCCTTGTTGTGGCTTTAGCCACCCAAAACCGATTGTTTGAGAAGATGCTGTCCAACATTCAGGAGGTAAAAGCCAGAGGCGCATTTGTGGTCGGTGTGGCGCAGGAAAGCTGCAAGCAGCTGGAAGGACATGCGGATCGTGTTATATATATTCCGGACTGCCAGGATACGTTTACACCCATACTGGCGGTAATACCCCTGCAGCTTTTTGCATACCATGTGGCCCGTTTCCGGGGCTGCGATATCGATAAACCCAAGAACCTGGCCAAATCCGTTACGGTGGAATAGAGATGCGATAAAAACCCGAAAGGGCAAGGCGGTGACGCGAGGGGATGGAAGGTGATTAATATGAGACGGAGAAAAACATACTTATGGGGACTTTTGGCGGTGCTGTTACTGACGGCCTTGGCAGGCTGCGCCCAGGATAACGGCGGGCCGGAAGTTCCGGGAATTTCAGAACCCGTAGAATATACGGTGGAACTATATTTTACCAACGATGCATATGTGGAAACCGGGGACGAATCACTGGATCATTATCTGACGGAAAGCAGGACGATTCAAGTGGCGGAAGGCGAAAACCCCTGGATCGTCATGCTTGAGGCGCTGAAGACGGCGGAAAGTCAAGGAGTGGGAACTGTAATCGGGCAGGATGTGATCTTTGACCGCGTTGCCGTCAGTGAAGAGGACGAAACAATACTGATCGTGGACTTTGGAAGCATCGGTTCCGGCGGGGGATCCATGCAGGAAGGGTTTTTCATCGGACAGATTGTGCAGACATTGATTCATAATGCATATATGTTTGAAGGCGGCGGCGCCGTGGATAAGATTCAATTTCTTGTGAAAGGCGAGCCGGTGGAAAGCCTTATGGGCCACTTCGATGCCAGCGAACCCTTTACCAGTGAATTTAACTGATCCGATTAATTTGATATAGTTTGCAATAGTCCCGATACCTATATGTTGGAGGATAGTTGGAGGATAGAATGAAACAATATGAGGTGAGAGATTTATCCCTTGCGCCTTCGGGGAGGCAGAAGATCGAGTGGGTAGCCGCTCACATGCCCCTGCTGCGCGGGTTACAGGAACAGTTTGAAAAGGACAAGCCCTTTCAAGGGGTGAAAATAACCCTGTCCATACATTTGGAGGCTAAGACGGCATATCTCTGCGAAGTGCTGGCAGCGGGCGGAGCGGAGATGTGCGTGACAGGCAGCAATGTGCTTTCCACCCAGGACGACGTAGCGGCTGCCTTGGCGGCGGCGGGACTTCATGTCTTTGCATATCACAAAGCAACGGAGGATGAGTACCGGAGGCACATTGAAATGGCTTTGGAACATAAGCCCAACATCGTTATCGACGACGGGGGCGATCTGGTGGCGACCCTCCATACGCGCAGGCCGGATCTTGCAACGGAAGTCTGGGGCGGCTGCGAGGAGACGACTACGGGAATCATCCGCCTTAAAGCCATGGAGAGAGAAGGGGTCTTGAAGTTCCCCATGATAGCGGTAAACGACGCGAAATGCAAGCATTTCTTCGACAACCGTTACGGAACCGGCCAGTCTACTTGGGACAGCATCATGCGGAATACGAATCTGATTGTTGCCGGGAAGCAGGTTGTGGTAGCCGGTTACGGATGGTGCTCGAAAGGGATCGCTATGCGGGCGAAAGCCCTGGGCGCTAAAGTCATCGTTACGGAGATCGATCCTGTGGCGGCCATCGAAGCGGTTATGGACGGATTTGAAGTCATGACCATGGAAGCGGCGGCTCCTTTGGGAGATATATTTGTATGCGCTACCGGAAATAAGAAGGTAATAACGGTGGAGCACATGCTAAAGATGAAAGAACTGGCCATCCTTGCCAATGCGGGACATTTTAACGTAGAGGTTGATATGGAAGGCTTGGAAGCGGCTGCGGTGGAAAAGAAGGAGCTGCGCAAGAACCTGACCGGATACCGGCTCAAAAACGGGAAGCAGGTCTGCGTCATCGCCGAAGGAAGACTTGTAAACATTGCGGCTGCCGACGGGCATCCTGCAGAGGTGATGGATATGAGCTTTGCGGTTCAGGCCTTGTCCGCCCTGTATGTAAAGGAACGCAAAGGAAGCTTGGAAAACAGAGTCATCGACGTATCGGAAGAGATCGATACCATGGTGGCGGAGCGGATGCTTGCGGCTTGGGGAATAACCATCGACCGTCTGACGGAGGAACAAAAGGTGTATTTGAACAGCTGGAATGTTTGAACCGCTCCTCGTGATAATTCGGATTTAATGCTTATAGAACTAATAGAATATAGAATTAGTTCAGATTTAAATAGTAGGGACAGACCCCATTCGGTTTTGGCCGCGGGGTCTGTCCCTATGTTTGTGTACTGGCATTCGTACATACAGGAAACCCGCATACCGACAGATTTGCGAGACCCTTATTTCTTAAGCTATAGCGAACGACAGTTGCAGAATATGATGACCAGCAGCAAGAAGAAAAACAGCAAGCTGGTATCAATTCCTTCTCCTTCACCGAGGAGCCCATTGCATCTACCTGACATCATTACATCACCTGCTTCTATCCAAGATTTTAGATTTAGATTTTGTAGTATAGGATATTCAGCGGCAGGCGATAATGTGAATCGTCCGCGGTAAAAATATTATAGAGCGGAAATAGCTTTACGGAGGCGGTTTAAAGTCTGCTCCTCTCCCATAATCTGTTGAATTTCCCACAGATCCGGAGAAGATGCTCTACCCATGAGAGCGATTCGGATGACAGTGCTCACATGGCCCACATGGCCTTTATAAAGCTCCGGATTCTTCTTGTAATCTTTCGGTTTTGCCGCATAGCCCAGTTCGGCGCTCAGCGCTCGGATTTTATCGAACCATTGAGACTGGTCGTCGCCGTGGTTGTAGCTATTAATATAGGATTCGAGAATGGGCTTGAGATCCTCCCTGCCAACCTCAGCCGGATAATCGTCTTGTATCCGGAAGTAATCGTCGAAGAAGTAGCTGATATAATCAAAGATTTGTTCGCAATAGATCAGGTCTTTTCTTGGCTTTTCTCCGTGTCTGTCCATAGCTAAGATGCGAAGGAGCATCTCCTTTTTTTCAGTAAAAAGAGTGGCGAGTTCGGGGCGATACTCCCTTGCCCAGTCCAGCATAAAATCATAGAGCTCTTCGTCGGGTATCCTCACCAGGACCTCTTTGCTCACGTCGTTAAGCTTATCCAGGTCGAAAAGTGTTCCCGAGCTGCTCATTTTCTCCGTGGAGAATTCGAATTCTTCCATAGGGCTGTCCGGATTGGCCAGCCGCCATTCCTCGTAATTGGAGTTTATGATTGTAAGCAGATATTCACGCACCGCTTTGGGATGATACCCCAGGCTGCGGTAATAATTGAGGGAAAGCTCCGGATCTTTCCGTTTGGACAGCTTGCGTTTGTTTTCACCCTCCATTTTCATCAGCACCGTGGTGTGGCAGTAAGTGGGAAGTGGCCAGCCCAGCGCCTCGAAGAGAGCCACGTGTATCGGCAGGGAGGAAAGCCACTCCTCTCCCCGCACCACATGGGTTGTGCGCATGAGGTGATCATCCACAACATGGGCGAAGTGATAGGTGGGGATTCCGTTCTGTTTTAACAAGACCACATCTTGAAAGTTTTCAGGCATCGTGAGGGGACCTCGGATGCCGTCGATAATTTGAAAACTTCTGGAGGGATCGCCGCCCGATCGAAAGCGCAGCACAAATGGTTTTCCCTCTTGAATATTCCGCTTAACTTCATCTAACTCAAGATCTCGGCACAGGGCAAAGGATCCGTAATAGCCCGGATTTTCTCCGGCTTTTTCCTGCCGATCCCGAATGGCTTGGATTTCCTCTTCAGAACAGAAGCAGGGATAAGCCAACCCCTTTTCTACCAACTGTTTTGCAAAGCATTGATAGATGGCTCCCCTCTGGCGCTGATAATAGGGGCCGTAGTGTCCTGCTTCACCGTTTACGGTAACGCCTTCATCAAAGCGTATGCCAAAATACTCCAAGGAAGAGATGATGGCTTCTACAGCGCCTTCCACTTCCCGTTTCTCGTCCGTGTCCTCTATACGCAGGTAGAAAACGCCGCCGCTCTGGTGGGCCAGCCTTTCGTCCACAAATGCTCCGTAAAGGTTGCCTAAATGAATAAATCCCGTGGGACTGGGCCCTAAGCGGGTTACTTTAGCTCCGGGAGAAAGTTGCCTCTCGGGATAAATGGTTTCATAGTCCTCCGGGGTTTTATCGATATGCGGAAACAGCAATTCCGCCAATGCGGCATAATCCATAGTGTTCCTCCTTGTAATAGTTCATCCTTTAATTATACACATTTTTCTCTTGGGTACAACTGACATCCGGAGTCGCGTTTTCCCCTCCGGCGCAAGCGACACTCGGAGTCGGCCGAGGGGGAGGGACGGTGGATTTTACCGGTCTTATCGATAATAAAAGAAAAATGTGCAAAATATGGAGTTATGTGTGGATCCGAAACTGTAAAACGGTCTTTTCTGTGCAAAAAATGAAGTTGTGTGTGAAATCTCAAGGTCATTCCCCCTAAAATCCACACATAACTCAATTTTTTGCACAAAATTTTGATTTTTTCGCATGCAGCACTTCAGATGTTTTTTGTGGCTGAACACAAAAAATGGGTGACGGAACTTGGATATATGGTATAATATCAATATGGTTACAGATAAAGTAAGGAAAACCATTACGCAGAATAACCTGATCGAAAAAGGTGAACACATAGTCATTGGCGTTTCCGGCGGCCCGGATTCGGTATGTCTTCTTTCTGTTTTTCAGGAACTGGCCGAAGAATGGGAACTAACTCTCCATGCCGTTCACGTAAATCACCAATTGCGAGGCGAAAAGGCGGACGAGGATCAGCGCTATACGGAAGAGCTGTGCCGAAGGTTTGGAATTCCTTGTCATGTCTTTTATTATGATGTGAAAGCGCTTGCGGCAGAACAGAAAGTTTCTGTGGAAGAAGCGGGGCGCATGGCAAGATACGAGGCATTTGACAAGGTAAAGAAAGAGATAGAATCCAAAATAAAAAGAGAGAGAGAATCATCGAACGGCGCTTTGAAAGCGCCGAAGGTGAAAATTGCTACGGCGCACAATTCCAATGATCAGGCCGAGACTCTGCTCATGCGGATCATTCGAGGTACCGGAACGGATGGATTGGCCGGCATGGAATATATTCATGACGGGTTGATTATTCGGCCGCTCTTGGATGTAAGCCGCGACGAGATCGAAGAATATTGTGAAGAGCGCAATCTAAACCCCAGAATCGACCTGACTAACCTTGAACCTGCCTATACACGCAATCGTATCCGGTTGGAGTTACTTCCTCTTTTACAATCGCAATACAACGGAAACATTCTATCGGCGCTCAACCGCTTGGCCGGGATTGCATGGGCAGATAAAGAATATCTTTATCTGCAGGTTGAGAGAGCGAAAGAAATCTTAACCCATGAAGGGGAAAGCTGCAAAATAGACCGGGAGGGCTATAAAAAACTTCATCCTGCCATCGGAAAGAGGCTTATTAACGCATCCCTAAAAGAGATGGGGTTGCTTCAGGACATGACTGCCGTGCATCTTGACAGCGCAGACTATCTGCTTCGACAGGGCAGGACCGGCGATCGCATTGCGTTTCCGGACGGCTATGGATTACGTCTCACTTACGGAAAGGGAGAACTGTACAGACAAATCGAGAAAATCGGAGACCGATTCCAAAGTAACGCCGAGGATGAAAATAAAGGAAATACTGCATTCTGTTATCCGGTGTCTTTGAATAATACCGTGCAGATACCTGAATTAAATGCCTTGCTTAAGGTTAGAATTTTACAGGAAAAGCCGGATCCTAAGTTGTATAGAAACAATCGATTTTGCGCTTGCCTGGATCTTGCGGGGAAGGGAATAAAAGACGGGATTTTTATTCGAACACGAAGGTCCGGGGACTATATCATTCCCTTGGGAATGAGGGGCAGGAAAAAATTGCAGGATTATTTTGTTGACGAGAAAATACCGTGGGAGGAACGGGACCGAATTCCTTTGCTATGCTTCGGCCGGGAAGTGCTCTGGGTCGTGGGCCATCGGCTGAACGAAAATTATAAAGTGACGGAGTCCGCAACAGAGATAGTTTGTGTTGAATATGTGCCGTTAGTATGATAAAATATTTCGATACTTTAGCAGCGTAAAAACGTCGAAGTTAAAAGCATCTGTGAACAAAGATTAAAACACGCTGCCGGTATTGTTTTTACGATTATCCGGTTCACAAAATATACGTAAAACCGGTTTATAAAATGCAAATGAAACCGGTTCATAAGTTCATAACAAAGTGAATAAGAGATGGCCGGATAACAAAACAGAAATAAAGGAGGAACCTTATCGTTGAACAGAATCGCCAAAAATATCGGTGTTTATATAATCATCCTTGTGTTGGTTATGGCTATTACCTGGGTCTATCAGGGAAACCAGGGCCCTCAGATTAAGGAGGTTGAGTTCTCCGATTTTGTTAGATACATTCAAAATAAACAGGTCAAAGAACTGACTATCATAGAAACGAGTCTATTAGGCACGCTGAAATCAGGTGAAAAGGTGAGCGCCTACGCGCCTTCTGCGGTGGAGCTCATGCTTCTCAGTGAGAAACATATTTTCCCCCAAATAGAGGAAGGCACCCTCGTGTTAACCAGTGAGAAACCTTCCAGTACCTCATGGATCTTATCTATTTTGCCCACAGCGGTCATGATATTGATCTTTGTGCTTTTTTGGTTTGTTTTCATGCAGCAGGGGCAGGGCGGCGGAAAAGGCGTCATGTCTTTCGGTAAAAGCAGGGCAAAACTCCACAAAGAGGGTGATCAGAGGCTTGTCACCTTCAGTGACGTAGCGGGCCTGGATGAAGAAAAAGAGGAACTGGCGGAAGTGGTGGATTTCCTCAAATATCCGAAAAAATACAGAAATCTCGGCGCCAGGATTCCCAAGGGCATTTTGCTGGTAGGACCGCCGGGAACGGGAAAAACCTATATTTCCAGAGCGACCGCGGGGGAAGCGGGCGTTCCGTTTTTTACCATCAGCGGTTCGGACTTTGTAGAGATGTTCGTTGGCGTGGGCGCTTCCCGGGTAAGGGATCTGTTTGAGCAGGCAAAGAAAAACGCTCCTTGCATCGTATTTATCGACGAAATTGATGCGGTGGGCAGAAAAAGAGGAGCCGGCTTGGGCGGCGGTCACGATGAAAGAGAACAGACTCTTAATCAACTGCTGGTTGAGATGGATGGTTTTGCGGAAAATAGTGGAATAATTATATTGGCTGCCACTAACCGTCCGGATATTCTGGATCCTGCTTTGCTTAGACCGGGCAGATTTGACCGTCAGATCGTTATCGGAGTTCCGGATATTAAAGGCAGGGAAGCAATTTTCCGCGTGCATTCCCGCAACAAGCCTTTAGACAAGGGTGTGGATCCGAAGGTGCTGGCCAGGAGAACGCCGGGCTTTACGCCTGCGGATATAGAAAATATGCTGAACGAGGCCGCTTTGCTCACAGCGAGAAGAAACGGCAAAGTGATCCGCATGGATGAGATTGAAGAGGCCATAACTAAAGTCATTGCGGGACCGGAGAAAAAGAGCCGGGTCATCAGCGATGCGGAGAGAAAACTCACCGCTTATCATGAAGCCGGCCATGCATTGGTTGCCAGATTGCTTCCAAATACCGATCCGGTTCATCAGATCACCATCATTCCCCGCGGTCTTGCCGGGGGCTTTACAATGATTCTTCCAAAAGAAGACAAATACTTCCAGACCAAGACGGATATGCAGGAACGGATCGTTCATTTGCTGGGCGGAAGGGTTGCCGAGAAGCTTACCCTCCACGATATCAGCACGGGTGCCAGCAACGACATCGAGCGCGCAACGGAAATTGCCAGGGCCATGGTTACAAAATACGGTATGAGCGAGCGTTTGGGGCCCGTAAATTACAGTTCTTCCGATGAGGTATTTCTCGGAAAAGATTTCTCTACGCGAAAGAATTATTCCGAGGAGATGGCGAAGGAAATCGATGAAGAAGTAAGAAACATTATCGAAGAGGCCTTTGCGAGAGCCGAAAAACTATTGTCCGAGAACATCGATAAGCTTCACCTTGTAGCCGAGGTGCTGCTTGAACTTGAGACTCTGGATGCGGATCAATTCGAAAAGCTCTTTACGGGAGAAAAAACCGCAGAGGAACTCATCGCGGAAACCCATGAGCATGCGAGAAACATCGAAGCCACTAATGCTAAAGAGGCTGCGGAGCATTTAGCCGAGTTGGCAGCGGAGGAGGCCGACGAAGAAGCGGACGATTCGGACGATTTCGATGACGCCGGGGATCCGGAAGACCAAGGCGATTTTGAAGACGAGGACGACGAGAACGACGAAGAAGGATGGGATGATTCGGAGGACGAAGACGAGGACCAGGATGAACAGTAACCGGACCTACATGATGAGAAGGGCGTGGAGAAAAAAAGAAAGGGGAAATGTATGTGTGAATGAGACCTTTTCCAACAATTTGATCAACAATACGATCTACCACCTCCTGAACTTCGAAAAATATGGCAGTTTTCAAGCTGCGGCCAGAGAAGCTGCCATCAATAACAATTTTCAGATGGTGCTCCTCAGCGAAGATTTCAATCCGGTCTTTACCGTTGAGACACGCCATAAAACCACTGTGGAGGAAGCTGTCAGGCGTGGGATTGAAGGAGGCGTAGGCACGGGGCCTCTTAAGATGATCAACGTGGAGGGTGTCCTTACTTACTGGGGACCGGTAATGATCAACGGCACCAAGTACTTCCTGCTTCTGGTAGACAATGAGGACAGCTACTCGAAAGAAGAAATCATGCGTTTGGCCGAAATCATTGAGCTTGCCATGGGAATGTGGAAATACAGTCCCGTGCGGGATATTACAGCCGAATTTCTGAAGGCTTTGCGTCGAGGCAATCGCAGTTTGGCCTATACGCTAAAAGAAGAAGGCGGCTACGACGAAGACGAGATCGCTGCCGTATTTGCGGTGGGCGGCGTTGAAAAGGAAGCGGCCTTTAAGGCCATGTCCCAGTACGAGACGGATACGGGATATCGTGTACTGAAAATTGCCGAGGGAAATGAGGTTTACGGAGTTGTTCTCGCAAAGTCTCTCAAGGCATCACATACGGAGGTCATTCAGTGTGTCTTTTGTGAAATACTGGAGACGGCCGGCGCGGAAGAGGTCTTTTATATCAACGGAATCGACAGCATTGAATCGGCAACGGATGCATATCAGATGATCAACGAAGCATGGCCTTTTATGCAATACATATTTCCTCACAAGAAAAGCTTTACTAAATTCGAACTGGCTTTGGCGGGAAACTGCATTAGCATTTCACTTAAAGGGGGGGTAATCAAAAAGTACTATATGGACCTTTTAACTCCCTTTCGCAAGGCCGGCGAACATAAAGGGCGGCAATTGCTGGAGACTTTGGAAACTTTCGTTTTGGATGCGGGAATGAAAACATCGGTTACGGCAAAGCTGATGTCGCTTCATACCAATACAATCCAGTATCGTTTGAAGAAAATTCGGGACATACTGGGTATTGACATCACCGAGGCCACTGTAATTCCGGGCCTTATCGTAGCTTTGGCCCTGGAGCGAATTGAGAAAATTGTAAAAGCGCTTTAAAATTGCAGCGGGAACCGTTTCGAAATTATTCGGGAATAACTGGAACGATAGTGTAAAATAGTTGTGGAGTTTTTAAAGGAAAGAAACAGAGATCAACTCTCCTGTGTTAAAATAGTTTCAGCAACAAAACACAAACAAGGAGGGAAGATCTCTGTGGAAACTATTGTACAACAAATCATTGCGGAATTGGGAAGAAATATTTGCAAACGGATTGAAGAAGGAGGCATATCCGATATAGATCAGTTTGCATCTGATGCCCTGGGTCTTTGCAAAGAAAGCGTTCGAGCCCTGATATCGGGAATCGTGAAGCAATTGAATGAAGAACTTAGAGCGGACAAGGCATTTCGAAAAGAGCAGGGGCTTATTCTAAAAGAAAAAGACCGGCAAAGGAGTCTTCTGACGGAGGTAGGTCGAATCGACATAGAACGAGACTACTATTACGAAAAGGCAAAAGGTGCCTATGTATATCCGTTGGATTTCATAATTGGTATATACGCCTATGAACGAGTGAGTGCCAATGTGAGCGCCCGCCTAGTGGAACAATCGGCAGAGGTTTCCTATGAAAAGAGTACGAAGATAGTAACCAACGGTGAAGTGAGCCGCCAGACGGTAAAGAATAAGTTGAGAGCAGTGGGAAAACTGGAAAAGGCAGCCCCTAAAGAAAAGCGAGTCGCATCGGAACTACATATTTTTGCCGATGAAGACCACGTTCATCTACAGGAAGGTAAAAACCGCATGGTTCCATTGATTACGTTAAGTGAAGGAATCCAAGCCGTCCATAAAGGGCGAAATGTCCTGATGAATCCGGTACACTTTACCTCCACCATTCATCAAACAAAAGAGGCTTGGGAAACGGTAGGCGGGTACATCTCACAAGCTTATGAAGAAAATCAAATCGAGAGAATCTATCTTCATGGTGATGGGGCTCCATGGATCAAGCAAGGAATGGAGGAGCTTGCCGACTGTCACTATGTTATGGATGGATTTCACTTTGAGAAGCACTTAAAACAAGCGACAGCGGCCTTTCCGAAACAAAATTACCGACACCGTATAAGGCAGGCGGTTCAAGAGAAGAGCCTGGAAAAAGTGACAAGCCTCATTCGAGAAATGCTGTCTCTTTGCAAGGGACCAAAGCAAGAGAAGCGGGTTCGAAACTTCCTCCGTTATGTTGTAAACAATTGGGACGGAATTGTGCGAAGATATACAAAAGATATCATAGGTAGCTGCACAGAAGGTTTAGTAAGTCATGTGTATTCGGAGAGATTAAGCAGAAATCCTATGGGTTGGAGCGAAGCCGGTCTAAACAAGATGGCAGAACTTAGAGTCTACACAAGAAACGGTTGCAGCGTTTCAGGAAAGGATTTCAGACGACCTGAAGACGAAAAAAACAGGAGCATTCTAAAGGAGTATGGGGAAAAACGGCTACAAAATGCAATTCATGGTTGTTGGGACTGGAGTATATTCGAAAAAGAACAATACAATCCGGCAGTCAATACTGCAACACAGATCCTGATCCGGTCTTATGGTCGGCAACGGGGTTTGGTTGCATAACATCGGGAGAGTTGTCAAGCAAAAACTCCACAACAACTTGACACCGTCAACTGGAACGATCCCTATTGAAATTGTTATACAATTAATATATAGTAGCTATGTGTGTGTTTTCAACAATATACGCCCTTGGCTATATTGGAAATTTTTGTATATAAATATAGTTTAATAGTTACAATAGTAAACCTAGGAGGAAAATTGTATGAACAAGATTGAAGATCTTCGAAGGAGAAAGGCGGAGCTCGAGCTTGGCGGCGGGCAGAAACGAATCGACGATCAACATGCCAAGGGAAAGCTGACAGCCCGGGAGCGTATTGCATTGCTGTTTGATGAGGGCAGCTTTGTGGAAATGGATACTTTCGTGCACCACAGATGCAATAACTTCAATATGGCCGAGACGAAAGCTCCCGGAGACGGTGTAGTGACGGGTTACGGTACGGTGGACGGCAGATTAGTCTTTGCCTTCGCTCAGGACTTTACCGTACTGGGAGGTTCCCTGGGAGAATATCATGCGGAAAAAATCGTAAAAATACAGCGGATGGCGCTGAAGATGGGCGCTCCCATCGTAGGTCTTAATGATTCCGGCGGCGCAAGAATTCAAGAGGGTGTGAATTCCCTTTCAGGTTTTGGCAAGATATTCTACAACAATACGATTTCCTCCGGAGTTATTCCCCAGATTTCCGTTATTATGGGACCCTGCGCAGGCGGAGCTGTTTATTCTCCGGCAATTATGGACTTCGTATTCATGGTTGATAAAACAAGCCAGATGTTTATTACCGGACCTCAGGTCATCAAGACCGTTACCGGCGAGGATATTACGCCTGAGAAATTGGGGGGCGCTATGACCCACAACTCTATCAGCGGCGTAGCTCATTTCATGGGCAAGGACGATGAGGATACCTTGCGGCAGGTCAGAGAGCTGCTCAGCTACCTGCCCTCCAACAATCTGGAGTCGGCGCCGGTTTACAGTTCTACGGATGATGTGAATCGACTGATTCCCGAGTTCAACGAGATCATTCCGGAAAATCCCAACAAGGCGTATGATATGTACGATATCATACGGAAGATGGCCGACAACGGTGTGATCTTTGATGTAATGCCTCATTATGCAAAGAATATCATTACCTGCTTTATTCGCTTAGACGGTCAGACGGTTGGCGTCATTGCCAGCCAGCCCAAATTTGCGGCAGGTTGTTTGGATATAAATGCGTCGGATAAAGCGGCAAGGTTTGTAAGAAGGTGCGATGCCTTTAATATCCCGCTTCTGACCATCGTGGACGTTCCGGGCTTCCTTCCGGGAACGGACCAGGAGCACGGCGGTATCATCCGTCACGGAGCGAAACTTCTCTACGCTTACTGTGAAGCTACGGTGCCTAAAGTCACAATGATTGTAAGAAAAGCTTACGGCGGAGCTTACATCGGAATGTGTAACAAAGAACTGGGCGCCGATATGGTATTTGCATGGCCCAGCGCACAAATCGCCGTTATGGGAGCTGAAGGCGCAGCCAATATTGTGTTCAGGAACGAAATTCAAAATGCCGATGATCCGGTTGCCAAGAGACAGGAGAAGATCGCCGAATATGAAGAGAAATTCTCCAATCCTTACCGGGCAGCGGAAATGGGATATGTGGACGATGTAATTGAGCCGGCAACCGCCAGACAGCGTGTGATTAGCGCCTTTGACATGCTGGCCTCCAAGAGAGAATCTCTGCCAGCCAAGAAACACGGCAATATCCCGCTATAGGAGGTGCAAAAGTGCAAGAATTAGGATTGATGGAACGGTTTGCAGATCCGACACTGTTCGAAAGTCTGACTTTCGGCGAAAAGGTTGCCGCCAGTTTGATTACCACGCTGATGGGAATGGGTACGACCTTTGTTATTCTGATTCTGCTTTGGGGAGTTATTGCCCTTACCTCCGGTTTTTTCAAAAGGAGCGAGCAGAAAAAAAGTCAGCCTCAGCCCGCGGCATCCGTAAGTACAATAGGGGAAGCGCCGGCTGTTGAAAAAGTTGCCCCGCAGCCCGTTACGGTTTCTACGTCCTCTGAATCGGGACAGGAACTGGTCGCGGTGATCATGGCGGCTATCGCAGCGAGCCAAGGAAATGAAGTGATAAGCAATCTGAGAATACGTAAGATAAACCGGATTTCCGGCAATCGCACTCCTTGGAACGTAGCAGGCTCTGCAGATTGCATCGAGAGTAGAAAAATTTAGCGTAGCGCGCTTTAATACATTGAAGAACAAAGACTAACTATTAAAAGTCAAGACCCAAAATGAAAAACTTCGGATGAATTGCAGAAATGCAACTCAGACAAACTGTACCTTGATAATTGCATGACAAAATTAGCACCCCTAAAGAGCTGCTCTCGGAATTACAATGGCATAGTGCCTATGCTTGGCTAATGAAGGTCTGATTCGTTTTCACAAGGTGAAAGATTACCCGAGTCAGTTTCTTGGCCGCATGGGAAACGGCCACGTTGTAAGGTTTGCCCTCAGCACGCTTCTTCGCAAGGTACTGACCGAAGCCTCCATCCCAATGGCAGACATATTTTGCGGCATTAAATAGGGCGTAGCGTAGATATTTAGAGCCACGCTTCACCATTTTCGCATGTGTGGAGGTCAGTTGTCCTGACTGATAAACGGAAGGTTCCAAACCGGCGAAGGCAAGCACCTTCTCCGCCGAATCGAAGTTGCTGAAGTTTTCTGTTTCGGCAATGAGAATGGCAGCCATGCGGTAGGAGATTCCGGGAATCGTCAGAAGCGGGCTATGAAATTCATCGACAATGGGATTGATTTCTGCTTCGACCTGCTTAATCTGGTCTTCCATCATCCGGATCCTTTGGATGGTCTGCTGCAATTCTAAGGATTTCACGTCGCTGTAAGGACCGATGGAGTCTCGTGCTGCATTCCGGATTTCCATCGCTTTCTCCTTACCGTAGCGCCCCTTGGATGCAGTGGTAAGAAGATTAGATAGTCTAGTAAGGTGACACTGGGATATGGCTCTTGCGCTTGGAAATTCAGAGAGTAGAGCATATACAGAAGCCATATGCAGCGACGGGACCAGCTTCTCCAATTCAGGGAAAAGGATGACGCAAAGTCTTGCATAAGAGGATTTGAGTCTTGCGCAATCTTGCACCAAAGAGAAGCGGTATCTTGTTAGTGACTTAAGTTCGCGGACATGGTAAGATGTTTTCGAGTAGGGCTTTAAGCATTCTGTCCTAAGCATAGTCACAATCGAGTGAGCATCGACCGTATCCGTTTTCGTCTTTCTAAGGCTTAGACCTTTTCTGTAAAGATTGGTATGTAACGGATTGATTACCGTAGTGGGGAGATCATTGGCGATCAGAAACTCCAAAAGATTATCGCTGTAGTGACCGGTAGCTTCCAGTCCTACTTTAATTTGAGCGAAATCACTCCCACATGTCTTGAGATTTGTAAGCAATTCACGAAACCCCTGTTTGTTGTTTGGGATGGTGAACGTCGGGAAACGGATCACCCCATCCGAATCAACGATGATACAATCGTGCTTGTCCTTAGCAACATCAATACCGACATAAATCATAGTGGCTTCTCCTTTGAATTTGTATTGACACTGTTTTCTTCCACAGACCGGTTTGCCCAATGTAACCTCGTGCTAAATGAAACGTCATGCGTTATCCAACTAATTACCACTTAAGCAAACGACTGTGGTTATAGCCTTTCTTAAAACGTCAAGCGTTAGGAGACTAGGACTAATCCACAGCGTCTGTAAGAAGTATAGCATTAAGTCCTTGGAGAGGGACTATAAACACTACTACTTTATAATACGAGGAGAATAAAGAGATGAAGAAATATAATATCGTTGTAAACGGCGTTGCATATTCAGTTGAAGTTGAAGAAGTTGGCGGCGCAGCCCCCGTTGCGACACCTGCACCGGCTCCTGCACCCGCAGCAGCTCCTGCACCTGCAGCAGCACCGGCTCCCGCTCCTGCGGCTCCGGCCCCTGCGCCGAAGGAAGCCCCTGCTCCCGCGGCCGCTCCCGCAGCAGGCGCTATGACCGTTGAGGCTCCCATGCCGGGAACCATTTTGGACGTGAGAGTGAAACCGGGAGATTCGGTAACGGAAGGCCAGATTTTGGTCATGCTGGAAGCCATGAAAATGGAAAATGAAATCCTGGCGCCCAGAGCGGGTGTTGTGGATACAGTTCAAGTGGTCAAGGGCGCTTCCGTTAATACCGGCGACATATTGCTCTCTCTGAAGTAAAAAGGAATGGAGGAGCATGATACCGCTCCGAAAAAGAGAGAAAGGGAGAGGGAACGTAAATGATATTAGAAACTATAAATAACTTTATTCATACCACCGGTATTATGAATATGGATTACAAGAGCGCCATTATGATTGGGGTAGCTTTCCTGTTCCTCTATTTGGCAATACGTCACGGATTTGAACCCCTGCTTTTGGTACCCATTGCCTTTGGTATGCTCTTGTCTAATTTGCCTATGTCCGGGATGTTTAGTGAAGGTGGGCTCTTTTACTGGTTCTATCAACTGAATAAAATGGGTATTTTACCGCCCCTGATCTTCATGGGCGTAGGCGCCATGACAGACTTCGGTCCTCTGATTGCCAACCCCAGATCCCTTCTGATGGGAGCAGGAGCTCAGTTTGGAATCTTCACAAGCTTTTTAGGAGCCGTGCTGCTGGCAGGCTTCAATGCGCAAGAAGCCGCCTCCATCGGTATCATCGGTGGAGCGGACGGGCCGACGGCGATTTTCTTAACAACGAAACTGGCCCCGCACCTTTTGGGCGCCATTGCGGTTGCGGCTTATTCCTACATGGCCTTAGTACCGGTAATCCAGCCGCCCATCATGAGGCTGCTCACTACAAAAAAAGAGCGCACCATCAAGATGCAGCAACTGCGGCCGGTGAGCCAGCGTGAAAAGATACTCTTCCCCATTATGGTAACGACAGTGGTCTCCCTGATACTGCCGGATGCAGCGCCACTTGTTGGTATGCTCATGCTGGGGAACCTGTTTAAGGAAAGTGGAAAGACCTTGCGTCTGTCCGACACCGCTGCCAACGCTCTGATAAATATTGTAACGATCCTTCTAGGTACATCGGTAGGAGCATCGGCTGTTGGTCCCACTTTCCTTGTGCTGGATACCATACAGATCGTATTTTTGGGAGTTGTAGCGTTTATAATAGGAACGGCGGGAGGCGTGTTGATCGCCAAGCTGATGAACGTGGTCTCCGGAGGAACCATCAATCCGTTGATCGGTTCGGCGGGTGTATCCGCTGTACCGATGGCGGCTCGCGTTTCTCAGAAGGTGGGACAGGAAGAGCTTCCCGGAAACTTCCTTCTGATGCATGCCATGGGTCCCAACGTAGCAGGCGTAATCGGATCTGCCGTTGCTGCAGGAGTGCTGCTCTCCATGTTCAGCGGTTATTAATTAAACCAAGTACGGGGACAAGCCCCTTGGCTATACGACCATAAGCTTGGCTATGATTCTTAAAATGGAACAAAAATCAACTAATATAACCCCTTGTGGGCCAAATTAGTTGATTTTTGTTCTAAAGAAAGGCCAAAAGCCGGGTTAAAATAGAGAAAATCAACTAAAATTCTATTTTAAAGAAAAATCAGTTGACATTTAAGGGAAAAAGTCAACTAATAACTCCGGAATCGTTAAATCTAGTTGATTTTTGCAGATTTTTTGAGAAAAACTATATCTATATTATCGGAAAATCAACTATAATTAGCAAATCAGAAAAAAATAGTTGATAAATAGTTGATAGAATCAAGGAAGTAAAGCAGGAGTTGTCTGAGGAATCTCTTAAGTTGTATTTCTAAAGAACTTAATGTCCGATCCTGGAGAAAGTGGAGCAAAGAAGGGGGTCGCCTGTGGAACATAAGAAAAAAGAATTTAAGATCGGGAACGTAACATTGGAGAGCCCTTTTCTTCTTGCGCCGCTGGCAGGGATCACAGACAGCCCTTTTCGCAGGATATGTAAAGAACAAGGAGCAGCGCTAGTCTATTCGGAAATGGTCAGCGCCAAAGGTCTTTATTATGACGGTAAGAAAACGGAGCAGCTTCTGGATTTCTATCCGGAAGAGCGTCCCATAGCCTATCAACTCTTTGGGTCGGAACCGGACATCATGGCTTGGGCTGTTGAAAAGCTGGCAGATCGGGATAACTGTATAATTGATGTGAATATGGGCTGCCCGGTGCCGAAGGTGGCGAAAAACGGAGAAGGCGCAGCTTTGATGAAAGATCCCGACCTCGCATCGGAAATTGTATCCGCTATGGTTCGTGCAGAAGAGAAAGCCGCGGCTAAATCGGACAGACCGCCGAAGCCCATAACCGTAAAGTGCAGGCTGGGATGGGATCGCAACCGGATCAATCTCCGGGAATTTGCTAAAAGAATGGAAGCATCCGGAGCCGCCGCCTTGGCGGTACATGCCAGAACCAGAGAACAGATGTACAGCGGAAAAGCGGACTGGAGCGCCATCGCTGAAGTAAAGAGCCTGCTGTCCATTCCGGTTATCGGCAGCGGAGATATTTTTACGGCGGAAGATGCGAATAGAATGCTCGAGGAAACGGGCTGTGACTTTGTAATGATTGCCAGAGGGGCCTTGGGGAACCCCTGGATTTTCAGGGACGCCCTTTGTCTTTACGAAGGACGTTCTTCGTTGCCCCTTACCGGCGACGAAAAGATTAAAGTAGTATTGCGGCATATCGATATGCAGATTGCGGAAAAGGGCGAAAGGCAGGCAGTGCTGGAAATGCGCAAACATATCGGCTGGTATCTGAAGGGAACACCCGGCGCGGCGGAGTTACGCCGCAGGGCAAACAGCGCCGTTACGGCGGAAGACCTGATTTCTGTTTTACGCCCTTAACGGATTTGGTGTGATTGCCGTATTTTCCCTGCGATTTCCTTGACTTTTAGCGCATGTTGTTGTACAATAAGCCGCATATAGGCAGGCAATTTACAACAAACGAGGCGAGGGTTTATCGCCTCGTTGAAACGCACAGAGGAAAAGAAAATTTCTACAATCGAGATTTTTCAACTTGAGCGTTATAATTTTGCAGCATTTAAATATAATAGAAAAAACAATCAGAAGGGGCAACTTGTTTGCCTCCTTCGCCGAAGTGGAGGAGAATTTCAATGTCCGAAGTTATTCTATTGACCAAAGAAGGGTATGATAGTATCGTTGCAGAGTACGACGAAATGGTTACGGTGAAACGGAAAGAGGTGGCAGAGCGGATAAAGGAAGCCATCTCTTACGGTGATATTTCGGAGAACTCTGAATATGATGCTGCAAAGAATGAGCAGGCGGAACTGGAAGAGAGGATCATGAAGCTGGAGCATATGATAAGAAATGCCAAGATTCTTGACCACAGTGAAATTCCGGATGATCATGTAAACGTCGGTCTCAACGTCAAGATTAAAGAACTGCCTGACGGCGATGTTATCGACTTTACGATAGTAGGATCCACGGAAGCGGATCCCTTTGAAGGAAAGATTTCAAATGAATCGGAAGTTGGAAAACAGTTGATAGGGAAAAAGATAGGAGATATAGCAGAGGTACATGTGCCCGACGGGATTGTTCGCTATGAGATCCTTGATATCTACAAGGATGCCAAAGCATAACACCGGCAGCGCGAAGGGTGACAATAGGCTCCGGAGGTAAAAGTATGAGTGAAGAGAGAAACATAAATATAGAAAATACAGATTTAGAGCAAGAGCTTGATCTTACGGAACAAAGAAGGATCCGTCGCGAAAAACTGGCCAAGCTTCAGGAAATGGGGAGAAACCCCTATCTGATAGAGACATGGGATGTAACTCACCACAGCGGAGATATTAAAGACCGGTTTGATTCCATGGAAGGACAAGAAGTCTCCATTGCAGGAAGGATTATGGCGAAGAGGCAAATGGGAAAAGCCTCTTTTATAGATATTCAGGACAAGCAGGGCCGAATCCAGATCTACGTTCGCCAAGACGCGATCACTCCGGAAGAATATGAGATCTTTCTCACTTATGATATAGGCGATATCGTAGGAGTCGTAGGGGAAGTGTTCCGGACAAGGCACGGAGAGATATCCGTGAAATGCCACACACTTGTATTGCTGTGCAAAGCCCTTCAGCCTCTGCCGGATAAGTGGCATGGTCTGAAGGACGTGGATATGCGCTATCGCCAGAGATATGTGGATCTCATAGTAAATCCGGAAGTTGCCGCCCTGTTCAGAAAACGCGCGGAGATTATCCATGAGATAAAGCGCGTTCTGGAGGATCAATACGGATTCCTGGAAGTAGATACGCCGATCCTTACAATCATTGCCGGCGGCGCAAATGCAAGGCCTTTTGTTACCCATCACAATGCTCTGGATATCGACATGAAACTGCGCATTTCCAATGAACTGTACCTGAAGAGGCTGATTGTAGGTGGATTGGACAGAGTCTATGAAATGGGCAAGATGTTCCGAAACGAAGGAATGGATAAAAACCATAACCCGGAGTTTACGTCCATGGAATGCTACATGGCCTACGGTAACATGGAAAGCGTGATGGATGTCACCGAACAGGTGGTGTCCCAAGCGGCTCTCAAGGCCAATGGCTCCATGATCATCGAGTATCAAGGTAAAACCTTTGATTTAACTCCGCCATGGAAGAAGGTGGATATGACAGAAGCCGTTGCCGAAATCACCGGCGTGGACTTCTCAAAGATCGACACGGACGAGGAAGCGCAGGCAGCCGCCATCGCCTACGGCATGGACAAGGATGAGATAAAGGGACTCTCAAGAGGAAAGATTATCGCAGAGATGTTCGAAGCATATTGCGAAGATGCGCCGGGATATTTGGACGGGCCCATTTTCGTCACGGGGCATCCCGTGGAAATTTCGCCGCTTTCCAAACGCGATCCAAAAGACCCGCGAATTACCAGAAGATTTGAGGCATATATCAACGGATGGGAAATTGCTAACGCCTTTTCCGAGCTCAATGATCCCATCGACCAATATAATCGGTTCAAGGAGCAGCAGGCCCAGTTAGATGCCGGAACGGATGACGAAGCCCATCCCATGGACGAAGATTTCGTCAACGCCTTAGAGGTAGGGCTTCCGCCCACAGGAGGCCTGGGGATCGGCATCGATAGGGTGATCATGTTGCTCACCGATGCGCCGACGATTAGGGATATAATACTATTCCCAACAATGAAACCTCTTTAAGCTTGTTAAAATTCCGCCGGCGTTAGCTGATAGAGAACAACACTGAAAAAGAAGGTATAGGTTACAGGATGAAAGACATATCGGTAAAAGAGATATTTGATGCTCCAAAAGATTTTGCGAATAAAGAGGTACAAGTCAGCGGTTGGGTGCGTACAAATCGCAGCTCCAATCGGTTTGGATTTATCGAGCTCAATGACGGCAGCTGTTTTAAATCCGTTCAAGTGGTGTACGAAAAGGACATCATCCACAACTTCGATGAAATCGCAAAGATACCTATCGCATCCGGTTTAACGGTGAAGGGGACCTTGGTTCTGACTCCGGAAGCCAAGCAGCCTTTCGAGATCAAGGCTGCGCAGGTTTCGGTTGAAGCAGGTTCCGCGGCAGATTATCCGTTGCAGAAAAAGCGGCACAGCCTGGAGTTTCTAAGGGAAATCGCCCATCTGCGTCCAAGGAGCAATACGTTCTCAGCCGTTTTTAGGGTCAGGTCCTTAGTGGCGTATGCGATTCACAAGTTCTTTCAGGAACGTGGATTTATTTATGTGCATTCTCCCATTATTACCGGCAGCGACGCAGAAGGCGCCGGACAGATGTTCCGCGTTACGACTCTTGACTTGGAATCTCCGCCGCGTACTCCGGACGGAAAAGTGGATTACAGTCAGGATTTCTTCGGCAAATCCACCAATCTTACCGTAAGCGGGCAGCTTGAGGCGGAAGCCTTTGCCTTGGCCTTCCGTAAGGTTTACACATTCGGTCCCACCTTCCGAGCCGAAAATTCCAACACATCAAGACACGCTTCGGAGTTTTGGATGATCGAGCCTGAGGTCGCTTTCGCAGACCTCTCCGACAATATGGATCTGGCGGAGGATATGATCAAATATATTATTCGTTATGTTATGGAAAACGCGCCTCAGGACATGGCCTTCTTCAGCGAATTCATCGATAAAGGTTTACTTGACCGTTTGCAGAACATTGTGGACTCGGATTTTCAGCGCATCAGCTACACGGAGGCCATCGACCTGTTGAAGCAATCCAAAGCGACTTTCCAGTATCCCGTGGAATGGGGCATGGATCTGCAGACGGAGCATGAGCGATATATTACAGAAAAGATATTTAATAAACCTGTATTTGTAACAGACTATCCCAAGGAGATAAAGGCCTTTTACATGCGCTTAAACGACGACGGAAAAACCGTAGCCGCTATGGATTTACTGGTTCCCGGAGTGGGCGAGATCGTCGGAGGAAGCCAGAGAGAGGAACGTTACGACCTGCTGCTTGATCGGATTAGAGAGGTAGGCCTCGAAGAAGAAGAATACAGATGGTATATGGACTTAAGAAAGTATGGCGGTGTCAAGCACGCAGGCTATGGACTGGGATTTGAGCGGATCATCATGTACATTACGGGGATGTCCAATATTCGCGATGTTCTGCCCTTCCCGAGAACGCCCAAATCCGCTGATTTCTAATGCTGCTCGGCAATACTGCGGAGGATTTCCATGAGTCTTGTGATTCAAATCATAAAAACGGGTTTTATCAAAGCGATTAAAACCACCCTCACGTTAATGAAGGTGGTTTTACCTGTTTATGCGCTGGTGGTGCTTATTAAATACTCTCCCGTCATGTCATTTCTGGCGAAAGTTTTTGAGCCTACCATGAAAATTTTCCTGCTCCCCGGAGATGCAGTCATTCCTATCATTAGCGGATTGTTTACAGATGAATATGGCGCCATTGCCGCCGCAACTCAATTTGGTTTTACTTCTGCAGAGTTGACAACCATTGCCATGATGGGGCTCGTCTGTCATTCTCTGCCTGTTGAATATGCCCTGAGCCGAAAGATCGGACTTCCTGCGGGCAAGTTCGTTCTTTATCGCGTTTTTGCCGCGGTTATCGTCGGACTGATCATTTCACGGATCGGGGGTGTTCTTCTATGACAGCTTCATGGTCCGTAATTATAAATGAATTTCTATTCGGCAGCTTGTCTACGGTCATTAATGTCTTGAAGGTACTCATACCTCTGATGATCCTGATTGAATTCTTACAAGTGTTTCACGTCATGGAGAAGTTATCGAAAAAATTAACTGTCGTAACAAAAGTGCTGGGACTTTCCCCGCCGGCCATACTTCCTTTATTGGTGGCTACAATCATGGGAGTAACCTACGGCGCAGGGACCCTCATCGAAATGAATAAAAAAGATCCCTTGCCTCAAAAGGATTTCATACTGATTGCCGTTTTCTTTTTCATCTGCCATGGTATTATTGAAACTACCGCAATTTGGGGAACCGTAGGCGCAAATGTATTGGTGATCTCTGTTGGGCGTCTCATTTTTGCCGCAGTATTTACAATGCTCATCGCCCGGCTTCCCCTTTTCAGAGACCCGAAATATGCAGAAGTTTCCGGCAAAAAAGAAACGGAAGGAGAAAATTCGGATACGAGCAAAATATAATTTTCTTTGCCATTTATGCCGTGGAATGGTATACTATTTGCAAAACGTATGGAACCCGGAAACAATAGATGAATAATGTTCAGGAAGACTTTCGGGAGATCTGCCTGTCAAAGCAAAGACGGTTATCTTGTCATAAACGCTGGCATTGCATCTATATTAAATAGCAACGGCGGTTGGGACGGAATTCCATTCAATATTTATAACAGGAGGGTGCTTTAGATGAAAGGCTACACAAGCAAAAATATTAAAAATGTTGCTCTTGTAGGGCATGGGGGAAGCGGTAAAACCACATTCCTGGAGGCTGCGCTTCTTGCTACCGGAGTGACAAAAAGGCTTGGAAGAGTAGAAGACGGAAACACCGTATCGGACTACGACAAAATGGAGATTGAAAAGGGATATTCCATCAATTTATCCATCGTGCCCGTAGAATACAATAAAATGAAAATTAATTTCATTGATACACCGGGTTATTTTGACTTTATAGGCGAAGTCAACTCTGCAATGAGAGCCTGTGAAGCGGCAGTTATTTTGGTGGATGCTTCCGCAGGCGTTCAGGTGGGAACGGAAAAAGGCTGGAATTCTTGCAAAGAGCATAACATTCCCACATTCTTCCTCATCAACAAGATTGACAAGGAAAATGTAGATGTAGACCAGGTTGTAGCGGATCTTAAGGCCAAGTTCGGCACCTCTGTGGCAGTTTTGACGGAGCCCATTGAAGGGGATGTGAAGGAAGCCCTTACAGAGGCTGTAGCGGAGAGCGATGAAGAACTTCTGGAGAAGTATTTCAGCGGAGAAGAGTTTACCGATGAAGAGTTCAGAGACGGTTTGATGAAGGGCATCGCCTCTCGGAATATTACCCCGGTAATGACATGCTGCGCATTGGACGGCAGGGGGGTTAAGGAGTTCCTGGATGCAATACTCAAGTATGCGCCGGCTCCCAACGACCATCCGGGTTATGAAGGAGTAGATGCGAAGGGCGAAACCGTGACGAGAAAATGCGACGTAAACGAAGCGGCTTCCGCTTTTGTGTTTAAAACCTTGGTGGATCCGTTTGTAGGAAAAATTTCCTTCCTTAAGGTAATAAGCGGCAAAATTACGCCGGGTGTTGAGCTCTATAACGCAAGGGCTGAAAAGGCTGAAAAGCTGAGCACTCTTTCCCATTTCAGAGGAAAGACACAGGGAGAAGTTTCCGTTGTCGAGGCCGGGGATATCGTAGTTGCAACGAAACTGCAATACACCCAGACAGGAGATACCTTGTGCGACAAAGCCAATTACATTCAATATCCGCCCATTGCATTCCCCGAACCATGTCTGTTCATGGCTGTCCAGGCGAAAGCCAAAGGCGACGAAGACAAGATCAGCTCCGGAATACAGAAACTTATGGAAGAAGATCCTTCCTTTACGATCGTAAGAAATACGGAAACCCATCAGACCCTTATCGGCGGTCAGGGAGACATTCAGATAGGAATTATCACTGCCAAGCTGAAGGAGAAGTACGGAATAGATGTGGATCTTGTGGATCAGAAGATCGCATACAGAGAGACCATCAAAGGCACCTCCGATGTACAGGGTAAGCATAAGAAGCAAACCGGAGGAGCCGGGCAGTACGGAGACGTGCATATTCGCTTCTCGCCCAGCCAAGAAGTCTTCGAGTTCTCCGAAGAGCTGTTTGGCGGAGCCATCCCGAAAAACTACGTACCCGCTGTAGAAAAGGGCTTGAGGGAGAGCATGGAGAAGGGACCTTTGGCAGGTTATCCTGTAGTAAACATCAAAGCCGTACTGTATGACGGATCTTACCACGATGTAGACTCCAATGAAATGGCATTTAAAATTGCCGCAAGCCTTGCCTTCAAGAAAGGTATCGTAGAAGCCAGTCCCGTTCTGCTGGAACCGGTAATGCGGGTGGAGATTACCGTGCCTGACGAATATATGGGCGACATAATGGGCGACCTGAATAAGAGAAGAGGCAGAATCCTGGGAATGGAGCCCCAGCATGGCGGAGGGCAGAAAGTTATTGCGGAAGTACCCCAGGCTGAAATGTTCAAGTATGCCATTTCCCTTCGCGCAATGACGCAGGCAAGAGGAAGCTTCACAATGAAGTTTGAGCGGTACGAAGAAGTGCCGGCTCATTTGGCAGAGAAAATTATTGAAGAAGCTAAGAGAGAAGAACAATAATCCGATTGTTGTTTAAAGAGAAACTCCACTGTGCATTTGTATGTATGGTGGAGTTTTTATTCACTATGGCAAAAAAAAACGGCGCAGGCGGGAAAAGGATCCCCTATGCGCCGAGGAATGAGGATACTATGGGTAAGAAACCGGCTACAGTTTTTGTATGCCAGGAGTGCGGTTACGAGAGCCCCAAATGGATGGGGCAATGCATTTGCGGCGCCTGGAATTCTATGGTAGAGGAAAAAGTGCTGCCTGCTTCGGCAGAGGACAAACGGCGCCGGGCGGCGCCGGGCAGGACGGCCAAGGCTGTCAAATTGTCCGATGTAAGATCTGGATCGGAAAGCAGGATCGATACGGAAATCGGTGAATTGAACCGGGTTTTGGGCGGCGGCCTTGTGAAGGGATCCCTGACCCTCATTTCGGGCGAACCGGGCATCGGTAAATCAACGTTGATCATCCAGGCGGCGGCGAGGATTGCAGCTAAAGGGCAGCCTGTGCTTTACATAACCGGAGAGGAGTCGGAAGAGCAGATTAAGATGCGCGCGGACAGGGTATGTAAAGGAGACCTGGACAACCTGTATTTGCTTTCGGAAACAAATATGGAAAACGCTCTTGCGGTTACGGAAGAACTGAATCCCTGTTTCGTGGTGATCGACTCGATACAGACAATGTATTCGTCAGAGCTGGAATCCGCCCCCGGCAGCGTGTCTCAGGTTAGGGCCTGCGCCAACGAGCTTATGCGAGTGGGTAAGGTACGAAATATCCCGGTTTTCATCGTGGCTCATGTTACCAAGAGCGGCGACTTGGCCGGACCGAAGATCATAGAGCATCTGGTCGATTGTGTTTTGCATTTTACTGGTGAAAGAAACCAGGAAATCCGTATCCTCAGAGCCTATAAAAACAGGTTCGGCACAACCAGCGAGGTGGGAGCGTTTGAAATGGCTGAAGAGGGATTGACGGAGATCGAAAATCTTTCCGGAAGCTTTTTGGAGGGAATGGAGGAAGGCGCAGAGGGATCCATGGCTACGGCAGTTTATGAGGGAACCAGGCCGCTTCTTCTTGAGGTTCAGGCATTGACATCTCCCACTAATATAGGATTTGCCAGAAGAACCGCAATAGGAGTAGAGCTTTCCCGGCTGAATATGATTTTAGCCGTGCTGGACCGGAAGGCCCATATCTCTTTAATCAATCAGGATGTATATGTAAACATTGTGGGTGGGCTTCGCCCCGAAGGAACTTCAACGGATCTGGCCGTGGCATTGGCTATCTACTCTACATATAAGCGCATGTCTTGCGCAAAAAGAACGTTAGCCATCGGAGAGATAGGGCTGACGGGAGACCTGCGTTCTGTGCAGAATGCGGAAAAAATTGTTAAAGAAGCGGCTCGAATGGGTTTTGAGAGGATCATACTTCCAACCAAAAATGCTCAACGCATCATGGGAGTTGCGCAAGGGGTCGAACTGCTGGGTGTAAAAAGCCTGGCAGAGGCCATAGAAGTCGCATATAACGGGATTCAATAAATGTAATCAAAGATTCGAAAAGGGTAGTGAGCGCATGAAAGACAGCAAAGAGTACACATATGAAGTCGGCCCCATCCGACCCCCCAGCGAGGCTGCAAGTTTATTGCTGAGGGTTACAAGAAATTGCCCGTGGAATCGATGCAAATTCTGCGGTGTATATAAAAAGACCAAATTCAGCCTTCGTCCGAAGGAACATGTAATAAAAGACATCGATTCGGTTAAGATGTGGACGGATTTGCTGAAAGCCGCCGAGGGCGCCGATGCGGAGGAACGCAACGGCATGATCAGCCGATTTATAAACGAACTTAACGAGGAGCAGTCCCGGGCCTATAGCACCGCTGTACATTGGTATCGAAACGGGATGAAATCAATCTTTTTACAGGATTCGGACAGCCTTGTGATCAAGCCGGATGATCTGGTGGACATCCTTACTCATCTTAAAAAACAGTTCCCGGAAACGGAACGGATTACCTCTTACGCTCGATCAGAAACGGTAGCCAGAATCAGCGATGTGGATATGAAGCGCATTGCGGAGGCAGGGCTGAATCGAATTCATATCGGCATGGAAACAGGTTCGGATGTGATCCTGAAATTAGTCGATAAAGGCACGACAAAGGCAAAGCAGATACTTGCAGGGCAGAAGGTGAAGGCCGCAGGGATAGAGCTTTCGGAATATTTTATTCCGGGTTTAGGCGGAAACGAATATTCCGAGTTAAATGCCCTGGAGACGGCAGATGCCCTGAATCAAATAAATCCCGATTTTATTCGGATCCGTACTTTGGCGGTGACGGAAAGGGGTTCCTTGATGGAGGACTATAAAAAGGGAATTTTCACAAGAGCTAACGACACCAAAATGGTAGAGGAACTGCTATTAATGATTGAAAACCTGCAGGGAATCACCAGTACCATAGTAAGCAGCGACCACATTATCAACCTGTTGCCTGAGGCGGAGGGCCGCTTGCCTGAGGATAAAGAAAAAATAATTTCAGTATTAAAAGGCTATCTGGATTTACCGGAAAGCGAAAAGACCATTTACAGAGTCGGCCGCAGAACGGGGATGATGAGTTTCATACAGGATCTTAGCCATAGCCATAGCAGAAAACATGCACAGGAGTTAATAAACCGATATGGTATCAGCAACGATAATGTAGATGCGTTTGTTGATGACCTAATGAATCAATTTATATAGAAGGAGTAGAAAAATGACAGGGAAAACGGCGGATTATATGGATGATAATGTTCTGATTTCCTATGACCCCAGTAACGGAGAGATAATCGGAAAGGTACAGAAAACCCGCATCGAAGAACTTGCCGAAAAAGTACAGACTGCCAGAAAAGCGCAGAAATCATGGTCCGGGCTTACGGTGGACCAACGGATTGATTACTTGAAGAAATGCGCAGATGTTTTGCGGTCAAGGGCCGGCGAAATAGCGGAGCTGCTCAGCAGGGAGATGGGGAAGGATTTGAGGCGTTCCACCAATGAAGTCATGAGCTGCTGCGATGATGTATTTTATAAAACGGCAGAAATAAAAGATGCAATCAAAACTAAGGTTATAGAAGGCGACGGCCTGGAAACCCAAATTCAATACAACTCCCTTGGAGTTTGTGCAGTAATCGCCCCCTGGAATTACCCTGTCTCCATGGGACACTGGCTTATTCTTCCGGCTCTGACAGCGGGCAATGCGGTGATCTACAAGCCGTCGGAAGAGACGCCTCTTGTGGCCGGCGCCTACGTAGATGCATTGAATGAGGTGCTTCCGGAGGGCGTGCTTCAGATTGTATACGGAGACGGAAAGCTGGGGGAAGCATTGGTTCGTTCAGATGTGGATCTTGTGGCCTTTACCGGATCCCTGGGAACCGGAAAGAAAATTATGACCGCTGCAGCCTCAGGGGTGAAGAGGCTTATTATGGAGATGGGCGGAAAGGATCCGATGATCGTATTGGAAGATGCGGACATAGAAAGGGCAGCCCGCTTCGCAGTGGCAAGCAGCTTTGAAAACGCCGGACAAATGTGCATCAGTACCGAAAGAATTTTGGTTGACGAAAAGATTGCGGATGCGTTTGAAGAGTTGGCGGCGGCGAACGTTCAGCGTTTTAAGGTCGGTCCGTGGACCGACCCGGAAGCCAACATCGGCCCGATAATCAATGAGAAACAGCGAAGCAAGATTATAAGCCACATTGAAGATGCCGTAGCGAAAGGCGCTAAGGTTTTAGCGGGAGGTGTTGACCATCCGCCGAGATATATTTTGCCTACGGTGCTTTCAGGCATTACAGAAGATATGTTGATTTGGCAGGAAGAGACCTTTGGACCGGTAGCATGTATTGCCAGGTTCCGCGATATAGACGAAGCTGTAAGGCTGGCCAACAACAGCCAACTGGGGTTGGGCGCGGTGGTGTTCGGACGGAAAGATGCGGAAGCAGTGGCCAACCGGCTGGAGGCGGGTATGGTAGGAATCAACCGTGGACCCGGCGGTGTGGGAGATGTCCCCTGGGTAGGGGCAAAACAGAGCGGAATCGGTTATCACGGTTCGCCTGATGGGCACAGACAGTTCACTCAAGTGCGCATAATAACAAAACGTAAATGAACCTGAATTGCAATAACAAGTTGAACTAATCTCCGTACCTTGACAAATCTCTGTTGTTAAAGAGCATAGATTAAATCGAGTTCCTCATCGAAGAGTTCTTCTGGGGTTTTATAGCCTAAGATCTTTCTTGGAAGGCCGTTTATCCATTCTTCAACTCGTGCAATGGCCTCTTGGCTGTATTCGGAAATCTTCTTACCTTTGGGTATGAAGCGCCTAATCAGGCCGTTATGGTTTTCATTGGTACCACGTTCGAATGCGGAGTAAGGATGTGTAAAATATACCCCTACACCCTGTTCCTTCAAGGTTGACAGAGCAGCGAACTCAGATCCATTATCTGCAGTAAGGCTTTTGAAGACCTTTTGAAACCGACTGCCAAATTCGTCTTTGATCTGGTCAAATTCCTGCATAACCGCTTCTGCTGTTTTGGCAGGAATCTTTCGAATCAATGTGTTTCTGGTTTTTCGTTCGACAATGGTCAATAAGCTTTCATCCTCCTTGGATTTTGAGCCTATTACCGTATCAATTTCCCAGTGCCCAAACTCTTCTCGATCTTCCACATGACAAGGCCGGTTTTCAATACTGTCACCGAGGTTTCGCTTGTTGGCCCGGACTCGGATTCCTTTCTTGCTACGCTTTAGCTTAAGTGGTAAATCCGTGTTTTTAACTTTCATAAGCCCTAGATCTATGTAGTTGTAAATGGTTTTGGTACAAAGCATCTTATCGAATTTACCCGTTGCTGCAGCCCTACCTACGGCAGAGTCCACGGACCAATCTTCCTCTAACATCATCTTCTCAACATAGCCTACGAACTCACTGCACTGTAGCAGCTTGTACCTGCGACCAGTGTTCCGGCGATTTGCCTCATATTTAGCCTGGCCGGCATCAGCGTAGTAGATTTTTACTAATTTGCCCTGCTTTATCTGTTCCACTGTGCCACGCCTTAGTTCGTTTGTAATGGTGTTTATGGGCCGATTTAGCAGTTTTGCGATGGCATAAGCAGTTTTGCCTTCACCAGCCAATAACTCGATTTTTACGCGCTCTTTAAAAGAAAGATGTTTATTTTTTCGCGGATTAGGTGTAAACTGTGAGTGATCCATAGTGATTCGCCTTTCTGTGTATGTTTTGTGGTAAAACTATTTTACAACAGAAATCGTCACTATGGATTCCTTATTAGTTCAACTTCATTTTACAATTCGCCAAACGTAAATGAAGAAAAAAATATGGCTGACCTGTTTAATTCGGGTCAGCCATAGCTTTATATACGGACCGGTTTATTCTGCCGGCATCGCTTTGACGCGCTTTAAGTGGGCAAACTTGGGAAGTCCATTTTCAACTGGACGGTCCACCTCTCCCCGAATCAGGGGGAGAGCATAATCTATGAACGGCTGAAGAAGTCCGTTTCCCGCTTCGTTGATCCATTCTCTGGGTACTTTCTTTTCTGCATTTGCCACTTCTATCAAATCCACGAAGGCAGTTTTGCATTTATAGGTTTCTCCGGGTTCTCTCACAAAGGCAATCATTTTATCTGTGACACCTGTTTCCGCAGCTTCGAAGGCCGCTTTTCCTGCGAGATAGGCTTCTTCTACATCTGTTGCGGAGGCCAGGTGAGCTGCGCAGCGCTGGAGAAGACTCAGTTCGATCCCCCTGACCTTGGCTTTGAGTTTGGCGTTTGCATACTCTGCCAGGTTGGCCGCAAGGCCTCCCATTTTGGCGTGACCGAAGGCGTCTTTTTCTTTGGTCTGATCGGAAAAATAAGAAACGATATAAGTGTTATTTTTATCCTTAATTCCTTCGGATACGGCTATCAGTACGTCGCCCTGCTGTTCGTAAACGCGGGAGACATCGGAAATAAAGTCGGCCATATCGAAGGGAACCTCCGGCAAATAGATGAGGTCGGGGCCCAGGTCCTTATCTCTAACCCGCGCAAGGGCGGAAGCTGCGGTGAGCCAGCCTGCGTTTCTGCCCATAATTTCCACTACGGTGATGGAACCGGTGTCGTACACCTTTGCGTCTCGCCCTACTTCCATGAGGGTAGTGGCAATATATTTCGCTGCGCTTCCATAACCCGGGCAGTGGTCTGTCAATGCCAGGTCGTTGTCGATGGTTTTTGGAATTCCAATAACGCGGCATTCGTAATTGTGCTGAGAAAGGTAGCTGCTTATCTTGCTGCAGGTATCCATAGAATCGTTTCCGCCTATGTAGAAAAAATATCGGATATTATATTTTATAAATATGTCCAGGATTCGCTTGTAATCCGTATCATCCACCATAAAATCAGCCAGTTTATAGCGACATGAGCCGAGGACGGATGAAGGAGTGTATCGCATCAGCGATAATTCGGCAGGATCTTCCATAGTCAGATCGTAAATATTGTCGTTTAGAACGCCTTTGATTCCATGGGCCGCTCCATACACTTTCGTTACATTGGCGGAAGCCATGGCGGCCTCAATACAGCCGAGAGCGCTGGAATTTATTACGGAGGTGGGACCTCCCGATTGGCCGATCAAAACAGCTCCGACTAATGTTTTCATAAAAACGCCTCCCCATTCAGTATTCAGGAAACGAGGGTTCCCGGTATTCTCGTATAGAATACCATTTTTCCGTCGGAATAACAAGCCTGAGCCTTTCTGAAGGGATCGTTCTATAGCTTTTAATCTACACATACCTCCATAATACCTCCATTTTTTGCTCAGAATTTCGATCCCTTCCCATCCGATAAAAAAGCATCTTGTGAACAGTAATTAAGCAGTTTTCAAAGTCAAGTACCATCAAATGTTATAGTCAATTTATCTTGAGTTTCCGCAGATTTCCCTGCCATTTCTATGGAGAGCCTCGGAAGTATAGATCTTTCTTATAGAAACTTTGAAAAATGCCTAAAAAACAAGGAATCCTATCCCTTTTTGTAGTAAAATTAAGCTATGAAGAAAAACCTTACTAAACAAAAAACGGAGGATTCCTTATGACTAATTTTACTACAAATACTTACACTTTGAAACGTGAAATCTTAAACTTTTCAAATAAAGTTTCTCAATGTCTTTCCAAGCCCGATCGAAAGTTTACTGCCGACATCACCTATGGTATGTTGGCTTCCGGTAGCTGTCTTCTGACCGATGTTGCAGACCAACTTCATGAGGATTCCAAGAAAATTAACAGTGTGGAAAGGCTATCTCGCCATCTAAACAAAGGCGTTCCAAAAGAAGCCTTACGCTCGTATCTCCACATCGTCCGCAAATGGGTTGCCGATGAGCCGGTGGTTCATCTGGACGACAGTGATGTCGTCAAACCGGATGGCTACAAATTCGAAGCTCTGGGCCTTGTTCGGGATGGATCCCAAAGCTCTAGTGCGAAAAATGTCTATGAAAAAGGCTATCATGTGACAGAAGCCTGTGTTCTGACGAAAAGCAATCATCCCATCAGTATTTATTCTAAAATCCATTCCTCGCAGGAGAAGAGCTTCACTTCCGTTAATACGATTACTTTTGAAGCGATGGAGCGTGCAAAGGCACTGTTTGGCAAAGCCACTTTTGTCATGGACAGGGGCTATGATGACAACAAGATGTTCTTAAAGCTTGATTCCTTGGAGCAGGATTACGTCATTCGCCTTACTGCCAAAAGGAAACTCCTTTTCCACAACAAATGGGTGCCCGCCACAGAACTGCGAAACCGTAGAAAAGGCAAAATCAAAATGCCTGTATTTTACAGGGGCAAGCAGCATCAGGCATATTTATCCCATGTAAAGGTTCAAATCACCGCATCCAGAAAGGACATCAATCTGGTTCTTGTCTATGGCATCACAGAGCATCCGATGATGCTGGCAACAAACAAGGAACTGAAGTCCAAGGATGATGTGGTTCGGATTGCAAGGCTTTATTTCTCTCGCTGGCGCATTGAGGAATACTTCCGTTGCAAGAAGCAGGTTTTCCAGTTTGAAAAGTTCCGTGTCCGCAAGCTTGTGGCTATCAATGCGCTCAACTTCTACATCACTTTGTGCATGGCCTTTTTCGCATCCATTTCCATGAAATCCGAAACAAATGCCCTCAAAGTTTCAATTTTACAGATAGCAGCTCCCATTCGGCAAAAAGTCCAATTCCACTATTACCGATTCGCCAAGGGTATCTCCGGCATACTCTCCTATGCAAAAGAAGGCGTCAGGCTTTGGTTCAAAACAGAACGTCCTGTATACCGCCAGCTTAGCTTTAAGTTAATCGCTTAAGCGGATAGATAATACGGTTCACGCAAGTCCGGTCTCTGACGGGGCTTATTAGTCGTGGCTGTTTTGGCTTCTTTCTCCTCCGCTTCTCCTTGCTAAGCCCTAAATTGTTTACTTTATATGATTTGTTCACTTTCTAACTGCAATCTGCGGAAACTCAAGCAATTTAATTATTGACATAGTAAATACCATATGATAAACTATCCGATTGCTTCCTTGACATTACCCCTTAAATTCGGTATACTGAATGATATTAGGGAGGTTATGGGATGTTCATGGTCGGCGATAAAATTGTATATCCGATGCATGGTGCAGGTATAATCGAGAAGATCGAGGAAAAGAAAATACTTGGCCAGACAAGGGAGTATTATGTCCTCAGGGTGCCCTGCGGCGACATAAAGATCATGATCCCCGTGGACTGTTCGGATGAGATCGGGATAAGACCGATTATACCGAAATCTCGTCTGCCCGAAGTATTTGCCTTGCTGTCTGCCGAATCCACGGAGATGTCTTCCAACTGGAACCGAAGGTATCGGGAAAATATGGAACAGCTCAAGACCGGCGATATCTGCAAGGTGGCCGAAGTTGTTCGCAACCTGGTTAGGACGGATCGCGCTAAAAAGTTGTCCACAGGTGAGAAGAAGATGCTTCTCAATGCAAAGCAGATTCTGATCAGCGAACTGATACTGGTAGGAAAAATGACTTATGAAGAGGCGGAGCAGGTTATCGAGACCGCCATTTAAAGCAGTGTTAACTTCGGAGTCATACTTCATACAGGATTGCCATGCAGTCCATACGAAAGGGGGTGAGTGATGCATGATAAAAAAGTTAATAAGGGGTATTATCACGCTATGTGGCGGGCTTCTGGGCTACGGTGTGTCTTTTTTATTTCACGGATTGATGATCGTGATGAATTTAGGCGAAGTCCTGGTTCTTAACGACACGCAAAAGACCGTTCTCAGCATTATATGTGCTGTCCTAGGCGCAATTATATTTTTTACTATTGCACCGGCCATTCAGAAACGCAGCCAAAAGGTAGCGAAAGGGATCGAATCGGATCTGCAGAAAATACCGTCGACGGATTTTGTGACGGGGACCTTCGGCTTGATAGTAGGTCTTTTTTTGGCTTATCTGATCAGTCAACTTTATATGGGCATTGAGTTGCCCTTTGTGACAACTGTGCTGTCTGTGCTGACCTATCTTCTTTTAGGCTATATAGGTGTATTTATTGCGACAAGAAGGGCAAGAGATATTCTGGCGGCACTGTCTATCGGCCGGCGCGGCACATCGGGCGCAAGAGGCAAGGGAAAAGGCGGAGAGGCAGCTCCGAAGATCCTGGATACCAGCGTCATTGTTGACGGCAGAATTGCCGATATCATGAAGACGGGCTTTCTGGAAGGAAATATCGTTATCCCTGAATTCGTATTGGTAGAATTGCGGCATATCGCCGATTCTTCGGACAACTTGAAACGAAACCGGGGAAGAAGAGGACTTGATATCCTGAATCGGATCCAAACAGAATACGGAATTGAGATCTATAACACGGACAGCGATAAATCCCTCGAAGAAATTCCGGAAGTGGATGTAAAGCTTTTGAAGCTGGCTCAAAATCTCGGCGGAAAAGTAGTAACAAACGACTTTAATTTGAACAAGGTGGCTTCCATTAAGGGCGTGGAAGTACTTAATATAAACGAGCTGGCCAATATGCTGAAACCGGTGGTTTTGCCGGGAGAGGAAATGGAACTCTTCCTGGTTAAGGAAGGCAAGGAAAACAACCAGGCAGTGGCTTATCTGGATGACGGGACGATGATCGTTGTTGAAGAAGGAAAGAAATACATCGGTCAGACCATAGATGTTATAGTGACCAGTGTTTTGCAAACCGCTGCCGGAAGAATGATATTCGCAAAACCCAAAAAGGGGAAGTAAAGGATGTATGGCGACAAGAGAATTGCTGTAATAATTGCCGCTGCCGGTTCGGGAACAAGAATAGGTAGCGGCATTTCAAAACAGTATATCAGGATAGGAAATGAAATGATCCTGGAGAAAGTCTTAAGGACTTTCGGGGGTCATCCTTTTATCGATGATATATATCTTGTTGTTAAGAAAGCAGACATGGAGTTTTGCCAAAAGGAGTTCATCGAAGAAAAGCGTATCTCGAAAATTCGAGCGATCGTATCCGGCGGAGATCACAGGCAAGCGTCCGTTTACAATGGTTTAAAAATTATTTCTAAACTTGGCGAAAAAGAGGACAAACCGGTGAATAGTGTTTCTGCTCCCGACCTGGTGCTTGTCCACGACGGGGCCCGGCCTTTCGTTTCGGAGGATGAAATCAACCGTCTCGTAAAGGCTGCGGCAGAATGGGGCGCCGCCACTCTTGGAGTTCCGGTGAAGGATACCATAGCAAAGGTGGAAAACCTGCAGCTTAAAGAAGGCCTTGACAGAAGCCTTCTTTATTCGATACAGACTCCACAGGGCTTTCAGTTTGCCAAGCTTTTTGCTGCACATAAAAAAGCCGCAAGTGAGAAATTTATCGGCACGGATGATGCGGGGCTGGTGCATCGACTTGGGCACCATGTAGCTCTGGTCCCCGGTAACTATTGCAATATCAAAATTACCACCGCCGAAGATCTCCAATTTGCGCGGGCCCTTGTGGCATCAGAGCAGGAAAACCCGGCCGCGGTGCCAAGAAACACATTAGCGCCGGATTGGAGAATAGGAACGGGATTTGATGTCCACGCTTTCGCGCCGAATCGAAAGCTAGTGCTGGGAGGTGTCCACATTCCGTGGACGGTGGGGCTTCAAGGCCATTCCGACGCAGATGTGCTGACCCATGCCATCATGGACGCGCTGTTAGGAGCTTGCGGCATGGGGGACATCGGAAGGCACTTTCCCGACACCCAACCGGAGTATAAGGATATCTCCAGCCTTGCCCTGCTTGAGAGGGTGAAGGCGTCCATAGAGGAGGTTTCTTTTGAAATCGGGAATGTGGATGCGGTGGTGATGGCGGAGAAACCCAAGATCGCACCTTACATAACAGAGATGAAAACAAACTTGGCGAAAATATTGAAAATTGAATTTGAAAAGATCAATATCAAAGGAACGACGACGGAAGGACTGGGCTTTTGCGGCAGAGGGGAAGGAATTGCCGCCATGGCTTCCGCTATAGTCTACAGAAGGATATCGATCAAATAATATTCTGCTACTACGGGAGGAACTACACCTATGAGAATGACCAACATGTATCTGAGGACCTTAAGAGAAGTGCCTGCGGAAGCCGAGATTCCCAGCCATATTTGGTTGCTGCGGGCCGGTATGATTCGCAAACTGGTGTCCGGCGTCTACGGCTTTATGCCCTTAGGGAAACGGGTGCTGCAGAAGATCGAGGCCATCGTTCGTGAGGAAATGGACGCAAAGGGCGCGCAGGAAATCCTCATGTCTGCCATTCAGCCTGCAGAGCTTTGGCAGGAATCGGGCAGGTGGTACGCCTACGGCCCTGAAATGTGGCGCCTAAAGGATAGAAACGACCGGGACTTTTGCCTGGGACCTACACATGAGGAGATATTTACGGATATTGTTCGCAACGAAGTGGACTCCTACCGGCAACTGCCGCTGAACCTCTACCAGATACAGACGAAATACAGGGATGAGAAGAGACCTCGTTTCGGACTTCTGCGAAGCCGCGAATTTATCATGAAGGATGCCTATTCCTTTGACAGGGATTGGGAAGGCTTGGATAATAGCTATTGCCAGATGTATGACGCCTATGAAAAAATCTTTACCAGATGCGGACTTACTTTCCGTGCGGTGGAAGCGGACACGGGCGCCATCGGGGGGAGCGGGTCCCACGAGTTCTGCGCTTTGTCCGAATATGGCGAAAGCGAGATCGCATATTGCGAGCAATGCAGTATGGCGGCGACTACAGAGCAGGCTCCTTGCGTGGATGCGGAACCTGACGACAGCGAAATGCTGCCCATAGAAATCGTTCATACGCCCGGGACCAAGACCATTGCCGATGTAGCTTCTTTCCTGAAACTTGATCAGTCTCAGACAATAAAAGCGCTGCTCTTCCGGGTCTACGATCAGGAATACCGCTATGTGGCTGCATTCCTCAGAGGAGACCGGGAAATGAACATGACGAAGTTGATCAATGCGTTGGGGATTCCGGAGCATGCCATCGAGTTTGCCGACGAGGACGCCATGGGTGCGGAAACCGGCGCCGTAGGAGGCTTCACCGGCCCTGTCGGTCTTCATGACTGCAAGATCATTGTGGACAGCGAGCTGGTGGGAGCCAGAAATCTCTGCGCCGGCGCATGCAAAGTCGATCACCATATGCTTAACGTGAACTACGGAAGAGATTATACCGCTGACATTATCACGGATATTAAGCTCATCAAAGAAGGAGATCCATGTCCCAAATGCGGCGGTTCCGTTAAAATTACAAGAGGTATTGAAGTAGGCCAGATCTTCAAATTAGGAACGAAATACAGCGAGGCTATGCATGCATATTACAAAGATGAGAATATGCAGGAGAAGGTCATCATCATGGGTTGCTACGGAATCGGCATCAGCAGGACTCTGGCGGCGATTGTAGAGCAGCATCACGATAAAGACGGAATTATTTGGCCACTTGCCGTTGCGCCATACCATGTTATCGTAACGGTGATCAATGGGGGAGATGAGCAGCAGATGCAGCTTGCGGAGCAGATCTATGAAGAACTGCATGCGGCCGGAGCGGAAGTCCTTTTGGACGATCGTGACGAGCGACCCGGCGTAAAGTTCAAAGACGCAGATCTCATCGGCATTCCCATCCGCATCACGGTGGGAAAGAAAGCGGCGGAGGGGATCGTGGAGTATAAATTGCGTCAAGAAGAGAAGGCTGTGGACAAGACCGCCGGCGAAGCGGTGGCCGCCGTATTGGAACTTGTAAAGCCCTATATCAAGAAGTCGTGCATTTAGCAGTATCTAGCGGAATGTCGGGTAGGCGGAAATGAAAGAGCTTTGGCAGCTGTTTATTACTTTTTTAAAAATAGGAACGGCGACCTTCGGCGGCGGCTATGCCATGATTCCGGCCATTCGACGGGAAACGGTAGAAAAGAGGCATTGGATCGATGAAGATGGGATCGCAGACTGCATCGCCATCAGCCAATCTCTGCCGGGAGCCTTTGCCGTCAATGTTTCTATTTTCATCGGGAAAAAAGTGAAGGGAACGCCGGGAGCAGCGGTGGCCTGTTTTGGGATTGTATTTCCTGCATATTTGGCTATTCTCATCATCTTAATGTTTTTGGGAACGGTAGAAGGCAACATTTACATTGACGGCGCTTTTAAGGGGATCACGGCCGCATCCGTGGCGCTGATCCTTGTCACGACGGTCCAGTTGGGCAGGAGCATCCTTAAGAGCGGAACCGCATGGGTAGTTGCAACCCTTTCCTTTGCTGCTATCGTGCTTCTTTCTGCCAATGCGATTTACGCTATTTTAGCCGGAGGAATTATCGGGTATCTTCAATATCGATACAGGAAACATAAGGAGGTGGCAGGTCGATGATTCTCATTCGTCTTTTCCTCCTGTTTTTTCGCATCGGTCTATTCAGTTTCGGCGGCGGCTATGCCATGCTTCCCCTTATCTACCAGGGAGCCGGCGAGCTGACAGGTATGGGTGCAGAGGAATTTTCCCGCCTTGTAGCCCTCTCTCAGGTAACCCCCGGTCCCGTGGCAATCAATGCGGCTACTTATGTTGGCTATCAATGCGCCGGTATCCCCGGAGCCACCGTGGCTACCCTCGGAGTGGTGTTGCCTTCCGTACTTCTTGTCTATATAGTCAGCCTTTTTCTGGTTAAGTTCAAAGAAAGCGAAGCCTTACAGGGCGTCTTATCCGGAATAAGACCGGCAACCGTCGGACTGTTGCTTTCGGCTGTGGTTTTCCTTGCCCAAGGGTCGATTATTACCCACATGCAGATCCATTTAATGCCGATGCTTTTTTTTGCGGCGGTTCTGTTTATGGCGGGAAAGTTCAAGGCCGATCCGATTCTTTTAACGGTAATAGCCGGTGTGGCCGGCGCCATTATCATTCGGTAAGGGGGTAGTTCTATGTGGTTCGGAGGAGTCAGGGTCATGGTGAAGGACAGAGAGGGCAGACTGCTCTTGGTTTGTCAGCATCATGAGGGGAGAGATATCTGGATGTTGCCCGGCGGGGCCATTGAGGAAGGCGAGAATGCCATGGAAGCGGCGAAGCGTGAAGTGCTGGAGGAAACGGGACTGCACATTCGGGTGATTGATCTTGTGTGGCATGTGGAGGAGGTTTCGCCGAAACGAGGGCAGCGGTTTGTCAATTATTTCATAGCCGAGATCCTTGAAGGCAGATGTCAGTTGGGGCGGGATCCCGAACTTTTGCCCGAGCACCAAGTATTAAAGGAGATCCGGTTTATGGACCGCAGCGAAGTAGAGGAGATTCCCTACCTGTATCCTCCTTTTTTAAGAGATGAGGTTTGGGATGTTCTTGAGCAATATGAAAAAGGGCTTTGCGGGCGTTATCCCGTTTATAGGAATAGAGAAGAGTATTAGCGCATAGCGTTAAAATGAGGAAGGGAAGTGGTCATCATGAAAAAGATCGTTACCATTGAAATGGAAAACGGAGGTGTAATGAAAGCGGAACTCTATCCGGATGTGGCGCCGCTGACAGTGGCCAATTTCATCGAATTGGCGGAGAAAGGCTTTTATGACGGGTTGACGTTTCATCGTGTGATTCCCGGGTTCATGATTCAGGGAGGATGTCCGGAAGGGACGGGTACAGGCGGACCGGGCTATACGATAAAAGGGGAGTTTTCCGCCAACGGCTATCCCAACGACCTTCCTCATAAAAGAGGCGTGCTTTCCATGGCCAGAGCTATGAATCCCAACTCCGCCGGCTCTCAGTTCTTTATCATGGTTGAGGATGCGCCTCACCTGGACGGGCAGTATGCGGCTTTTGGAAAAGTTTTTGAAGGGATGGAAGTGGCGGATCGAATTGCCAACACCAAGAGAGATCTGAGAGATAAACCTCTTGAAGCGCAAGTGATGAAAAAAGTTTCCGTTTCAAAAGAGGAAGAGGAACAATAAAAAACATTTTGCATTGACTTTGCCGTAACATTATTGTAATATTTCTTTATACATTCCGCCGATGCCGGAGATAACTTCAAATCGCCCCGACGGAATTGCAGTAAAGAGATTACCAGAATTTAGTGTATACTTTTTCTGAAAGTTTCATATTCTAATACTACGAAGACGTTTTAACTCCACGAGAAGCCAGAACGACGGCTTAAAACGATCGGATCGCTTTAAGAGGTAGATAATGAACGGTATTTTTACGGACAAGGTTATAAAACTTCTAAACAATGCAAAGGAAACAGCCGCAAAAGGATTTAATAAAGGACAGGAAATCATTACAGACATTCGAATAGAAAGGTTGAGCAAGCTCAGCAATAAAACCATCGCCGGTATAGGAGCCGTGGCTCTGGCAGCGATTGTCGTTTGCGGAGCTTTTGCTTTATCGGGAGAAAAAGATCAAAAAGAATCCCAAGATGCGCTATTAAATGCGACGATGAGCGTTACTAATGAAGAGGAAGCAGCGGCGGATACCGCAACGGTGTATTATGCAATCGAAATTGACGGAGCCCCCGTGGCGGCCTTGCCTACGGAAACGGAAGCAAAGGCAGTCCTTGATCGCGTAATCGCGCATTACAGTACGGAAGGGGCGGAAATAGTCAGCGTCGAGTATAAAGAAACGGTGGAAATCGTTCAGAAGGAAGCAAAGGATCCGGAGCTTATGTCCGTAGAGGATGCGTACCAGTTGATCGTAACAGGAACGAAAGAGCCTAAGGTCTACACGGTAGCCAAAGGAGACTGCCTGTGGGATATTGCCGTCAAAAACGGCATGAGCGTAGAGGAACTGATTGCTTCCAACCCCCATGCGGATGTAGATCACTTGAAGATCGGATCAACGCTGAATCTCTACGAGCTGAAGCCTTTTGTAAATGTCACTCTTACAGAGCGGGTAACCGCCACGGAGAGAATCGAATATAATATTCTTTATGAGGAAACAAGCACCCTGTACAAGGGAGAGGTCAAGGTTAAAACACCCGGTGTATACGGACAACGCCAGGTTACCAAAGAAATTGTTCGCGAAAACGGAGCCGTAGTATCCACTACGGAGATTGCGTCCACAGTGCTCAGCGAACCTTCCGCCCAGGTGAACTTAAGGGGGACCAAATCCCTTTCTACCCTTGTTGGTACCGGTTCTTTCACCAGCCCCATGGGACATCTGGAGATCTCTTCCGGTTTCGGTTCCCGGGGAGGGGGCAGACATACGGGTGTTGATTTGAGAAATCCAAAAGGAACGCCTATCTATGCTGTGGATGACGGCGTCGTCACTTTTGCGGGTTATAGGGGATCTTACGGAAATATAGTTAAGATATCTCACGGTAACGGCATAGAGACATGGTATGCCCACTGCGATACCATGAGCGTATCTATCGGCGACGTAGTGAAGAAGGGGCAGCAGATCGCGACGGTGGGTATAACGGGCAGAGCCACGGGTTATCACCTGCATTTTGAGGTGAGGAAGAACGGGGTTCCGCAAAATCCCATGAATTATCTGTGATAGACGAAAACCTTTGATTTCATCTTCAGTATACGATATACTTTTATGGCGAGCAGCAGCTCGCCATATTTTACCTTACGCATGCGGCGATTCAGAAGAGGTGAATCCATGGGTTTTATAAAAGATATACGGGAAGACATCCAGGCAGTACTGGCCAGAGATCCCGCGGCCCGGACGAGTTTTGAAGTGTTGCTCTGCTATCCGGGTGTCTGGGCTCTGATTTTTCACAAGCCTGCCCATTGGTTGTATAAGCATAATTTAAAGCTCATAGCAAGAATTATTTCGCAGATTTCCAGGTTTTTGACCGGGATTGAAATACATCCCGGTGCCACCATCGGTAAGCGCTGCTTCATCGATCACGGCATGGCTGTTGTCATCGGCGAGACGACGGAAATAGGAGATGATGTTACCATCTATCAGGCGGTTACCTTAGGAGGCACAGGAAAGGAAACGGGCAAACGTCATCCCACCATCGGCAACAATGTGGTGATCAGCAGCGGCGCCAAGGTTTTAGGCCCTTTCAGAGTGGGTAATAACTCTAAGATAGGCGCCGGATCTGTGGTCCTAAAAGAAATACCTGACAACTGTACCGTTGTTGGCATCCCCGGAAAAATTGTGAAGCGCGGAAACCAGCGTACGGAAGATTTGAACCAGATCGATCTCCCGGACCCCATTGCGGTGGAGCTGGAATGCCTGCGCCGGAGGATTATTGCGCTGGAAACGCAGCTTGAGGGTCTGGAAGAAAAACTAAGAGGAGAAGAATCGCATGAAAATATATAATACGCTGAATAAAATGAAGGAAGAATTTGTGCCTGTAGACGAAAACGAAGTGAAAATTTACGTCTGCGGTCCTACGGTCTATAATTATTTTCACATCGGAAACGCAAGGCCATTTGTGGTCTTTGACACCTTGAGAAAATATTTGGAATATCGGGGCAAGAAGGTAAGGTTTATTCAGAATTTTACCGATGTGGATGACAAGATTATTAACAAAGCGAAAGAAGAAGGAGTTTCTCCCGCGGAAATCAGCGAAAAATATATCGCGGAGTATTACAGGGATGCCGCAGCGCTAAACGTAGAGAAAGCCACGGTTCATCCGAAGGTCACGGAAAATATGGATGAGATCATCCGGTTTGTACAAAGGCTGGTGGAAAAAGGATATGCCTATGAAGTAGACGGAGACGTCTATTTCAGCACAAGAAGTTTTGAAGGTTATGGCAAGCTGTCGAAACAGAATATCGAGGATCTGGAGAGCGGTGCCCGCATCGAAGTGGGAGAGAAGAAAAAGGATCCTCTCGACTTTGCGCTGTGGAAAGCGAGAAAGAGCGAGGATGAAATTGCTTGGGAGTCTCCCTGGGGAATGGGACGTCCTGGCTGGCACATCGAATGTTCTGTCATGTCCACAAAATATCTGGGAGACACCATCGATATCCACGCCGGCGGCCAAGACCTTACGTTTCCTCATCATGAAAATGAGATAGCGCAGACAGAGGCTGCAACGGGAAAGCCTTTTGCAAACTACTGGATGCACAACGGCTATATCACAATCGACAATGAAAAGATGTCCAAATCCAAGGGAAATTTCTTTACGGTGCGGGATATCCTAAAACATTATGACGGAGAGGTGATACGATTCTTTCTCCTGTCGGGACATTACCGCAATCCCATTAATTTCAGCGAAGAGATGATGGATCAGGCAAAGAATTCCCTTATGCGGATGCGAAACGCGAAGGCCAATCTTATGCACCTTATGGAAAATGAAACGGGAAGCATGAGCGATAAAGAAAAGGAACAGCTGCAGTCGCTTCAGGTATACAGAGATAAATTTATTGAGGCCATGGACGATGATCTGAATACGGCAGACGCCATCAGCGCTGTTTTTGAACTGATTCGGCAGATCAATTTATATGTGAAGGATGGTTGCTCCAAGGAGTTTGCGGAACAGTGCCTGTCGCTTCTGGATGAATTGACAGGTGTTCTCGGACTGCTCCGGGATACGGAGGAAGAAACAGTCGATGCGGAAATCGATGCACTGATCCGGGAACGGCAGGAAGCGCGGGCGAACAAAGATTTCAAAAGGGCGGACGAAATACGGGATCTGCTCAAAGCAAAAGGAATCATCCTGAAGGATACGCCGCAGGGAGTACAGATTATAAAAGAGTAATTAAAAAGATGATGTTGTAAAGAGTGAGAGATACTTTTACAAGTAGCGGGAATACGTATTATGAAGTTTTTTGTGATCAGTGATACACATGGGGATGTAGAAACGGCAATTCAGGTTTACAATACGCTTGCGGGCATTGACAGAATCTTGCATTTAGGTGATTATGCCAGGGACGGATGGTTGCTGGAGAGCCGTCTTGGAGTTCCGGTAACTGCATTAAAAGGAAATATGGATGGAAGCTATTCCAATGAAGATTACCAGCTGATGAATACGGAGTTCGGAAAGATCTACCTGTCCCACGGTCATATGGAGGCGGTTAAATACGGACCGGAGAATTTGCTGTATAAGGCTTCGTCTTTGGGTTGTAAAGCGGCCTTGTATGGGCATACGCATATTCCCGTGTTTGAAGATCTGGGGGGGATGTATCTGCTGAATCCGGGCAGCCTCACCCATCCCCGGGGTGGACGAAGGGGTTCCTATGCTATCGTAACCACATCTGCCGAAAGCTTCCAGGCAACTATTCTCTATTGGGATCCGGATGCTCAAAGTGAGAATACGGGAGGCGAAGACAAGAAAAACATTTCTTCCGGTTTTCTCCGCAGAATTCTTAACGACAGCGACAGACGATAAAGAAAAAATGGAATACGAAAAAGACGTGAAGAGGGCAAGAACAGGCCCTCTTTCTGTTTTCGAGGGAGTACACCCTATACATTGTATTCATTTTTTAAGCACACAGAGGAGGAGAACATTATGAACCGTAAGAAAGGGATCGCACTATTAATTGTTCTTTCGTTGGTTCTGACCAGCTTTGTCGGCTGTGGAGGAGGCGGAAACGGCGGAGGAGAAGCGGCTGAATATTCGGCGGAAAATCCCATCGTATTAAGATTGGCTTCCGATGCGCCTACAGAGCATATTGCTACAGGTCTTAATCTCGATGCCTGCGCAATGGTTGAGGAAAGGACTGAAGGCAGAGTTAAAGTTCAATATTTCGGAGCCGGAGCGTTGGGCGACTATAACACTGTATATGAAGAAGTGGTAAGGGGAACCATTGATCTTGCTCAGATAACCATTCCCGAAGCCATTGATCCGAGACTTGGAGCACCTTATCTTCCTTATTATGCAACGAATTACGAAGAAGTAAAAGAACTCTATGCACCGGATTCCTTCATGTGCCAGGAGTTAGGCAAGTATACGGCAGCGACCAACGTCAGGTTCCTGGGAATTGTTCTGGAAGGTTTTATCGGAATGGGTTTTGTGAAAGAACCTAACGACATATTCAATCCCGAGTCCAATAAAGGAGTAAAGACCAGATCTCCATCCATGGTAACTTTCTACCAGCCCCAGGAAGACTTGGGATTCAATCCTGTTTCTATTGCCTACGGCGAAGTTCCTACGGCTATCCAAACCAAGGTTGTTGACGGCTGGGTAGGCGGCACTCCCAACATGAACTATGCTTGGGTGGGAGAAATGATTAACTATATGTATGTGAACTACATCCATCCGGAAGCCACCAGCTATGTAATGAGCGAAAAGTCTTTAGCCAAGTTGACTCCCGAGGATCAAGAAATCGTAATAGGCGTCTTCCAGGAGCAAAGCCTCAATAGCTTCACCCTGGCAGAAGAAAATGAAAGAGAATATATGAAGAAACTGGAAGAGGATTACGGCGTGGAAGTTATCGAATTTACGCCGGAGCAAATTAAGGTATATGCGGACTATGTCAGGGAGACCAGTTGGCCTGCCATTGAAGAGCTTTTGACCAAAGAACTCATGGACGGCTTCAGAAAAGAAATTGGATTGCTATAATTTCTTGAAAGGCCTACAGCATAAATAGCAGTAATAGATGTAAAGCCAGAGAGGAGGAACTGACAACTCCTCTCTGGTACTTAATGATAATCAGTTGATCTATCAATAAGGAGGACACCGTGAACAAACTGCAGAAAACGAAGTTCTGGCTGTGGCTTGAGAAATTGCTGCGATTTGGATTGATAGTTTGTGGAATTGCAGTAGCGCTGATCGTTTTCATGGCAACCATTACACGAGCGGCACATATTTCATTCAAAGGTTATGAAGAATTTCTCGTGATATTTGCCATTTGGTTGTACATGTTTGGAACAGCCCACGGAAGTTTCGAAAAGAGCCATATTACAGCAGATATTGTCACCATAATGATGAAAGAAGGACTCGTCAAAGACATTATTACGCTGCTCAAAAGCGTTTTGACTCTCGTCCTCGGATTCATGTTTTTTACTTGGGCGCTTCAGTTGGTGGAATGGACTATAATAATGGGTACACGAACTCCTACATGGAGAATCCCCATGACCGTTTCTCAATCAGCCATGCTCTTTGGACTGACTGTTGCCACTTTTTATAACGCAGTTTACCTATATAACGATATCAAGGGGTTTGTTATAAAACGCGGCAAGAAGAGAAGAACGGACATTTCCGGACCAAGTGCGGAAGGGGAGGTGTAATATATGACTATAGCTGTCGCAATCATAGTACTTATTGTTGTGCTTTTGTTGGGAGTCCCCATACCGTTTGCATTTTTCGCATCTTCGCTTACGCTTGTCTATCTTGGGGGCTATGACTATACATTCCTTCTTCCCTATGGTTACGCGCAGGTCAGTTCCCTGATATTGATTGCCATACCTCTGTTCATTCTGGCAGGGGATTTAATGGATAAAAGTGGTATCGGAGAAAGCCTTATAAATTTTGTAGATCTGTTTATAGGCAGGATAAAGGGAGGACTGGGAGCCGTTATGGTGGTTTCCTGCGGCCTGTTCGGAGCTATTTCCGGAAGCGGATTTGCCACTTTATCAGCTATCGGCAGCATCATGCTCCCCAGAATGTACGCAGCGGGCTATCCACGAGGCGTATCTACCGCGCTGATTTCCAGCGCAGCTCTTCTGGGCCTGTTGATTCCTCCGAGCCTCAATCAGATTCTTTATGCATTTGTAGGAGGTCAATCTGTTCTGGCCTGTTTCCTATCCACGGTTATTCCGGGAATTATTCTTATAATACTGCTTAGCTCCGTAAACTTCTGGTTGCTGCGGAAAAATAAAGATATTAAATTGGCTGACAGGATACCGAAGGAGGAGTTGCCGAAAGTTTTTGCCAGAAGAACTTCAAGGGCAATTCCCGCAATGATAGCTCCGGTCATAATTCTGGGCGGAATCTATGGAGGCTTTATGACACCGACAGAAGCGGCGGCCGTTTCAGTTATCTACACCATTCCCGTGGGTATCTGGTTCTACAAAGGTTTGAATAAGGATAGCTTCAGAGCCAGCTTGATCAAGGCAGGAACTACTGCCGGAGTGGTAATGATCATGCTCATGTCTGTCATGATGCTGTCCAGATTATACGTAATGGAAAATCTTCCGCAGATGATTCTGGACGCAATGACATCCATTTCCAGCAACCCTGCGGTATTGACACTGATGTTGAACTTCTTCCTTCTGCTGATAGGCATGCTGATGGATGACACAAGCGCCATACTGCTGACCACGCCAATATTGCTGCCTGTAGCGGTCGGTATAGGTATACACCCTGTCCATTTTGCGGCAATCCTCGGAGTCAATATTGGACTTGGAGGAGTTACACCGCCCACGGCTCCGTTCCTATACTTGGGGTCCAGAGTAGGTAACGCTCCTGTGAATGAAATGCTTGGCCCGACCATGTATTTCATCTTCTTTGCATGGATTCCCACATTGATATTGACCACATACGTTCCGGGTCTTTCGCTGTGGCTGCCCAGGCTGCTGGGATACGTCTAAACACCGTATAAAAAAGCGGCTAATTGTAAACGGGAGAGGACAGGACCATTCGCCTTGCCCTCCTCCGTTTTCGTTTGATCAATCGGTATTCAGAAGTGCCCCTGGTGTTTTCTTAAAAGGGCGGAAAGCAACCGAATTAAACAAATAATTTATTTCGGTTGCTTTTTCTTCCTTTATAATTCCAATTGCATCTCTGGCCAGGGTCAAAAGCAACCAATTATGCAGAAAAAATTACAATCGATTGCCTTGCGACTTTTAATACTCTCATTTGCTTTTATTTCTTTTGTGTGGTACTATTTTCAACAATAAAACCATATGGAAGGTCAAGCACCAAAGGGATGCCATGGAAGATAAACAACTGCTCTATATGAATACAACGGCTCTGGCATTTTTGGGAGATGCAGTCTTTGAGACCTATGTGCGGAATCACCTGATACAAACCATGCAAGGGGATGCGGACCGGCTTCACAGGGCTGCGGTAAAATTCGTAAAGGCCGAAGCGCAGGCCCATGCAATAAAACAGCTCCTTTCGGGTCTTACCGAAGACGAGCTCGGGCTTGTGAAACGGGCGAGAAATAAGCGAATCTCAACTAAACCCAAAAATGCGGATCCCGTGGATTATAAATGGGCGACGGCTTTTGAAGCCCTTGTAGGGTATCTATATCTTTCCGGCAATTCCGGAAGAATGGAAGAAATCATCCAAGCTGCAATGGAAAGTGTGAAACGGAACAATGGCTAAGAGGGCAAAAAAACAGGTTCGAAACAAATTTAGAGATTGGGTGGGAGATTACTACCTGACAAACCGTGAAATCACAAAAGAGGCGGACGCCAGATATAAAAAAGAACGCGAAGAGGGCGTAAAGCGTCCCTGGACAAAGAGCGAGAAAATCATGATTGCCATCACGGTTATTGCTCTTGTTTTAGTTATTATAAGAGAATTTTTGCTTTAGGGAGTTATATTCAGGGCATATAATTTTTTCCGGCGCAGGGTTGCGCTCCGGAAGATAATACAGAAACCGTGACATTATAGTAAAGGGGGAAGAATCTTTGAGCAGAGCGGATGAAATATTTGCGGCAATGTGCAGAGACATCATTGACAACGGTTTTTCTTCGGAAGGACAAGCGGTTCGCGCAAAGTGGGAGGACGGAGCGCCGGCGCATACGATAAAGAAGTTTGGCGTAATAAATCGTTATGATCTCTGCGAAGAATTTCCCGCTCTGACCTTGCGACCTACCGCCATTAAGTCCGCTACCGAGGAACTCTTGTGGATTTGGCAAAAGAAATCAAACCGCATTCAGGACTTAAACAGCCATATCTGGGATGCTTGGGCTGATGAAGAAGGCACCATCGGAAAAGCGTACGGATATCAGCTTTCCATTAAACATAAATATCCCGAAGGGGAAATGGATCAGGTTGACAGAGTGCTTTACGATCTGGCTCATAATCCTTACAGCCGAAGGATCATGACGAACCTATATAATTTTGAGGACCTTCATGAAATGGCGCTTTATCCCTGCGCTTACAGCATGACGTTCAACGTAACGGGAAATAAGCTGAATGCCATCCTGAACCAGAGGTCGCAGGATGTGCTGGTGGCAAATAACTGGAATGTAGTGCAGTACTCGATTTTGGTGATGATGTTTGCTCAGGTAAACGGAATGGAACCCGGGGAGCTGGTTCACGTGATTGCGGATGCGCATATCTATGACAGGCACATCCCCCTGGTGGAAGAAATGCTTACAAGACCTTCCTATCCTGCGCCAAAAGTTTACCTGGATCCGGAGATCAAGAACTTCTACGATTTCAGACCCGAACACGTCATCATAGAAAACTATAAAACTAACCCTCAAATAAAAAATATACCCGTTGCGGTCTAAAGGAGAATCTATGAAAGCCATCGTGGCAGTAGACAGGAATTGGGCAATCGGTAGGGGAAATTCACTTCTTGCCCATTTGCCCGGAGATCTTAGATATTTTAAAGAAAAAACCATAGGCAAAACAGTGGTCATGGGCCGGCAGACCCTGGAATCTCTTCCGGGAGGGAAACCCCTTCCGGACCGATCCAATATTGTCCTTACTACCAATGAGGACTATCCTGCCGACTGTGAGATCTGCTGCTCTATTGAGCATCTGTTCCAATGCGTAGAACACTGCGATTTGGATGACGTGTTCATTATCGGGGGAGAACAGATATATAGCGAGTTCCTTCCCTACTGCGATAAGGCTTATGTTACGAAAATAGATGCGGTTTTTCCGGCGGATAAGTACTTTGTTAATCTGGATAAAGATCCGAATTGGAAGTTGGTATACGAGAGTGAACCCATAACGGAGAAAGGTTTCACGTATCGATTTACCGAATACGAACGGATATTTAATAAATAGTAAAAAGTATCGTCAGAAATAAAGTAACTGTGAGGAAAAACAATTGAGCGATTTGCTGGTTGGAAGGAATCCGGTAATGGAAGCGCTGAAGAGCGGCCGGGAGATCGAGAAACTACTGATGCAAAAAGGCGGCGAAGGTTCGGCGAAAAAGATCGAGGCCCTTGCCAGAGAGAGAAGGATCCGCATACAATTCGTAGACAGGGCGGCCTTGGACAGAATCACGGCGGGAATGCCGGGAGGGAATGCCCATCAGGGTGTGGTTGCCTATGTATCGTCTTACCGCTATTATGATGTGGAAGACCTGCTGAATCGCGCTGCGGAGAAGGGGGAGGATCCTTTTCTCATTCTCCTGGACGGAATAGAAGATCCTCACAATTTAGGAGCCATCATGCGTACGGCAGATGGGGCCGGCGCCCATGGTGTGATTATACCGAAACGCAGAGCGGTTGGCCTAACCGATACGGTTGCCAAAGCGTCGGCGGGAGCCGTTGAATACGTTCCTGTGGCTAAGGTATCAAATTTAGCCCAAACCATCGATTTCTTAAAAGAAAAAGGAGTGTGGATCGGCGCGTGCGATATGGACGGTAGCGCTTACTATGAAAGAGATTTAACAGGCCCTATAGCTATTGTCATAGGAGGGGAAGGAAGCGGAGTGAGCCGATTGGTTAGAGAAAGTTGTGACTTTATCCTTTCGATACCAATGGAAGGGAAAATCTCTTCCCTGAATGCGTCCAATGCCGCAGCGATTCTTATGTATGAAATTAACAGACAGAGAAGAGGAAAATCGTAAGTGGACAGATATGACAGGGATCTGAACCGTTCTGAAGAGGAATTGGTACGCTTAGCCCAAAACGGAAACGGTGAAGCTGAAGAAATCCTCATCCGCAAGTACAAGGAAGTGGTTAAGACCAAAGCACACCTTTATTTTATGGTTGGAGCGGATCGTGATGACATCGTTCAGGAAGGCATGATCGGCATTTTTAAAGCGATACGCAGCTTTGACAGATCCAGACATGCTTCCTTTCGCACCTTTGCGGACCTGTGCATCAATCGGCAAATTTTGTCTGCCGTAAAGCAGGCCGCGCGTAAAAAGCATTCTCCGCTAAACATGTCCGTATCCCTGAACAAGCCCATATCTGATGAGAACCGTTTTATCACTTTATCGGAAACCCTGCCCACCGACAGCAATTCGGATCCGGAAACGCTGCTCCTCGTGAAGGAAGCTTTGGATCAAATCGGAGGGAACAGAGGAAATGTTTTAAGCGATTTTGAATCCACTGTATGGAGCCAATACTTACAGGGAAAGACCTATAAAGAAATTGCGGACAACTTGGGAAAGCAGCCCAAATCCATTGATAATGCTATTCAGCGCACAAAAAGGAAACTCGCTCTCTTTCTAAGCGTCAACACATAAAAAAGCCTTCCAAAATGCACTGTAAAATAGGTTGACACCCGGTTTTCCGTATAGTACAATGTGAAAAGCGCAAAGGGACATAGACATATATGCTGTTGTAGCTCAGTAGGTAGAGCACATCCTTGGTAAGGATGAGGTAGGCAGTTCGAATCTGCTCAACAGCTCCATCGTTCACTGGCATCCTTCAGTAGGCAGATTTCCCTTGAAGGATGCCCTATGTAATTTTACAGCAAGCTCTCGGGGCTGACGAGTCCGGAACAGGGAGGTTGCTGTAAACCACTATTAAATGCATTTTTTAGGAGGAAACCACAATGGCGAAATCAAAATTTGAACGGACCAAGCCCCACGTCAATATCGGAACCATCGGTCACGTAGACCATGGAAAGACGACATTGACGGCGGCGATTACAAAGACTTTGTATCAGAGATACGGATTAGGACAGATGGTAGCTTTTGATCAGATCGACAAAGCGCCAGAAGAGAAGGAAAGAGGAATTACGATTGCTACATCTCACGTAGAATATGAGACGCCGAACCGCCACTATGCGCACGTAGACTGCCCGGGCCACGCGGACTATGTAAAGAACATGATCACGGGAGCTGCGCAGATGGACGGAGCGATTCTAGTAGTGGCAGCCACAGACGGACCCATGCCCCAGACGAGAGAGCACATTCTTTTGTCCAGGCAGGTAGGCGTACCCTACATCATCGTATTCCTGAACAAGTGCGACATGGTAGACGACGAGGAGCTTCTGGACCTGGTAGAGATGGAAGTAAGAGAGCTTCTTGATATGTATGAATTTCCTGGAGACGACACACCGATCATTCGGGGATCCGCGCTGGGCGCGCTGGAAGATCCGGAAGGACCTTGGGGAGATAAGATCGTAGAGCTGTTCGAAGCGGTAGACAGCTACATTCCGGAGCCGCAGAGAGCTACGGAGAAACCGTTCCTGATGCCGGTAGAAGACGTATTCTCCATCACGGGCCGCGGTACGGTAGCCACGGGAAGAGTAGAGAGAGGCATTCTGAAGGTATCGGACGAAGTAGAAATCGTAGGCTTGACGGATGAGAAGCGGAAGGTAGTTGTAACGGGCGTTGAGATGTTCCGTAAACTGTTGGATCAGGCACAGGCAGGAGACAACATCGGAGCGCTGCTGCGCGGCGTACAGAGAACGGAGATCGAGAGAGGCCAGGTACTTGCAGCGCCGGGTTCGATCCATCCCCACACCAAGTTCTCCGCAGAGGTATACGTACTGAAGAAGGAAGAGGGAGGAAGACACACTCCGTTCTTTAACGGATACAGACCCCAGTTCTACTTCAGAACGACGGACGTAACAGGCGACATCGCGCTGCCGGAAGGCGTAGAGATGTGCATGCCGGGAGACAACATCCAGATGGAGATCAGCCTGATCACTCCCATCGCCATTGAAGAAGGACTTCGGTTCGCTATTCGTGAAGGCGGCAGAACGGTAGGAGCAGGCGTAGTAACAGCCATCACAGAATAAGATAAAGATAACAAACAATTAGGCCACGGGAACCCTTCCCGTGGCCCTTTTAGTGGAATCGGCCCGTCATGCCGTTGGCGCTTGCTGTACTCGCCGGAGCGCAGCCTACGCTCCGAAAAATTGTATTAATTTTAATACTTGTAAAAAGTGTCCGGTGCCAAATATAATAGTAAAAAAGAAACGGAGCGCAATTTATGGAAATCGGATACGAGACGCTGGCAATAGTGATTCTGGCATGGAATCTACTCACATTCTTAGTAATGGGTCTGGATAAGCGCAAAGCGGTAAAAGGCCGTCGGCGTATCAGCGAATCCAGCTTGTTGACATTGGCCTTTTTGTTAGGGGCGCCCGGGGTCTTGATAGCTATGCTGGTGTTTCGGCATAAGACAAAAAAGGCTCTGTTTCTGATTTTGGTACCTTTGGCTCTTATTGCCAATGTCCTGATGGTAGTGGGTTTAGCTAACATGGTATAAGGAAAGAGATTTTCTATTGACAGGTTGGCAAATCTATGATAACTTAATTAAGCGACTTTACGGCCACCATGAGGCGGCCTTAGTTTAGATGCACAATTTGATGAGCAAGTCAATTTGAAATACGGAGGGCAATCACCATGAGAGTAAGAGTTACATTAGCGTGTACGGAATGCAAGCAGAGGAATTATAATACAACTAAGAATAAGAAGAACGATCCTGATCGCTTGGAGTTCAATAAATACTGCAAGTTTTGCAGGAAGCAGACGCTTCACAGAGAAACCAAATAATTTTAAGGGATGTGAGCAACATGGAAAAAAAACCTGCAGTTAAACCAAACGTTAACAAGAGGCCCGGCATCAGGGAATATTTTAAAGGTGTAAGGATTGAGATGCGCAAAGTCATCTGGCCCACCAAAAAAGAGCTGGTTTCGTATACCGGCGTAGTCATCATGACCTGCGTCGCTTTTTCTTTGATCTTTTGGGCCTTTGATTCTGCCTTCCTTGCACTGCTGAAAGCTGTTCTTAACATCAGCATGTAAGCGATAAAGGAAAAATAAAATGGTTAAAACATCAGAAGGCACACCGGAAATCGTGGAAGGTACTTTTATCGACGAAACAGAGGCTGTAATAGAGGAAACCGAGGAAGAAAAGGTTTCGACAGAAGGAGAGCCGCCTCAGGAAGATGCAGACGAGGATGAGGCTACCAAGGCCAAATGGTACGTAATTCACACTTATTCCGGCCACGAAAATAAAGTAAAAGTAAATATTGAGAAGCTTGTTGAGAACCGAGGCATGCAGGATTTGATCCATGAAGTTGTGGTGCCCACAGAGGACCGGGTGGAAATCAAAGACGGCCAGAGGAAAATCAAGACCAGAAAGATGTTTCCGGGTTACGTCCTTGTAAAAATGATCGTCACCAACGAGTCCTGGTACTTGGTCAGAAATACCCAAGGAGTCACGGGTTTTGTTGGACATGGATCGGAACCGGTTCCTCTCACTAACGAAGAAGTGAGAAGAATGGGCATCGAAAAGGTCTACATTAAGCTGGATATTGCCCCCGGAGACAGTGTAAAGGTAATCAACGGGCCATTTGAGAGCTTTATGGGCGTTGTGGAAGAAGTAAACTTCGACAAACAGACCCTGAAAGTTCGCATTTCCATGTTCGGAAGAGACACGCCGGTCGAGCTGGAGTTCGGCCAGGTAGATAAAATATAGCGCCAGGCGCAAAAATAACTTGCTCCGTTCGTTGAACGATGAGCGAGGGAAAGGAGATTAACATATGGCAAAAAAAGTTGACGGCTTGATCAAGCTGCAGATTCCTGCAGGCAATGCGACACCTGCGCCGCCGATAGGTCCTGCTTTAGGACAGAAGGGCGTTAACATTATGGATTTCTGCAAGCAATTCAACGCCAGAACAGCCGATCAGGCGGGTATGATCATCCCTGTGGTTATCACAGTATATACGGATAGATCCTTTACCTTTATTACAAAGACACCGCCGGCTGCTGTACTGTTGAAAAAAGCTGCAAATCTGACTAGCGCTTCGGGTGAACCCAACAAGAAGAAGGTTGCTACGCTCACCACGGATCAGGTAAGAGAAATCGCAAAGCTTAAAATGCCCGACTTGAACGCCGCAGATCTTGATTCTGCAACAGAAATGATCAAGGGAACTGCAAGAAGTATGGGAATCGTTGTTCGCGACTAATGACGTGGGAGGCTGAAAGCCGCAAGAACCACAAGGAGGTAACAAAATGCCAAAGAGAGGTAAAATCTACAAAGAGTCGGCTAAATTGGTCGACAAAGCAACACTATATGAAGTAAACGACGCCATGGATCTGGTTTTGCAGACAGCCAAAGCCAAATTCGATGAAACAGTTGAAGTCCACATCAAACTGGGCGTGGACGGAAGACATGCGGACCAACAAGTTAGAGGCGCTATCGTTCTTCCTCACGGCACCGGCAAGACCAAGAAAGTTCTGGTATTTGCAAAGGGCGACAAAGCTAAGGAAGCCGAAGATGCGGGCGCGGATTATGTCGGCGCAGAAGAAATGGCGCAGAAGATTCAAACCGAAGGCTGGTTTGACTTTGACGTGGTCGTGGCTACCCCGGACATGATGGGTGTAGTAGGAAGACTGGGTAAAATCTTAGGTCCCAAAGGCCTGATGCCCAACCCCAAATCGGGAACCGTGACTATGGACGTTGCCAGAGCGCTTCAGGAAATCAAAGCCGGTAAAGTGGAGTATCGTCTGGACAAAACGAATATCATCCATACTCCTATCGGAAAGGTTTCTTTTGGCAAAGAAAAGCTGGTTGATAACTTCAATGCTCTGCTGGAAGCAGTAGTAAAAGCTAAACCCGCTGCAGCCAAAGGCCAATATCTGAGAAGCGTCACTGTAGCCAGCACTATGGGACCCGGAGTCAAGATCAATCCTTTGAGGATTACCTTTAACTAATGGTTCACGGTGCATAGAGAAAGCCTTATAATTAAAACTGCATATAGGACTGTAGACAGCAGGTGCGTAAGCTTAATTTCCTGCCGAGGTTGAAGATACATTTATGGAATCGGAGCCTTTTCTGTCTGCAGGATGGAAAAGGCTTTTTCGCACCTAACCGATATAATCAGTGTATTGCAACCCGGCTTGCCGGCGACAGTGCCGCATAGGGGGAGAGCAATACCGGAAAGGAGATAGTTCATGCCATCACAGGAACATTTGAATCAAAAGCAGGCTGTGATCGATGAGATCAAAGAGAAATTAGAAAAGGCACAATCGGCTGTGGTTATCGACTACATGGGAATCAATGTAGAAGAGGCCAATGCCATGAGAAAGAAGCTCAGAGAAGCCAATGTAGACTACACGGTTTACAAGAATACTCTCTTCAATAAAGCCATTCAGGGAACTGCCTTCGAAGCTCTTGCTCCCGCTTTAAAAGGACCCAGCGCATTCGCTTTCGGGTACGAGGATGCAGTAGCTCCGGCAAGAGTGCTGAACGGCATCATGAAGGAGTACAAAAAGATGAGCTTCAAGGGAGGAATCGTGGAGGGTAACTTCTACGATGCCGACCAGATTAAGAATATCGCGCTCCTGCCCGGAAGAGATGAGCTTATCGCTAAGTTTATGGGCAGCATTCAATCACCTGTTTCCAAGTTTGTCCGTACTTTGCAGGCAATTGCGGACGCAAAACAAGAAGCTGAAGCTTAGGATAATAGGCCCATAGGGTAATAGAAAAGAGAAAAGGAGATCAAAATGAATAAGGAACAAATTATTGAAGCCATTAAAGGCATGACTGTTTTAGAACTCAACGAATTGGTTAAAGCTTGTGAAGAGGAGTTTGGCGTTTCCGCAGCAGCCCCCGTGGCTGTGGTAGGAGCAGCCGGCGGTGCTGCAGCAGAGGCAGCGGAAGAGCAGACAGAATTCACAGTAGTTCTGGCAAGCGCTGGTGCAGAAAAGATCAAGGTTATCAAGGTTGTAAGAGAATTGACCGGCCTGGGACTGAAGGAAGCCAAGGATCTTGTAGACGGAGCACCCAGCAACATCAAGGAAGGCGTCGAAAAGAGCGAAGCAGAAGCTATCAAGAAGCAGCTTGAAGAAGTTGGCGCTTCCGTAGAACTGAAATAAGACGTTATTCTGTCAAAAGACCCGTTCTCTGCTACAGAACGGGTTCTTTTGTTTGTATTTGATTTGTATTTGAACTGAAACATTTCAAAGTTGTATTTGGCGCCGGACACTTTTTACAACTGCAGCTTCTAAATGGTAGGTCAGCTAAAATTATGAGAAGAGGCTAAAATTAGCTGATTTTTGCCCGGAAAACCTCCGGTAACTGAAATATAATACGAGTTAATCAACTAAAAAACCTGCAATATAAGAATTTTAGCTGATTTTTCTTCGAAAAAATCAAGGCGAATTGTAAAATGAAGTTGAACTAATAAGGAATCCATAGTGACGATTTCTGTTGTAAAATAGTTTTACCACAAAACATACACAGAAAGGCGAATCACTATGGATCACTCACAGTTTACACCTAATCCGCGAAAAAATAAACATCTTTCTTTTAAAGAGCGCGTAAAAATCGAGTTATTGGCTGGTGAAGGCAAAACTGCTTATGCCATCGCAAAACTGCTAAATCGGCCCATAAACACCATTACAAACGAACTAAGGCGTGGCACAGTGGAACAGATAAAGCAGGGCAAATTAGTAAAAATCTACTACGCTGATGCCGGCCAGGCTAAATATGAGGCAAATCGCCGGAACACTGGTCGCAGGTACAAGCTGCTACAGTGCAGTGAGTTCGTAGGCTATGTTGAGAAGATGATGTTAGAGGAAGATTGGTCCGTGGACTCTGCCGTAGGTAGGGCTGCAGCAACGGGTAAATTCGATAAGATGCTTTGCACCAAGACCATCTATAACTACATCGACTTGGGGCTCCTAAAGGTTAAGAATACTGACCTGCCACTAAAACTGAGGCGCAGCCCTAAAGGGGTTCGTATCAGGGCAAACAAGCGAAACCTCGGTGACAGTATTGAAAGCCGTCCTTCCCATGTGGAGGAACGAGAAGAATTCGGCCACTGGGAGATCGATACAGTCATCGGTTCAAAATCCAAGGAGGACGAAAGCTTGTTGACTATCGTCGAACGGAAGACCAGAAACGCACTGATTCGTAAAATTTCAGCAAGAACAGCAGAAGCAGTAATGAAGGAAATTGATACGATCAAGGAGGAATTTGGCAGTCAGTTCCATGAAGCTTTCAAGACTATCACTTCCGACAACGGATCTGAGTTCGCCTCCCTGTCCAGACTGAAAGAACAGAATGTAGGAGTATACTTTACCCACCCCTTCTCCTCATTTGAACGAGGCACCAATGAAAACCATAATGGCATGATACGACGCTTCATCCCGAAAGGGAAGAAGATTTCCGATTACAGCTTAGAGGCCATCGAGCGAATAGAGGAATGGATGAATGGCCTCCCTAGAAAGATCCTAGGCTACAAAACCCCGGAGGAGCTCTTCGAAGAGGAACTCGATTTAATCTATGCTCTTTAACAACAGAGATTGGTCAAGGTACGGAGAATAGTTCAACTTGTTATTGCAATTCAGGTTCGAAAAAATCAACCAAAAAAACAAATTACATAAAAATTAGCTGATATACGGAGTAAAAAGAATAGTTATTTACATTATATGTAAATAAAATCAGCTAAAATAATTACTATTGTAGATTATTAGTTGATTTTTGATTTTAGGACTTGTATTTGCTGCATACCTTCTGCCTAAAAGCGACATTGTATTTGGTGTCAGACACTTTTACAAGTTCTTATTCGTTTTCGGAGCGCAGGGTTGCGCTCCAGCGAGTACAAGCAAGTGCCAACCGGGCAGGACGGACCGTCTGGATCGTACGGCACGCAGCGCGTAGCTTCGTCGAGCGGGAGAGTAATCCTGCGCTCCGAAAACTAAAACAATCGTAAAGAATCTGAGGCTAAATACAACAAATGGAAGAAAAAATTTTTGTTGACTACTTGTTTTTGCTGTGATATCATAGTGCATTGCCACGCAAAGTAGTTTGTTGTCAATACAAGGAGTGATGAATATGCCACAACCCGTTAAAATCGGTAAGAAAACCAGGATGAGCTACTCGAAAATTCATGAAGTAGCCCCTATGCCAAATCTGATCCAAATCCAAAAAGATTCTTACGACTGGTTTATTAAAGAAGGATTGAAAGAGGTTTTTGAAGACATATCTCCTATCAGGGATTATGCAGATAATCTTGTCCTTGAATTTATCGACCATTCTATTAATGATGAGCCCAAGTATAATCAGGAAGAGTGTAAGGAAAGGGATGCTTCTTATTGCGCACCCCTGAAAGTTAAAGTCAGATTGGTTAATAAAGAAACCGGTGAAGTAAAGGAGCAGGAAGTTTTCATGGGAGATTTCCCTCTCATGACCGAAAAAGGCACCTTTATTTATAACGGGGCGGAGCGCGTTGTAGTCACTCAGCTGGTTCGGTCACCCGGACCCTATTACGATGTCACCACGGACAAATCCAACAACAAGCTTTATTCAACGCAGATAATCCCCAATCGGGGCGCATGGCTGGAGTATGAGACGGATTCCAATGAAGTGATTTCCGTACGTGTGGATCGCACGAGAAAGCAGCCCATTACCACCCTTTTGAGAGCGCTTGCTTATAAATCCGTGGAAGAGAAGGTTCTTATCGAGAGAAAGAAAAACCCGGATATCTCCGAGATGGATCTGCAGAAGAAAATTCGCAGATATGGCGAGTTTTCCAGCGAAACCGCAAAGCAGCTCTACGAAGGCACCAACGAGGAAATCTTAAAAGTCTTCGGTGAAAATGACCGTTTGGAGAAATCTCTGGCTAAAGACGTAGCCGTTAATTACGACGAAGGGCTTAAAGAGATTTATAAAAAACTTAGGCCGGGCGAGCCGGCCACATTTGAGAGCGCCTATGATCTCGTAGAAGCGCTGTTCTTTGATGTTAAAAGATATGACCTGGCGAAGGTAGGCAGATATAAATACAATAAGAAGCTGGGACTGGCTAATCGTATCGTGGGTTGTAAAGCAGCCGAACCCATCGTCAGCCCCTTCACGGGAGAAGTGCTGGCTGAAGAGGGGACCCTGATTAACAGAACTCTTGCCATGGCTATTGAGAATTCCGGCGCGGAATATGTCATGGTTTACAGCAAGACGGTAGAAGGAAGACCTGTAAAGGTCATCGGCAATTGCTTTGTAAACCTTCAGGACTTCGTTCCTTTCGATCCGGCTGAATTGAAGCTTCCCAACAAGGTTTACTACCCCGTGCTGAAATGGATTTTGGATAACTATGAGGGTGAGGAAAATATCAAAGAAGCGATGCTTTCCTTTAAAAACAAGCTTTCTCCCAAGCATATTATCCTAGATGACATCATCGCTTCCGTCAGTTATATCCTCAACCTTTCGGACGGTATCGGCTCCACGGACGACATCGACCACCTGGGTAACAGAAGGCTCAGAACCGTAGGAGAATTGTTGCAGAATCAGTTCCGTATCGGTCTTGCCCGTATGGAGCGTGTCATAAAAGAAAGGATGACCATTCAGGATATTGAGGTCACAACGCCTCAGGCTCTGATGAACATCCGGCCGGTAACGGCAGCTATAAAAGAATTCTTCGGCAGCAGCCAGCTGTCCCAGTTCATGGATCAGACAAACCCTCTTGCGGAGCTTACTCACAAGAGAAGGCTTTCCGCTTTAGGCCCCGGCGGTCTGTCAAGGGAAAGAGCCGGCTTTGAGGTGCGGGACGTCCATCATTCTCACTATGGACGCATGTGTCCCATTGAGACTCCGGAAGGTCCAAACATCGGACTAATCGGTTCTTTGACCACTTACGGACGGGTGAACGAATACGGCTTTATTGAAACACCTTATCGTATCGTCGATAAGGCCATCGGTCGTGTCACGGAAGAGATCCAGTATATTACGGCGGATGAAGAAGAACAGGTTATTATAGCCCAGGCCAACGAACCCCTGGACAGCGAAGGCCATTTCCTCAACAGCAAAGTTGTTGTAAGAAAGCCCGGCGGAGAGCTGGATCTGGTACCGAGGGAAGAAGTAGACTACATGGACGTTTCTCCCAAGCAGGTAGTATCCGTGGCCACAGCTATGATTCCCTTCCTGGAAAACGACGATGCCAACCGTGCGTTGATGGGTTCCAACATGCAGCGGCAGGCGGTGCCCTTGCTGGTGACGGATGCTCCCATCATTGGTACCGGCATGGAATACACTGCGGCAAGGGATTCCGGAGTAGTAGTTCTTGCGAAAGAAGCGGGCACGGTAGAATATGTGGACGCAAACAGGATAAGAATCCGAAGAGACAGAGACAACGGCATCGATGAATACAAGCTGCTGAAGTTCAAACGTTCCAACCAGGGAACCTGCATCAATCAAAAACCCATCGTAAATCGCGGTGAAAGGGTGGAAGAAGGCGAAGTCATTGCAGACGGACCGGCTACAGAGATGGGAGAAATCGCTCTCGGCAAGAACCTGCTCATCGGATTTATGACCTGGGAAGGTTATAACTATGAAGACGCAATCATTCTCAACGAGAGACTGATCATGGAGGATACCCTGACTTCTATTCATATTGAGGAATACGAGGCGGAAGCCAGGGATACAAAGCTCGGTCCGGAAGAAATCACCAGAGATATTCCAAACGTGGGCGAAGATGCATTGAAGGACCTTGACGAGGAAGGCATTATCCGCATTGGTGCGGAAGTAGATTCCATGGATATCCTTGTGGGGAAAGTCACACCAAAGGGAGAGACGGAACTGACGGCGGAGGAGAGACTGCTTCGCGCCATCTTCGGGGAAAAAGCCCGAGAGGTGCGGGACACATCTCTGAGAGTGCCTCACGGCGAAACGGGTATTGTAATCGACGTGAAGGTCTTTTCCAGAGAAAAGGGAGACGAGCTGCCTCCCGGCGTCAATAAGCTGGTGCGGTGTTACGTTGCGACGAAACGCAAGATCAGCGTAGGGGACAAGATGGCAGGCCGTCACGGTAACAAGGGTGTAATTTCCAGGATTTTACCGGAAGAGGATATGCCCTTTATGGAGGACGGAACTCCGCTGCAGGTTATGCTTAACCCGCTGGGTGTACCTTCCCGTATGAACATCGGACAGGTATTGGAAACCCATTTGGGTCTGGCTGCCAAATATAAGGACTGGTATATCTCCACACCTGTATTTGACGGCGCCAGCGAGCTTGCAATTATTGATCTCTTGAGGGATTGCGGCTATCCGGAGAGCGGAAAATTGATCCTCCGCGACGGAAGAACCGGCGAGCCCTTCGATAACCCTGTGACGGTGGGTTATATGTATATGATGAAACTTCACCACTTGGTGGATGATAAGATTCACGCCAGAAGCACCGGTCCATACTCCTTGGTAACCCAGCAGCCTTTGGGTGGAAAAGCCCAGTTTGGCGGTCAGCGTTTCGGAGAAATGGAAGTTTGGGCTCTGGAAGCATATGGCGCAGCGTATACGCTCCAAGAGATACTGACGGTGAAATCGGATGACGTGGTTGGCCGGGTCAAGACCTACGAAGCGATCGTCAAAGGTGAAAATATTCCTGAACCCGGAATCCCTGAGTCCTTCAAGGTACTGATCAAAGAAATGCAGAGCCTTGCATTGGATGTAAGAGTTCTTACAGAGGACAACGAAGTGATCGATATCAAGGAGTCTACCGAATACGAAGATCTTTCAGGGATCGATGCATTTAACGATATCGAAAATATCGCTCTTGAAGAAGAACTCTTTGAGGATGATGCGGGTTTCAGTGAAGAAAACGAGGACGATGACTTGTCGGATGACAGTGAAGATTTGGATCTTCAGGAAGATTTCGATACAGATGAGGAAATCTTGTAGGAGGTAAGATATGCAGGAACTGAACAATTTTGAATCGCTTCGTATCAGCCTGGCATCACCGGAGAAGATCAGAGGTTGGTCCAGGGGTGAAGTCAAAAAGCCTGAAACAATCAACTATAGAACGCTAAAGCCGGAAAAGGAAGGCCTTTTCTGTGAAAAGATATTTGGTCCCACGAAGGACTGGGAATGCCATTGCGGGAAATATAAAAGAATTCGATTCAAGGGGATCGTCTGCGATCGCTGCGGTGTTGAAGTCACAAAGGCAAAAGTAAGAAGAGAGCGCATGGGCCATATCGAATTGGCCGCACCCGTATCCCATATCTGGTATTTCAAGGGGATTCCCAGCAGAATGGGACTGGTGCTGAACATCTCTCCGAGAAATCTGGAGAAGGTACTGTATTTTGCCGCCTACATTGTGCTGGATCCCGGTGATACAGACATGGCATACAAAGAAATCCTCACAGAGCAGCAATATCGCCAAGCCAGAGAGGATTACGGAAACAGCTTTCGGGCTGCCATGGGAGCCGAAGCCATTCGGGAACTGCTGGCAAAAACGGATCTGGATGAGCTTTCCAAGGAACTCAGAGATGAGCTTAAGGACAGCACCGGACAGAAGAAAATCCGCATAGTCAGACGCTTAGAAGTGATCGAAGCCTTGCGGCTCTCCGGAAACAGACCGGAGTGGATGATTCTTGAAGTCATTCCCGTTATCCCGCCGGATCTGCGCCCCATGGTGCAGCTGGACGGCGGACGATTTGCCACTTCCGACTTAAACGATCTTTACAGAAGGGTGATCAACCGTAACAACCGGCTGAAGAGGCTTCTGGATTTAAGCGCTCCGGATATTATTGTGCGAAATGAAAAGCGTATGCTCCAGGAAGCGGTGGATGCCCTTATCGACAACGGCAGACGGGGCAGGCCCGTTACGGGGCCGGGATCGAGGCCTTTAAAATCCCTTTCCGATATGTTAAAGGGCAAACAGGGCCGGTTTCGCCAGAACCTTTTAGGTAAGCGTGTTGACTATTCCGGCCGGTCCGTAATCGTAGTAGGACCCGAACTGAAATTCTACCAGTGCGGATTGCCTAAGAGAATGGCTCTTGAGCTGTTCAAACCTTTCATCATGAAGATGCTGGTTCAGGACGGTTACGCCCACAATATTAAGAGCGCAAAAAGGATGGTAGAAAAGGTCAGACCGGAAGTATGGGATGTGCTGGATGAGGTTATCAAAGAGCATCCGGTTCTTTTAAACCGGGCTCCGACGCTGCACCGGTTGGGCATTCAGGCCTTTGAACCCGTATTGGTGGAAGGCAAAGCCATACAACTTCATCCTCTGGTATGTACCGCATACAACGCAGACTTCGACGGAGACCAGATGGCCGTCCACGTGCCCCTGTCCGTAGAGGCGCAAGCGGAAGCCAGGTTCCTTATGCTGTCCGTAAACAATATATTAGCGCCCAAGGACGGAAGCCCCATCACTACTCCCACCCAAGATATGGTATTAGGCTGCTACTACCTCACTCACCCGGGTACGGAGGAGAGAAACACACCTGCGGAAAAGGGCGACGGTAAGGTCTTTGCGGATTATGACGAGATGCTCATGGCATACAGAAACGGTGTTGTAGGTCTGCATGCCAGAGTTAAGGTGAGAAAGAGACTAAATCCGGATGACAGAGGCAGGCTGGTGGAGTCTACCGTAGGTAGGTTTATCTTCAATGAGCACATTCCTCAAGAGCTGGGTTATGTGGACAGGACGGTGGATCCCTATTCTCTGGAGGTGGACTTCCTCTGCGACAAGAAGAAACTCAGCCAGATTATAGACCGCTGCTATCGGATCTTTGGAAATACAGCGACTGCAAATATACTCGATCATATTAAAACCATGGGCTTCCATTACTCGACCATGGCAGCCATTACCATCAGCGTTTCAGACATGGAGATACCGGAGGCCAAGTCCGGAATCATCGATGACGCGAGAAAAATGGTTGAAAAGTATGAGTCGGCTTATCGCAAGGGACTTATGTCCAACTCGGAGCGATATGAGAGGGTCCTAAAGACCTGGAACGTTGCCACAGATGATGTAGCCAATGCATTGATGGATTCTCTCAGCACATTGAACAATTTATTTGTCATGGCCCACTCGGGAGCCAGAGGAAGCAAGAAACAGATTCAGCAGATCTGCGGAATGCGCGGCTTGATGACCAATGCCTCCGGGCATACCATTGAGATCCCCATCACCTCAAACTTCCGGGAAGGACTGTCCGTACTGGAGTATTTCACTTCGACCAACGGCGCCAGAAAGGGACTTGCGGACACGGCCCTCCGTACGGCGGACTCGGGATATCTTACCAGGAGACTGGTGGATGTGAGCCACAATGTCATTGTGAGAGAGCTGGATTGCGGAACAAACGAAGGCATTGAAGTGCGAGCCTTTACAGACGGAAAAGAGATCATAGAATCTCTCAAGTTGCGCATTATCGGCAGAACCGCTCTAATGGATATCATAGACAGCACGGGCAAGGTCATTGTAGAAGCGGGACAGGAGATCCTGGAAAAGCATGCGGATGAGATTGAAAAATCGGGAATTGAATCCGTGGCGATCCGATCCGTTATGACCTGCAAGAGCAAGAACGGCATCTGTGCCACTTGCTATGGCCGGAACCTGGCCACCGGCGAGCCGGTGAACATCGGAGAGGCGGTAGGCATTACGGCAGCCCAGTCCATCGGTGAACCGGGAACTCAGCTGACCATGCGTACTTTCCATACGGGAGGTGTTGCGGGAAGCGATATCACTCAGGGTCTTCCCAGAGTCGAAGAGCTCTTCGAAGCCAGAAAGCCTAAAGGTTTGGCCGAGATCTGCGAGGCGGACGGTACGGTGGTGTCCATTGAGACGAGAAAAGACAATAAGATTGAAGTTAAGATCCGCGGAGAGGAAGAGAAGGTCTACGTAGTTCCTTACGGAGCCAGGCTGCGGGTTTCCAAAGGCGATTTCATATTAGCCGGCGAAGCCATTACCCAAGGCCCTCTGAATCCCCACGATATATTGAGGTTGAACGGCGTCGAAGGTGTTTACCAATACCTTCTTAAAGAAGTGCAGAGAGTGTACAAAAATCAGGGTGTAGACATCAATGATAAACACGTTGAGGTCATCCTGAGCCAGATGCTGTCCAAGTACAAGATCGAAGAAGCCGGTGACACGGATCTATTGCCAGGCGGTCTTTACAGCCTTTCCGAACTGGAAGAGGCAAATTGGAGAGCTGAGGAAGAAGGTCTTGAACCTGCCAAAGCCAAGAGAGTGCTCTTGGGTATTACGAAGGCTTCTTTGGCTACCAACTCCTTCCTTTCGGCTGCATCCTTCCAGGAGACCACCAGAGTGCTTACGGATGCGGCAATCAAGGGAAAGACGGACAATCTGCTCGGTCTGAAGGAAAACGTCATCATCGGAAAGCTTATACCGGCGGGAACGGGCATGAAGCGGTACAGGGATATCGCAGTGGATTACGGTGTCAACACCGAATACATGGAATCCTTTAATTATGCAGATGATGAGTTGAACGCAGAAGAAGGTGAAGAAGGGGAAGTCTCTGTTCATGATCTGGCACAGGGAGACATTTCTGCCTTATTTCAATCTGTAGCAGAGATGGATGAGATCTTATAGACATAAAAAGATTGACAATAATGAGCCGGCGGTGGTATACTAAACGCCGGTTCGTTTTGCGCACCTAACCACATTTGCGCAGCAAAGTTTAAACCCTTAAAGGTTTAAATAGAAAAGAGTATGCTGCTATAGAGCTTTTTCTGCAATCTGATGGATCAGACGGGAAGGAACTTTGCAGCAAGAAAGGAGAAACACAGAATGCCTACCATTAACCAATTGGTAAGAGAAGGAAGGACCAGATCTGAGAAGAAGTCACAGGCTCCTGCACTGTTGAAGGGCCTCAATACGATCAGAAGAAAGTCTACTGATATCAAGGCGCCGCAGAAGAGAGGCGTGTGCACTTCCGTTAAGACTGTCACTCCGAAGAAGCCGAACTCAGCTCTGAGAAAAGTAGCCAGAGTCCGTCTGACCAATGGTATCGAGGTCACCGCTTACATTCCCGGCATCGGCCACAACCTGCAAGAGCATAGCGTTGTGCTGATTCGTGGTGGCAGAGTCAAGGACCTGCCCGGTGTGAGATATCATATTGTCAGAGGAACGCTGGATACGGCAGGCGTGGCGAACAGAGGCCAGGCACGTTCCAAATATGGAGCGAAGAGAGCGAAAAAGAAGTAATAACGGGAAGATTGCAAAGGTAAGTTTCGTACGGAAATTTAACAAATGTGCCCTTAATTATATATGACAGGAATCACGAAATTAAAGATTTTGGATTTCTTAGCATAAATTCTGCCAACAAGATTGCAAAACATTTCGTGTTTTGGGCAGAATGATATAAATTGAGTGGCATCACGGCCTCTTTTTGGGAGGTCGAGTACCGAGCGAGTATTATCGCATGCAATAAGGAGGGAAGAGAAATGCCAAGAAAAGGTAATGTACCAAAGAGAGAAGTGCTTCCCGATCCGGTTTATGGCAGTGTTGTTGTAGCAAAGCTTATCAACAGCATTATGCTCGACGGGAAAAAGGGAATTGCACAATCCATCGTTTATGATGCATTTGACAAAATTAAACAAGCTACGGGAGAGGATCCTCTGGAAGTTTTCCAGAAGGCCATCAATAACATTATGCCTGTGGTCGAAGTAAAGGCCAGGCGGGTTGGCGGAGCCAACTATCAGGTTCCCGTAGAGGTAAGACCGGAAAGACGCCAGACTCTGGGACTGCGCTGGTTGACCAAATATACCAGGGCCAGAGGCGAGCGTACTATGTCCGAGAGACTTGCAAGAGAGATCATGGATGCGGCTAATGGAACAGGTGCATCTGTGAAAAAGAAAGAAGACACCCACAAGATGGCAGATGCCAACAAGGCATTTGCACATTACAGGTGGTAGAAAAGTACAACAACAAATCGTTTTGTTGTAGAAAGGAGTTAGGATATGCCTAGAGAATTTCCGTTGGAAAAAATAAGAAATATTGGCATTATGGCGCATATTGATGCCGGAAAAACTACCACCACGGAACGCATCCTCTTCTATACAGGCAGGACCCACAAATTGGGTGAGACCCATGAAGGGTCGGCGACCATGGACTGGATGGAGCAAGAGCAGGAAAGAGGCATTACAATAACTTCTGCTGCAACAACGGCCCAATGGAAAGATACCAGGATAAATATCATCGATACGCCCGGACACGTAGATTTCACCGTTGAGGTGGAAAGATCCCTTCGTGTGCTGGATGGGGCTGTGGCTGTGCTGTGTGCAAAGGGAGGTGTGGAACCTCAGTCGGAGACCGTTTGGAGGCAGGCTGAAAAGTACAACGTTCCGAGAATCATCTTTGTCAACAAGATGGATATCGTCGGAGCCGACTTCCTTCGCGTCGTTGATATGGTCAGGGACAAGCTCAAGGCCAATGCAGTGCCTATCCAGATTCCCATCGGGAAGGAAGATACGTTTGTGGGCATGATTGACCTGGTAGAGATGAAAGCTGAAATATATAAGGATGACCTGGGAAAGGACATTCATATTACGGAGATTCCTGCTGAACTGCTGGCTGAAGCAGAGAAGTATCGATATGCTCTGTTAGAGGCCGTTGCGGAAGCAGATGAAGAAGTATTAATGAAGTACCTGGAAGGGGAGGAACTCTCTATCGAAGAAATCAAAGCGTGCATTCGCAAGATGACCATCGAAGGAACTCTGGTTCCCGTGTTATGCGGATCCGCTTATAAAAATAAGGGCGTTCAGCCTTTGTTGGATGCAGTGGTAGACTATTTGCCCTCCCCCATTGATATTCCTCCCATCAAAGGGATTGAGCCGAAGACAGACAAGGAGGCGGAGAGAGCGGCCAGCGATCAAGAACCTTTCTCTGCGCTTGCCTTTAAAATCATGGCGGATCCCTACGTGGGGAAATTAGCATTTTTCAGGGTGTATTCCGGAAGTTTGGAATCCGGTTCCTATGTATATAATTCTGTTAAGGAAAAGAAGGAACGGGTGGGAAGAATCCTTCGGATGCATGCAAATCACAGATCGGAAGCGGACGTTGTCTATGCCGGCGATATTGCTGCAGCCGTAGGTTTGAAGAGCACGACCACCGGAGATACGCTTTGCGACGAGAAACGTCCCATTATCCTGGAGTCCATGGACTTCCCCGATCCGGTTATCGAGATTGCCATTGAGCCTAAGACTAAGGCGGGGCAGGACAAAATGGGCGCTGCGCTGATGAAGCTGGCGGAGGAGGACCCCACTTTCCGGGCTTATACCAATCCGGAAACGGGTCAGACCATTATTGCGGGCATGGGCGAGCTCCATCTGGAAATTATCGTGGATCGTCTTCTGCGAGAATTCAAGGTGGAGGCAAATGTGGGCAAGCCTCAGGTTTCCTACAAAGAAACTCTGTCTGCGCCTGCGGATGTGGAATACAAGTATGTCAAGCAGACCGGCGGCCGCGGCCAGTACGGCCATGTGAAGATTCGAGTTACGCCCAGAGAGCCCGGTGCCGGCTACGAGTTCAAGAGTACGATTGTCGGCGGGGCGATTCCCAAGGAATATATCCCCAAGATCGACGAGGGTATACGAGAAGCCATGCTGTCCGGCCCGATAGCCGGATATCAGGTAGTAGATATAGGAGTAGAGCTGTATGACGGCTCCTATCATGAAGTAGACTCCTCGGAGATGGCTTTCAAGGTTGCCGCTTCCATGGCTTTCCGCGAAGCTGCCAAAAAGGCAAAACCGGTGCTTCTTGAACCGATTTTCAAGGTGGAGATCACAGCTCCGGAAGAATACATGGGCGATATTATCGGTGACATGAACTCTCGAAGAGGGCGCATTGAAGGTACGGATATGCGTTCCGGAGCCGTCAACGTCAAGGGATATGTTCCTTTGTCGGAAATGTTCGGCTATGCTACGGACCTGCGTTCCAAGACACAGGGCCGGGGCGTTTATGTTATGCAGTTTGACCATTTTGAAAAACTGCCCGAGAATTTATTGGATAAGATAAACAAGTAGGCCTAAGGACGGACCTTAGGAAAAGGAGGAAACCACAATGGCGAAATCAAAATTTGAACGGACCAAGCCCCACGTCAATATCGGAACCATCGGTCACGTAGACCATGGAAAGACGACATTGACGGCGGCGATTACAAAGACTTTGTATCAGAGATACGGATTAGGACAGATGGTAGCTTTTGATCAGATCGACAAAGCGCCAGAAGAGAAGGAAAGAGGAATTACGATTGCTACATCTCACGTAGAATATGAGACGCCGAACCGCCACTATGCGCACGTAGACTGCCCGGGCCACGCGGACTATGTAAAGAACATGATCACGGGAGCTGCGCAGATGGACGGAGCGATTCTAGTAGTGGCAGCCACAGACGGACCCATGCCCCAGACGAGAGAGCACATTCTTTTGTCCAGGCAGGTAGGCGTACCCTACATCATCGTATTCCTGAACAAGTGCGACATGGTAGACGACGAGGAGCTTCTGGACCTGGTAGAGATGGAAGTAAGAGAGCTTCTTGATATGTATGAATTTCCTGGAGACGACACACCGATCATTCGGGGATCCGCGCTGGGCGCGCTGGAAGATCCGGAAGGACCTTGGGGAGATAAGATCGTAGAGCTGTTCGAAGCGGTAGACAGCTACATTCCGGAGCCGCAGAGAGCTACGGAGAAACCGTTCCTGATGCCGGTAGAAGACGTATTCTCCATCACGGGCCGCGGTACGGTAGCCACGGGAAGAGTAGAGAGAGGCATTCTGAAGGTATCGGACGAAGTAGAAATCGTAGGCTTGACGGATGAGAAGCGGAAGGTAGTTGTAACGGGCGTTGAAATGTTCCGTAAACTGTTGGATCAGGCACAGGCAGGAGACAACATCGGAGCGCTGCTGCGCGGCGTACAGAGAACGGAGATCGAGAGAGGCCAGGTACTTGCAGCGCCGGGTTCGATCCATCCCCACACCAAGTTCTCCGCAGAGGTATACGTACTGAAGAAGGAAGAGGGAGGAAGACACACTCCGTTCTTTAACGGATACAGACCCCAGTTCTACTTCAGAACGACGGACGTAACAGGCGACATCGCGCTGCCGGAAGGCGTAGAGATGTGCATGCCGGGAGACAACATCCAGATGGAGATCAGCCTGATCACTCCCATCGCCATTGAAGAAGGACTTCGGTTCGCTATTCGTGAAGGCGGCAGAACGGTAGGAGCAGGCGTAGTAACAGCCATCACAGAATAAGAGAAAGATACAGACAAGATAATCAAGTTGGCCACGGGTACAATCCCCGTGGCCTTTTTAGCATTACCGGTCCCAGGAGGCTCCGAATTTGCTTGAGAGATCTTGGGAATGGGAAGAAATCAAAATTTAATTGTGTTTCTGTGCAAAAAATTGAGTTATGTGTGGATCAAAAGATGCGAAACGATCCATTCTGTGCAAAAAACAGTTACGTCCGTATAATGGTGTAAATTAAAAAATAAAAAGAGAACATGTCTCTTCGTTCGGTTACAATGTAGTTACCACAACAACAAAACCGGAGGTGAAGAAACATGTCTCAAGTCAATATTACAATAGACTATGACGAAGTGGTAGCTCTTTTTTCAAAAGAGCGAAATGAAGCGTTTGCGTACCTGATGGAGAAGATCCTAAATGCCTTCCTTTTGGCAGAATCAGAAGATCAGATAGGGGCCTCGAAGCATGAACGAAGCGAGGACAGAAACGACTACCGAAATGGTACCAGGGATCGCCCTCTTGTTACAAGGATCGGGAAACTCACGCTAAAGGTTCCACGCCACAGAAATGTTCCGTTTGTAACGATGATCTTTGATCAATATCAAAGAAATGAAGCGGCTTTGCTGACGACTATGATGGAGATGGTTGTCCAAGGTGTATCCACAAGAAAAGTAACCAATGTTGTGGAAGAGCTCTGCGGGGCTAGCTTCTCGAAATCAACCGTATCCGAGCTTTGTAGGCGCCTAGATGAAAGCATTAAGCAGTTTAAAAACCGTCCATTGAAAGATCCGTACCCGTTCGTAATTACCGATGCGAAATACTTTAAGGTAAGAGAAAACCACAGCATCGTATCGAAAGCCTTCATGGTTGCCATGGGGATTACAGAGGATGGCCGTAGAGAAATCATTGATTTTGGCACCTATGATAATGAATCAGAGAGAACCTGGAAGGAGTTTTTGACAAGTTTAAAAAAACGAGGAGTAAATCCCGATATGATCACATCGGATGCCCATCAAGGTTTACTTGCAGGCTTGAAAGAGGTTTACCCGGAGGTTCCTTGGCAAAGATGTCAATATCATTTTCAGGAAAACATCCTTAAGGAGACTCCGAAAAAAGAGCAGAAAGGATTAAAGACCGAGCTCCGTGAAATGTTTAATGCCAAAACCATGAAAGAAGCTAGAGAGCGAAGGAATGAAATCATTCAGGATTACAAGGATGTAGCACCAAAAGCTATGGAAATCCTTGATGAGGGATTTGAGGAAGCCATGACAGTGATGCTGCTACCAGAAAGCATGCGGACTCCCCTTCGGACTACGAACTATTTAGAGCGTGAAAATGGCGAGTTAGGGCGCCGTTCTGATGTGATTCGGATCTTTCCAAATGCAGCGTCCTTGACCCGCTTAATGGGAGCGGTCTTAATCGATCGAAATGACATAATGAGTACAAGAAATGCCTTGTTCACAAAAGAAAAATGCATGAATGCAATCGAAGAAGCAAAACCGAAGCTTATCAAGATTGCCCAGGAACAGGTAAAACTGCTGAAAGCAGCTTAACATAGAAGCATTTATGCCGCGAAAGCCTGTTTACATGGGGCTGACCCTCTGGTAAACTCTCGGCGGCAGAGATGACGCCCAAGAGAGTGGTCTTCTTCTGCCTAAAAAAGGGAGTCCAGAGGGTCAGGGCCCCCCATGTCAACAGGACCGTGGAATAAATGCGAAAAGCTATCCGTTATTGCAACAAAGTATTAAACGTTAACTATATTGTGACCGAACGAATTTACACACAAAAAAGGACTTGACCCAAAAAACTAAGTTGTGTGTGGAATTCCAAGGTTATTGCCCTAATAATCCACACATAACTCAATTTTTTGCACATTTTACCTTCTATTTTTTATTGACAAGGCTGATTCCTTGCCCGGATAACATGCAAAAGTGTCAGCCACCAATTACTAGTTCTTTCTTGAGAGAGTACCCTGGGCTCCAAATGTCCGATTCGAATCCTGTTTATTCTCTGCTTCCGATGTAGACAGGGCACAGACAGAAGGCAGAAGATTGTTTGTTTGTCGCTTAAATACAGGCAAGAATAGGAGCTAAATAGAATCATTAAAGCCCCTTAAAAAATTTTTTGTTAAAATTATAACGAAATTGTTGCATAAACAGGAGCTTCATGATATAGTAATATTGAAAAGAAGCCTATGTTACATTAAATAGAAACAACCTGAATTGCAATAACAAGTTGAACTATTCTCCGTACCTTGACCAATCTCTGTTGTTAAAGAGCATAGATTAAATCGAGTTCCTCTTCGAAGAGCTCCTCCGGGGTTTTGTAGCCTAGGATCTTTCTAGGGAGGCCATTCATCCATTCCTCTATTCGCTCGATGGCCTCTAAGCTGTAATCGGAAATCTTCTTCCCTTTCGGGATGAAGCGTCGTATCATGCCATTATGGTTTTCATTGGTGCCTCGTTCAAATGAGGAGAAGGGGTGGGTAAAGTATACTCCTACATTCTGTTCTTTCAGTCTGGACAGGGAGGCGAACTCAGATCCGTTGTCGGAAGTGATAGTCTTGAAAGCTTCATGGAACTGACTGCCAAATTCCTCCTTGATCGTATCAATTTCCTTCATTACTGCTTCTGCTGTTCTTGCTGAAATTTTACGAATCAGTGCGTTTCTGGTCTTCCGTTCGACGATAGTCAACAAGCTTTCGTCCTCCTTGGATTTTGAACCGATGACTGTATCGATCTCCCAGTGGCCGAATTCTTCTCGTTCCTCCACATGGGAAGGACGGCTTTCAATACTGTCACCGAGGTTTCGCTTGTTTGCCCTGATACGAACCCCTTTAGGGCTGCGCCTCAGTTTTAGTGGCAGGTCAGTATTCTTAACCTTTAGGAGCCCCAAGTCGATGTAGTTATAGATGGTCTTGGTGCAAAGCATCTTATCGAATTTACCCGTTGCTGCAGCCCTACCTACGGCAGAGTCCACGGACCAATCTTCCTCTAACATCATCTTCTCAACATAGCCTACGAACTCACTGCACTGTAGCAGCTTGTACCTGCGACCAGTGTTCCGGCGATTTGCCTCATATTTAGCCTGGCCGGCATCAGCGTAGTAGATTTTTACTAATTTGCCCTGCTTTATCTGTTCCACTGTGCCACGCCTTAGTTCGTTTGTAATGGTGTTTATGGGCCGATTTAGCAGTTTTGCGATGGCATAAGCAGTTTTGCCTTCACCAGCCAATAACTCGATTTTTACGCGCTCTTTAAAAGAAAGATGTTTATTTTTTCGCGGATTAGGTGTAAACTGTGAGTGATCCATAGTGATTCGCCTTTCTGTGAAATTGTTTCTCGTAAAAACTATTTTACAACAGAAATCGTCACTATGGATTTTTTATTAGTTCAACTTCATTTTACAATTCGCCTTAAATAGAAACAATAATACTGATAAATGTGTAACAATTGTTGAAAGAAAGGGGCGTAAAAAATGGGTGAGAAGATATTGAGGTATTTGTTCGATGGTCCGGGAAAAGATCGTTGGACCAATATGACGTTGAACATCCTTAGAACAAAAGAGACAGAGGTTGACCGCATCATTGACGGCGCATGGTCCGGTTCCGCTTGGACCATGATCGAATAAAATCGGATAAATGCAATGAAGAGCTGGAGACGGTATTGTACCGCCTCCAGTAGTTTTTTATTAACTATTAAAAACAAGCGGGACTAAATTAATATGGGACGGTTCCTTTTGATGCTTCTAGGGTATAGAATCAAAAGGAACCGTTTCCAATGAGGCAATGATCTCCTGTGCGTTTCATTAGGACAAGTTTCTCTTGCCTTACAGGCAAAAAACAGGTATCATCATCATTGGGATAAGAGTCGTAGAAGGAGAAAATATGACAATTACGTTGTTAAGTTTTTTAGAGCAAATGATATCGAACCCGGCATTATTTATCATCACTTTGTTGACGCTGGGTGTCATTTTGGTAAACGGCTGGACAGATGCTCCGAATGCTATTGCCACTTGTGTATCTACCCGCTCTATGAGTCCCGGCACTGCCATTTTAATGGCAGCGGTTTTTAATTTTTTGGGCGTTCTAATCATGACGCTGATAAATGCCACCGTTGCGCAAACCATCTATCGCATGGTGGATTTCCGCGGAGATCCGCATACCGCTTTGGTTGCCCTTTGCGCGGCACTGTTTGCCATTGTGATATGGGCCAGCGGGGCCTGGTGGTTCGGAATACCTACAAGCGAAAGCCATGCTCTGATTGCAGGTATCTCCGGAGCGGCCATAGCGCTCCAGGGAGGTTTGTCCGGCATTAATCCGGAAGAGTGGATAAAAGTAATATATGGACTGGTGCTGTCCACAGGAATGGGTTTTGGTGCAGGCTGGCTTGTGAGCAAAGGTATTGGGAAGGCATTTGCCCGGACAGACCGACGGAAGACCTTTTACTTATTTAGGAATGCGCAAATCGCGGGGGCCGCAGGTATGGCTTTTATGCACGGAGCGCAGGATGGCCAGAAATTTATGGGCGTTTTTCTGCTCGGTATGTTCTTGGCGCAAGGTCAGGCCAACACAACGGAGTTTGTGATTCCCATTTGGTTGATGATCCTCTGTTCTATCGTCATGGCCGTGGGCACTTCCATCGGGGGATATCGGATCATAAAATCCGTCGGGATGGATATGGTCAAGCTGGAGAAGTATCAGGGATTTTCCGCGGACCTTGCAGCCGTTGCATGCTTGTTTACATCTTCGGTTTTCGGTATCCCGGTAAGCACCACTCATACAAAAACAACAGCCATAATGGGCGTGGGAGCGGCGAAAAGAGTGTCTTCCGTAAACTGGGGCGTGGTGCGAGAGATGGTTACAGCATGGCTTCTAACTTTCCCGGGTTGCGGACTTATAGGATTTCTTATGGCTTGGGTCTTTATGAAAATCTTCTAATACGGGTCGTTTAATCAGTGAAAGAGAAGCAGCCGCAAAAGCGGCTCTGTATAGTGGAGGAAAGGACAAAACAAATGGCACGCAAAAACAACGATTATTTCAAGATATTTGTGGAGCTGGTGGAATACTCTTGCAAGGCTTCGAAGCTATTGATCCAAGTTATGACGGATTATCGTCCTGAGGATTTGGAACAGAAGATGGAGGAAATGCACCGGATTGAGCATAGCGCTGATCTGGAGAAGCATCGGATGATGGAACTTTTGGCCAGAGAGTTTATTACACCTATCGAGAGAGAAGATATCATGCAAATGGCCGATCAGATCGATAATGTTACTGACTCCATCGAAGATGTACTGATGCGTCTATATATGTTCAATATAACGGTGATACGGAAAGATGCCCTGGAAGTTGCCTTAATCATCGAACAATGTTGTGAAGAGTTGAAAAAGGCGCTTGAGGAATTCGGCAATTTCCGCAAGTCTAAAACGCTGCATAAACATATCGTGGAAGTAAACCGATTGGAAGAAGTCGGAGACAAGCTGTATACCGAGGCGACGAGAAGGCTTTATGTCAGCGAGATGAACCCGGTAGCGGTAGCGGCCTGGACCCACGTTTTCCATATTTTAGAGAAGGCCTGCGACGCATGTGAAGATGTATCCGATGTTATCGAAAGCGTTATGATGAAAAACTCTTAAGGGCAAATCATTTCTTTTCGTAGATCATAGATTTTTCCTGAAACAAAAAATCTGAAAGAAAAAACATCCGGCTTTTATGTCCGGATGTCTCAGACTGTAGACAAAGCGTCTCAGAAAACAAGAACTTCTGAGACGCTTTTCATTTTCAGAAATCGAATCAAATCCCCGAGGAGATTTAATAAAAAAGAAGTGTCAACAGGGTCTAATAGACCTTTCCTTCTTTTCATCTTGGCTAGTTTCTTAAGATTCATACATGCAAAGGTAAGCCCGACTTTCATCTCCATCAGGGCTTTGCCATTGTACCTGGTGTACCGCATTCCATGAAACTCCTTGGCCGTTCCAAAGATTCGTTCAATGCTCTCTTTGCGTTTCTCATACCATTCCTTCATCCCGACGGTATGTCGAATCTCTTCGCAGATTTCAAGGTACGGTTCCCAAATATGTCTCGTGACTGTTTTTTGGTGGTTTTTACTCTCTGTGCATTGGGATAGATAAGGACAGTTTGCACAAATGGCAGGATTGCTTTTGTATTCTCGGTATCCTTCCCGGTTCGTGGTGGAATAACGAAGGACTTGATGGTTGGGGCACAGATAACAGTCGAAGTATTCATCATAGACGTATTCATATTTCTTGAAGAACCCTTTTTTCGTCATAGGCCTGCGATATGGATAAATCGGCTTGATTCCATTATCGAGTAGTGTCTTGGCAATGGCAGGTGTCTTGTAACCTGCATCCAACACCATTAATGTCGGATCATACTTTTTCAGTCTTTCGTAGATTGCAGAAAAGGTTCTGCTATCATGCTCATTCCCGGGATGAATCGTGTATCCTAGCACCCAGCCATTCTGATCACAAGCTGTCTGGGTGACATAAGCAAAATCCTTCTTGTGCTCTCCTTTGTGAAACAAACCACTTTCAGGGTCTGAAGTGCTCTGCTGCACTTCCTTGGTTGGGGGATCCTCGTCATTATCCCGATCCTTAAATGGCTTTTTTCCATGCGCCTGCCTATCCTCATTAATTTCTCTAAGAAGTTTCGATTCATAATCCATTGCTTGAACCTTTACCATTGTCTTAATGGATTTTTTCTTATTGGCATTTGCCTTGATATGCGTCGCATCCACGAAAATCACAGAAGGATCGATCATGTCATGCAGAAAGCATTCCTCCAGAATCTTCTCGAAGATTTGCTCAAACAAATCTGTTCCCTTAAAGCGACGGGTGTAGTTCTTTCCGAAGGTACTGAAGTGAGGTACGGAAGATGTGAGGTCTAACCCTAAAAACCAACGGTAAGCAACATTTACTTCGATTTCCCGAATCGTCTGTCTCATGCTGGGTATGCCATAGAGATATTGAAGAAGGGGGATTTTGATCAGCATGACAGGATCCAGACTTGGCCTTCCCTGATCTTGGGAATACTTGTCCTGTACGAGTTCGTAGATAAAGGAAAAATCAATCGCCCTATCAATGTCACGCAGGAGATGATTTTCAGGAACAAGACTGTCTGCTGAAACAAACTGGATCTGATTTCTTTGATTTCCGGCATTTTTTATCATCATTCGTCGTCACCTCGCTATGATTTAATTATATCATAAAAATGCCTTTAGATGTTCAAATTCCAATATCTTTGAGGATTGTTTACATAAGAAAAGCCGCAGAAGAATCTGTTGTCTTTCTGCGACTTTGTCTACAGTCTGAAACATCCGGCTTTTATGTCCGGATGTCTTTTTGTATCATTTTGCATTGGCTGTAAGGGAAACGGACTCCCCCTGAGATAGAATCGCAGCGCGGTAAATCGCGCTAGGCTTTATCGATGAGTTCCTGAACCGTTTCTTCCGCATTGCCCAGCATCATAATAACGCCGGGTTTCGTATACAGGGGGTTGTCAACGCCCGCGTAGCCGGGACTCAGATCATAGTTGCAAATGATCACGTTCTTCGCCTTATCCACATTGAGGATGGGCATGCCGTAAATGGGCGTGTCCTTGGCCGTGTTCGCCGCCGGGTTGATTACATCGTTGGCGCCGATTACGATGGCCAGATCGCAGTTTTCGAAGTCGTCGTTGATTTCTTCCATGCTGCGAAGCTTTTCGTAGGGTACATCCGCTTCAGCCAGCAGAACGTTCATGTGTCCGGGCATTCTGCCGGCCACGGGATGAATGGCAAAGTCCACGGAGGCGCCGCCGGCTTCCAGCTTGTCGGCCAGAGCTCTGACCTTCTGCTGCGCCTGGGCCAAAGCCATGCCGTAGCCGGGAACGATAATGACCCGCTTGGCGCTCTTTAGCAGATTGCCCAGGTCAGCCGTATCTTTCGCATCTTTATCCGGTTGTCCCGAAGCGGCTTGCCCGGCGGAATCCGTGGAGGCTCCGATTTTGCCGATAAGTTCCCGGACCGTTTCTTCCGCATTGCCCAGCATCATAATAACACCGGGTTTCGTATACAGGGGGTTGTCAACACCCGCATAGCCGGGGCTCATATCGTAGTTGCAGATGATCACATTCTTAGCCTGGTCCACGTTGAGGATCGGCATGCCGTAAATCGGCGTGTCTTTGGCGGTATTTGCCGCCGGGTTGATTACGTCGTTGGCGCCGATTACGATGACCAGATCGCAGTTCTCGAATTCATGATTTATTTCTTCCATGCTGCGAAGCTTTTCGTAAGGCACATCCGCTTCGGCCAGCAGCACGTTCATGTGTCCGGGCATTCTTCCTGCAACGGGATGGATGGCGAAGTCCACCGAGGCGCCGCGGGCTTCCAGCTTGTCGGCCAAAACCTTGACCTTCTGCTGGGCCTGGGCCAAAGCCATGCCGTAGCCGGGAACGATGATGACATTTTTGGCTTGCTGAAGGAGCTTCATCACATCGTCCGTGGGTTCGCCTTCCGAAACGGAATCGTCTTGAGCCGGTTCGGAATCCTGTGAGCCTGCGGGAGCGGTTTTAAGGAAAGGAGCCTCGGCGGATGCCTGTACGGAGGTTTTGCCCATCAATATATCTGAAAGGGAGCGGTTCATGGCCATGCACATGATTTTAGTAAGCAAGAGTCCGGAGGCGCCTACGATCCCGCCGAGAGAAACGAGCAGGATGTTGCTGATCGCCATTCCGGCAATGCCGTCGGCCACTCCGGAAAGGGATACCAACAAGGAAATCGTAATAGGCATGTCCGCGCCGCCGACTCTTACAGTAAAAGCTATGCCGAAAAATCCGCTGATGAGAATTCCGAAAATCACGCTGGCCGGGAGTGGGAACCGAAGGAATGCACATGAGCACCATAGCAGCCAGGGTGAGTATCAGGGAAATGGTGGTAATGGCTTGATGCCCTTTCCATATGATAGGCTTTTGGGAGATCAGCTTATGCAGCTTTCCTGCAGCCACAACGCTTCCCGTAAAAGTCAGGGTACCGACAACCAGTGCCAATGCGGCGGTTATCAGCGCAAAGGTGGATAGAGGCGCCACATCCAGCATGGTGACGATGGCTACCAAAGCTGCTGCAGCTCCGCCGAAACTGTTGAGCAGCGCTACCACCTGGGGCATCTGGATCATCTTGAGTGTAAAGGACCAGTAAACGCCGACCAACAATCCCAACCCGAGGCAGATCCACAGACCGATGGCGCTGAGGAGCTCATATTTGAACATGGTAATGACTATGGCTCCTGCGGTACATAAGATGCTGATCATATTTCCGGCCACGGCGGTTTTAACTTTGCTGAGCATGGAGAGGCCGATCAGCACGCCTAAAGCTAATATGGCGCAGAGGACAAAATAAACAGTGTCGCTCATCGATTATTCACCTCCTCATGCTCCTCGTGCCTGAACATCTTAAGCATGCGGTGAGACAATCCGAAACCGCCCACTACGTTGACCATGGCCAGAAAAATACCGATGTAGCCCAGGATCTGGTTGGCGGTATAGACAGCCATGGCGGTGCAGGTAAGCGCGCCCAACAGGGCAATACCGGCCAATGCATTCATGGCCGTCATAAGTGGTGTGTGCAACAGGCTGGGAACATTGGTAATCACCTTATATCCTACCAATGCGCAAACGATGAACAGTATGACGAGTATAAAAGGATGCATATCAGTTTATCCTCCAAACTTCAAGTTAGAAATTAAAGACCCATAGCTTCTCTGGCGCCTGCGTGTACCACTTCACCGTCGATGGTAGTAAGGATCGACGCCACGATTTCGTCGTTCCTGTCAAGGACAATTTTTCCGTCTTTCATCAGGTAATTGACCAAATGATAGACGTTGTTTGCAAACATCCAGGTGGAGCTGGTGGCAAGCATGCCGGGAATGTTCTTGATGCCGATGATTGTGACTCCGTGCTTCACTACGGTTTCACCGGGTACCGTAGCTTCACAGTTGCCGCCCTGATCGATGGAGATGTCTACAATGACTGATCCGGGAGCCATGGAAGCCACCATTTCTTCCGTTATTAATATGGGGGCCAGTTTTCCGGGCACCAGGGCGCCGCAGAAAACGATATCCATCTGGGAGACGGCATCCTTAAGGGCTTCACGTTCTTTGGCCAGCACGTCATCGGGAAGGGAGAGAGCGTAACCTCCTTCTCCTACAGCCAGCTCTGCCGGCACTGCCGTCTCGACGATTTTAGCGCCCAGAGCTCTTTGCCTGCTCCACGGCATCGGGACGAATATCCGCCGCATATACCACAGAGCCCAGTCTTTTGGCAGTTGCCAGCGCCTGAAGGCCGCCGACGCCGGCGCCGATAATCAATGTATTTACGGGCTTAATCATACCTACCGCACAGAAAATTTGTGGCACGAATTTGGATAAGGCGTTGGCTGCCAGCAGCATGCCTTTATATCCTGCGCATGTGCTCATGGAAGTCAGCGCATCCATGTTCTGCGCCCTTGAAATACGGGGAATGCCGTCCAGCGTCAGACCGATAACGCCTTTTTTTGCTAAATTTCGAACCATCTCGTGATTAACCGGAGCAGCCGGATGAAGGAAGGTGATCAGATATTGGCCTTCGTGCATCATATCCACCTCGTGAACTCCTTTTGCCTCGTTGAATTGCGGCTCCTTTACCTTCAATATGACGTCCGCTTTTTCATAAAGCTCCGCCACATCGTCCATGAGCTTTGCTCCGACCGCCTCATACTCGGAATCAAGGTAGTGAGCGCCCACTCCGGCAGACTTTCTCTACCAGGACTTCCGCACCGCCTTCAATTAACTTTGCAACTGTTTCCGGAATGGCAGAAACCCGCAGTTCGCCATGCATAATTTCCTTTGGAACACCGATAATCATGATAATCCCTCCTGTTTTCATTTGTTGAATGGAAATATGTATAAAGTAAATACAACTAGAAGCCGAAAGTGACGAATAAACGGTTAAAGATTATCCGGAAGTACCGTATACTCATTCTTTACCGTTGAAAGAACCACCAGAGTTCTGGTCATGGATACACCTTGAATGCTCTTGATATCATTAAGCACCTTTTCCAAGGAAGCCGTAGAATCTATCACTACCTTCAGCAGAAAATCCGAGTCCCCTGTAATATAGTGACATTCCACAATCTGTTTGTGATCGAGTACGCTGGCGATGAAACTCTCATTATATTTGGGGTGATCCAGACTGATAGAAATAAAAGCAGATACGTCTTGATTGATAAGCTTTGGATCCAGAATTAAGGTATATTGCTTGATAATCCCGGAATTCTCCAGTTTTTTAATACGCTCAATGACTGCAGAAACGGACATGTTGATTTTTTCACCGATTTCCGAAGCGCTTATACGCGCGTTCTGTTTTAGCTGGTTTAAAATTTTAATATCAATATTATCCATGGCTTTCTCCGGTAAAATTACCTTGTTGCATAGTATGGCGTATTTGCTTTCATAGTAGCATAGTACGTTAAAATGTAAAGATATTTGAAAAAAGTCAATAATTTTTACTGTAGTATGGCTTAAATGCAAAAATAAATTCGATTATTTCCTCGCGGGAGCAAATTGACAGAAAAATTTTCGGCAAACGGTAATAATGCCATAGAAATTTCTGAAATTCCACAGAATAAAACGATAAACAATAAAATCATCAAGGGAACGGATCCGGGCATGTAAAAGGAGAATCATGCGAAGTCATACGGGGCTATATATTGGTTATTATAATAGGTAAGAATACAAAATGAGCGTCAACTAGGAGACGCCAGGAGGCGTGTTCGATGCGAAAAGCGCCAGACCCTTGAAATTATCAGACTATTTCATTATGGTTTTTATTTTTTTCTAAAAAAATATTTAAATTTCTCTTGCATTCTATTTTATCCTGCTATATACTGATAAAGCTTGCTATTGCACAGTGCGCTTGTAAAAGGTGTCAGACACTTTTTACAACCCCGTTTTTAACACAGCGCTGGCGCAAATAATGCGGTGAGGTAGGAAGTTACCGTGCTATCGGAGAATTTCTACTGAGAATTGCCCTCTCTCGAAGAGGACGAGGGGATTCGCTTTCTTTGTTTGTGTAAAAAACAATGAAACGCACGGCAGGGTGTACTGAGCGAATTCCTCGTACATGCATAGCGAAAACGTACGAAAACTGCCTGAATAAAGGCACGGCAAGGAGGAAGAAAATGAGCACACAGAAAATCAGAATCAAGCTTAAGGCATACGATCATAAGGCGTTGGACCAATCGGCTGCAAAGATCGTAGAAACAGCAAAGAAAACCGGGGCGGAAGTATCCGGACCGATCCCGCTCCCCACAGAAAAACAGGTGATAACGATCCTGAGAGCGGTCCACAAATACAAGGACAGCAGAGAACAGTTTGAGCAGAGGACCCACAAGAGGTTGATCGATATCCTCTCTCCGTCTACCAAGACCATCGATGCGCTGATGAAGCTGGATATGCCGGCGGGCGTCGATATCGAAATCAAACTGTAAAAGCGCACAAAGTACAATATGTCAAAAATCTTAGTATGATTGCAGGAGATTCCCGCAATCCGCTGTAAGAAGGGAGAAAGATAGCATGAAAACAATCTTAGGAAAAAAAATCGGCATGACTCAGATTTTTTCCGAAACCGGAGTAGTTATTCCGGTTACCGTTATCGAAGCTGGACCGAATGTGGTCACACAGATCAAGACCGTAGAGACGGATGGATATAATGCGGTTCAGATCGGCTTTGAGGATCTGAAGGAGAATAGGGCCAACAAACCGACCAAGGGCCATTTCGCCAGATGGCAGGCGCCTCTGAAAAAGTATTTGCAGGAAGTCCGCTTAGACGAAGGCGAGAGCTACGAGCCGGGTCAAGTCATAACCGTCGCTGACTTTGAAGAAGGTAAAAAGCTGGACATAACCGGTACTTCCAAAGGAAAAGGTACCCAGGGTCATATCAAGAGATGGGGACAAGCAAGAGGACCTATGAGCCACGGCTCGAAGCATCACAGACTAGCGGGTGCTTTGGCAGCCGGAACCTATCCTTCCAGAGTATTTAAAGGTAACAAAGCGGCAGGAAGAATGGGAAGAGAGACCGTCACCGTTCAGAACGTAGAACTGGTCAAGGTCATTCCTGACAGAAATCTGATGCTGGTCAAAGGCGCTGTGCCGGGAGGCAAGGGGAGCTTGCTTCGCATCCAGTATGCAGTTAAGGGTCAGGATAAATAGGGAATCTGACAGAGAGGAGGAAGTCAAATGGCTCAGGTAACAATGTTAAAAATGGACGGTACAGAAGCCGGAAGCATTGAATTAAAAGATGATATCTTTGGAATAGAAGTAAATCAATATGCTGTGCATGCAGTTGTAGTGAATTATTTGGCAAATCAGAGACAGGGCACCCAGTCTGCAAAGACCAGAGGTGAAGTCAGAGGCGGTGGCAGAAAGCCTTTCAGACAGAAAGGTACAGGCCGCGCCAGACAGGGAAGCAGTACGTCCCCCAACCATGTAGGCGGAGGAATTGCATTTGCGCCCAAACCGAGAAGTTACAGATACACTCTCCCCAAGAAATTGAGGCGCTTAGCGATGAAATCAGCCCTTTCCTCAAAGGTGCAGGAAAATGAGCTCATCGTGCTGGAAAGCCTGAAAATGGATGAGCCGAAGACGAAAGAAATGATCAAAGTTCTGGATAATTTGAAAGCCGGAAAAAAAGCGTTGATCATAACGGATATCAAGGATGAGAATGTGGTTCGTTCTGCGGCCAACATCCCCGGTGTAAAAACCACCTTTGTAGGTGAGATGAATGTGTACGACATCATCAACCACACCAGTCTCATTTTGACCAAGGATGCAGTAACCAGAATTGAGGAGGTGTATTCATAATGAAAACCCCTTACGATATTATCCTCCAGCCTGTTATCACAGAAAGAAGTATGGATGATGCGGCAAAGAAGAGATACACGTTCAAAGTAGCCGTAGACGCTAACAAGACCCAGGTGAAACAAGCGGTCGAAGAGATCTTCGGTGTGGATGTTGAAAGAGTCAACATAATGAACGTAAAAGGTAAGTTGAAGAGAATGGGAAGAAATGTGGGCAGGACGGCGGCTTCCAAAAAGGCCATCGTCATCCTTACCGAGAAGAGTAAGGAAATCGAATTCTTCCAAGGACTATAAGGAGGGACGCAGAAAATGGCAATCAGGAAATATAAACCGACCTCGCCCGGCTTAAGGGGAATGACGGTTTCTACTTTTGAAGAAATTACAGCCTCAACTCCGGAAAAGTCCCTTACAGTGACGCTGAAAAAGCATTCCGGAAGAAATGCAAGAGGCAAAATCACAGTTCGCCATAGAGGCGGCGGATACAGACCTAAGTATAGAGTCATCGATTTCAAGCGGGATAAGGACGGAGTGCCCGGAAGAGTGGCCACTATCGAGTACGATCCCAACAGAAGCGCGAACATCGCTCTCATCTTCTACGCTGACGGTGAGAAGAGATATATCATAGCTCCCAACACCCTGAAGGTTGGAGACGTCATCTATTCCGGTGAGGATGTAGATATTCAGGTAGGCAATGCGCTTCCCGTAAAGAACATTCCTGTGGGTACCGTAATCCACTGCATCGAACTGAAAGCCGGAAAAGGCGCTCAGTTGGTCAGAGCCGCAGGAAACGGAGCGCAACTCATGGCGAAAGAAGGCGATTATGCCACAGTGAGACTGCCCTCCGGCGAAATGAGAAAAATCCGGATGGAGTGCAGAGCCACAATCGGGGAAGTCGGCAACCTGGATCATGAAAACATTAAGATCGGTAAGGCCGGAAGAAAGAGACATATGGGTATTCGACCCACCGTCAGAGGTTCTGTTATGAACCCCAACGACCATCCCCACGGCGGTGGCGAAGGCAAGGCGGGAATCGGCCGCGCGAATCCTGTTACTCCTTGGGGTAAGCCTGCGCTGGGATACAAGACGAGAAAGAAGAAAAAGCAGTCTAATCAGTATATTGTCAAGAGACGCGGTGAGAAGTAAGCGGAGAGGAGGATGAAGCAAGATGGGTAGATCACTGAAAAAGGGACCTTATGTCAACGAGAAATTATTGGCTGCCATCGAGAAAATGAACGAAGCCAACGATAAAAAAGTTATTAAAACCTGGTCCAGACCATCCACTATCTTTCCGCAGATGGTGGGACACACAATAGCGGTTCATGACGGGAAGAAGCATGTGCCGGTATATATAACAGAAGATATGGTAGGACACAGACTCGGCGAGTTTGCACCTACGAGAAATTATAGAGGACACGCAGCGGACAAATCCTCGAAAGTGAAGAAAAAGTAAGGGAGGATGAAGAACATGGAAGCGAAAGCAGTTGCAAAGTATGTCAGAATGTCTCCCATCAAGCTTAAGCCGATTGTCGATCTGGTGAGAGGAAAAGACTTAAATGAAGCGCTGACTATACTGAAATTTACCCCGGGCAAGGGTTCAGTGTTGGTGGAGAAGGTAGTTAAATCCGCAGCAGCGAATGCAGAGAACAATCATGATATGAATGTGGATAAGCTTTACGTTGCTGAAATATATGCCCATCAGGGTCCAACCATGAAACGGTGGAGGGCCGGTTCTCAGGGCCGTGCATCAATCATCCTCAAGAGAAGCAGCCATATTGGCGTAACGCTTAGGGAAAGAGAGTAGGAGGTTAATTGAATGGGTCAGAAAGTAAGTCCACATGGATTGAGAGTAGGCGTTATCAAAGACTGGAACTCCAAGTGGTATGCGGATAAAAAGGATTTTGCAGACTACCTTGTTGAGGACAAAAAGATCAGAGATTTCATTAAGAAAAGAATTTTTGCTGCAGGCGTTTCAAAGATTTTAATTGAAAGAGCCGCCAATAACCAGGTCAAGGTTACCGTATTGACCGCTAAACCCGGTATGGTAATCGGAAGATCCGGAACAGGTATTGACGAGCTGAGATCGGAAGTTGAAAAGCTCACAGGAAAGACCACGATGATGAACATCGTCGAGGTTAGGAGAGCGGAAATGGACGCCCAGCTTACGGCAGAAAGCGTTGCCCAGGCTCTCGAGAGAAGAATCTCATACCGGAGGGCCATGAAACAGGCCATCGGACGGACCATGAAAGCCGGAGCAAAAGGTATCAAGATCGTTGTTTCCGGAAGATTGGGCGGAGCGGAAATAGCCAGAAGCGAAAAGTACAGTGAAGGAAATGTTCCCCTCCATACTCTTAGGTCCGATATCAGTTACGGTTTTGCAGGGGCAGATACACAGTACGGCAAGATCGGTGTGAAGGTTTGGATCAACAACGGAGAGGTTCTGTCAAAAGAGTTGCAGAGTCCGCTGCCTGAAGAGAGCGGAAGAGATGACAGAGACAGACGCAGAAGATCCGGAGACAGACGCAGAAGGGACACAGATCGGTCTGAGAGACGGAGCGGATATCGTAAGGATGACAAACCCGAGGTCAAGGCCGTAAATCCCAGAAGGCGTGTGAAGCCGGTTGAGCAGCCTGCTAAGGCTGAACCGGCAGAAGCGGCTGAAGCACCCGAAACCGTTTCGGAAGAGTAAGAAACTGAGTATGAAAGGAGGAACAAACGATGTTAATGCCTAAGCGTGTAAAACGTCGTCGTGTCCATAGAGGAAGAATGAAGGGCGTTGCCACCAAAGGGAACACCATCACCTACGGGACCTATGGTTTAGTATCCCAAGAGTGTGGCTGGATTACTTCAAATCAGATAGAAGCTGCCAGAATTGCAATGACCCGTTCCATTAAGAGGGGCGGAAACGTATATATTAAGATATTTCCTCACAAACCTGTTACCAAGAAACCCGCTGAAGTTCGTATGGGTTCCGGTAAAGGTGCTCCTGAGTATTGGGTAGCAGTGGTCAAGCCGGGCAGAGTTATGTTTGAAATCGCAGGAGTAACAGAGGAGAAGGCCAGAGAAGCTATGAGACTGGCTTCCCACAAGCTCCCGGTGAAATGCAAATTTGCCGTCAAAGGCCAGGAAATTGCAGAGGGTGGTGAAGCGTAATGAAACTGGACAAAATGAGAGAAATGAGCGAAGCCGAACTCGCAGCAGAAGTGAAAAAGTTAAAGAACGAACTGTTCAATTTGCGATTCCAGCAAGTGACCGGCCAGCTGGAGAACCCGATTAAAATGCGTGATGTAAAGAGGGAAATTGCGAGAGCAAAGACCATCTTGAGAGAAAAAGAGCTTAAAAGGGCGCAAGGCTAAAGAAAGGAGGATGTGATTATGGAAGAGAGAAACAGACGGAAGACCAAAGTCGGATACGTGGTCAGCGACAAAATGGATAAGACCATCGTAGTAGCTGTGGAAGATTTCGTAAGACATTCCCTTTACGGAAAGTCCACCAAGCGCACGAAAAACTTTAAAGCTCATGATGAGAACAACGAATGCAATATCGGCGATAAAGTGAGAATTATGGAAACCAGGCCTCTGTCCAAGGACAAAAGATGGAGACTTGTGAAGATAATCGAGAAGGTTAAGTAAGGAAGGAGGCACCTATCGTGATTCAAGTTGAAACTAGATTGAAGGTTGCTGACAATTCCGGCGCAAAAGAACTGTTATGCATCCGTGTTCTCGGCGGAACAAGCCGTAAATATGCGGACATTGGAGATATAATTGTATGTGCTGTTAAAGAAGCAACCCCCGGCGGCGTCGTCAAAAAGGGCGATGTAGTAAAAGCCGTGGTCGTAAGAACAAAGAAAGGCGTCAGACGCGTAGACGGCAGCTATGTGAAGTTTGATCAAAATGCCGCCGTTATCATAGAAGAAGATAAGAACCCCGTAGGGACCCGTATTTTCGGACCCGTGGCGAGAGAGCTGAGAGACAAGAGCTTTATGAAGATCGTGTCCCTCGCGCCGGAAGTACTGTAGGAGGTGTTGAGGATGCGAATTAAGAAAGATGATATGGTGCTGGTGATCACCGGCAAAGATAAGGGCAAAAAAGGTAAAGTTCTTAAAGCGTTCCCCAAAACGGAAAGAATTATCGTGGAAGGGGTAAATATCCAGACGAAGCACCAGAAGCAGACTAGAAAAGCTGCAGCGGAAATCAAGCACCAGGAAGGCCCTATCCATGTTTCAAATGTGATGTTCTGGGATAGCAAAGCCAAAGCCCCGACACGGATCGGATACACGGTGGTAGACGGCGTAAAGAAGAGAGTATCCAAGAAAACAGGCCAGATATTAGACTAGTGAAAGGAGGGAACGATCTTGGCAGCAAGACTGAAAGAATATTATAAAACAGAAGTATTCAATGCCATGATGGAAAAGTTCAAATACAAGAACGTCATGGAAGTGCCTAAGCTTGAGAAGATTACCATCAACATGGGTCTCGGCGAAGCGAAGGACAATCCAAAGATCATGGAAACTGCAGTTCAGGAGCTGGCTCTCATCACCGGTCAGAGGCCTGTAGTAACCAAAGCGAAGAAGTCCATCGCAAACTTCAAGGTAAGAGAAGGAATGAGCGTAGGTGCAAAGGTAACCCTCAGGGGAGATAACATGTATGAATTTGCCGACAAGCTGTTCAACATTGCGCTTCCCAGGGTGAGGGACTTTAAAGGCGTCAGCCGCAACTCCTTCGATGGAAGAGGAAACTACTCCATAGGTATCAAAGAGCAGCTGATTTTTCCGGAGATTATCTATGATCAAGTAGATATGATAAAGGGCATGAATATTGTATTCACAACAACGGCAAAGACCGACGAAGAGGCTCAGGCTCTTCTCGAGTTCTTGGGAATGCCGTTTACAAAGTAGTGAGGAGGTAAGAAAGTGGCAAAGACATCTCTCAAAATAAAGCAGCAGAGAAAACCAAAGTATGCAACACGGGCTTACACCAGATGCAAGCTCTGCGGTCGCCCTCATGCTTACCTGAGGAAATTCGGCGTTTGTCGTATCTGCTTTAGAGAACTAGCTTATAAAGGTGAAATACCGGGCGTTCGGAAAGCCAGCTGGTAATACCAAAAGGAAGGAGGTACAGTAACATGACTATGACAGATCCTGTAGCGGACATGTTGACCAGAATCAGAAATGCCAACATTGTAGGACATGCAACCGTTGATATACCTGCGTCAAAGATGAAGAAGTCCATTGCGGAAATCTTGCTCAAAGAAGGTTATATCAAAGGATTCAATATTATAGATGACGGGAAACAAGGCATCATCAGAGTGCAAATGAAGTACGGCGCTGATAAAGAAAGAGTAATCAGCGGACTGAAGAAGATCTCCAAACCCGGCTTGAAAGTTTATGCGAAAAGCGACGAAATCCCCAGGGTATTAGGAGGGCTTGGCATCGCCATCATCTCCACATCCAACGGAGTCGTGAGCGATAGAGAAGCTAGAAAAATGGGTGTTGGCGGCGAAGTAATCTGTTATGTTTGGTAGGGAGGAAATACAATGTCAAGAATAGGAAAACTGCCTGTATCTCTTCCTGCCGGCGTTGAGGTAAAAGTCAGCGGCAATAACCTGGTTACCGTTAAGGGACCGAAGGGTGAATTGCAGGAACAGATCAGCAACAGACTGAAAATTGAAATCAAAGACGGCGTCCTGACTGTTACTCCGGACGGAGATGACAAGGAAGCCAGAGAGGCTCATGGCCTTTACAGGTCCTTGATCAACAACATGGTCACGGGCGTTACCGCAGGGTTTGAGAAAAAACTCCAACTTGGCGGTGTAGGATATAGAGCTGAGAAAAAAGGCAAAGTACTGGCCCTTCAATTGGGATATTCTCATCCTATTGAATTGGAAGATCCGGAAGGAATTCAGACAGAGGTTGCCGGAAATGAAGTTATTGTAAGAGGCATAGACAAAGCCCTGGTAGGAAACTATGCGGCCATCATTCGGGCACAGAGACCTGTAGAGCCTTATAAGGGCAAGGGCTTCCGTTATGTCGGTGAAAATGTCATCCGCAAGGAAGGCAAAGCCGGCGCTAAGAAGAAGTAGAAAGGAGTGAAGAAAATGGCTAAGAAGAACAGTAGAAATGACAAGCGTGTGCAGCGACATGCAAGAGTGAGAAGAGACGTTTTCGGTACTCCTGAAAAACCGAGATTATGTGTATACAGAAGCCTCTCCAATATCTTTGCGCAGATCATCGATGATGTGAACGGACACACATTGGTAGCCGCATCTACCTTGGATAAGGAAATTAAAGAGCAGTTTGCCAACGGCGGAAATAAGGAAGCTGCTAGAGCGGTAGGAGAAGCTGTAGGTAAGAGAGCGCTGGAAAAAGGCATCGAAACGGTTTGCTTTGACAGAGGCGGATTCTTATATCACGGAAGAGTAAAAGAGCTGGCTGACGGTGCGCGTTCCGCCGGTCTCAAATTCTAACAGGAGGAGGAAGAGAATGCGACACAATACCATTGATGCATCCAAGCTTGAACTGCAGGAATCCATCGTGAATATCCGCCGTGTAACCAAGGTCGTCAAGGGCGGCAAGAACTTCCGGTTCAGTGTTACCGTTGTGGTTGGCGACAAGAACGGGCACGTTGGTGTGGGTCTCGGCAAAGCCCAGGAAATTCCGGAAGCTGTAAGAAAAGCCATTGAGGATGCGAAAAAGAGATTGATTTACGTTCCTATGTTGGGAACTACTATACCCCACAGAACACTGGGAGTTTTCGGAGCCGGTCAGGTTCTCATCATGCCGGCTGCACCGGGTACAGGTGTTATTGCGGGTAGCTCCGTTCGTACCGTACTTGAATTAGCCGGTGTGAAAGATGTGAGAGCGAAATCCATCGGTAGCAACAATGCGGGAAATATGGCTTGTGCTACCATCGAAGGCCTCAAAATGCTGAAGACGTTGGAAAGCGTCAGTAAGCTCAGAGGAAAGACAAAGCAGGAAATTTTAGGATAAGGAGGACACCAAATTGGCTGAGAAAAGAGTTAGAATTACTTTGGTAAAAAGCCCTATCGGTGCTTCCCCAAGCCAAAGAAAAGTACTGGAAGCGTTAGGCCTCAGAAAGTTGCAGCATGCAGTTGAGCAGCCTGACAACCCGCAGACCAGCGGGGCCGTTAACAAGGTAAAGCATCTTGTTAAAGTTGAGCAACTGTAAGAGGAGGTGACAGGCATGAAACTACATGAACTGAGAGCCCCTGAAGGCGCTGCCAAAAATCCCAAAAGAAAGGGAAGAGGCACAGGCTCCGGACAGGGTAAAACAGCTGGTAGAGGCATGAACGGCCAGAATTCCAGAAGCGGAGGCGGCGTACGTCTCGGTTTTGAAGGCGGTCAGATGCCTTTATATAGAAGGATCCCCAAGAGAGGATTCACAAACATTTGGAAAAAACAATGGGAGATTGTTAATGTTGATGCGCTGAATGCATTTGAGGACGGCACAGAGGTCACCCCTGAGCTTCTCGTTGAAGCGGGCTTAGCAAAGAAGATCGTCGACGGCGTTAAAGTCCTCGGCGAAGGCACTTTGGAGAAAAAAATTACCGTAAAGGCTCATAAATTCAGTAAATCTGCCATCGAAAAGATTGAGTCTGCCGGAGGAAAGGCCCAGGTGATTTAATATGGAGATGCTTCGGACAGTTGCCCGTGCTTGGAAGATCGCGGACCTCAGAAAAAAGATCATCTTTACTCTTCTGATGTTGCTCGTGTTCCGGCTGGGCTCCAACATTCCCGTTCCCGGAATCGATCGAGCCATACTTAAGGATGTGTTCTCGGGGGACCTGGGGCTGTTGAGTCTGTTTGACCTGTTTTCCGGAGGCGCTTTCAGCAACTTCACGATCTTTGCCCTGAGCATTACCCCATATATCACAGCATCCATTATCCTTCAACTCCTGACCATTGCCATCCCTAAGCTGGAGGCTTTGGCCAAGGAGGGGACGGAAGGAAGAAAGAAAATCGCCCAGTATACCCGTTATTTGACCGTGGCTCTGGCTTTTGTCCAGGCTATCGGTATGACCGTAGGTCTTTTCAGAGAAGCGGTGCCCGATAAGAGCTTTTTCAACGTTACAGTAATTGTGTTGGTTTTATCTGCGGGTACGGCCTTTCTCATGTGGCTGGGCGAGCAGATCAACGAGAACGGCATTGGAAACGGTATCTCTTTGATCATCTTCAGCGGCATCATCGCCAGAGCTCCCAGCGCGGTGCATACCACTTGGCTGTCATACAGAGCGGGACAGATTTCATTGCTTTCCATCATACTGTTCCTGATCTTTGCGTTGGCAGTTGTGGTAGGAATCGTCATGGTACAGCAAGGCCAGAGAAAGATTCCGGTGCAATACGCAAAGCGCGTGGTGGGCAGAAAGATGTACGGCGGGCAGAGCACGCATATTCCCATGAAAGTGAACCAAGCAGGTGTTATTCCTGTAATCTTTTCACTTTCGATGCTGCAATTCCCGTTGACACTGACTTATTTCTTCCCGGGTACAGGGTTCAGCCAGTTTGTAGCCAAGTGGCTGTCTCCTGCGGGGAACCCCGGCGTATGGGTCTATGCGGTATTTAATATAATCCTGATCATGTTCTTTACCTACTTCTATACTTCGATTACTTTTAATCCCATAGAAGTAGCGAACAGTATGAAAGCCAACGGCGGATTTATACCAGGTATCAGGCCCGGGAGATCCACGGTTGAATATTTAAACAAGGTAATGACGAGAATCACCTTTGCAGGTGCTGTTTTCCTCGCTGCTGTAGCCACATTACCCACACTGATTCAGGAGTTTACCGCACTGCAGATCGGGTTCGGAGGAACCTCGCTGCTCATCGCAGTGGGTGTGGCTCTGGATACTATGAAGCAGTTGGAAACGCAGATGGTGATGCGCAATTATCAGGGCTTCCTGAAATAAGCGCTTCCCAGATATAGAAGAAACAGTAGTTATGATGAGCGGAACAGCAATAGAAAGAAGGGAGACAATTGTATAGGCTGATTTTGTTAGGTCCTCCGGGAGCCGGAAAAGGAACGCTGGCAAGCGCCTTATCCGTTAAATTCAACGCACCGCATATTTCCACAGGGTCCATCTTTCGCAGAAATATCAAAGAAGGAACACCTTTGGGAATGCGGGCCAAGGAATTCATGGACAGAGGAGAACTGGTTCCCGACGAGATCGTCATCGATATAGTGACGGCACGTTTAAAGGAGGAGGACACTGCCGAGGACTTCTTATTGGATGGTTTCCCCCGCACAGTCCACCAGGCGGAAGAATTGGATCGGTTCCTGGAATCCCAAGGACGGCCTATCGATAAAGTCATCGATCTGGTAGCGGATGAAGAGCTGTTAATGCAGCGAATGATCGGCAGGAGGGTCTGTAAATCCTGCGGTAAGATTTATCATGTGATTACCATGCCGACGAAGCGGGAAGGAATCTGTGATGTCTGCGGCGGAGAGACCTATCAGAGAGCCGATGATACGGAAGAGACGGTACGACATCGATTTGAAGTGTACCAGTCTCAGACAGCGCCCTTGATTGAATATTATCGCAATGCAGGCAAGCTTCTTCCCGTCGATGGATCAGGCACGCCGGAAGACACTTTGAAAGCGACGCTTTCCGCGTTGGGTGTATAAAATGATCATAATCAAGTCAGAGGGCGAGATTCAAATAATGAAGAAGGCAGGGACCGTAATCGCTCAGATTCTTCATGACCTTTCCCGGATCATTCAACCGGGAATAACCACTCAAGAACTGGATGATTTCATAGAGCAGAGCATTTTGAAAAACGGCATGATTCCGGCTTTTAAAGGTTATAACGGATACCCTGCGAGCGCCTGTATTTCCGTAAACGACGAGGTAGTGCACGGAATCCCTTCCAGGAAGCGCAAGCTTCGCGAAGGCGATATTGTGAGCGTGGATGCAGGAACAATATACAAAGGATATTACAGTGATGCGGCCAGAACTTATCCGGTAGGAAAGATTGATGAGGCGGCAGAGCGGCTGATCGACGTTACCAGGGGAAGCTTTTATGAAGGGCTCAAGTTTTGCAAACAGGGATACCGGCTTTCCGACATATCCCATGCCATCCAGCAGCACGTTGAAGGCAACGGCTTTTCCGTAGTGCGAGATTACGTAGGACACGGCATAGGTAAAGCCATGCACGAGGATCCACAGGTTCCAAACTACGGAATTCCGGACAGGGGTCCCAGGTTGACACCGGGAATGGTTTTTGCCATCGAGCCCATGGTCAACGAGGGGGGCTGGCAGGTAAAAGTGCTGCCCGACGGATGGACAGTTAAAACGGAGGACGGCAAGCGCTCCGCCCATTATGAGAATACCGTTGTCATCACAGAAGAAGAACCTTTGATATTGACAACACTGAGCAGTATGGAAGGATTCTAGTAAAGGGGTGTGTTTATGGCGAAAAAAGATGTAATTGAAGTTTTCGGTACCGTGACGGAAGCACAGCCAAATGCCATGTTCGTAGTTCAGTTGGAAAACGGCCATGAAGTGCTTGCACATATTTCAGGAAAGATTCGAATGAACTTTATCAGGATCTTGCCCGGAGATAGGGTCAAGGTAGAATTGTCTCCCTATGACCTCACCAGGGGAAGAATTACCTGGAGAGATAAATAGCGATAACGAACCCATAAAGCGTTGTGTGCGAGATTATAAGCCGGCAGCGCGAGTTAGGAGGGAAAGAAAGAATGAAAGTAAGAGCTTCTGTAAAACCAATTTGTGAAAAATGCAAGGTTATCAAGAGAAACGGAAAAGTCATGGTGATCTGCCAGAATCCAAAGCACAAGCAGACCCAAGGCTAATAAACAGCGGCATAATGCTTACTATTGATTTTAGTCAGCAATGTTTCTGTTGGGAGCGGCTGAGTTTTCCTGCCGTGAGGTAGCGAAACGACCGACAGGGCATTCATATATTATATTATTTTAGGATAGAGTATTTTCCAGCATCCGTTGACAAGTGCAATGCTGTTTGTATTTGTCAACGGGTGCTGAGCAAACAAGAAGGAGGAAAGTATATGGCTCGTATAGCCGGTGTCGACTTACCGAGAGACAAAAGAGTAGAAATCGGACTCACCTATATATACGGCATTGGCAGGACTACATCCCTTGAGATCTTGAAAAAGGCAGGGATAAGTCCCGACGTCAGAGTAAAGGATCTCTCTGAAGAAGAAGTAGGTGCGATAAGAAAGATTATCGATTCCGAATATCATGTTGAAGGTGATCTCAGAAGAGAAGTATCACTGAACATCAAGCGGCTGATGGAAATCGGTTGCTACAGGGGAATCAGGCATAGAAGAGGTCTTCCTGTCAGAGGACAGAACACTAAGACCAACGCAAGAACTAGAAAAGGCCCGAAGAAAACTGTGGGCAGAAGTAAGAAGAAGTAAGGGAGGTTGAGACGATGGCAAAGCAAGTAAGAAAGACAACTCGTACCAAAAGAAGAGAGCGCAAAAACGTCGAACGCGGCCAGGCTCATATCCAGTCAACCTTCAACAATACTTTGGTGACGCTTACAGATCTCAGTGGCAATACCCTTTCATGGTCCAGTGCAGGATCCCTTGGTTTTAAAGGATCCAGAAAATCCACTCCTTATGCCGCCCAGATGGCAGCGGAGGAAGCAGCAAAAGCTGCCATGGAGCATGGACTGAAAACGGTGGAAGTATACGTTAAGGGACCGGGATCCGGTCGTGAAGCGGCCATCAGAGCGCTGCAAGCCGCAGGGCTTGAGATCAATATGATCAAGGACATCACACCGATCCCGCACAACGGATGCAGACCGCCGAAGAAAAGAAGAGTTTAATGAAAGGGAGGTGTCATTAGAATGGCTAGATATACAGGACCTTCTTGCAGATTGTGCAGAAGGGAAGGACAGAAGCTGTTCCTTAAGGGAGAAAGGTGTTACAGCACCAAATGTGCCGTTGATAGACGGAGCTATGCACCGGGACAGCACGGACAGAGCAGAAGGGTAAAAATCACGGAGTATGGACTCCAGCTTCGGGAGAAGCAGAAGGCCAAGAGATTTTATGGGCTGATGGAAGCGCAGTTCCGTAATTACTTTGATAAAGCATCTAAGAAGGCCGGACTCACGGGTGAAAACCTGCTCATAATGCTGGAGACCAGATTGGACAATGTGGTCTTCCGCATGGGCTTTGCTTCATCCAGAAAGGAAGCGAGACAGCTTGTGACGCACAATCACTTCACGGTAAACGGAAAGAAGATCAATATTCCGTCCTACCAGGTATCCGCCGGCGATGTGATTAAGGTGAGAGAGAAGAGCGCATCTTCTCCGAAGTTTAAGGAAATCAGAGATATGTCTATCAGCACTCCGTCTTGGATCAGTGTCGATACGGATAAGCTTGAAGGCAAGGTGTTAGCAATGCCCCTTAGAGAAGAAATCGATACTCCTGTTGCTGAGCATCTCATCGTTGAGCTCTACTCTAAGTAATTGGAAGGTGTCATTCCGGAACTTTTCCAAGGCTCCGAAGTGGCAGATCTGAGAAAAGGAGGGTTTTACAATGATAGAAATTGAAAAGCCGACAATCGAATGCCTGATTCCCGAAGGGCAAAGTAACTACGGCAAATTTATAGTAGAACCTTTGGAGAGGGGATACGGGACCACTTTAGGAAACAGCCTGAGAAGAATTCTTCTGAGTTCTCTTCCCGGCGCTGCAGTGACTTCCGTTAAAATAGATGGAATCCTTCACGAGTTTTCCACCATTCCCGGTGTGAAAGAGGATGTGACGGAGATCATATTGAACTTAAAGAAGCTGGCAGTGCGGATTACGGACAACGAGAGTTCCAAGAGAGTGATCATCAACGCTGTAGGGCCGAAAGAAGTCGTTGGAGGCGATATTATTGCAGACAGCGGCTTGGAGATATTCAACAAGGACTTGCACATTGCCACCCTTGAGGAAAATGCTTCCCTGATGATGGAGATCAATATCTCCAAGGGCAGAGGCTATGTATCGGCAGAACAGAACAAATTTGAGAACATGCCCATTGCCATGATTCCGGTGGATTCCATTTTTACGCCTGTGACAAAGGTTAATTTCCAGGTGGAGAATACCAGAGTCGGACAGATCACCGACTTCGACAAACTGATTTTAGAGGTTTGGACAGACGGCAGCATAACGCCCCAAGAAGGCGTTGCTATCGGCGCAAAGATCATGCAGGAACACCTGAAACTGTTTATCGATCTGACAGACAGCATGGATTCCATGGAAATTTTGGTGGAAAAGGAAGAGGATCAGAAAGAAAAAGCTCTGGAAATGACCATCGAAGAGTTAGAGCTTTCGGTTCGTTCCTTCAACTGCCTGAAGAGAGCGTCGATCAACACGGTGGAAGAACTGACGCAACGCACAGAAGAGGACATGATGAAGGTCCGCAACTTGGGCAAGAAGTCCCTCGATGAAGTGAAGAGTAAATTGGCAGAGCTGGGACTCAGTCTGAAACCCAGCGACGAGTAGAAACGATAGAAAAGACAAGGGCTTTCGTATGAAGCCCAGTGACAACAGCAAATAAGGAGGTTAAGCATATGCCGGGCTATAGAAAATTAGGCAGGCCGACCGCTCACAGGAAGCTAATGCTTCGCAACCTGGTTACGGATCTGCTCCGTGAGGGCAGAATTACCACTACCGATACCAGAGCCAAAGAAGCCAGGAAGATCGCGGAAAAGATGATCACCCTCGGAAAGCGCGGTGACCTGCATGCGAGAAGACAAGCCTTGGCTGTCATCTTCGACGAGGATGTGGTCAAGAAGCTTTTCGATGAAATTGCTCCCAAATATGCCGATAGAAACGGCGGTTATACCAGAATTCTCAAGCTGGGACCCAGACAGGGCGACGGCGCCGAACTGGTATTTCTCGAACTGGTATAATGACAAACACGAGAAAAAGCTGAGGTGTAAACATACCCCAGCTTTTTTGTTTTAAATGATGGCATCTCTATTCGGGGAAGATGCTCTTCCCCGAACCCCATCGGCCGCAGTTTCAAATCCTGTTCTTGCCTAAAATAAAAACCTGGATACCAAAAGGTATCCAGGTTACAGACTGTAGACAAAGTCGCAGAAAGACAACAGATTCTTCTGCGGCTTTTCTTATGTAAACAATCCTCAAAGATATTGGAATTTGAACATCTAAAGGCATTTTTATGATATAATTAAATCATAGCGAGGTGACGACGAATGATGATAAAAAATGCCGGAAATCAAAGAAATCAGATCCAGTTTGTTTCAGCAGACAGTCTTGTTCCTGAAAATCATCTCCTGCGTGACATTGATAGGGCGATTGATTTTTCCTTTATCTACGAACTCGTACAGGACAAGTATTCCCAAGATCAGGGAAGGCCAAGTCTGGATCCTGTCATGCTGATCAAAATCCCCCTTCTTCAATATCTCTATGGCATACCCAGCATGAGACAGACGATTCGGGAAATCGAAGTAAATGTTGCTTACCGTTGGTTTTTAGGGTTAGACCTCACATCTTCCGTACCTCACTTCAGTACCTTCGGAAAGAACTACACCCGTCGCTTTAAGGGAACAGATTTGTTTGAGCAAATCTTCGAGAAGATTCTGGAGGAATGCTTTCTGCATGACATGATCGATCCTTCTGTGATTTTCGTGGATGCGACGCATATCAAGGCAAATGCCAATAAGAAAAAATCCATTAAGACAATGGTAAAGGTTCAAGCAATGGATTATGAATCGAAACTTCTTAGAGAAATTAATGAGGATAGGCAGGCGCATGGAAAAAAGCCATTTAAGGATCGGGATAATGACGAGGATCCCCCAACCAAGGAAGTGCAGCAGAGCACTTCAGACCCTGAAAGTGGTTTGTTTCACAAAGGAGAGCACAAGAAGGATTTTGCTTATGTCACCCAGACAGCTTGTGATCAGAATGGCTGGGTGCTAGGATACACGATTCATCCCGGGAATGAGCATGATAGCAGAACCTTTTCTGCAATCTACGAAAGACTGAAAAAGTATGATCCGACATTAATGGTGTTGGATGCAGGCTACAAGACACCTGCCATTGCCAAGACACTACTCGATAATGGAATCAAGCCGATTTATCCATATCGCAGGCCTATGACGAAAAAAGGGTTCTTCAAGAAATATGAATACGTCTATGATGAATACTTCGACTGTTATCTGTGCCCCAACCATCAAGTCCTTCGTTATTCCACCACGAACCGGGAAGGATACCGAGAATACAAAAGCAATCCTGCCATTTGTGCAAACTGTCCTTATCTATCCCAATGCACAGAGAGTAAAAACCACCAAAAAACAGTCACGAGACATATTTGGGAACCGTACCTTGAAATCTGCGAAGAGATTCGACATACCGTCGGGATGAAGGAATGGTATGAGAAACGCAAAGAGAGCATTGAACGAATCTTTGGAACGGCCAAGGAGTTTCATGGAATGCGGTACACCAGGTACAATGGCAAAGCCCTGATGGAGATGAAAGTCGGGCTTACCTTTGCATGTATGAATCTTAAGAAACTAGCCAAGATGAAAAGAAGGAAAGGTCTATTAGACCCTGTTGACACTTCTTTTTTATTAAATCTCCTCGGGGATTTGATTCGATTTCTGAAAATGAAAAGCGTCTCAGAAGTTCTTGTTTTCTGAGACGCTTTGTCTACAGTCTGAAACCTGGATACCAAAAGGTATCCAGGTTATATGGTCGAGGTGACAGGATTTGAACCTGCGGCCTCTACGTCCCGAACGTAGCGCTCTACCAAACTGAGCCACACCTCGGCGCAACCACTTTAATATGATACCGTCTTTCCGCGTCCTTGTCAATGAAAAAACTTAGGAAGATATGGGATGCGGTGGAGGACCCGGCTACACTTTTTCCCCATGGTAGCCGTACACTTCTATTACTTCTCCCGGAGCATTCTGCGGGAAGTGAATTTCGCCGGGGGTGGTTTTGCCGACATTTTTTACTTCCGTTATTTTAACGTTTTCAAGTGCCCAATGGTGTTTTAGGCCGGCAAAGGTCATTTTCTCCGGTGAAAAATCAGGATGGTCCTTCGTGAAGTTAAAAATGCTTTTCGGCGCATTCTTGTAAGATGTAAAAATGCCGACGACCTCCGCTCCTTTTTTCAATAGAGGCGCTATTTGGTCAGTGGCGAAGTGGTTGTATGTAAAGAGAGAGTTTACCGTTGAATAATCGTCAATATAAAAATCCACCGTTTTGTGCTTTATCGGAATATCCTCAGGCTTACCCACGACAAATATAAAGGTGTAGTTTCTGGAGGACAAGTATTTTTTCAACTTGCGGATTCGATTTAAGGAAGGATCTATGATGATAAAGGTATTGTCTTTCCCTAGCTTGCCCATATATTCAAGCAGGAAATTGAAGGTAAAAGGACCGGTCATGAAGCAATTGCCTTCGTTTACTGAACTGGTTATTTGATGATACATCCAAACGTAAGCTTTGGTAATCAGTTTTCTGTAGGTGGGGCTGAACTGTTCCTTCATGGCCATGACGGATTCCACGTTTTCAAAAGCACGAAAGGGCGTGTCTTCGGTGAAATTCTCGCAGAGGATGATACCATCCGTGATGGTGGCGGAATAGGAACATTCGCAGGAAAGAATACCCTTTTGAATGTTTCCTTGGGATAGGCTGGCGGAGTCCAATCGCAGAGGAACTTGGCAACGTGGACAGTATAAATAAGGGATGAATAGAAAAGGAACGCCGATGGGCGTGTTGTCGCTCGGGGCAAAGGCTTGAAGCTGTTCAATTTCCTTGTCAATTTCCTGAATGCAATAACCGAGATGATCCCTTTCCCGAATAAGATTGTCTCTTTTGTTTCGCATCATATCGGCGCAGACTTCCAGTACGATTCTATCTTGAAAACGCGATGCCTTTTCTAAAAAGAACAGCAGCTGAATTTCCTCCAGAGAGAAGTAATACTTTTTATATTTCAGAATCTTTTCCATATCAGCAATGCATTCCTTATCGAAGGAATATTGGCCGCCTTTTCGATTTGGAGTCAAAAGTCCGTTCTCGATATAGAATCTTACAGTACTGGTATTCAGATTAAATTTCTTCGCAAAAGTGCCAATTTTCACTGCATCATTCCTCCAAAGGAAAGATATGGACCTTGCTTTAAGTATAAACACACAGCGATTTTTAGTCAATCCCGGGAGATGTTTCTCCGGTTCAAGGGAAACCATGAACCCAACTTAACCTTTTTTGAATTTTATGGATTGTCGTTCATCCCGGTGGATGGCGTAGGATAAAATCGAACAGAAAGATAGCGCTTTTCTCTCAAATATTTAAAAGGTATGAAGAGTAATTTTGGAAGGAGGAAGAATGATGAAAAGGATCGTTGTCACGAACAATAAGCGGGTTAAGGCTCAGTATGCGGGTAAGGCGGAAGTGATTTATCTGGATAAGGCTTCCGGGTTGGATGTCTTAGAAGAAGGAAAGCGTGTTGCTTCCGAAGGAGGACGCTTGCTGCTCGACCCCACCAGGTTTAAAGGTTATTACAGATCTCTGGTATTTTTCAAAGAAGCTCATCAGAACGCGCCGGAAGACAAGAGTGTTTCTGTACTTGATGCATGCATCGAAGAAACTAAGAAACTGAATGGAGATGCCAATAAGGAGCCCATTCTTGCGGGAATCTTCCAGAAAAAGGACTTGGACATGGTAAAAAAGATCTTGGCATAATATAAAAGCGACGATGCCACGGCAATAGGGTATGGACATTCACACCATCCACACGAAGTTAAGGATATCACATTACAAGGAGGAGCCTCTGCATTGCGGAGGCTCCTCCTTATATTTTTATAAAACAATGAAAAAAATTATAAAATTTTTGGCTGTAATATGTTCTTTGTACAGTGGAATATTAGTACTGTGAGCATATAATACAGTGAGGAGCAATGAAATGAAATGAAACTGCATCGATATCTGGGCTGTGTATACGATTTGTATTTTGAGGAAGTGAATATCCGATTTTTGGTCCATAAGGCTTTGATCGATGAGGAGACCAGGAATCTCCTGCTCTTCTATGTTATTACGGGCCATGTGCCCGACGGGATCCGAGTGGAAGCTGAAAACAATGTGCTTCGCTTTGCGCCCGATGACGAGGATGTGGATTTTTCTTCCGACAGTGAGGATTATCTTTGGTTTGCTCTATAGTTACTGTTTTATATGTACTTTTTATCTAAGCCGGCAACTCAACCGCTTTTCCTTGAATTTCAACTCTCAATAGAGTATAATTAAATACTGTTAAATTATATAATGCTCTGCCCCAAGACCACGAATACAGGAGGGCTGTCGGATGCTTAGGACCGCAGCAATTGTATTTATTGCATTGATGTTAATCATTTCCCTGCCCGGCTGTGGCACGGACACGGAAAAAATCCGATCCGATTTTGCCGATCTCATCTCCACTAAAGCCACTGCGGAGAACATTCATGCCATCGCTGATTTTCTGGATGAAAATATTGCGGATGTGAATGAAGAGATGGCTACGCAGATGGTCAGCGCATATCGAGAGTATTTGCTGAATTACATCATACAAAATGAAGATAAGACGACCATTCAGGAACTCAGCGTTTACTTTGATGCAAAATCGGAGCGTATAGATCCGGAAAAAATAAAAAACAGCGAATTTAATACTTACTATGAACATATTAAAGCAGGTTGCCTCATGGTATTGATGCGTGAGGGCAGCCCCGTCTTAAAAGTAGATAATATCAAGCTTCTTGAAAAGTACGGAGAATATATCTCAGAGCCTTTGCAAGCTCTCTATCAATTTGAAGCGGAATTGATTGAAAGTCCCACTTCTCAAAATGCCACACTGGTCGTAAGCTGGGAGGAGTTGCTTGACAGGACCTATACTGCCGAGAAGCTTTTAACGGATTACCCGGATGAAGAGTATATAACGATAGATGCCATGTGGATTTACACATCCCATCTTAACACGCTGCTGATGGGAACTACCAATACTCCGATCTTTGACTATGGAACAAAAGAATTTTCCGTCTCCGCGAAAACTGCGTACCGGAACTTTATTTTGTCGGAACCGGATGCTGTATTAACGTGGGTTTTAAAGGAATATTTCACGTATCTGAACAGCATCGATTACACATTGGACTTTAACGACAGCACAATGAGCAAAGTGTTCTTCGACACGTGCGATTGGCTGGTATCGGAAGCGGAAAAGAGGGTGAAGGAGTAAATGGACCCGGTCATTCGCATAGAAGATTTGGTATTTCAATACAAAAAGGAAGATCTCACGGAAGAGGAATCGGCGGTAGATCATGTAACTCTTCGATTTGCCCCGGGAAGCTTTAACGCTATTATCGGAAGGAACGGCTCGGGCAAATCTACCTTGGCCAAAAATATAAACGGTCTGCTGTTACCTACGTCGGGAGCCGTTTACGTCAAGGGATGGAATACGACAGATCCCGATAAAATTTGGGAGATTCGGCAGTCGGCGGGTATGGTTTTTCAAAACCCGGACAATCAGTTGGTGTCATCCATCGTGGAAGACGATGTTGCTTTCGGACCCGAGAATCTCGGAGTGGAACCGGGAGAAATCCGGAGGCGGGTGGATGAATCCCTATATGCGGTAAATATGTTTGAGGAGAGAAAGAAAGCCCCTCATCTTCTCTCCGGGGGACAGAAGCAGAGAATTGCAATTGCCGGTGTGGTAGCCATGCGACCGGATTGCATCATCTTTGATGAGCCTACGGCCATGCTGGATCCCCACGGCAGGCAGGAGGTTATGGAGATCATTCAAAAGCTCCATAAAGAAGGGATCACGATTGTGCTCATCACCCATTTTATGGAGGAAGCCGCCATGGCGGAGCGTGTGATCATCATGGACAGGGGAAAAGTGATGCTTGACGGAAACCCCCGTCAGGTTTTTTCCAAAGTGGAGGAAATCCGGAGTATGAATTTGGATGTTCCTTTTGCCGTTGATCTGGCAGATCGATTGCGGCGCAGAGGCATTCCCGTACCTCCGGAAATAATTACAGACGAAGAAGTGGTGGATTTCCTATGCCAATACAAGTCAAAAATCTGACGCACATATACAGCGAGGGTATGCCCTATCAAACGGTAGCGCTGGAAGATATCAGTTTTGAAATTGCCGACGGAAGCTTTGTCGGCATCATCGGCCACACGGGATCAGGGAAATCTACCCTGATTCAGCATTTAAACGGTCTTTTGAAGCCCAAGTCCGGCTCTATTATCGTGGACGGGCTGGATATAACGGATCCTTCCGTGAGCCTGAGGGACATTCGCAAAACCATCGGCCTTGTGTTTCAGTACCCGGAATACCAGCTCTTTGAAGAAACGGTTGAAAAAGACGTAGCCTTTGGTCCTCAAAACCTGGGGCTGCCGGAAGATGTGGTGACGGAAAGGGTAAAGGAGGCGCTGGAGTTGGTAGGACTTTCCTATGAAAAACTTGGAAAGCGTTCCCCCTTCGATCTTTCCGGAGGGCAGAAAAGGCGGGTAGCCATAGCCGGTGTGATTGCAATGAAACCGAAAGTGCTCATTCTGGATGAGCCTACCGCGGGGCTGGATCCGAAAGCGCACAAGGATATCCTTCGGCTTATCCGTGCCGTTCATCGGGAAGAGAAAAACACGATTATACTGGTCTCCCACAATATGGGGGATATAGCCGCTTTATCGGAAAAGGTGCTGGTTATGCACAAGGGACGAATGATAATGGAAGGAACACCGCGGCAGGTCTTTTCCCAGGCAGAAAAACTGGCAAGCATAGGGTTGCATCTCCCTCCCGCTTTACAGTTTACGGAAATCCTAAAGCAGAGAGGAATCGAATTGCCGGGAATGCCCCTCACCATCGAGGAGGCGGAACGGGAAATTGCCGCTTGGATTGGAAAGAAGTAAAAATGATCAGAGATATTACCTTAGGACAATACTATCCGGGGGACTCCGGAATTCACAGACTTGATCCAAGAACAAAGATTCTATGTACCTTTGCGTATATTATTTCGCTTTTTTTGGTCAGAGACTTTATCGGCTTTGCCTTCGTGGTCTTTTGCCTGAGCCTTGTGATCTTTTTTTCGAGAGTGCCTGTCCGGTTTATTTTTAAAGGCTTAAAACCTATTTTTTTCATAATCCTGTTTACATTTACCGTGAACATGTTTATGACTAAGGGAGAGATTCTGGTAAAGATCTGGTTTCTGACCGTTACGAAGGAAGGTTTATATAACGCTTTCTTCATGGGACTTCGGCTGATCCTCCTGATCATCGGTTCGTCTTTGCTTACCCTGACTACGAAGCCGATTAACCTCACCGATGGAATCGAACGGCTGCTGTCTCCTTTACGGAGGATAGGCGTGCCGGCTCATGAGCTGGCCATGATGATGACCATCGCGCTGCGGTTCATACCTACTCTTTTGGAAGAAACGGATAAAATAATGAAGGCGCAGATGGCCAGGGGAGCCGATTTTGAGACTGGAAACCTTCTTCGGCGTGCCAAAAGCCTGATTCCTTTACTTGTTCCGCTGTTTATCAGCGCATTCCGCATTGCCCAGGATCTTGCCCTGGCCATGGAGGCAAGATGCTATCGAGGCGGGGATGAGCGTAGCCGCATGAATCCCATGCGTTTTCACTGGAGCGACGCCGCGGCGGCTTTATGCATGGTGGGCTTTATTGCGTTTATCGTTCTTCAGTCCCGCATTATATAGCAGCAAGGAGTATACTGTGAAGTCAAGATATTTAGTTCACGGCGCTGTAATTGCCGCTGTATATACTGCCCTTACCCTGCTTTTGATGCCGCTTTCCTACGGGGTTATGCAGGTTCGTGTTTCGGAAGCCCTGACGGTCCTTCCGGCGCTCACTCCTGCGGCCATTCCCGGGTTGTTTGTGGGCTGTTTTGTGTCTAACATGCTGGGACCTAACGGTATGATCGATATGATATTAGGGAGCGGGGCAACTCTGCTCGCCGCAATCGCTTCGTATAAACTGCGGAAAAGAGCCTTATTGGTTCCCTTGCCTCCGGTTTTGGCAAACGGATTTATCATCGGGCCCATGCTCTATTATGTTTATGCGGTGCCCGTTCCTCTGTGGGCATGCATTCTCTGGGTTGCGTTGGGAGAAGCTATAGCTTGTTATGCCATCGGGCTTCCGCTTTTGAAATATATGAGTAAGCGAAGGTCGATTTTTGGGTAGCAAACAATGAAAAGAAACCGCTGGCTATTCTTAATTATCTTGGTGCTAATAGCGATCATTATTCTTTTCGCATTTTTATTGGAGCATCGGGAAGCTCAGCTTGCATCGGTGAATCCTCCTCCTATTGAAGAAAAGGAAGCTTCCGGACAAGAAGTTTCAGGAGAGGAGCCGGGGCAGGCGCCCCAGGTTGTGCCCGGCGAGGTGCTGGCTGTGGAGGAAAGGATTCTGGAACCTTCTTTTTCTGTTTCTCTCACATACGATAAGTATCTGACCACTTATACATACTTTTTTGTCGGCGGAGATTCCGCAATCATACGATCAGGCCCTTCTTCTTCCTATCCTATACTCCGTAGAGCTGCTTACGGAGAACGGCTCGATTACCTGGAATCCGTTTATATCGCTGCAGAGGACGGCAGCACGGAGCAGTGGCATCACATAATTTGGGAAGAGGAAGGAGAAAAAAGGTTTGGCTTCGTCCATGGCTCTGAAGTAACGGAGCGCCTGTATCAATTCGATAAGATGGAAGAGGCCGTGCTAAAGGCCGAGGCATATGCAGAGCGGGGCGATCTTACCTATATCAGCAACTACCAGAACCGAAACGGTTATGCGCCTCTTTATAAAGGGCAGGCTGTAGACGGAGAGGGCAACCGCAGGAGCCAGAGTGCTCCCGGTTATCCCAGTTTAAGCGATATGAGCAACTTTCTTTACTTAGGAGACGGAACACTGGTGCGTTACCATTTTCCCAGCGGCGATTACGCAAGGGTAGAAGTGGTTGCGTCTGGAGAGCGGTATTACGTGCCAAAGAAATTCATTCCAAAGGATCATAGGATTCATGATTTAAAAAAAGTCATCGTTATCGATGTGACCAACCAGAATGAGGCGGTATATGAGAAGATAGAAGGAACATGGACTCTCATATCCTATACTCAGGCCACTACGGGAAAGATTGGACGGTATTCCCAGCCCACACCGACGGGTTTCTATTTTGCCATGGAAAGCAGATCTTATTTCCGATACTATGAAGACGGAACCACAAGGATTCAGGGCTACGCCCCCTATGCCATTCGCTTTGCCGGAGGCGCTTATATCCACGGCGTTCCCGTGAACTACAAATATCTTGCGGACGGAACGCAGATTACGCCGCCCACCCAGGAATATTCCAAAACTATCGGAACCGTTCCTCTTTCTCACAAGTGCGTTCGCAATTACACTTCCCACGCAAAGTTCTTGTATGACTGGTTTACCCCGGGAGAGACCGTCGTCATTGTCATCGACTGATCGGAGTTCGAATCTCCGTTTTCCAGTTTTATCCATCCGTGTGGTCATACTTTAACCATTGCCGGATTTTCAAGCAGAATCAAAATAAATTATAAGGAGAACACAAATGACAAATCAAAACAAGGTACTTGCAACAGTTAACGGAAAAGAAATCACGCAGGGGGATATGTATGAATTCTTACTGCAGTTGGATCCGCAAACCGCGGCGCAATTTAACGCACCGGATGGAGTAAAAAGATTAGTGAATGAAATGGTTAACGGGGAAATGCTATACCTGTATGCAGTGGAGAATTCTTTTGAGCAAGAAGAAGATTTCAAATGGGAGCTGGAAAGGGTAAAAGCGAATGTTTTAAAGAAGTATGCAGTCAACAGGATTCTATCGGATGTATCTGCTTCGGAAGATGAAATTGCTCAGTATTATCATGATCACAGCGAGTGGTTCCAAAAGCCGGAGGCTGTCAGAGCCAGCCATATCCTTGTAGATGAACTTGAAAGGGCTAAAGAAATAAGGAACGAAATCCATCAGGGACTGTCTTTTGAAGAAGCAGCTAAAAAATATTCTACCTGTCCTTCAAAGCAAGTAGAAGGAGATTTAGGGGAGTTCGAGAGAGGAAAGATGGTTCCGGAATTCGAGGAAGCCGCTTTTAATTTGAAAGAAGGGGAACTCAGTGAGCCTGTAAAAACCCAATTCGGATATCATTTAATCAAATTGCAGTATAAAAAGGAAGCAGGGATGCGTACGATAGACGAAGTAAGAGAGCAAATCAGACAACAAATGATTCGTGAGAAGCAGGAGGAGAAATACTTCCAGACGATGGAGGAATTTAAAAATCGATATAATGTTTCGATAAACATTTAAGGGATTTTATTTGGAGGCAGGGTACGCTCCCGCTCGATGGCTACGCGCTGCGTGCTATATGATTCGGGCGGCCCGTCCTGCCCGGTTGACACTTGCTTGTACTCGCCGGAGCGCGACCCTGCGCTCCCAAAATAATACTTTCATTTGAAGTTTGCGCAAGTGCAACTTTTTCAGGATAATCAACCAAAATCATCAGAAAGACCGAAATTAGTTGATTTTCGCTATATAAATGCCTAAAAACGGAAGTAAAACAGCAGAAAATCAACTAAAAAAACATTAATTCAAAATTCTAGTTGATTATTTTATAAGAAAAACAGCTAAAAACGCCAATTGCAAGTAAAATAGTTGATTCATATTTCATAAAGAGCAGTTTGTTTACAATATATGGAAATAAATCAACTAAAATAAAGCATTTGTAGATTTTTAGCTGCTTTTTGATTTAGTTTTAAGAGGTAATAAATTTTTTAAATTATAAGATTAGGTAAATTGCGGCCTGCAGCCGGAATCCCTCATTTCAGCCTCCTATAATTCATTATTTGCTACTTGTAAAATATACCGCTTTATAATACTATATATAGTAACCGTAATACGAATTACCAACTATACAAAGTATATAGCGGGGTTTTAAGAATTACGCATGAAAGGCCCTTTGACGCAGTATATCGTCAAGAAATTAAAATTGCACTACGGGAGGTCAGGGTATGGGAATAAGCAAGATTCAAAAACGCAACGGTGAAATTGTCGACTACAACTTAGCAAAAATTAAAAATGCCATCTTTGCGGCGGCGCGGGCAGTAGGCGGACAGGACGAAGTGGAAGCCCAGCGGTTAGCTATGCTGGTGGAGGGAGTGCTTAACGAAACGTATCGCGCAAGCATTCCCAGCGTAGAAGACATTCAGGATATCGTGGAAAAAATCCTCATTGAAGAGGGACATGCAAAGACGGCTAAGGCTTATATCCTCTATCGAAAGGAGAGAGAGACTCTCCGCACCAACAACCTGTTCATGGATGCGGGACAGGTGATCGAAGAATATGTATCCTTGGATGATTGGAGGGTAAACGAAAACTCCAACATGGGCTATTCCCTTCAGGGCCTCAACAACCATATCGTAGAGAGCATGACACAGAAATATTGGCTTAACAAAGTATATCGAAAAGAGCTGAGAGACGCTCACATACAAGGTGATCTCCATATCCATGACTTGGGTCTTTTGGCCCCCTATTGCTGCGGCTGGGATTTACAAGATTTCCTTATGAAAGGGTTTAAGGGTGCAAAAGGCAAGATTGAATCCAGACCTCCGAAGCATTTTGAGTCCGCCCTTATGCAGCTTGCAAATCTGCTCTTCACTTTGCAGGGTGAGGCAGCGGGGGCACAGGCTGTTTCCAGTATTGATACTTATTTGGCGCCGTTTATTTACTACGACGGATTGGATTACAAGCAGGTAAAGAAAGCAGTCCAACGCTTCATTTATAACCTCAATGTTCCGACAAGAGTCGGTTTCCAAACGCCCTTTACCAATATTACTCTTGACATTGTGCCCCATTCCCTCCTGAAGGATCAGGGAGTGATCATCGGCGGGACCATGATGGACAAGACTTACGGCGAGTTCCAAAAGGAAATGGATATGTTTAATATCGCCTATTGCGAAGTCATGATGGAAGGCGACGGAGCAGGCAGAGCGTTCAGTTTCCCCATTCCTACCGTCAATATTACCAGGGACTTTCCCTGGGAGTCGGAATCCGTGCGTATGATCATGGAAATGACCAGAAAGTTCGGTACGCCCTATTTCGCAAATTTCGTAAATTCCGATCTCTCTCCCGAGGACATCCGGTCCATGTGTTGCCGTTTGCGGCTGGACAATCGGGAACTGCGTCATCGGGGCGGCGGGCTTTTTGGAGCGAATCCCCTGACGGGCTCCATCAATGTTGTGACGCTGAATATGGCTCGGATCGGTTATCTTGCAAAGGATGTGCAGGAATTTAAGAGCCGGGTGCGGAAACTGATGGAATATGCGAAGGAGATTTGCGATTGCAAGCGTGAAATGCTGGAAAAATACATGGAATCCGGTCTATATCCCTATTCCCGTTTCTACCTATCCGGTGTAAAGAAAGCCACCGGGGGATACTTCAAAAACCATTTTTCCACCATCGGCTTAAACGGCATGAATGAGGCTTGCCTCAATCTTTTGGGTGTGGATATCACCACAGAAGAAGGGAACATGTTTGCGGTGGATATCATGGATTATATGAACCGGATTATTCAGTTGTTCCAGGAGGAATCGGGGACACTTTGGAACTTGGAAGCTTCTCCGGCGGAAGGAACCAGCTATCGGTTTGCAAGACTGGACAAGAAGCTCTATCCCAACATCATTACCGCCGGAACGGACGAGCCTTATTATACCAATTCCACCCAGCTTCCCGTGGGCGCGACGGACGACATCTTCGAGGCCATTGAGCTTCAGGAAAAGCTGCAGACTTCGTATACCGGAGGGACGGTGCTTCACGTGTTCTTAGGCGAACAGATCGATAACGGAGAAATCTGCAGTACCTTTATTAAGAAAATTATGGAAAGCACATCCATCCCGTACATAACCATCACCCCCACTTTCTCCATCTGTCCCGATCACGGGTACATCGCGGGTGAGAAGTTCACTTGTCCTACCTGCGGAAAGGATGCGGAAGTCTGGACCAGGGTCGTCGGGTTCCATCGTCCCGTCCAATCCTGGAACAAAGGGAAGCAGGAGGAATATAAGGAACGCAAAGAATTTGATGTTGTGGTCAGCCTGAACCATAATAAGAGCGCGGTGTCGGATCGGAACCCCGTACCGGAAGCCGACACGGAGACGGAGCTGACAGTTACAGCATAACAGCGTCTGGGAGTAAAACATGAAAATTGCAGGAATAATAAAATCATCATTGATCGATTATCCTGGAAAAGCATCCACCGTTATCTTTCTCGGTGGATGCAACTTTAGATGTGGGTATTGCCACAATCCGGAATTGGTGCATGGATACGGAAAATATGGAGAAGATGCAGAAGATGCAGATACTCCGGATGCATTCGTTCAAAGGGCCACAGGTGGCGGCAACGAGATCCGTCGGGAGGAACTATTTGCTTTTTTGAAAAAGAGAAAGAGGTTTCTGGACGGTGTGTGCATTTCCGGCGGAGAGCCCACACTTAACAAAGAACTGCCAAAATTAGCAGAAGAGATAAAAGACCTAGGCTTGTCCGTCAAGCTGGATACAAACGGAACCAGGCCGGATATGCTGAGAGAGTTGCTGGAAAGCGGTTTAGTCGATTATGTGGCCATGGATGTAAAAGGGCCAGCCGATAAATACGAGCAAATCGTAAGGTGCTCGGTAAATCCGGAAAATATAAAGGAAAGCGCAAGGCTCCTGACAGATGCCTGGCATCAGAATGGATTCCCTTGCGAATTTCGAACCACAGTATGCAGGGAATTGCTTTCGGAAGAGGATATTGAAAGAATGATTGGGGAATATCCGGGAGCTCCTGCGTGGTATTTGCAACGCTTTTATAACCCGGGAAATATCTTGGATAATTCGGGTACCTATTCCGCATACAGTTTGGGGGAAATGGAAGAACTGGGGAGGCGGTTATGCGTCAACGTAAGGTAAAAAACGAAGAAGCAAGGCTGGCGGCCCTTGAATACTTACAGATAAAAGACAGCCGGGAGCTTCGAGGAAGATGGAGAGATTTTCTCAAAGAAAAAAACAATAGCTTTTCCGGTGAGATTTGCTTGGAAGTAGGATGTGGGAGAGGGCATTTTCTCGCAGCTAAGGGTGAAGCAAATCCGTCCGTTTTCTATCTGGGAGCGGAAGGAAGGAGCAGCGTGGTCCTTCGGGCAATGGAATTGATTCGGGATAGAGAGCTTGCGAACGTGCTGTTTATTCCCGAATTCATCATAGATGTAGAGAGTTTCTTTGCAGAAGGCGAGCTTGCCGGCATTTATCTCAATTTTAGCGACCCTTGGCCCAAAAAGCGTCATGCGAAGCGACGGCTCACCCACCGGGACTATCTTAAAGGATATCGACAGGCTCTTGTACCCGGAGGTTTTATTGAATTTAAGACGGACAGCGAGGCCTTGTTTGATTTTACATTGGAAGAATGTGAGGCGGTGGGACTGACCATTGAAGAGTGTACAAGGGATTTGCATAAAAGCGATTTGCCTGCACGTCTCGTCACCACCCAGTACGAGGAACGCTTCCGTTTGTTGGGAAAACCTATCCATTATTGCAGGATCCGAGTTTGAATACTACGTACCTTTCCGCAGGTTGCAATTTAAGTTTTGATGCTATAGAATTTTCTTGAAAGAAATCGAAAAACGGAGATAGAAGCATGAGCTTTACCCATCTACATACGCATACGGAATACAGTCTTCTGGATGGGGCTGCCGATATTAAATCCCTGGTTGCCAAGGCGAAAGAGTTAGGTATGGATTCTCTTGCCATTACGGATCACGGGGTAATGTTCGGTGTTATCGACTTCTACAAAGAGGCAAGAAAGCAAGGCATTAAGCCTATCATCGGCTGTGAAGTCTATACAGCTGCCAGATCTATGACAGACAGAGACCCGGACAAGGACAAACATCAGGGTCACTTGGTGCTGCTGGCCAAAGACCGGCAGGGCTATCAAAATCTGATGAAGATCGTTTCGGCCGGCTATACGAAAGGATTCTATTATAAACCCAGGGTAGACAAGGAATTACTGCGCCGGTACAGCGGCGGTCTTGTTGCTCTTTCCGCCTGTCTGGCAGGAGACATACCTGCAAAGCTTTTAAACGACGATTACGAAGGAGCCAAAGCCGAAGCGCTGGAGTATCTGGATATCTTTGGAGAAGGGAATTTTTATCTGGAGCTTCAAAACCAGGGTCTGGAAGAGGAATATAAAATCCTGCCTTACATGAAACAACTTCGCGCGGAAACGGGAATTCCTTTCGTCGCTACAAACGATGTTCACTACGTGAGCCGGGAGGACGCCGCCGCTCACGATATTTTATTATGCATACAAACCGGGCGGACTGTGGACGATCAGGACCGGATGCGGTTCCCAAACGACCAGTTCTACCTTAAATCCGAAGAAGAAATGGCGCAGCTTTTTTCGGATATCCCTGAGGCTTTGGAAAACACCGCTCGCATTGCCGATGCCTGCAACCTGGAATTGCAGTTCGGAGAGCTCCATTTGCCGGAATTTAAAGCTCCTGAGGGCAAGGACAACCGAAGTTATCTTCGGGAGCTCTGTATGGACGGTATCAGAGAGCGATACGGGCAGCCCGACACCGCCTTGTTACAGCGGCTGGAGTACGAACTGAATACTATCGAGTCTATGGGATATGTGGAATACTTCCTTATCGTCTGGGATTTCATTAATTACGCCAAGCGAAACGGAATTATGGTAGGCCCCGGCCGCGGCTCCGCAGCCGGAAGCATCGTGGCTTATTGCCTTCACATCACCGATATTGACCCGATCAAATACGGACTCATCTTTGAGCGCTTTCTCAATCCGGAGCGGATCAGCATGCCGGACATTGATATTGATTTTTGCTTTGAACGAAGAGGCGAGGTCATCGATTACGTTGTAGAAAAATACGGCGCCGATAAGGTTGCTCAGATCATCACCTTTGGTACCATGAAAGCAAAACAGGCCGTCCGCGATGTGGGCAGAGCCATGAACATGAGCTACGGAGAAGTGGACGCTATTGCCAAGAAGATCCCCTTCGACCTGAAAATGACCATTGATAAAGCCTTGGAAATGAATCCTGACCTTCGAGGGGATTACGATAACAATAAACAGATACGTTCTCTGATCGATACGGCAAGGGCCTTGGAAGGAAAGTCCCGTCATGCCTCTACTCATGCTGCGGGAGTCGTTATCACTAAGAGACGCATCGATGAATACGTTCCCCTTTACCTGGCGGAGAAGGGCGTTGCTACCCAATTCCCCATGGGGACTATAGAAGAGTTAGGATTGCTGAAAATGGACTTTCTTGGCCTGCGAAACTTGACGGTGATTCGGGATGCGCTGGAAATGATTGAAGCCAATCACGGTGTACGCATTAACTTTTCTAATATGGAATACGACGATCCAAAGGTTTACGAGCTGATAAGCAGCGGCAATACCCTAGGCGTGTTTCAGTTGGAAAGTTCGGGAATGCGCCAGTTCATGATGAATCTTCGACCGGACTGCTTTGAAGATATCGTGGCGGGCATTTCGCTCTATCGGCCCGGACCCATGGCTTCCATTCCCACCTATATCGAAAACAAGAAAAATCCGCAAAATATCAAATATATTCATAAAAGCCTTGAACCTATCCTCTCCGTGACATACGGCTGTATGGTCTACCAGGAGCAGGTCATGCAGATTGTCCGAGACCTGGCAGGATATACTTATGGACGCAGCGATCTCGTCCGCCGGGCTATGAGTAAGAAAAAGCGGGATGTAATGGAGCAGGAGAAGCAATATTTTATCTACGGAAAGGATGATGCATCCGGCAAGCCGGAAATCATGGGATGTATTCGCAACGGCATCCCGGAAAAAGCTGCTGAGGAAATTTACAGTCAGATGGAAAGCTTTGCGGAGTACGCATTTAACAAATCCCATGCGGCGGCGTATGCGGTGCTTGCTTATCAGACCGCTTACTTAAAGACTCATTACCCTGTGGAATTTATGGCGGCTCTCATGGGAAGCGTCATCGGGGATTCTGCGCAGATTGCCAAGTACATCCGGAATTGCAAGGATATGAAGATCGAAGTTCTTCCTCCCGATGTTCTCGTGAGCGAAAAGAAATTTACCGTTCACGACGGAAGAATCCGATTCGGCTTATTGGGGGTAAAAAATGTAGGAGAAGGGGTCGTAGATGCGATTATTCGCATGCGTGAAAAGCATCAGCCGGAAGATTTCTTTGGATTTGTCCAGCACATAGATATTAGAGAGATAAATAAAAAAGCCATTGAAAGCCTGATTAAAGCCGGGGCCTTTGACAGTCTGAACAAAAACAGGGCCCAACTGATGGCCGTCTATGAAAGCGTCATAGAGGCGGCCCAGTGCGACAGCCGGAAGACCATAGCCGGACAGATGTCGCTTTTCGAACAGAACGATGATATCATGCGTCAATGCAATCCCGCAGAACAGCTCCCTCAAGTGGAAAACTTTTCGCCTGCCCTTCTAATGGCCATGGAAAAGGAGATGCTGGGCGTCTACGTTACAGGTCATCCTCTGGACGCTTATGCGGAACGCATAAAGGAGATTCAGACCGTTACCACGGAGGAACTGATGCACAGCGAGGAAGGGGATCTGAGCAAGGACGGAATGAATGTGACAATAGCGGGCATTATAAGCGGCAAAAGGACTTTGATCACAAAGAAAAATAATATGATGGCCTTTGTGCAACTTGAAGATTTGTACGGTGAAATAGAGGTAATTGTTTTCCCAAATGTATATGAACGGCATAGGGACCTGCTTATTGACGACAAGATTATCGTTGTAAAAGGAACTGTAAACTGCAAGGAAGAGGAAGCTCCGAAGATACTGGCGGATAAAATCTTCCACATCGAAGACTATGGCGTGGCAAGGGGGCAGAGGCCTGTAAAACTTCGCATCCCCGGCTCAATGGATGAAGAGACGGCATTGCGCGATATTAAAGAACTGCTATGTTGCCATCCCGGAGATTGTCCGGTATTGATTTTCGGAGCGGCATCGGGACGGTGCTACAAGGTGGATTCAAAATTGTGGGTAGACCCATCGGAAGATTTCTGCCGCGAGCTGGAGGCGTTTATCGGCAAGGATAATATAAAGCTATAAAAGAAATTATTGTTGGAAATTTAAATGGATTTTTGGAGCGCAACCCTACGCTCCAAAATAAAAAATCCTTAAAATATAAAAGCGTTTAAAAGCATAAGAATAACTTTCAGAGCAAGCCCTAATTATAGTATAAGGAGATGTCGGAAAATGAAAACAATAGGCGTATTGACCAGCGGCGGGGATGCTCCGGGCATGAACGCGGCCATACGAGCCGTTGTAAGGAGCGCCATCTATAACAAGCTTAAAGTCTACGGTATTCGCCGCGGCTATGAAGGCTTGTTGGAAGGCGATTTTGAAGAAATGGATGTCTCCTCTGTATCGGATATTATTCAACGGGGGGGAACCATGCTGCGCACGGCAAGAAGCGAAGAATTCATGGAGCCTTCCGGTTTTCAGAGAGCTTTGGACATGCTGGAAAACTTTGAGATTGACGGGCTTGTAGTAATAGGGGGAGACGGATCTTTAAGAGGCGGACTCAAACTTTCACGGGCCGGAATTAAGGTGATGGGTCTTCCCGGAACCATCGATAACGATCTTGCTTATACAGAGTACAGCATCGGCTTTGATACTGCCGTGAATACGGTGCTTTCATCCATAAGCAATATTCGTGACACCTCTTCTTCTCACGGGCGTTGCACCGTGGTGGAAGTTATGGGACGAAACTGCGGCAATATCGCCCTCTATTCCGGTCTTGCAGGAGGCGCCGAATACATTCTTGTACCGGAAGAAGAAGTGGATATTAATAAAATGTGCCGAAAAATCGTACAGGGAAAGAACAGAGGAAAGCTTCACAGCCTGATTATCCGCGCAGAAGGGGTAAAGCTCGGAACCTTGGAATTGGCTGAAATTATAGAACAGCGCACCGGATTGGAAACAAGAGAAGTGGTTTTAGGCTACACGCAAAGAGGAGGCTCTCCTACAGCCAGGGATCGCAACTTAGCCAGCCTTATGGGATACCGCGCGGTGGAACTGCTTCTTGCTGACAGCGAAAGCAGGGCAATCGGCATAAGGGGTGGTGAAATTATTGATATGGATCTTTCCGAAGCATTGGAAATGAAACGGACCTGGGATCCATCCATTATGAACCTGGCAGACATCCTTTCCATTTGACATGATTTGCGTATCAGACAGCCGGAACTACAATTACCTGGGCTTGCTGTTTTACGCGGTTTGTCAGTTGTTGGACTATGTTGCTGCTTTCTGTTCCTTCGCCGGATTCTCCCAGAATAATGTGTGTGATCTTATACTTATGAACTAAGTCTACCAGGGTATCCTGGACATCGTTGGAGCGGACTACGGTCAGCTGTGCGCCGTATGCCATGGCTTTTTCATATAAATATTCCAAGGCTTCTCCTTCTTTGGAGTTGCCTAAAAACTTAAATTGATAATGTGCAACATGTATGATAAAAAGTTCGTCGTTGGCATCGTCCAGCAGGTCATGGCCGTATTGAATCAGTCTATCGCAGGTCTTTTGTTGCGTTACGCAGACCATTACGTTCTTCATTTAGTAAATCCCCCCCCGATTTAGATGTTGCTTCGGAATTCCCTATCACTATTAGTATACATGAACCGACGCAATAATGCCATCACTTCCTGTGGCGATAGGACGAGTGCATGACGCCGGATCCCTTGGTCGGTTGACGATGGGACCCGGCGGTTATATAATTAGAAGAGTTAAACAACAGGAGGTCTACATGCGAATCGTAACAATTTTTTCAGGCATATTTTTGATCGGAACGGGGATTTGGTGTTTTGCGCATCCCGGCGCGCCGTTTATTTCCATAGCCTTTGTTCTGGGAATTGCAATGATGATCTCCGGTTTGAGCAATCTGTTCGCATACGTTGTTTTTCGGAAGCATAATCCTTATGTTCCATGGCAGTTTGCAGACGGTCTGCTGACTGCGATCTTTGCCGGTGTAATATTATCCAATACGATTCTTACCGATGGCATGGTTGTATTGTTTTTCGGCATGTGGATCCAGTTTTCCGGCGTATTGCGCATCACGGCTTCTATGGTCATGTATAAGAATGAGATAGCCGGTTGGTATTGGACGTTTGCGCCCGGAATACTCAGTCTGTTGACAGGTATTTACAGCTTCTTCAATCCTCTTCTTGCGGGTCTGGCTCTCGTTATTATGATAGGCGTCATTTTTATCTTGCAGGGAGTAAATTGCGTTGCGGGCGGAATCTTTTTAAAATATGAGTCGAGGCAATGCGCGAAAGAAAAAGGACAGAAAATCGGAAGGCATAGCCATGAAGGAACAGATATTTAAGGTTGCAATTATCGGAGGAGGGGCTGCCGGAATGATGGCAGCTCTTTCCGCTTCACGCATTCTGCCCGGGGGAGAGGTGGTTCTGCTGGAGAAAAACCCGGTGCTGGGAAAAAAGCTCTCCGCCACGGGAAACGGCCGATGCAACTTTTCAAATCGTGCATGCAAATGGCAGGATTATGGAGGGAAAGACCTTTCTTTAGTCCTTCATGCCTTTGGTCATCTTAGCCCGAAAGAAACGGAAGCGCTGTTTGAGGAATTGGGAATCCTGGCAAGAGAAGAGAGCGGCGGCAGGCTTTACCCTTACTCTGAACAGGCTGCCGCCGTTACGGATGCCTTCAGTGAAGCCTTGAAGGAAAATGGGGTTGTCGTCCGTTTAGATACGGAAGTAACCCGGGTAACAAAAGCGGATAATAGGTTTATTGTGGAATACGACGGCGGTTTTACTCAGGCTAAAAGCCTGATTATTGCAACCGGAGGTAAAGCAGGGCATCGATATGGTTCTACGGGAGACGGCTATGGCTTTGCAAAAAGCTTCGGACATACTTTGGAGCGTCCTCTTCCGGCTTTGGTACAGATTGTTACTGAAAGCGGCGTTACCGACAGACTAAAAGGGGTTAGAGCCAAAGGCGCCGTAAGCCTTGTAAAAGGGCAAGAGCTTGTGACGCGGGAGGAAGGAGAAATCCAGTTTACTGAGGACGGCCTTTCGGGAATCTGTATTTTCGATTTAAGTCGACTTCTGGGAGAGGATCCGGCTGTTTTTCGTGTTCAGATTGATCTGTTTCCCGAGTTTTCCTCGGACAGGTTACGAAAGCTTCTTGAGTACAGGAAGGAAAAATTTGCAAACCGTCCCGCCAAGAGCCTGCTTACAGGTATGCTTCATAATAAGTTGATCTCCTTATACCTGGAGCTTGCAGGCATAGATGCCGATTCATCGGTATGTCAAGTGGATGAGACACAGCTCCTTTTACTGTCTCGCCTTCTAAAATGCCGGGAGGTGGCGGTAAAAGGGACAAAAGGCTGGATAGAAGCCCAGGTGACGGTGGGGGGTGTGAAAGGAGAAGAGGTTCAGGGAGAAACCTTGGAATCCAAATTGGTTCCCTGTCTGTTCTTTGCGGGAGAGTTACTGGATATCGACGGAAAATGCGGCGGATGGAATCTGCAATGGGCGTGGAGCTCCGGTTTTTCGGCAGGAAAGCATGCGGCTCTTGTTTCATCCCTGGCGGATGGAGAATAAAAAAGCGTGATGATAGAAAGGAAAGGATACAGATATGGCGATTGAGAAAGGTTATATTCAGGTTTATACAGGGAACGGAAAAGGCAAGACAACGGCGGCGCTGGGAATTACGCTGAGAAGTCTGTGCGCGGGAAATCGCGTTTTTTTCGGTCAGTTTATGAAGGGCCAGGATTACAGCGAGCTGAAAGCTCCGCAATATTTTGAGAGGTTGGAGATGGAGCAGTTCGGCACCCCTTCTTTTGTTAAAGGACAACCTTCGCCGGAGGATATCGAAAACGCAAAGAAAGGTCTGGCAAGAATGAAGGAAGTATTAGCTTCCGGTGACTACGATATGGTAGTATTCGATGAGATCAACACCACGCTTTTCTTTCATATGCTGGAGGTGGAAGAAGTACTCCGGGTCCTTGATCTGAAACCGGAAGGAACGGAGGTTATTCTCACCGGCCGGTATGCCCCCCAGGAGATCATTGATCGGGCAGATCTGGTAACGGAAATGCGAGAGATCAAGCATTATTACAATGCGGGTGTCCAGGCAAGAGTGGGAGTGGAAAATTAAAGATGCTTTAAAAATAAAAGGCAACCGATAAAAGACATAACGACATAATCGGTTGCTTTTCATTTTTAGAGAAACCAAATGGCATGTTGGCCGTAACTATGGCAAGCTGTTAGATGTCTATTTTATTAAGCTTTGACCGGTCATTTCCATGGGTTTTTCAACGCCGGCCAGATCTAACAAGGTGGGAATCACATCGGCGAGGATACCGCCTTGTTTTAACTCTACAGGCCGGTTTGCCATCACAAGGAAAGGAACCGGGTTGGATGAATGGGCCGTTACCACAGTATTATCGGCTTTTTTCATGCAATCCGCATTGCCGTGATCCGAGGTAAGGATCAATTGACCTCCCGAATGCTGCAGCGCCGTAACAATTCGCTGGACGCATGTATCCAGGGTTTCAATGGCTTTGACGGTGGCTTCGATACTTCCCGTATGCCCTACCATATCGGGGTTTGCAAAATTCAGTATGATAAAGTCGTATTTTTTTTCATAAATGAGCTCGATTACACGGTCTGTTATTTCATAAGCGCTCATTTCCGGTTTCAGGTCGTAGGTAGCCACTTTCGGAGAAGGAATGAGAAGCCTGTCCTCTCCTCTGTTGGGCGCTTCAACGCCTCCGTTAAAGAAAAAGGTTACATGAGCATATTTTTCTGTCTCGGCAATCCGGAGCTGCCGCAATCCCAATTTGGAGATGTATTCCCCGAAGGTGTTTCTGAGAGATTGGGGAGGGAAAGCCACTAAGACATTGGGCATCTCCGCATCGTACTGGGTCATGCATACATAACACAGTCCGGAGGGTCTCTTTGCTCTTTCAAAGCCGTTAAACCCATCGTCTGTAAAGCAGCGGGTAAGCTGCCTTGCCCGGTCCGGTCTGAAGTTGAAAAAAATTATCGAATCGTTATCCTGTATCGTCGAAACAGGGGAGTTGCCTTCCAGAATAATGGTAGGTTTTACAAACTCGTCGTTTTCTCCCGCCTCGTAGGCAAGGTTTATAGCTTCCGAAGCAGAACCGGCGAATCTGCCGGTACCCTTCGTCAATGCATCATAAGCCAGCTGTGTCCTTTCCCAACGCCTGTCCCTGTCCATGGCATAATATCTTCCGGCTATGGATGCAATTCTGCCGATTCCCTCTTGCTTAATGAAAGCTTCCAGTTGGTCCAAATAGATTTGGGCGCTGCGGGGAGGGACGTCCCTACCGTCCAAAAACGCATGAATGTATACGCGCCGCAATCCTTTTTTCTTTGCTAATTTCAACAGGGCGAAGAGATGACAAATGTGGCTGTGGACGCCCCCGTCCGACAGGAGTCCCATCAAGTGGAGGGAGGAGCCCCTTGCAAGGACGTGTTCTACAGCAGCATTTAACTCGCTGTTATCATAGAAAGCGCCTTCATCAATCTCTTTTGAGATGCGGGTCAGCTCCTGATAAACGATCCGTCCTGCCCCAATGTTCAGGTGGCCCACTTCCGAGTTTCCCATCTGTCCCTCAGGTAGTCCGACGGCCAGACCCGAGGCGGCAATAGTAGTATTCGGATAGGTGGCAAAGAGCCGGTTCAGATTCGGCGTGGATGCCAGTTTGATGGCATCTACGCAAGTGTGGTCCGTACTCTTTCCAAATCCGTCTAATATCATCAACATAGTGTTCATTTTTTCTGTCTCCTATGGCGTTCATTTATTTGTTCCGTTCGGTTCGCATACCCTCTGATTATAGCAAAAAACGCCGTAAAATCATATGCTTTCTTCAACACTTATACCCAAAATCCGGAAGAATCAGACGACCGGCAAACAAAAAGTTGTAAAGCAAGCCGCGGCAGCCGCTTCCTTTTATGTTATAATCAAAAACAGATAGTCCCGGGGAAGGGATTTAACGGGAGGAAAGATGAACTGGACAGAAGAACAGAAAAAGGCCATTGAAATCAGGGATAAAAGCATTTTGGTTTCAGCGGCGGCGGGATCCGGCAAGACCGCCGTACTTGTGGAGCGCATCAAACAGATCATCCAAAAGGACGGACTGTCCGTTGACCAGCTGCTGGTAGTGACTTTTACAAACGCGGCCGCATCGGAAATGCGTGAAAAAATCGTCTCCGCTATCCCGGAGCAGATGAACAAAATACACAAAGCGCATATCAGCACCTTCCATGCCTTTTCTCTGGACGTGATCCGCAGATATTTTCATCTCATCGACCTGGAGCCGGGCTTTAAGATCTGTGATGAAGCCCAGAGGATTTTGCTGCAAAACCAGGCTATGGAGCAACTGTTCCATGACTGTTTTCAGAGACGGGATGAGGATTTCCTGCTTTTCTTAAGGCTTTATGCCGGCAGCAAAAATGAAGAGGCGGTCAAGTCGCTGATTCTTAATCTTCATAGTTTTTTACAAAGCCTGCCCGATCCCTTTGGCTGGCTGGAGCGAAAAATAGAGGTCCTAGCCTGGGATGAGCAGACATTCCGTGAAAGTGAGCTGTTTCAGGAAATGCTTGCGGATATTTATGAAGAGTTGGAATCAGTAAGATCCGATTGTATGAGCGTGCTGCAGGCGGTGGAGGAATCGGGCCTTGCAAGCTTAGAACCAAAGGCGAAGGCAGATCTGGATATGGCAGAAGAAATTCTGGATCGCCTCAAAGAAGATTTTGATAGCGGAGTGTGCCTGCTGAAGAATGCAACATTTCAAAGATTTAACCCATCGGGAGAAGATAAGGCGGCTTATGCGGATATCCGGGAGGATATTACTTTCCTCCGCAACAGGGCTAAAGACAGCATCAAAAAGCTCATAGCCCGCTATTTTTCCAAACCTTTTAGCGAATATATTACAGAGATAAATCAGACGTATCAGGCAGCATTGATTCTCAGGGGACTGGTCTTGGAATTCGATGCCCTCTACAGACAGCAAAAGAAAAAGAAGGGGCTGCTGGATTTCTCCGATATCGAACATTTTGCGCTTAAAATTCTCTCTGATGAAGCGGCTGCATCGGAATATCGAAACAAATTCAAATATATCTTTATTGACGAGTACCAGGACAGCAACCTGGTACAGGAAGCCATCATTGAGAGGATCCGACAGAGAGATAACGTCTTCATGGTAGGAGATGTCAAGCAGAGCATTTATAAATTTCGCCTTGCTGAGCCTGAAATTTTTATCAATAAATATGAACGATTTCGCCGGGGCGCAGACCCTTATGCCATAAAATTGGATTTAAACCGCAACTTCCGAAGCAAGGAGCCAATTATTCAATTGGCCAACCATGTGTTTGGCCGGATTATGAATCGGAGAAGCGCCGGTATCGATTATGACGAAGCCGCGGCGCTGTATAAAGGAGTAAGCTACGAGGGATCTCTGGAACATAAGGCGGAGCTTCATCTGGTGGAGGATCGACAGATAGAGGATGAAACACTGGATGAAGAGATCGTGGAAATGAAAAAGGCGGAGCTGGAGGCTTACGTAGCCGCAACTCTTATAAAGCAGAATATTGGCCTGCCTTATTATGATGAAAAAACCAAACAGCAGCGCTTATTGGGAAACAGAGATATGGTAATTCTGCTCCGAAGCGCGGCGGGCATTGCGGAAATATATTGCGAGGCTCTTGAAAGGGAAGGGATCCCCGCTTATATGGATACGGGGGACGGTTATTTCGATACTTTGGAGATTTCCGTTTTCCTGAACCTGCTCAAGGTTATTGACAATCGAAGGCAGGACGTACCTCTCCTTAGTGTGCTGCGTTCTCCTATTTTCGGATTTTCCGTCGCGGAACTGGCAGAAATAAGGGTGGCTTATAAAACGGGTTCCTACTTCGACGCCCTGCTTTACTACAGCGGGCAGGGAGAGAGAAGGGAACTGAAGGAACGCTGCGAGAGATCTCTGTCCTTAATTGCTAAATGGAAGCAAAAAGCAAAAGTGCTTCCTTTGCCGGACTTTCTCTGGGAGTTAATCCGGGAGACGGGATATTACAGCTATGTGGGGGCGCTTCCGGGAGGAAACCAGCGCCAGGGAAACCTCAGAGCCCTTGTGGATCGAGGATCTGCCTATGAAAACAGTTCAGGCAAAGGCCTGTTTGGGTTCATCAATTATATTGATGCGGTCAGGAAGGGAAAAATCGCTTCTGCTCCTACCAAGCTCCTGGGAGAAAACGATGATGTAGTCCGAATCATGACCGTACATAAGAGTAAGGGGCTGGAATTTCCTTTTGTTCTGGTAGGGGGCCTGGGCAGGGGCTTTCACAGGGAAAAAGGTGGTGTCGCAAGCTTTCATAAGCAATTAGGCGTAGCTTTAAGGCAGGTGGATAAAGAACGATGCTGCTACAGAAAGACTCTCCTTCAAAATATTATAGAAGCCAGGCTGAGCCGGGAGGAGATGGCGGAAGAAATTCGAATACTCTACGTTGCTCTTACCCGTCCTATGGATAAATTGGTTCTCCTCGGTGCGATAAATGATGCAGAAAGCGCGATGAAGAGGGCCCGGAGCCAGGGACCGAAGACCCCGGTCAAGGCAAGAAGCTACTTGGATCTTTTGTTGCCTGCATTAAGCGACTATCAAGAGATTATGATCAAGATTCACAACAGAGGGGTCATATCTGTAGAAAAAAAGCAGCGGCCGAATTCGGAGCAAATGCTTAAGAAAGCTATAGATCAGGGCTTTATTGTGGAAGACTCGCTGTACGGCATGGTGGCCCGGCGTCTCAACTGGAGTTACGGCTATCCCACTGCTCTGAAAAATAAATCGAAATATACCGTATCGGAACTGAGCCGTGAGGGCGAAAAACCGGAGCGGCGGGCAATCGGAACGGAAGCAGCTTCAAAAGGCGCTCTAAGAGGTACGGTTTATCATGCCATCATGGAGAAAATACCTTTACAAGTCGATTGGAATAGGGAGCGGATTGCCGAATTTGTTGAGGATCTGGTACACAAAGAGATTTTAACTGCGGAAGAGATTCGATCTGTGGATCTTACGAAAATTCTTCATTTCCTGGAATCGCCCCTGGGGCGGAGGCTGCAAAAGGCAGACCGGGTCTACCGGGAGGAGGCATTTAATCTGCTTATGGAGAAGGACGGCGAGGAGATTATCGTGCAGGGAATCATCGATTGTTACTTTGCGGAAGGGGAAAAATATACGCTAATTGATTTCAAATCGGACTTTGTAACAGATAAACCCGAGAGTATCGCCGCGTTGAAGGAGACCTACCGGCCGCAGCTTGAACTTTACAGGCAGGCGCTTGAACAGATCCGTGGAGTTAGGGTGGCCGAAACGTATCTTTATCTCTTTGCCATCGATGAGGCTGTTAAACTCTAATAATCGGAAAGATGTGAAAAGGGGACGCATTTGCGTCCCCTTTCAGACTGTAGACAAAGCGTCTCAGAAAACAAGAACTTCTGAGACGCTTTTCATTTTCAGAAATCGAATCAAATCCCCGAGGAGATTTAATAAAAAAGAAGTGTCAACAGGGTCTAATAGACCTTTCCTTCTTTTCATCTTGGCTAGTTTCTTAAGATTCATACATGCAAAGGTAAGCCCGACTTTCATCTCCATCAGGGCTTTGCCATTGTACCTGGTGTACCGCATTCCATGAAACTCCTTGGCCGTTCCAAAGATTCGTTCAATGCTCTCTTTGCGTTTCTCATACCATTCCTTCATCCCGACGGTATGTCGAATCTCTTCGCAGATTTCAAGGTACGGTTCCCAAATATGTCTCGTGACTGTTTTTTGGTGGTTTTTACTCTCTGTGCATTGGGATAGATAAGGACAGTTTGCACAAATGGCAGGATTGCTTTTGTATTCTCGGTATCCTTCCCGGTTCGTGGTGGAATAACGAAGGACTTGATGGTTGGGGCACAGATAACAGTCGAAGTATTCATCATAGACGTATTCATATTTCTTGAAGAACCCTTTTTTCGTCATAGGCCTGCGATATGGATAAATCGGCTTGATTCCATTATCGAGTAGTGTCTTGGCAATGGCAGGTGTCTTGTAGCCTGCATCCAACACCATTAATGTCGGATCATACTTTTTCAGTCTTTCGTAGATTGCAGAAAAGGTTCTGCTATCATGCTCATTCCCGGGATGAATCGTGTATCCTAGCACCCAGCCATTCTGATCACAAGCTGTCTGGGTGACATAAGCAAAATCCTTCTTGTGCTCTCCTTTGTGAAACAAACCACTTTCAGGGTCTGAAGTGCTCTGCTGCACTTCCTTGGTTGGGGGATCCTCGTCATTATCCCGATCCTTAAATGGCTTTTTTCCATGCGCCTGCCTATCCTCATTAATTTCTCTAAGAAGTTTCGATTCATAATCCATTGCTTGAACCTTTACCATTGTCTTAATGGATTTTTTCTTATTGGCATTTGCCTTGATATGCGTCGCATCCACGAAAATCACAGAAGGATCGATCATGTCATGCAGAAAGCATTCCTCCAGAATCTTCTCGAAGATTTGCTCAAACAAATCTGTTCCCTTAAAGCGACGGGTGTAGTTCTTTCCGAAGGTACTGAAGTGAGGTACGGAAGATGTGAGGTCTAACCCTAAAAACCAACGGTAAGCAACATTTACTTCGATTTCCCGAATCGTCTGTCTCATGCTGGGTATGCCATAGAGATATTGAAGAAGGGGGATTTTGATCAGCATGACAGGATCCAGACTTGGCCTTCCCTGATCTTGGGAATACTTGTCCTGTACGAGTTCGTAGATAAAGGAAAAATCAATCGCCCTATCAATGTCACGCAGGAGATGATTTTCAGGAACAAGACTGTCTGCTGAAACAAACTGGATCTGATTTCTTTGATTTCCGGCATTTTTTATCATCATTCGTCGTCACCTCGCTATGATTTAATTATATCATAAAAATGCCTTTAGATGTTCAAATTCCAATATCTTTGAGGATTGTTTACATAAGAAAAGCCGCAGAAGAATCTGTTGTCTTTCTGCGACTTTGTCTACAGTCTGAAAGGGGACGCATTTGCGTCCCCTGTTGGATTTGTTGGATGTACTATTGCTTGGGCAGTTAGGCTTCCATAGCCCGCATTGCAAGCTCTTTGTCCAGCTTTCTCTGCTCCAGCACCTTTTCGTATTCTTCTTCCGTCATCTTTTCCATGGAGATGCCGGTAAATCCGTAGAATACGGAAACGAGAGGATTGACCAGATTCAGGATTGCATAGGGAAGATAGGTGAATGTGGGGACTCCCAGGAATGTGCTCATGGTAGCGCCGCAGCTATTCCAGGGCACAAGGCTGGATGTCATGGTTCCCGCATCTTCCAGGCATCTGGACAGGTTCTTGTTCTTCAGCCTTCTGTCTTCAAAAGCTTCCTTGTACATTCTTCCGGGAAGGAGGATAGCCAAGTACTGATCACAGGCTACGATGTTGTAGAAAATACAGGACAGGTTGGTGATAAGAACCAAGGAACCGATACCTTTTGCAATCTTCAGCAACATTTCTGACAGAGTTCTGAGCTGTTCGGAAGCATCCATGATACCGCCGAAGGTCATGGCGCACATAACGAGGGAGATGGTCCACATCATTCCCTGCATACCGCCTCTGGTAAGAAGGTCATAGATTTCCGGAATCTCGCTGGAGGATTCGTATCCGTAGTTGAGTACGGTACCGAAATCCAGAGGAGATACACCTTGGACTCCCATAAAGACAACACCAAGGGCAATACCTCCAATAAGTGCGGGAAGGGCCGGTGCTCTCAAGGCTACCATGACGATAACGAAGATGGGCGGAATGAGGAGGATCGGCGAAATCCAGAACTCGGCCTTCATTCCATCCATGATCATGGTGACGCCGCTCATGTCTACGGACTCACCGCTATGTCCCATGCCTAGGAAAATAAATACGATAAGAGCAATGATAAGGGACGGTGTTGTGGTCCAGATCATATGTCTGATATGTTCAAAAAGTGTGGATCCGGCCACAGCGGGAGCCATATTTGTCGTGTCGGACAGCGGGGACATTTTGTCTCCGAAATAGGCGCCGGAGATAATTGCTCCTGCGGTCATGGCCGGGTTGATTCCGAGACCCATCCCGACACCGATCAGAGCTACACCGATGGTTCCTGCGGTGGTCCAGGAGCTTCCTGTTGCCAACGCAACGATACTGCACAGGATACATCCGGCAAAAAGGAAAATGCCGGGGCTCAACAACATAAGACCGTAGTAGATCATTGCAGGTACGACGCCGCCGGCAATCCAGGAACCGATCATGGAACCTACCACCATGAGGATGAGAATCGCCTGCATGGAACGGTTGATGGCCGCCAGAATGCCTTGCTCAAGGACTTTCCATTTCCAGCCGTTGGCTACGGCTACGAGGGCAGCCACGATAGCGGAGACGAGCAGAGCCATGTGAGCCTCGCCGCTGTTGCTGACCATGATCTCATAGTACAGCAGGAGTAGCATGATGATCATAACGACGAGCACTTGCCATAAAGGAATTTTTCTACCCATTTTGTCCTCCTTAAAAGAAATAAAAAAGAAATAATAAAGAATGGTTTATACAGCGTATTCAAACGCTGTATAAATTATACAACTGTTGATTTATACCGTCAAGAACGAATACTCCTACTTTTCTGACACTTTGAATTGAATACATCCCAAACCGGAATGACACCTGCAAAACAATTGAAATTGCTTAATTTGATATAGGCTTTTATATTGATTTGCATTGATTTGATTCGTTCAAATAGGAATAAAATTTGTCTTTTATATAGGCAATGCAAAAAATATATGGATTTTTATAAATTAGCACTTTACATTGATAGAGCAATAAAGTATAATCAGGTAAGTTTATACAAGAGGGTTTTTCTACGAACTCTTCAAGTGATTCATTTTTAATTTAATTAGGAGGTTAATAAGATGAAGAAAAAAATCGGCATTTTGCTGGTGCTCGTATTGTTGTTGAGCGCATTTGTAGTGGGATGTGGCGGACAGCCTGAAGAACCGGGTGAAACGGAAGAGGATTTGTCTCTTGCCAGGATTCAGGACAAGGGAGTGCTTGTTCTGGGGTGCGACGACGCATTTCCGCCCATGGGATTCCGTGACGCAAACGGGGAAATAGTTGGCTTTGATATTGATCTCGCAAAAGCGGTGGCGGAAAAGCTGGGAGTTGAGCTGGAAGTGAAGGCGATCAACTGGGATACGAAGGAAATGGAATTGAACAGTGGTGGCATTGACGTCATCTGGAACGGCTTTACCATTACCGCTGCAAGAGACCTGGAAGTGGAATACACGAAACCCTATTTGAACAATGAGATCATGTTGGCTGTGCGTGCCGACTCATCCATTAGATCCAAGGCAGATCTTGCAGGAAAGATCCTGGGCTATCAGGTTCAGAGCTCTGCGGATATCGCCGTTAAAGGAGATGCTGAATTCTTTGAATCTCTCGGCGAGGCCCGCGAATATGACACCTATCAGGATGCATTGCTTGATCTCACCACCAGCAGCCGTATTGATGCTGTAGCTGTGGATAAGATTCTTATCGAATACATTGCCGCCCAGGAGCCGGGGACCATCTACATACTGGAAGAAGCCCTGGGAGCGGAGTACATGGGAATAGGCTGCCCAAAGGGAGCCGTGGCATTGCGTGAAGCCATTGACAATGCTCTGGATGAACTTTATGATGACGGAACCGTAGAAGCCATCTCAAAGGAATGGTTTGGAACCAACATTGTAATTCGTGACGTCCCGAAACTGACACAGCAGCAAATAAAGGATATGGGTAGATAATCCATGGATATAGAATATATTGTTTCCATTCTGGGATTTATCCTTCAAGGTACCGGCGTGACCTTGAAGGTATACATAATCACCATAGTATTTTCCATTCCCCTGGGCATACTCTGTGCCCTGGGGAAATTATCATCCTATAAACCGCTTCACTGGATTCTGGGATCCTATACCTGGGTGTTTCGAGGAACCCCTCTGTTGCTGCAGCTGTTTTTTGCATATTACGGACTGCCGGCGCTGGGGCTTGAATTGGACCGTATGACCGCGGCTTACGTAACTTTTGTGATTAACTACGCAGCGTATTTTACGGAGATTTTCCGCGGAGGGATTCAGTCCATTGATACGGGACAGTATGAGGCGGCAAAGGCTCTGGGCATGAACTATACTCAGACCATGCGGCGCATCATCCTGCCGCAGGCAACCAAAGTAGTGCTTCCTCCCATGGGCAACGAGGCCATCAACCTGATCAAGGACACAGCCCTCTGCGCGGCTCTATCTGTGCCGGAGATACTTAGGAATGCAAAGGTTACGGTGGCCAGGGACTTCAACGTGGATGCATATTTGATTGCTGCCCTCATTTACTTGGTCTTTACATTTATAATTATCCGAGTATTTCGGGCATTGGAGAAGAGATATTCTTATTACAGCAACTAAGGGGATATAGAATGGAAATCATCAGAGTGGAAAATCTGCATAAGAGTTTCGGGAAGCTTGAAGTGTTGAAAGGGATCACTCTTTCGGCGAAAAAGGGAGAGGTCATCACAGTAATCGGACTCTCGGGATCCGGAAAAAGTACGTTATTGAGGTGCATGAATCATTTGGAGGAAGCCGATGAAGGACGGATTATTACCGATGCCCGTATCGGCATGGTATTTCAAAACTTCAATCTTTTTCCTCACATGTCGGTTATTGAGAATCTCATAGAAGCGCCTGTTATCGTAAAAAAAATGTCGAAAAGAGACGCGGAGCGCATTGCGGATAACCTGTTGGAAAAGGTAGGGTTGACGGACAAGCGGGAGGCCTATCCTTGTCAGCTATCCGGCGGACAGAAACAAAGGGTGGCTATTGCCAGGGCTTTGGCTATGGAACCTGAAATCATGCTGTTTGATGAGCCCACATCGGCTCTTGATCCACAATTGACAGGCGAAGTGCTTCAGGTCATGCGGCAGCTGGCTCGCGAGGATATGACAATGATCGTTGTAACGCATGAGATAGGGTTCGCAAAAGAAGTATCCGACCGGGTCATCTATATGGATAAGGGAATCATCGCTGCGGAAGGAACACCCGAAGAGATGTTGGTGGATCCCAAGATTCCGGGTCTGCGCACTTTCCTTGCTATAGATAAAAAGAAGGAAGATTTGAAGATTCCCCAATGCGGCAGATGAGAGGGTGACTGATTCCGGCAGACCTCTGCTTGCGTCTTGATTTTCTGTTAAAGTTGTTTTGACTGTAGATAATTGGGTATTGATATATTTACCTTCATTATATATAGCATGAATGACCGGATATATGGTAAACAATCGGTGTATAAAGTCCGGTAAAAAATGGTATGTATAATTTCAATTTTTTGTTTTAAAAAAATGAAAAAAGGTGTTGACAGTTTTGAAATAGGATGCTATTCTGATAAAGCTGTCGCTCAGAACCGCGCCTCCGGGAGGGGGTGGAGGGGAAAAAGAAAAGAAGAAGACCAACAAAAGGTAATTGACATAGCAGAGCGAAAGTGATATATTAATTAGGCCACTCGATGAGGGCAAGCCTTAAAGAGTGGAGTCGGTTAGACCGACGCAGCCGGGGAACCGGCGAAGAACCTTGGAAACTTCATAGTGCAGAAATTTAGTCAAAAAGACTAAAATGTACCAAGAAACGTTCAATGAAAATTGGACGGGTCAACGTACGATTCTTTAGTAAGAACCGAGAAACGCAAAGACGTTCTCATGAGCAAGGTGTTAAGATCGAAAGATCTTAAGATACAAGTAACAAAGAGTTTGATCCTGGCTCAGGATGAACGCTGGCGGCGTGCCTAACACATGCAAGTCGAGCGTGAACCCTTGGAATGAAACTTCGGTCGAATGAAGAGGGGGAAAGCGGCGGACGGGTGAGTAACGCGTAGGTAACCTGCCCCATACAGAGGGATAGCCTCGGGAAACCGGGATTAAGACCTCATAACACCGTTTCTTCGCATGAAGGGATGGTCAAAGATTTATCGGTATGGGATGGGCCTGCGTCTGATTAGCTGGTTGGTGAGGTAACGGCTCACCAAGGCGACGATCAGTAGCCGACCTGAGAGGGTAATCGGCCACATTGGAACTGAGACACGGTCCAAACTCCTACGGGAGGCAGCAGTGGGGAATATTGCACAATGGGCGAAAGCCTGATGCAGCAACGCCGCGTGAGCGAAGAAGGCCTTTGGGTCGTAAAGCTCTGTCGGGAAGGAAGATAATGACGGTACTTCCCGAGGAAGCCCCGGCTAACTACGTGCCAGCAGCCGCGGTAATACGTAGGGGGCGAGCGTTATCCGGAATTACTGGGCGTAAAGAGTGCGTAGGTGGTTGCTTAAGCGTGGGGTGAAAGGCAATGGCTTAACCATTGTGAGCCTCGCGAACTGGGCGACTTGAGTGCAGGAGAGGAAAGCGGAATTCCTAGTGTAGCGGTGAAATGCGTAGATATTAGGAGGAACACCAGTGGCGAAGGCGGCTTTCTGGACTGTAACTGACACTGAGGCACGAAAGCGTGGGGAGCAAACAGGATTAGATACCCTGGTAGTCCACGCCGTAAACGATGAGCACTAGGTGTCGGGGCCGCAAGGCTTCGGTGCCGCAGTTAACGCATTAAGTGCTCCGCCTGGGGAGTACGCACGCAAGTGTGAAACTCAAAGGAATTGACGGGGACCCGCACAAGCAGCGGAGCATGTGGTTTAATTCGAAGCAACGCGAAGAACCTTACCAGGGCTTGACATCCCTCTGACAGGTGGGTAACGCCACCCTCCCTTCGGGGCAGGAGGAGACAGGTGGTGCATGGTTGTCGTCAGCTCGTGTCGTGAGATGTTGGGTTAAGTCCCGCAACGAGCGCAACCCTTGTCATTAGTTGCCATCAGGTAAAGCTGGGCACTCTAGTGAGACTGCCGGGGATAACTCGGAGGAAGGTGGGGATGACGTCAAATCATCATGCCCCTTATGTTCTGGGCTACACACGTGCTACAATGGCCGGTACAGAGAGAGGCAAACCCGCGAGGGGGAGCAAAACTCAAAAGCCGGTCCCAGTTCGGATTGCAGGCTGAAACCCGCCTGCATGAAGTCGGAGTTGCTAGTAATCGCGAATCAGAATGTCGCGGTGAATGCGTTCCCGGGTCTTGTACACACCGCCCGTCACACCACGGAAGTTGGGGGCGCCCGAAGTCGGCCAGTAAATAGGTTGCCTAAGGCGAAATCAATGACTGGGGTGAAGTCGTAACAAGGTAGCCGTATCGGAAGGTGCGGCTGGATCACCTCCTTTCTAAGGAGACTTAAATTTCTGCACTATGAGTTTTATATATGGGGATATAGCTCAGCTGGGAGAGCACCTGCCTTGCACGCAGGGGGTCAAGAGTTCGAACCTCTTTATCTCCACCAGGAACTTTAAAAGGTTCTTTTTATCGGGGGCTCATACCCCGGGCCTTCTAGAAGGCCATCGTACCTTGAAAACTGAACAATGTAGAGAAAAATTTACAACGAAAAGAAATCGAGAAAAGTAGAAACATCACTAAGAGTCTTTAAGAAGGCTGAAAAAGGGTGATAACTACAATTTCAAAATTACTTTGAAAGTAAACCGAGAAACCAGAATTCTTTAACAAGTCTGCTACGCTAGGCAGACGAAATTCGCTGGTCAAGCGAATAAGAGCATAAGGTGGATGCCTTGGCACTAGGAGCCGAAGAAGGACGTGGTAAGCTGCGAAAAGCTGCGGTGAGGCGCAAACAGCCGTTGACCCGCAGATGTCCGAATGAGGGAACTCACCTGGGGTAATGCCCAGGTACCCCGTGATGAATCAAATAGTCACGGAGGAGGCAACCCGGGGAACTGAAACATCTAAGTACCCGGAGGAAAAGAAAGAAACATCGATTTCCTAAGTAGCGGCGAGCGAACGGGAAAGAGCCCAAACCACAGTTTACTGTGGGGTTGTGGACCACTCACAAGCCGCAGACGGCATAGACGAAGCTGCCTGGAAAGGCAGGCCGAAGAAGGTAAAAGCCCTGTAGTCGAAATGCTGAAAGCGGTGAGTGGCACCAGAGTACCACCGGGCACGTGAAACCCGGTGGGAAGCAGGGGGGCCCACCCCCCAAGGCTAAATACTACCTAGTGACCGATAGAGAATAGTACCGTGAGGGAAAGGTGAAAAGAACCCCGGGAGGGGAGTGAAATAGAACCTGAAACCTTATGCTTACAAGCAAAGGGAGCGCAAGTGACCTTGTACTTTTTGTAGAACGGGCCAACGAGTTATGGTATGCAGCGAGGTTAAGGTGTTTTGCACCGGAGCCGAAGCGAAAGCGAGTCTTAAATGGGCGACTAGTTGCATGCTGTAGACCCGAAACCGGGTGACCTATCCATGTGCAGGTTGAAGTATCCGTAAAAGGATATGGAGGACCGAACCCATGTCTGTGAAAAAGGCTGGGATGACGTGTGGATAGCGGTGAAATTCCAATCGAACCCGGAGATAGCTGGTTCTCCTCGAAATAGCTTTAGGGCTAGCCTCGGGAAGAGATACACGGAGGTAGAGCACTGAATGTTCTAGGGGCCTTCACCGGTTACCGAAAACTATCAAACTCCGAATGCCGTAGTATTGCTGCCCGGGAGTCAGACTATGTGAGATAAGTTTCATAGTCGAGAGGGAAACAACCCAGACCAACAGCTAAGGTCCCTAAGTGTAAGTTAAGTGGAAAAGGATGTGGAGTTGCAAAGACAGCTAGGATGTTGGCTTAGAAGCAGCCATCCATTCAAAGAGTGCGTAATAGCTCACTAGTCGAGTGACTCTGCGCCGAAGATAAACGGGGCTGAAACTTACCACCGAAGCTTTGGAATGATCCTAACGGATTGTTGGTAGAGGAGCATCGTGTACGGGCAGAAGCGGAACTGGAAGGTTCCGTGGACTGTACAGGAGAGAGAATGTTGGCATGAGTAGCGAGAGCAAGGTGAGAATCCTTGCCGCCGAAAATCTAAGGATTCCTGAGGAAGGCTCGTCCGCTCAGGGTAAGTCGGGACCTAAGCCGAGGGCGAAAGCCGTAGGCGATGGACAACTGGTTGAGATTCCAGTACCACCGAAAGTCGTTTGAGCGAAGTGGGGACACAGGAGGATAAGCTGAGCGCGCCGTTGGTTGAGCGCGTCGAAGCGTCGAGGGAGAGTTGGCAGGCAAATCCACCGACTCAATTCCAAGGCGTGACCGGGAGGGAAATTAGAGTACCGAAGCAGCTGATTTCACACTGTCAAGAAAAGCCGCTAGCGAGACTGTAGGTGCCCGTACCGCAAACCGACACAGGTAGATGAGGAGAGAATCCTAAGGCGAGCGAGAGAACTATTGTTAAGGAACTCGGCAAAATGACCCCGTAACTTCGGGAGAAGGGGTGCCTGCGCAAGCAGGCCGCAGTGAAATGGCCCAGGCGACTGTTTACCACAAACACAGGTCTCTGCTAAAGCGAAAGCTGAAGTATAGGGGCTGACGCCTGCCCGGTGCTGGAAGGTTAAGGGGACGTGTTAGCGCAAGCGAAGCACTGAACTTAAGCCCCAGTAAACGGCGGCCGTAACTATAACGGTCCTAAGGTAGCGAAATTCCTTGTCGGGTAAGTTCCGACCCGCACGAAAGGCGTAACGATCTGGGCACTGTCTCAACAATAGACTCGGCGAAATTGTAGTACCGGTAAAGATGCCGGTTACCCGCAGCAGGACGGAAAGACCCCGTGGAGCTTTACTGCAGTTTGATATTGGATTTCGGCGTTGCATGTACAGAATAGGTGGGAGACTGAGAAGCCAGTACGCCAGTATTGGTGGAGTCGCCTTTGGGATACCACTCTTGCAACGTTGAAGTTCTAACCATGTGCCGTAATCCGGTACTGGGACATTGTCTGACGGGCAGTTTGACTGGGGCGGTCGCCTCCTAAAAGGTAACGGAGGCGCCCAAAGGTTCCCTCAGCGCGGTCGGAAATCGCGCGAAGAGTGTAAAGGCAAAAGGGAGCTTGACTGCGAGACCTACAAGTCGAGCAGGGACGAAAGTCGGGCTTAGTGATCCGGTGGTTCCGAGTGGAAGGGCCATCGCTCAACGGATAAAAGCTACCCCGGGGATAACAGGCTTATACCCCCCAAGAGTCCACATCGACGGGGGTGTTTGGCACCTCGATGTCGGCTCGTCTCATCCTGGGGCTGAAGCAGGTCCCAAGGGTTGGGCTGTTCGCCCATTAAAGAGGTACGCGAGCTGGGTTCAGAACGTCGTGAGACAGTTCGGTCCCTATCCGCTGTGGGCGTTGGAAATTTGCGTGGAGCTGTCCCTAGTACGAGAGGACCGGGATGGACATACCTCTGGTGTACCAGTTGTCCTGCCAAGGGCATCGCTGGGTAGCTAAGTATGGACGGGATAAGCGCTGAAAGCATCTAAGTGCGAAGCCCCCCACAAGAATAGATTTCCTTCAGTTTAACTGATAAGACCCGTGGGAGACTACCACGTTGATAGGTCGGAGGTGAAAGTACAGTAATGTATTTAGCTGACCGATACTAATAGGTCGAACGCTTGACCAATGGTTTTAGGATCTACATTGTTCAGTTTTGAGGGTACGCCCTCAATGATTGCGAAGGGAATTTTTCGTAATGCAAGGCGCGCGACGGGAAACGAAGCGGAGCGTATACAGACATACGTGAGCATCGGATTACCGGAGCAGCAACACAGCAGTACGGAAAATTAACGAGCAAGCATCTGGTGAGTATAGCGAGGAGGCTACACCTGTTCCCATCTCGAACACAGAAGTTAAGCTCCTCAGCGCCGACGGTACTTGGTGGGAGACTGCCTGGGAGAATAGGTCCTTGCCAGTTATAGAAAACACGCTCTTCGGAGCGTGTTTTTCGTTTTTGTTTTTGCAGATGCATTTGTTTTGGCAAAAAGCAATTGTCCGGCGCATGTTTTTACCCGGAGAAATTGAAAGGGCCGCCTTTGAGGTGACGACGAATGATGATAAAAAATGCCGGAAATCAAAGAAATCAGATCCAGTTTGTTTCAGCAGACAGTCTTGTTCCTGAAAATCATCTCCTGCGTGACATTGATAGGGCGATTGATTTTTCCTTTATCTACGAACTCGTACAGGACAAGTATTCCCAAGATCAGGGAAGGCCAAGTCTGGATCCTGTCATGCTGATCAAAATCCCCCTTCTTCAATATCTCTATGGCATACCCAGCATGAGACAGACGATTCGGGAAATCGAAGTAAATGTTGCTTACCGTTGGTTTTTAGGGTTAGACCTCACATCTTCCGTACCTCACTTCAGTACCTTCGGAAAGAACTACACCCGTCGCTTTAAGGGAACAGATTTGTTTGAGCAAATCTTCGAGAAGATTCTGGAGGAATGCTTTCTGCATGACATGATCGATCCTTCTGTGATTTTCGTGGATGCGACGCATATCAAGGCAAATGCCAATAAGAAAAAATCCATTAAGACAATGGTAAAGGTTCAAGCAATGGATTATGAATCGAAACTTCTTAGAGAAATTAATGAGGATAGGCAGGCGCATGGAAAAAAGCCATTTAAGGATCGGGATAATGACGAGGATCCCCCAACCAAGGAAGTGCAGCAGAGCACTTCAGACCCTGAAAGTGGTTTGTTTCACAAAGGAGAGCACAAGAAGGATTTTGCTTATGTCACCCAGACAGCTTGTGATCAGAATGGCTGGGTGCTAGGATACACGATTCATCCCGGGAATGAGCATGATAGCAGAACCTTTTCTGCAATCTACGAAAGACTGAAAAAGTATGATCCGACATTAATGGTGTTGGATGCAGGCTACAAGACACCTGCCATTGCCAAGACACTACTCGATAATGGAATCAAGCCGATTTATCCATATCGCAGGCCTATGACGAAAAAAGGGTTCTTCAAGAAATATGAATACGTCTATGATGAATACTTCGACTGTTATCTGTGCCCCAACCATCAAGTCCTTCGTTATCAGGGCGGCCCGATATTGACATTAAGATATGTGAAAATAGAAGTAAGGCCTCACTTAACCTTATAGAATGTATAACCGTCCCAATTTACGGCAGTTCCATCGTTTACGATTTTGAATTTCTTTGAATCGGTATCCGATATAAACACGAGAGGATCTTCCGGCGAAGGTTTGCCGTACCAAGTAAATGTTTCGGTCCTATTCGAGCCGTAGCCGTATTTGTCTACATAGCCTCCTGCCCACTGTAATTTTACTTGGTTCGCATCTTTGTCATATTCTACTTTAAGTCCCACATATGTTTTCCCGCCGTATTCATCGGGAGTCGTTTCATACATCCAATCCCGGTGTTTTGCAAATGTATATGTATGGTTCCATTCTCCGATTTCTTCAGTTCTCGTATTTTCCCATATCTTTCTATCCTTGTCGAATTCAAAAGTATAGGTCATTCTGCCTTGTTTGGTCACTAACATTTGCTCTTTTACAGCATCTACGGTTACGATGGAGATACCGTTTGCCAAGTCCGCATCTTGGGATACCAGGGTTGCTTCTATTTTATCCCTTAGCTCCAGCTCTTCTAAGAACCGATCCGCTCTTATTTCATCTAAGGGAGTGCAGCTGATTTGCTCGACCTTATCAATACCGTCTAAAACCCATTCTTTGTCTCGCAGGCTGTATTGCACTCTATATTTTGCCACTTCCTGAAATCTTGGCTCAAAATAATCCATATACATGTGTCCCGTGGCCAGGCCTCCGTTTCCAACAGTTGTAACTGTAAAAACAAAGGTATCCAATTCTTTTGAGCTGTTTCTTTCTACTTCATCGTCAATGGTGTACTCCAATAGATCGCCGACTGCAGTCATGAAGTCGTCTGTCACAATTTCATCGAAGTGACTTTGCAACGCTTGACGTGCAACATCTTCTTCAACAGGAGCGGGGGATCAGGCCGATAGTGCTAAAACCAATAACAAACTTAAAAAAACAAATAAAATTTTCTTCATTTCTCGTCCTTTCCTTTATAAGTGATATTGGGATGCCTTTGACAGAACATCCCAATACCATATTTTAGCATAATGAAAGAACGAACGCCAGAGAATAGACTAAAAATTTGTTTGCTGATCCGGGTTAAAGATATGATTAATCTATTACACGGATTATCTTTGCCTGAGCTTGCGGAGGATATATCATGATCATGGGCCCGTCTACAAAACTCACTTCAACGGATGAGCCCTCCCTCAAATCCTTGGCTTCGATTTTGTCGTAAGTATAGCCTTTGTAAATTGCCGTATCCTCTCCGATAAATACTTTTGCTTTGTCGTAAACGCCCATCAACCCGGCGGCACCTTCTACAAAGATGCTTGCGATTTCGCCGTTGTCATTTTTCGTCACTTCCGTTATTTTCCCAACAACGCTGACGGTATCGATGGAAGAAATCCTCCAACCTGCATCAAATTTCTCTACAGTAATGTACTCATAGAATGTGGATGTATTCTGCGTGGAATCCGTATAGGCATATTCAATGAGATAGAGATGGATTCCCTCCTTCGGCCTGCCCTTTTCTGTTACTTTGTATTCTTTTATCCAAGGGCTTGAAGTGCCGGTGACCCAGTTCATGGCCGAATATTCCTCATATTTTTCCGATTGCAGCGACGGAGTGAGCAAGGCATATTGCAAGGCTCCATTTCTCATCTTCACCGCCTCTGCCCAAGTATTGGCGGCTGCAAGATGATCTTGCGGTATCAGGGCCTGCTCAAGAAGCGTAACCCGCATATCGCTTTTGCCGGATTCAATTCGGACAGATTTAGTCTCCGCATCCCACACTACGGATGCTCCTAAGGCTTCCGCAATATCTCTTACAGAGGCTACGGCGCTTCCCTTTTCTATAACGGGTGGAATCGTAGCGTCAAGCTCCTTGCCGTCTATGAAAATCTTTAGTACCGAGTCAGCAAACGCAAAAATACCTGTAGCTGCTACCAATAATACGATCAATGCAATAATAATACTTTTTTTCATCCTAATTCCCCTTTCTACTCTGATGCCGCACTTCCGGGCGTGGCCTTGTCACCGGAATCTGACCGGAAGGTGTTGCATGCTGCATGCTATACAATCTGACGCAGTGCGGTAAAGCAATGTTCCCTTGAATCTCCAGTTCTTTCCGAAAAAAAGGCGTGTTCGGAATAAGGAAACATTTTGGAGCCTGCTCCGGTATGGTATGATATGAATTATAGTGAAATTATAGTGGTGTAATAAATTGTTAAGGAACACCACTGTCATTTGTTAAGAATTATAAGATATCCTCTAAATTGAGCCTGCCGAAGCGATGGTAATTGCGCGGGTAACAAGTCAAAGGGGGATTCTTATGCATAAAGGGGAGCAGCACAATGAATATTTTAGTCTGTGACGACGACAGAGAAATCGTGGGAGCTATCGAGATCTATTTGAAGAACGAAGGATACGAAGTATTCAAAGCATATGACGGCATTGAGGCGCTGGATATCCTGCGAAAGGAAGAAATTCATCTCATATTGATGGATATCATGATGCCTAGGCTGGACGGAATGCGTACCACCATGAAAATTCGGGAGGAGAAGAACATTCCCATTATCATGCTGTCGGCCAAGTCCGAGGATTACGACAAGATCACCGGGCTGAACGCAGGCGCCGACGACTACATTACCAAACCGTTCAATCCGCTGGAGCTTGTGGCCCGGGTAAGATCTCAACTGAGAAGGTATGTGGACCTGGGCAGCTTTCGAGAAAAAAACAGGGGTTTATAAATCAGGGGGATTGGTGGTGGATGACGAGGCCAAAGCGGTGTATGTGGACGGCGAGCAGGTGCCCGTCACTCCCATCGAGTACGGAATTTTGAAACTGTTGACCATGAATGCGGGAAAAGTGTTTTCCATGAAGCAGATCTACGAAGCGGTATGGGAAGAGGTGGCGTACAATCCGGAAAACACGGTAGCCGTGCATGTGAGGACGAATTCGGGAGAAGATTGAGATTAACCCGAAGGAGCCCAAATATTTAAAGGTGGTGTGGGGAATTGGATATAAAATCGAAAAGTATAACGGAACTAAGGCTTGGAGCATTTTCGCCTTTCATCATCTGTGTGGTTTTTTTCATCGCGACGCTTATGACGGGAGCCATGGCCCTGGAATCCGCGTCGTTTATTAGCGGAACAGGGATGGATGTGGACGATGTTCTGTTTTTCCGAGCTACAAAGAGAGCGCGAGATTTCAAAGGGACTTTGAAGGAAAGCCGGAGACATATTGTATTTGATCGGCGATCTGAAGGGGGAGGACTATATAAAGAGCGGCAAAACTCTGAAGCAGTGGCAGTTGGATAATCGGATTGAAAGTCTGTTTTACGATAAGGCAAACCGTGACGAGAGTCATATATGAAAAATACAACGGGTTCCATGGGGATGCCGCCGCCCGTCAGCGTTTTGAAGCAGATTATGCGGATGAAATCGATCAGATCAGACAGCAATTGATTTTAGACGAACTCCGAGTCTTCGAAAGAGCAAAGGAAGAGTTGGACAGAGCGGAAGGTTTTATTCTACTATGCCACGGACGGCGTCTACACCGTGACGAATCTGGCAAGATGTGGCTTGATGCGGACCGGATGAGGATCCAGATTGCATGCGGGAGAGGCAGGGATGCAGCAACGAACCCGGAAGAGGGACTGCAATGGACAGCAGTCGCTTTCTCAGCATGGCAGGCAAAGGCCGAATACCTGATTTACGAGAACGGCAAAATGACTAAAGACGTCTCCCAGCGCGGAGTCTCCCAATCAAGGCATAAGATACAGTGACAGATATTTGGAAGAGCGATTCCACAATCAGTACAACCCCAATCTTAAAGTGTATTTTGCCTTTGAGGAAAGCTACATTGCCGCAAAGGAAGAAGCGTTTCAGGCAAGTAGGAAGGAGATAATGAAATGGATCCCCATCGTTGCTGCCTGTGGACTGCTGACTCTGATTTCCCTGATTGTTCTCATAGTGCTCACAGGAAGGAAGGATGCAGAAGGAAACCGACCCAGCTACAGGATCGACAGGATCTTTACGGAAATCCAGCTTCTCATTATCGCCGTATGCTTTCTCGGAGGAGGACTTCTGTTTTTAAACGTTCTATACGAAAGCATCCGGTACAATTCCTATCGAGTTTTCCAGGCATAGCTCCGCTGAACACCGCCATGCTGCTGTGGATGGGAGCGGCAGTGCTGGTAGGGTCTGGCTTCAGCCTCCTTAGGTCTGCTCTTTATCCTGTCCTGTGTGCGAAACATAAAGGCGGAACGGTTTTTAAAGAACTCGCTGATCTACCGGATCCTCGCCGCAGCTGTTCAGAGGCATTCGCTCCATTTATCACGGCGGCAGCATAATGCGAAAAGTGGTCCTCATAACTTTGGCGGTCTCGCATCCTTTCGGCTACAGTGGTGCTGGCTCCGGTGGCGGTCCTCCTCATCTTGATCCTGGCTCCCAAATGGGTCAAGGAAGTATGAAGAAATCCGCAAAGGGAGTAGGTGAAGTGAGGAACGGGAACCTGACCTATAAAATTCCCGTGACCGGAAACGGGGAGTTGGATCGGTTGGCGGAAGAGATCAACGAGATATCTGCTGCATCCAATTTGGCGATTCAAAATGAATTAAAGAACCAGAGGTTAAAGACGGAATTGATTTCAAACGTTTCCCACGACTTAAAAACTCCGTTGACCTCTATCATAACCTACATCGACCTGCTCAAGACGGAAGGGCATGGACAGCGAAAACGCGCCCGAATACCTGGAGGTGCTGGACCAGAAAAGCAAGCGGCTGCAGAAGCTCACCGAGGACCTCTTCGACGCAGCGAAAGCGTCCAGCGGTGCAATTCCGGTCAGGCTCGAAAATGTGGATATGCTCTCCCTGATCAATCAGGGCTTGGGTGAGATGGAGTTCGAAAATTGAAGCCTCCGGCCTGAAGTTCATCGTGACGCGCTCAAGGAAGAGAGCCTATTACGTTCTGGCCGACGGTCAGCTGCTGTGGCGCGTGGTGGAAAACCTGCTGGGCAACGTACTGAAGTATGCGCTCCCCGGATCGAGAGTTTACATCGATTTGAATGAGATACCTGGAACCAACGGGAAGGACGCTCAAGTGCTGCTGGAAATCAAGAACATCTCAAAGAGCGAGCTGAACATCCAAGCGGATGAACTGATGGAGCGCTTTAAAAGAGGCGACGAGTCAAGAACCACCGAAGGAAGCGGATTGGGTCTTGCCATTGCCAAGGATTTAGTACTCCTGCAAAACGGCTGGTTTGAGATCAAGATCGACGGGGATCTATTTAAAGCAATTGTGATGCTGCCCCGGACGTGGCCGCAAGAGCCGGATCTTCCGCAGGAAGACAGAGGACAATGAGCCTGTAAAGGGTTGCAGCAGATTTATATAGAAGGACAGTTTCATTTTGGAGGGAACTGTCCTTTTTGCATGGCACTGCATAACATATAGAAAAAATATAAAGGAGTCATTTTTGCCATGAAAAGGAGAAATTGCATCCATTCTGCATGTATCAACGAAGAACAGCTAGGTATCATGAACCTGTTTCGCATGCTGTGGGAGCAGCATGTAAACTGGACGAGAGCTTTTATTGTCAGTGCCCTTGCAGGTCTGGAAGACCTGGATGTGGTAACCGGGAGGCTGCTTCGTAATCCGGCGGACTTTACGAACATATTGAAACAGTACTATGGATATGAAAAAGCGGCAGAGTTTGAACGGTTGCTTCGAGCCCACCTGCTGCTGGCTGCCGACTTGCTGAATGCGGCAAAGGCGGGAGAGGAAGAGGCCGCTCAGCTGGCGCGCAGAAAGTGGTATCACAATGCTTCAGAGATCGCTCATTTTCTGTCGGACATCAATCCCTACTGGAATGAAGATCAATGGAAGACTCAGCTCTTTGACCATTTGAGTATGGTGGAAGAAATCGTAACATTGAGAATGGCAGGTAAGTTTGAAGAAGAGACCGTCGTCAGCGACATGAATGAGCAGCGAGCTCTGTCAATGGCGGACTATATGGCGGCAGGTATCATCAAGCAATTTACATTATAATAATCAGCAGGGAAGGTTCTTTTTGGAATTCAAGTATAAAATATTTTTTGGAGCCAGGGTTACTCTCCCGCTCGATGGCTACGCGCAGCGTGCCGTACGATTTAGACGGTCCGTCCTGCCCGGTTGGCACTTGCTTGTACTCGCCGGAGCGCAACCCTGCTCTCCAAAAAATGCAATTAATAATCAAAAGGAACCTTCCCTGCTGATTTTGACACGGAATACAACAGCGCCGGCAATCCCTGTTTTTCTGGACTTTTTGGCTTAATAGAGGTATTCTATAATCTAGGATAATCCAAGCGATATTCGGATTTAGGCAACGGAGTCACAAATCTTCTTTGTTGATTTCTCTGAAGATACGAAGGAGGAAGTGCTGAGTATGAGCACTATGACCATATTAAAAATCACTTTTACGGCGCTTCTCTGTATTCCGGTATTGGCTTTATCCATTTACTTAATCGGGAAACTTATGGATGAGATTATTAAAAAGCCAGGGAGGCAAAAATGAAGCCGGGTTTATTTATTACTTTTGAAGGCCCCGACGGATCTGGGAAGACAACACAAATTCACATGCTGGCGGATTTTCTTGCCTCGAAAGGTATGGACCCTGTTTTGACACGGGAACCCGGGGGAACTAAAATAGGTGAAATGATCCGGGAAATATTACTGGATCCTTGCCATCATGAGATGGCTCATCTTACGGAAGCTTTGCTCTACGCAGCTTCCAGAGCCCAGCACGTGGCTCAGATAATACGGCCCGCGCTGGAAGCAGGAAAAACAGTAATATGTGACCGCTTTATGGATTCCAGTATTGCATACCAGGGCTATGGGCGCAAGCTTGGCGAACGGGTTCGCATAATTAACGAAATTGCCGTGGACGGGGTTGCTCCCGATCTGACTTTCCTCATATTGGTAGATCCGGATGAAGGAAAAAAGCGTATAAGCAATGGAGTTTTGGACCGACTGGAATTAGAAGAAATCGACTATCATAAGGATGTGTATCAAGGCTATCTTGAGTTGGCTTATCAACATCCGGAAAGGATCTGCATCATTGACGGTTTGCGCGGAATTGAGGAGATCGGCGCGGAAATCACAGAGAGGACGATAGAATTTTTAACAGCGCGCCGAGGGATCGAGTTATGAAACAGAGGGAGTTGAGAGAGCGGCTGGTTCATCTCGCTCGAAGCGGCAGGCTGTCCCATGCCTACATATTGGAATGCAGCGAAACAGATCATTTGATCCGCTTTGTTCAGAGCCTGGTAACAGAACTTACTCCATATAAAGAAGATATTCATATTGTTTGCGCGGACGGACTGTCGGTAAAGGATAAAGCCATTGAGGAACTTTTGGCAAGACTCAGCTTAAAGCCTCTTGTGGGCCAGAGAGTTGTAGCCGTTATCCGGGATGCGGATACGATGACGATTCGCGCGCAGAATCGTTTGTTGAAAACCCTTGAGGAGCCGCCCGGCGGAACGGTGTTGTTCTTACTTTCAAGCAATGCTGAGCATCTTTTGCCCACCATTCGCTCCCGCTGCGTGCTGCTGCGGTTGGAGAAAGAGGGGGATGAAGAGGAAGAAGGTTCATGCACCGAAACGGTTTTTGAGCAGGCTGGCACCATCTGTGCTATGATTTTGGATGGAAAGAGTTACTATGCCATCGTCGACAGGCTGAATGAAATAACAGGGCAAAGGGAAGAGGCTTACGCATTCCTCGATGCCATGGAAAAATGGTACAGGGATATTTTGTTGTGTTCGACAGGAATCGCCTGTGAATGGAAAGATCCTCATATACAAAAACTAAGTAAACTCCTCCATAGAGAGAAAGCATACCGCGCAGTTGCTCTCATCGAGGAGGCGCGGCGGGATTTAAACCGCCACATCAACACGAACTATACTATCAAAAACATGGTATTGAAGCTGATACAGGAGGAACCCACATGACAAAAGTAGCGGGTGTTAGGTTTAAGAAGGCGGGAAAAGTTTACTATTTCGACCCTGCGGGACTAGAGGTTACCAAGGGCATGAATGTGATTGTTGAAACAGCCCGCGGGTTGGAATTCGGTACTCTGTCCGAAGATATAAAAGAAGTGGATGAGAAGGAGATTGTGGCTCCTTTGAAGAAAATCATCCGCATAGCAAATGAGAAAGATGTAATTCAGCATCAGGAAAACCTAAAGAGGAAAGAGAAGGATCTGGCACTTTGTCAGGAGAAGATCGATAAACACAAATTAGATATGAAGTTGGTGGATGTGGAACACACCTTCGACAACAGCAAGATCATTTTCTATTTCACTGCAGACGGTAGAGTTGACTTTCGCGAATTGGTGAAAGACCTTGCCAGCGTTTTCAAAATGCGCATTGAGCTTAGGCAGATAGGGGTAAGGGATGAGGCCAAGCTCATAGGGGGAATCGGTACCTGCGGAAGGGCTTTGTGCTGCCATTCCTGGTTGCCGGAGTTTGATCCGGTATCTATAAAAATGGCCAAGGTTCAAAACCTTTCTCTAAATCCCACCAAAATATCCGGCATTTGCGGCCGGCTCATGTGCTGTCTCAAATTTGAAAACGATGTCTATTGCGAACTCAGGAAGGGCATGCCGGATGTGGGAGAAAGAGTATTGACTGTGGACGGCATGGGTGTTGTGGTAGAGAGCAACATCCTGGAAAACAAGATAAAAGTTCGCCTCGTGCTGGAAGAACAAGACGGTGACAAACCGGAAAAATTGTCACCTGATTTCAGTTATTACACAAAACAACAGATTCGTCGTTTGGGCAAAAAGAACGAAGAATCTTTTGAGGATGACGATGAGATTGATGCGTCCCTGTTGCAGGAGATTAAGAGTCTTTTGCAGGATTGAGGCGACGGCACAAAACAATATAAAAAAAATAAAAACCTGTTCATAATTTTAGGTGAACAGGTTTTTCTTTTCCAAAGAAGGTTTATAAATTTTGAATTTCTTTGATGCAATCCGCGCATACATTCTTATCGTGGATGCGTTTGACGCTTTTCGCGTTTCCGCAGAAAACGCAAGCAGGTTCATACTTCTTCAAGAGGATATAGTCACCGTCAACATAAATCTCGATGGGGTCTTTGATTTCGATGTCGAGAGTCCTTCTAAGCTCAATGGGAAGTACAATCCTACCCAATTCGTCAACTTTTCTTACGATACCTGTTGCTTTCATTCGCCCTACCCCCTTACTGCAAATCATTCAAGTCAATGTCTAATAACAACTAAAGCACATATTATCCTACCATAAATGAACATTTTAGTCAATCTTTTTATTATTCAATAAACCTATAAGAGATGTAATTGCTTTAAATAATGAAGTCAATCCCCGGAAAAAACCTTCATTGCCTTTCAGAGCATCGGAAACCACAGAAACGGATTCGCTCATATCGTCAATCATCTTCTTCGCGCCCTCTGCTCCATCCGCGGCAGCCCCGGTTATTCTCGCCGTATCTTCAAGAATTCGGTTTAATGTTTTTGCGGCAGGAATTAAATTTTTGACTAAAAAGATGCAATAACATATCAGAATTATGAGAGCGATGGCAATAATGATAAGTCCTAAGTCCCCGAGAGTAATCGTAGCGTCCACCCGCATCACCTCCAATTTCATTATGATGTAGCAAATGGAAATTTTCAACATGATTTTGCAAAGTATGCATATATTCTTTCATAGAAGAGAAAGGTAGATGGGCGCTATGATGAATTATATTTGGGCGGGAATGCTCCTTGCCGGTATTATTGTTGCTGCGTATAGAGGAGTGTTGGGGGCGTTCAGCGAGGGGTTGATGACCAGTTGTACGGAGGGCGTTTTTTTTGTCATCGGACTGGCGGGAATCATGGCAGTATGGTCCGGATTGATGAACATTGCCAGGGACTCCGGGCTCATCGACGCCTTTGCCAGGCTCGTCAGACCTATGATGAAATACTTGTTTCCAAAGGAGCGCAATCGGGAAACCATTGCCATGATGCTGATGAGCTTCAGCGCAAATATCTTTGGCGCGGGAAACAGCGCAACCGTGTTCGCCATTCAGAGCATGGTCATGCTGGATGAAGAAAATGGGCATAGCCCCATTGCCAGCGACACCATGTGCATGTTTATGGCTGTGAATATGTCCATGATTCAGATCGTACCGGTGACTATCATCAAAATCAGAAATGATGCGGGTTCTGTAAATCCCGGAAGCATAATCATACCGTCTATACTGGTGGGACTCGTATCCATGGTTGTCTCTATAGCAATTTGCAAATACTATGAGAGGAAACGGCGAGAATGACAAATCTGTTGAGCGCTGCTTCTCTATGCTTTATTCCGGGAATGATTACGATAATAATCGTCCATGGGTTGTGGAAGAAGGTGTCGGTTTATGACAGCTTCGTCGAAGGAGCGAAGACGGGGATTAAAACCGCTGCAGAAATCTTGCCTTTTATTATCGCCATTTTCATCGGAATAGAAGCTATGGTCAGTTCGGGAGCAATGGAATATCTGGAAGATCTTCTTGGTCCGGCGCTTGAAATACTGGGCATACCCAGAGAACTCACATCTTTGATTCTCTTGCGGCCCGTATCCGGCAGCGGATCGTTGGCATTGGTGGAACGAATGGTCACAACCTATGGGGCGGATAGTTTCCTGGGAAATGTGGCATCGGTCATGGCGGGAAGCTGCGAGACTGTTTTTTATGTGATCGCGGTATATTTTGGCGCCACGGCGGTAAAAAAAATACGCCATTCTCTGCTGGCGGGCCTGGTGGGCTACGGAGCAGGGGTCATGGCGTCAGTATGGATCTATCGAATTTGGGAATGGAATTAATCATCCGCTTTAATGAGGTTGGCGCCTAGCTTGCGGAATTTTTCGGCGAAATTGGCGTAACCTCTTTCTAAATGATAAATTTCAGAGATTTCCGTGACGCCTTCGGCCATGAGTCCGGCGAGTACCATGGCAGCGCCTGCGCGTAAATCCGTACAGATGACTTGGGCGCCCTGCAGTACTTTATCTCCCTGAATAATGGCGCTTCTTCCTTCGGTTTTGATTTCAGCGCCCATACGGTTCAGCTCTCCCACATGCATATATCTGTTTTCAAAAACCGTTTCCACTACTACGCTTGGGCCTTTAACGGTTGTAAGAAAAGCCATAAATTGAGGCTGCATATCCGTAGGAAAGCCGGGATAAGGCATGGTTTTAATATCTGTGGAAACCAGAGGTTGCACATCGCCTCTGACCCGTATGCCTTCGTCGTTTTCTTCAATGG
>JBMNMN010000008.1:0-27902 GCA_050953365.1 Anaerovoracaceae bacterium | reverse complement strand
TACACGAAGCGGAACTGTTGATAGCAAAAGAGATTACAAAGCACATGCCAGCCGTAGAAATGTTTCGTATGCTGGGCTCCGGTACGGAAGCGGCTATGGCTGCGTTGCGCATCGCCAGAATCGCAACGGGCAAGAAGCGAATTATCAAAGCTGGCGGAGCCTACCACGGCTGGAGCGATCAATTGGTTTACGGGCTGAAGATCCCCGGGAGCAGAGCCCTTCTTGAGTCCCACGGAATTCCCAAGGGTTCCTATGGTTTGACGGACGAAGTTCGCCCCAATGATCTGGATATGTTGGAGGCGATGCTTAAGAGAAATAAACTTAGAGGCGGTACAGCTGCCGTGCTCGTGGAACCCATTGGCCCGGAAAGCGGCACTCGTCCCGTAGCTTTCGATTACAACGAGGGAGTACGAGAACTCTGTGACAAGTACGGAGCGCTCTTAATATTTGATGAAGTCGTAACCGGTTTTAGAGTAGGTTTAGGCGGAGCGCAGGGGTACTTCGGCGTGAAACCCGACCTTACCATATTCGGGAAAATCGTTGCCGGCGGATATCCGGGAGCCGGCGGCGTAGGCGGCAGGAAAGAATATGCGGAACTCATGGCCGCCGGTTTGGCAACGGGCAAACACAGGGCTTATGTAGGCGGTACTTTGGCTGCAAACCCTCTATCCTGTATGGCAGGTTACGTTACTATTCAGTCAATTGAAAAGACAAACGCCTGCGTCGTAGCCGGCAGAGCCGGCGACAGACTCTGCAACGGCTTAAACGCTCTGATTGACAAGTACAAACTGCCGTTTGTGGCTTTCAACCAAGGCTCCATCGTTCACCTGGAAAGCACCGGCGCCATGGCTTTTGATTTCTCGTCTATGTCGTTCTTGAAATCCGCATTGGGTATTCTTAAGCACAAGAAAATGATGTATGAGCGCAAAGATTCTATGGAAAGAATGGGCGCAGCCTATATGGCAAACGGTATTCTTACCCTGGCGGGCAGTCGGCTGTACACCTCTTTGGCCGATACGGATGAGATTATCGATGACGCCCTTGACAGATTTGAACAAGTGTTCAAACATGTGCAAAGAACAAAAAAGGGTCGTTAAAATGCTTCTAAACTGTATTAAATGAGATTAAAAGACTGGGTGATAATGAACTGAATTGGATTTCAGAACTATAGAACCTCTTACGTTATTCTGCGGAGATTTCCCATAAATACAGAGACGCAACGGAACCGAATGGGGAGTATCTTTTTTTGTAGCGCATAAACTGCTCTTTTGTCAGGACCTTGTGATTGTAGAGCTTGCACATCCCTCGGCGAATGCCTAAATCATCCCAACTGACCACATCCGGCCTCTCCATAGAAAAAATCATGAGCATTTCTGCGGTCCAGGCACCCACACCGCGTAACGTTGTGAGCCTTTTGATCACTTGGTCGTCAGGCAATGATTTGAGTTCTTCGAGATTGAATTCTCCGCTGAAAACCGCATCGGCAATTCCCTTGATATAGGATGCCTTACGCAAACTCATGCCGCATTGCTGTATCTCTTCCACAGACACCCGAGCAATTGCGGCTGGGCTAATCTCTCCCACCAAATTGCATAGCCGGTTAAAGACTGTCTCTGCAGCTTTGCCGGATATCTGCTGGCTGACGATGCTGTCAATCAAGGCAGTAAAGAGATCCTGTATCACCTGTCTCTCGATCTTTCCGATCCGTTCAATGGCCTGTCCGAGCCTTTTGTCCTTCTTTTTCAGGTATTCGATTTCCGTATCTCCGTATTGGAAAATCTCCATTCTGTCTCCTTCTTGTTTCTTTCGATCTCTTTATCCTCAGATTGCTGCCCGGCCTCTAATACACTATACGATAAAATCGCATTTATCGAATATTTGCTTGGCGAAAGATCTCCATAATCTCCCGCATCTCATTCGGATCCTCTTCATAAAAATACAGACGGAACAAGCCCACGCCGGAATCCAAGAGAGCCCCCACATATTCGGGTACCCTCAACTTATCCTTGTTTAGGATGGTGGATCTGCAGCTTTCGGGATCGCCGATGACGGGAAACTCCGCGCCGGTTCGATCTTTCAAAAAATAGCGTCCCCTTTTGCACAGCCCGCACCTTCTGCCGTCGGGACTGCGGGAAAGCTGACTGCCGATGGGACAATGCTCGCTGATCATAACGGGAACCCGGCCGTAAACGGTGGCCTCCAACTCGATTCCAAAGCTATGGATTTCTTTCATCTGTGAAAGGGTAAGCTCGTGGGACAATGTGACACCGGTGAATCCCAGACCGGCGGCAGCTCTCACGGATTGGCTGTTGTAAATATTCAGGGAATAGTCTCCCACCATAGGCAGGTCGGCCTCCGCCAGTAATTCCAAATGGCCAAGGTTTCCGATCAGCAGTCCGTCAACACCGGAACCCTTCAGTTCCTTTGCCTGTTCTTTCAGGCGGCTGTCCGCCTCTCCTCTTGTTACGGGAGGAGCCGACAAATATACCTGTATCCCCTTCTCTTTCATAGATTGAATGATACGGGCGTGTTCATTATTAAAGGAGGGAGGAACAGGCAGATAGATTCTGTCCGCCCCGATGTCCCCGAGTTCATCTTTGTTCTTCCATTCATACAGATAAACGGACAAGACAGGTGCTGCGGGAGATGTGGCTTCGGCGCCGGCTTCGGGAGCGGCGCCGGAGTCAACCGTAGTCTCTAAACGGACAGGCGCTGCCTTTCTCTTCAGGTATCGATTCCCTCGAATTTCAATCATATCGTCTATTGCCTTTCGACGAATTGCGTTGATTTCCGACAAGGGAACCGAAAGATTCTCGCCGATTTCAAAGGTGCAGTTTTCTATATAAAACGGCGTAGAACCCGTTTTTTCGATTTGCGCTCTTGCAGTCTCCGCCGAAAGGGGTCTGTTGACCGCCGGTTCCGGCACGTATTCGCCCGTAACGTCTACCCGGTTGCCGTCCCGGTCCGCAAGGGTAAAATGCAACGGCTCCCCGGCAGATACAACCAAATGCCCTATCAAAGGGACCCGTTTTCGGAAGCCGCCGGAAAAGGTTTTTTCCGCTTCTTTGTTCAGTTCCTTATCCGATATTTTATAGACCGGATCTCCTATTCTTACCTCTCCGTCAATATAACCGACGGTAACGACCTGGCCTTTTTCTCCTCTCTCAGCCTTCTGCCCTTTCTTCAGCATCCGGGTAACTACATTGCCCGGCAGCCCTTCGCTGACAATTTCGATGCCATCCCCTAAGGAGAGCGTATCCTCAAGCCGGATATCCACATACTTTTTCCGCTCGTTGCGGCCGGTCACCTTACCGAGATAAGTCCCCCAGTGCTTGGCGCGATCCTTAGTAATCAAATTTCTGCCCGGGTTTGAAAAGATATATCCTGTGGAAAATCCTCCCCGGTTGTATATCTGCATTAAATCCTTCAAATCCTTTGGATCCAGGGCAACAGACCGCCCCGTTTCCGCGTACATATCCAAATACTTGCGATAAATCGCCGTTACGATGGCCACATATTCGGGAGATTTCATCCTTCCCTCGATTTTAAGGCTCCGGACTCCCGAAGATACAATCTCATGCAAATGCTCTATGGTACACAGATCCTTAGGGCTCAGATAATATCCCTTCTTCGAAGTTGCCTCGGTAATTCTTCCCGTTTTCTTTTCAACAGTATAAGGCAATTTTTCCTTCTCAATAGAATAAAGCAAGCGGCAAGGCTGGGCGCAAGTCCCCCTGTTGCCGCTTCTTCCTCCGATCATGCTGCTCAGATAACACTGGCCGGAATAGCATTGACACAAGGCCCCGTGGACAAACATCTCCAGTTCAAGGCTTGTCCCTTTTGCTATTTCCCGTATTTCCTCCAGAGACAGTTCCCTTGCAAGAACGACGCGACGGGCGCCCAGACCTTCGGCAACTTTTACTCCTTCCGCATTATAAACCGTAGCTTGCGTGCTCAGATGAAGATGCAAGTCGGGCAGCTGCCTTCTGACGGCAGTCGCAAACCCTATGTCCTGGACAATCAATGCATCCGCTCCCGCTTCATAAACGCGATTGGCATACTCCAGAGCTTCCTGCATTTCCGAGTCGCTGATCAGGGTATTCAATGCAATATAAGCATTGGCTCCCCTGATATGGACGTATTCCAACGCTCTCTTCAGTTCATCGTCATTAAAATTTTCCGCATACTGGCGGGCGCTAAACAGCCTGCCACCAAGATAGACAGCATCCGCGCCGTTCTCAATGGCGGCAACCAGCTGTTTTTGGCCGCCGACAGGAGCAAGCAATTCCGGTATTCGAATCATTTGATATCCTCTTAATGCACTCGCACCGTTTTATACCATCAGCTTGCAGATATCGCTGCTGAATTCCAACGGGTCGTCTACGGTTAATCCTTCTATCAGTAATGCTTGATTATACAACAGCTTGGTATATAATGCCAGCCTTTCCCGGTCATTCCTGTACGCTTCCTCCAAGGCTTTGTAAACAGAATGACCGCCGTTGATCTCCAGAACCTTCTGGGCAGTGATACCGTGCTCCGTAGGCATTGATCGAAGCACCTTTTCCATTTCGATAGACACCATGCCCTCGCTGGACAGGCAAACAGGATGGCTCTTCAGCCGTTTGGACAGCCGGACATCGGATACCCTGTCTCCGAGAATCTCTTTCATAGCCGAGAGCAGATCCTTTGTGGCCTGGTCCTCTTCATCCGCCTTATCCTTTGCGTCGTCCGCTTCAAGCCCTAAATCGCTGTCAGATACAGATTTGAACTCCTTATCCTTATAGCTCATCAACATACGGATTGCAAACTCATCCACTTCCTCGGTGAAATAAAGGATCTCATACCCTTTATCTGAAACCAGCTCAATTTGGGGCAGCTTGTCGATCTTCTCGTTGGATTCTCCCGAAGCATAGTAGATGTACTTCTGGTCTTCCTTCATGCGGGAAACATATTCGTCCAAGGTCACCATTTTCTTTTCCGAGGAGGAGTAGAACAGCAACAGATCCTGAAGATCGTCCCGGTTCAGACCGTACTCGCTGTATATTCCGTATTTAAGTTGTCTGCCAAAAGAAGCATAAAAGCGCTCGTAGGCTTCCCGATCCTCCTTGAGCATAGTTCCCAGCTCGCTTTTGATCTTGTTCTTAATGTTTTTAGCGATAAGCTTTAGCTGGCGGTCATGCTGCAGCATCTCTCTGGAAATATTCAAGGACAGATCCTCTGAGTCTACCATTCCCTTAACGAAGCTGAAATAATCGGGAAGCAGATCGGGGCACTTGTCCATGATCAAAACCCCGTTCGCATAAAGGGCAAGACCTTTTTCATATTCCTTCGTGTAAAAATCAAAGGGAGTTTTCTCCGGAATGAACAGAATCGCCCTATAGCTCACCGCGCCGTCCGCTGACACGTGAATGTACTTTAACGGCTTGTCAAACCCATAATGTTTCTCTTTGTAGAAGTTCTCATAATCCTCGGGGTTCAGCTCATTTTTGTTCTTTCGCCAGATGGGCACCATACTGTTGACGATCTGTTCCTCCACGACCTCTTCAAACTCGTCTTCGCTGCCCTCTTTAAGCTTCTGCGACGGAATGTCCATTTTTATGGGATAGCGAATGAAATCGGAATATTTTTTAATGAGCGAGCGCAGATGGTGTACGTTCAGATAATCGTCATAGCGTTCGTCCTTCGTATTTTCTTTGATTTTCAAAATAATTTCTGTTCCTACCGTTTCTTTTTCCCAGGGTTCAATGGTGTAACCATCGGCTCCTGTGGATTCCCATTTGTACGCTTCTTCGCTGCCGAAAGCTCTGCTTATAACCGTCACCTTATCGGAAACCATAAACGCAGAATAAAAACCTACTCCAAACTGTCCGATGATATCGTATCCGTCTTTGATCTCATTCTCTTTTTTGAAGTTGAGAGAGCCGCTCCTGGCGATAATACCCAAATTGTCTCCCAGCTCTTCTTTTGTCATGCCGATACCCGTATCCGCAATACGAAGGATGCGGCCGGGCTTGTCCACCGATATCTTTATATAGTAATCACTTTGGTTAAAGTGAACGTTTTCATCCGTCAAAGCAATATAGTACATTTTGTCCATTGCATCGCTGGCATTTGATATCAATTCCCGCAAAAATATTTCCTTATTTGTATAAATTGAATTGATCATCAAATCCAAAAGCCGTTTCGATTCTGCTTTAAATTGTCTTTTCCCCATAAACACCTTTCTCCTTCCTTTACTTTTTTCCGTGGCACGGGAACGTTCCGTTTGACATCTGCTAAAGCTTTCTTCCCGGCAGCACTGCCTGGCTTCCCAACGCCACTGCTCGGCCTCTCGGCGGCAATGTCCACTTCTCAACGCCACTGCTCGGCCTCTCGGCGGCACTGTCCGGCTTCCCAATGCCACATGTTTTAGCACTCGTTAATGCAGAGTGCTAATGGTAATATATCATTTTTATCAAATTTGTCAATTACGCCAAGCGGGCCGCTGTGTCAAGTTGTTGAGAAGCTTTTTTTGACACTTCGTTATCCGAAATAGGATCAATTCAAGCCAAAAACAACAGCGTTGGGCCTATAGACTACCCTCTGAGGCTTCAAATCCTGCTTCCCACCGTAAGAAATAGGTATAAATCAAGCTAAATCAAATGCAACTAGGTCTATAAACTTAAAGATAATAGGGTCACATCACAGTCCACAAACAAATCTTAAACCTATATACCGGCCTTTGAAGCTAAAATTTTTCTTTCAACCGTCAGAAATAGGTTTAAATCAAGCTAAATCAAATGCAACTAGGTCTATAACTTAAGAATAATAGGGTCACATCACAGTCCACAAACAAATCTTAAACCTATATATCGGCCTTTGAAGCTAAAATTTTTCTTTCAACCGTCAGAAATAGGTTTAAATCAAGCTAAATCAAATGCAACTAGGTCTATAAACTTAAAGATAATAGGGTCACATCACAGTCCACAAACAAATCTTAAACCTATATACCGGTCCTTTGAAGCTAAAATTTCTCTTTCAACCGTCAGAAATAGGTTTAAATCAAGCTAAATCAAGTGCAATTAGGTCTATAAACTCGAGAATAATAGGTTGACATCTCATCTGATAGAATAGATTTAAACCTATTTACTGATTTACTGACCTTAGAGACTTTAAATCAGGCTTCCGGTTGCGTGAAATAACCCCATCAATGCTCAATCAAGTGCTAAAAAACCTATTCTGAACACTGCCAAGCGTACGTTTCTGCACCTGGCTACCTGGCTACGGAACAAGGTAGTGCATAACCCCTTGGGCCATATAGTCGCCCAAAACCAGAGCGTGCTTCAGCATCCGGTCCCGAATGTCCAGTTCTGTGTCATATTCTTCCGCTAACAGCGCAATGATCTGTCTGATGGCCATGCCGGTAAGATGATTGAGTAAATACTGCCACTGATCTTTGCTCCAGTAGGGATTGCTGCGCGCAAGGCAATCGGCCACCTCTTCAACAAATCTGTAAAGGTCAACCGCCGCAGCATTTGCCGCTTGTTGGTCTGCCGCAATTTGAGCGCTGACTAAGATCTGGAATTTTACGATATACATATGGAGAAGTTGGGCAAATCTTTCAGAATGGTCAACGCCGAAAAAAGGTTCAAGTTTTTCTTTAAATATCTCGGGAATACGATAAAGCCGCTTGTTTATGGCATCTACATTACTGAAGCCTGTAACCGAACTCACCTGATAGGATCGCAGCCATATGACCAAGTCTCTCCAAAGGGTTCGGAAGTCATTGATCAGATTCATTTGCCCGTAGGTGATGTATTTGTCCGCATTTTGAAACTCATTTTGGGCTTCATAGGGATATTGGTTCGAATTTTGATTTGCAACCGCGTAATATGTTGCCGGGTTGAATACGCCTTCCATTTCTAAATTCTCCATGCATTTTCTGCTCATCTTATAGTGTATGAACATCCGAATGCGCCGGTTCCTAACTCCGGGAGGGATTGAGGATGAAAAAATATGGGAAGCCGTACGGCTTTCATCACCTGTTTTTCATTAAGTATTCGTTAATTCTGTTATCAAAAGCTTCTCGAATAGCGGAAATGACGGGATGTTGAGCCGAAGAGTATTTCATCTCATCGATAGAAGATACGGGAAGTACCTTGGGAGAAGTTCCCGACAAAAACACGCCTTCCGCCTCATGAAGACGACTGGCCGCGATGGCGGTTTCAATCACCTCATAACCCATGTCCTTACAAACTTCTATGACGTGCATCCGGGTTATGCCTTTCAATACTTTCTCTTCCGGAGCGGTAATAATCTTGTTGCCTTTTACGAAGAAAATATTGGATGTGCCGCCTTCCGTTACATTGCCTTCTCGATCCACCAGAAAAACTTCATAGAGGCCTTTTTCCGATTTTATCTTATTTATCGTCTTCTTATAATCATGGTCCACAAACTTTATGTTTGGATTTTCCCGTTCCAGCGGAAGAAGTCCTACGGGAACACCTTTTTTGATTTCCTCCATAGTTGGATAGTAGCTTTTGCTTATATATCCCAGAACCCTCTGCTGTTGGTCTACGGCGAAAATAATAAACTTGATATTGCAATTCTTGTTATCGTTAGCTTCTACAATTTTGTGAATCTGAGCCTTTAACTCCGCTGCCCCAATACGGCAAACATTCCCAATGGCTTGGAAGGATTTGCACATGCGAGTATAATGATCCTCAAAAAACAAAGGTATGCCGTCGATTATCCGGATCACCTCGTAAATCATGATACTCCCATGCGGATCCAAAGCTTCTGCCAGTCCGGATGCTGAGTATTCTTTCATTACGCCGTTTTCTATATAGTATTTGCCTGCATTGTCGTCCATCTATTTCCTCTTTTCTCTTTCGTTCAACTTGTAGTATTCGGTGGCAGGGAGCATTTCGGTAACAGGGGAACCTTTTGTTTGCAGCCCCCATGCGCCACTCTTAAAACAGCGTAAGTATCCAACAAGCCAAAGGCGCAACGATGATAGCCGGAAGGTAATTAGCCACCTTAATTTTCGTAAGTCCAATAAGATTCAGCCCAAGAGCTATAATCATAACGGACCCTGCGCAGGTGATCTCCGCTATGGCCGAATCTGTAAGGATCGGCTGCAGGGATTGCGCCAGCAGTACGATGGACCCTTGAAATACAAAGACAAACGCTGCCGCAAACATGACGCCGATGCCGAGGCTCACAGACAGGATTGCAGAGGATATGAGATCCAGCAAGGATTTAGTGAAAAGCATCTCATTATCTCCGGTAAGCCCCGCATTCAGCGACCCCACAATGGTCATGGCGCCGACGCAAAAAAGAAGGCTTGCCGTCACAAAGCCCTCCGCAACCGATACGCTACTGCTATCCGCCTTTTTAAATCGGCTGCCGATCCAGTCGCCCAATGCATTTATTCGCCCATCTATATCCAGCCAGGTACCCATGACGGCTCCAACCACCATGGAGACGATAAGGATGAGTGTATTTTCCCCTTTCAGGGCGCCGGATATACCGATATAAATAGTACAGAGACCGATTCCTATCATAATGGCATCGGTAAACCTTTTGGAAATTCCCTTCTTGAAAAGCAACCCGATCATGCTTCCTATGATCACGGTTGCCGTATTGACAAGCACGCCTATCATTTCATTCTCCCTTGTATTTACTGCATTATAGATTACTATTGCATGGGGTGCTTGTCAATATAAGGATTGTGCGCTTCACCTGCAGATACTGTTAAAAATAAGATGAAAAGGTTTGCTGCGGTTGTGCCGCTTGTTGCGGCTGCACAGGCTGCGGTTGACTCAATACAAAGTAAGAAATTAAGCCTTGCGAAAAATAGTCACCGATAATATTCGCCAGAGCCAATATGCGGTCATATATGGCGAGATTTTGTTCATACTCCTGAGTCAAAAATGTTCTGGCCTGTTCGATATGCATACTTGTAATGGCAGTAGTCAAAGAAACCCATTCGCTTCTACTCCAAAAGGGGTTGATGCTGGCTAAAAACGCTGCTCTATCTTCCACATTCTGATAGATCTGCTGTGTAAAATTGTTAATAGAATTAACGTCATTATTCTTCAGCGCAGTAAACAAAGACTGGAAAAGCGCTATATATTGAACCAGAAGATTAATATACTGCTCCGCCACTTGATCTCCGAAAGTCAATCTCAGCATGTTCCCATAATCCATAGGAATAGCATAGAGCCGATCGCTTACCGCTTCTACATTACCAATCCCGCCGTAAAGGCTTACCATATAGTCCCTCAGCCAAGTCGCCAAATCCCTCCATAACATCCTTGCTCTAAATATAAAGTTCATTTGAGCGGAAATGTAATAAGGGCTTTGACTCGGAACCTGCATCCCGGGAATAGATATGGTTGGGGTTTGCGTTCCCGGAAACGGTATCTCCGGGGCAGGCATTCCCGGAATTTGATTGTTGCCGCCCATTTTCACTCCTCCTTTATAATCCACAGTATATTAAGGGATTTGTAAAACTGTTAACGGCGCAGCAACGAACGCAAGCAACGCCGCATCCACCGTATGAGAAAATTTTTATAAAAATCATTGCATAATTATTAATTAAGATGTATAATCATTCTCGTCGTAAATATATTAATTTGTAAGTTTGGAAAGAGGGATGAGAAGATGAATTTTAAGAAGTGGATGGTATTCTTATTCGTATTGGTAATGGCGTTATCCTTTGCAGCATGCGGAGGTACGGATCAGGCCGCAGAAAATGATGCGAATTCCGGCGCAGATGCTGAAAAACCTGTATATAAAGTGGCTATGGAACCGACCTTCCCTCCGTTTGATACTATAAACGCAGAAACTCAGGAACTTGACGGATTTGATTATGACTTGATGAACGCCATAGCTGAAGACCAGGGTTTCGAGCTGGAATGGGTTAATATGGGATTCAGCGGATTGATTCCTGCATTGGAAGCGGGAAATATCGATATCATTGCATCCGGAATGAATGCAAGTGAAGAGAGAAAAGAGAAAGTTGATTTCTCAACCACATACTATGATTCCGGGCTCGTTGTAGCAATCAAAGCCGGCAATACAGCGATTAAAAGCATTGAAGATCTGACTACAGATATGAAGGTTGGCGGGCAGATCGGCACCACCGGCGGAGAATTGGCTACACAGCTTTTTGAAGAGGGAAAAATTGCCGAAGCAAAGATATATGACGGATTGGATGTAGCCGTTATGGATTTGCAGAACGGAACCATTAACGCTTTGATCAACGATCTTCCCGTAACCAAAGCATATATGGATGCCAAACCCGGAACCATTGAAATAGTTGGTGACGTATTAAACGCAGAATCTTACGGATTTGCGGTACAAAAAGGCAATACGGAGCTGCTTAACAAGATCAATACCGGCATGCAGAACCTGATTAATAACGGTACTTTCGACGAATTATACAAAAAATGGTTTGAATAATTATTCAAAATAATCAGACATTATCGAAACCGAATAACATAAAAAACGAAGATAATCTTTTACAGAAGAGGTCTTAAGTCTTACGGCTGTCGTGCTGTGCTTTAAACCTCTTCTGTTTGTGACCGAATTAGTTTTTGGAGAGTTTTATGGAAGTATATTTAAAAGGGATACAAATTGCATACAGCGGCATTACAGTGACCTTGCAAATTACAGTATTCGCTGTGATCATAGGCATATTGGCCGGATTGTTTGTCGCACTGGGAAAAATGTCCCGGTTCAGACTTGTGCGGATTATTTTTTCAGTATATGTTGAGTTTTTAAGAGGCACCCCGATTGTCGTACAGGCTTTACTTATTTATGCAGGATTTCCGATGCTGATGCAGTCAAACGGGATTCAATTCTCTTGGGACAATCCTGTTATTGCAGGCATAATTGTATGCGGAATAAACAGCTCGGCATATGTTGCGGAAATCATCCGGGCAGGACTTCAGGCGGTAGACAAAGGCCAGATGGAAGCTGCAAGATCATTGGGAATGACCCACTCCCAGGCAATGCTCTACGTCATAATTCCTCAGGCGTTCCGGATTATTTTACCGGCCCTTGCAAATGAGTTTGTAGCATTGTTAAAAGAAACTGCCGTATTGAGCATGATTTCCATCGTAGAAGTCACAAGAAAGAGCATGCTGTGGGCAGCCGCTACCTTTGAAGCATGGCCGGCGTATCTGGGAACGGCTTTTGTATATCTGAGCATTACGATTCCGGTGTCGCGATTGGTAGCATACATGGAAAGGAGGATGGCGCAGAGTGATCGAAGTAAATAATCTGACGAAAAACTACGGAAAATTAGAAGTTCTAAAAGACATCTCAGTGACGATAGAAAAAAACGAGGTCGTATGCGTCATTGGCCCCTCCGGTTCGGGGAAAAGCACGTTTTTAAGGTGCATTAATTTGCTTGAAACACCTACCGAAGGATCGATATTCATTGACGGTGAGAAAATAAACGACAAAAATGCGGATATAAATAAGATTCGCCAAAAGTTAGGCATGGTATTCCAGAATTTTAATCTGTTCCCGCATATGACGACAATCGAAAACGTTATGATCGGACAAATAAAGGTTAATAGAACCGATAAAGCCGAGGCAAAAAAGCAGGCCCTTGAGCTATTAAAAGCCGTCGGTCTCGAAGATAAAGCGGACGTATACCCCGCCTCATTGTCCGGCGGGCAGAAGCAGAGAGCGGCCATTGCGAGAGCTCTGGCCATGAAGCCGGAAATCATGCTCTTTGACGAACCCACCTCGGCGCTGGACCCTGAAATGGTCGGAGAGGTTCTCGAAGTAATGAGGAAATTGGCGCACCAGGGAATGACTATGGTGATCGTTACCCATGAGATGGGGTTTGCAAGAGAAGTTGCAGACAGGGTTTTATTCATGGATGAAGGCACAATCGTCGAAGAAGGCAGCCCCGAGGAAATCTTCGGAAATCCGCAGAATGAAAGGACGAGAAACTTCCTGAGCAAAGTCCTGTAATGCGGTCTGTTTTTATGCCTTGTATTTGCTTCCGTTTCCATGATTGGCTCACTTGCCTTTAATGGATTTGTTGAATATAATGATATGAACATCCCAAACTTCAAGGGGTTTGCATTATCTCGAACAGCTGCTTCATGGGCTTCATGGGGCGGAAACAATCAACAGAAAAACATTTTACCAAGGAGCTTCTTATGAATTACTATTTACCTGTAATAGTCATTGTCGGATCCAATGTTTTTTATCACATATGTGCGAAGAGCATACCCGGGACGTTAAATCCGTTAATCGGGCTTATCGTGACATACATTACCGGGGCCATATTAGCCTTGGCTCTATTTTACATGACAGACTCGTCAAAGGATATTGTTGCACAGTTTAAATTGGTGAATTGGGCGCCGTTTATTCTGGGTATCGCCATCTTGGGTCTGGAATTCGGAAACATTATGCTGTACCGGGTCGGATGGAATATAAGCGTAGGGTCTCTGGTCTGCAATATCGCCTTGGCCGTGATATTAATATTCGTGGGGCTTTTACTTTACAAAGAAACTTTGTCATTGCAGCAGGTAATAGGAATCGGTTTCTGTATATTAGGGTTGGTGTTTATAAACAAATAATTAAGCACCCTACTTATGGCCGTTCCCTATGAACGCTGTCCACAATTCATAAACTTCTCTCAATGGATCATCAAGATAACTTAAAGCTTTATCCCTGATCCAATCCGGTATCCCATACGCCGCTTCGGCAATGCTGCCTGTGATTGCGGCCAGTGTGTCGCTATCCCCGCCCAGAGAAATGGCGTTCCGGATAGCATCCTCAAAGTTCTCGCTTTCAAGAAATGCGATAATCGCCTGCGGAACTGTATCCTGGCAGCTTTCATTAAAACGATAGGTCGGACGAATCTCGTCAAGCGTCTGAGACAAATTATATCCATATTTAGATTCTACCAGTTTCTTAATTTCAGCTTTTAATTCATCAAGAGACCAAGGCTTGCAATAATCGAAAGCATATCCGCCTGCATAGAATCGACTCAAAAATATGGCTGCCGCCGTAGCCTCTGCGCCTTTGATCCCTTCAGGATGGTCGTGGGTCACTTCCGCAGATCTTATCACGTATTGCCAACCGTTGTCCGGCCAACAGCCGGTGCGTCCATAGTACCCACAGTTCAACATCCATGCGCAAGGTGAAACCCTCATAGCGGAACCGTTGCCCCAAGAGTTATAGGGTCCGCGATCATCGGAATGTATCCAGTTCCCGAACCGTCCGCCATATCCCGCATCGGGATACATCCGTCCCCACTTCTTGTATGCATCAATGAAATCGTCTATTTCTCCGCCGTTCAATAACGCGTCTGCTGTGGCGATAGTCATTACCGTATCGTCGGTAAAAAAGCAGTCATCACGAAACAGCGGAAAATCTTTTGTTTTAATATTATTCCACTCATAGACAGAGCCTACGATGTCGCCCACAATTGCGCCGAGCATTATTTCCGACCTCCTCTCTGTTTTGCGCCGTTTTCATGCGCACCCTCTCATATGTTTTAAGCTTTGTTCAAACTCCTGAACCGCCTGATAAGTGGCCTTTTTTCGCGGGCTGGCAATAATGGCCGTCACTTTTTTCACCGCTTATTTCCCCTTACGGCTCATACCTTCCGACATTTCACAGACCATAACGAACTAAAAAAGAGGGGTATTTGCAACGCGATCTACAATAATTTCCGTAAATACAATATACGATATTCGGGTTAACTATAATATATAACGATTCACTTAAATGTCAAACCAAAACACTGCCAGGCTCGAGCCCCATGCCCTCCGCTTAACCAGGAAGTTGATTTTTCAATCTTGTTGCTGCAGCAAGAAGTAGTTATAATGCATTGTAAGATGAATTCTAATTCAATGGAGATAAACAATGGTAAAGGAAATATTGAAACTTGGAAATCCTCAACTCTATGAAATCAGTGAAGAAGTCACCGCAGCAGATATTCCCATGCTTAACACATGGGTAACGGATCTTCGCGACACTCTATTGGAGTATCGTAATACTTATGGCGCCGGCCGTGCGATTGCCGCTCCGCAGATCGGCATTCAAAAGCGATTGCTTTATATGCTTACGGATAAGGAGTATGTATTCATCAATCCTGTGATACATTTTCCTGACGATGAACTCATGGAAGTTCTTGATGATTGTATGTCTTTTCCCGGACTTTGTGTAAGAGTCATGCGCCATAAGCGCGCGATTTTGACCTATACAGATTTGGAAGGAAAGGAACGGAAAATGGATCTTGAAGGGGATTATTCCGAATTGCTGCAACACGAATACGATCACCTGGACGGGATCCTGGCTACTATGCGTGCAAAGGACAATAAGTCGTTTATTCTCATGCAAATGAAGCGATAAACTCTGCTATTTGGTCATACTGAGATTACTTTTTTCAATATATCAAGTCCTGACATTAAATCTTCTCTTGTCAGCCCCGCATAGCCCATTATGATTTGATTCGCATGACTTCCCTTTGTGAGGGAGTGCCGCTCTACGGGAACAACATAGACGCCTGCGTCCAGCAGTTTGTTTATACGCTGCTCCGTAAACGCAACATTATCAAATTCCGCTACCACGTGCATTCCTGCCGAAGCTCCATGAATATGCACCCGATCGCCAAAGTATTCGTGTAGCAGTTCTATCAGCAGGTCACGGCGCTTTTGATATTCCTTTTTCATGCGCCGGATATGGCGGTCCAAATCTCCGTTTTCAATAAAGCGCATTAATGCGAGCTGATAAACAGAATTGGAGTGGTGATCGGACAGGCGTTTCAGCTCCCGCATTCCGGGAACGAGGTGTTCGGGGACAACAAGATACCCCAGCCGGATTGAAGGAAACAATACCTTGCTGAATGTTCCTGCATGGATTACCCGGTTATTATCCAACTCAAACAGAGAATTCAGAGGCTGACCGTCATAAGTAAAAGCACTGTCATAGTCATCCTCCAGCAGATATGCTCCGGATTTTGCTGCAAATTCCGTCAAGGCAATTCTCCTTTGCAGCGGCAGAATTCCGCCCATGGGGAATTGATGAGACGGAGTTACAAACATTAAATCGGGTTTTCCGTCACTCGGGAATTCCTCCGGCCGGATACCGTGAGCATCCACTTCAAACGGAATAATTTTATTTGTGTGATACGAGAAAATCTGCTTAACATTAGCATTTGTGGGGTTTTCAATCCAGACTTCGCTTTCGGAATCAAGCAGGCACTTTGCCGTCAAAGACAGTCCCTGTTTCGTACCGGAGGTAACTATAATCTGTTCCGGGGCGCAGGAGATACCCCGTGTCTTTTTAAGATAGCTGCACAGTACATCTCTGAATTCAGGCCGGCCCTGAGGATCATCGTATCCAAGTGCAGAAACCGGGGCATCTAAAAATGCGCCGGAGACTGTACGATTCCATTTAACGCGGGGAAACAAATCCAGGGCCGGAAGACCGCTGTCAAAGTTAATCATGTCGTCAGATATCACCATATCGGACAGAGACGCTGTTTGCCTGTCTTCGGTGGAAATCCGGCGGGGGTTGTTTTTCACACCTGAGAGAACATAATAACCTGAGCCGGCAATGCTGCAAACCGCACCTTCCGATACCAGCATGTCATAAGCAGCTAAAACCGTATTCCTGGAAACGGACAATTCCCGGCTCAAGTCCCGGGAGGATGGCAATGGTTCTCCGGCAGGTAATTCTCCGGCCAGTATCATTTCCCGGATTTTCGTATAGATTTGTACGGCGTATGAGCGTTTTTTCGTCTTGTCCAAATCAATATATAACATACTTTGTTTCCTCCAACCGGCTTAATAAAAATAACATGAAATCGTATCTTTAATAAGCCGGTATTTTATGATTCTATTATGGAGTAATGATTGAATTTGCGCAAGCATAATATCGCAGGAGGACCCATGACGAAATTCAAAGACAGCTTTCATCCCTATGCTATGATTACGATTCTTTTCTGGTCGCTGGCCTATGTCCTTACCCGGCTGACTTTACAGTACTTTTCCGCCTTTTCTTTGGGATTCCTGCGCTATCTGATTGCGTCTTTAACATTGATTGTTGTTGCCGTTCTAACGAAAATGAAATTACCCCGGGCAAAAGATATTCCCTTGTTTTTCGTCTCAGGCTGTGTGGGCTTCTTTTTCTATATGATTGCCTTCAACCAGGGTCAGGCAACTGTCACGGCTGCAACAGGAAGTATTGTAATTGCTACGGTTCCTGTTATTACCTCGTTATTTGCCCGTGTTTTGTATCATGAGAAGCCGGCTGCATTTCAATGGATTGCCATTCCCGTTGAATTCGTCGGCGTAGTTGTTCTGACGCTGATGGAAAGTACATTTACAGTCAACACCGGGCTCCTGTGGCTTTTCCTTGCCGCACTGGCTTTAGCCGTCTACAATCTTTTGCAAAGAAAACTGACAAAAGCATATACTGCCTTGCAGGCATCAACATACAGCATCTTTTGCGGGACTATTCTGCTTGCCATTTTTGCTTCGGCTTCCTTCCGGGAAATTTCTCGTGCGCCCGCGATACAATATCTCTATCTTGCAGTCCTTGGAATATGCTGCGGGGCCATTGCTTACATCACATGGTCCAAGGCGTTTTCCAAAGCAAAGCAGACCTCGCAAGTCAGCAATTACATGTTCATCACACCCTTCCTGACAAGTATTCTGGGCTTTCTCCTTGCAGGTGAGGTCCCGGGCAGAGCGACTCTTATCGGCGGGAGTATTATACTTTTGGGCGTTTCTATTTATAACTTCGGAGGGATATTCCTCAAATTGTTTCAAGCCCTCATGAAATCAAGGGATTTTAGGTAAAAAAAGAACAGCAGATTTTCTATCAAAATCCGCTGCCTTATTTGGCGGAGGGCATGGGACTCGAACCCACGGGGCTGTTACGCCTTACTCGCTTTCCAGGCGAGCTCCTTAGCCACTCGGTCAACCCTCCGAATCGCTTTGCGCCAGATGGCGTGCCTATTAAATATACAACACTTTCCGCAGAAAATCAATATTTATTTAATAAGAAATAAGGTGATGAATGCCTATCTGGATGGCACCATCGACCGAAAGAGAGCATCTGAGCTACTTTCCCTTTCAGAACGTCAGATTTCACGCTTAAAGAAAGGACTGATTACACAAGGCGAGGCGTTCCTAATCCACAAGAATACAAACCGAAAGCCTGCTCATGCCATTCCCAGCGAGCTGAAGGAAACGATACTTCAAATCCATACCCAAGAAGAATTTGAAAACGTCAATTTCCTTCACTTCAATGAAATACTCGCTGAGCAGTATGATATACAAATATCATACACCGCACTTTCCAGTATACTGAAATCCGAAGGAAATAAAAGTCCTAAAACAAAAAAAGCAAAACGCCGTAAAAGTCGACGTAAGCGTCGGCCCTGTCCGGGAGAACTGATCCAGATTGATGCGACACCTTTTGACTGGTTCCGGGATGGCAGAATGCTTGCTTTACACGGTGGCATCGATGATGCCACAGGAGACGTTGTAGGTCTATACCTTTGTGAAAATGCGGCGACTGCAGCATGAAACAAATGTAAACACAAAATTTAAAGAGATGATGAAAATAGCCCTTCTTCTACTTGATTTGGCTTTGATTAGGCCTATTTTCTGCTTTTGGAAGCTGAATTTGAAGCTTCAAAGGTCGGTATATAGGTTTAAAATTTGTTTGTCGGCCATGATGTGGCCCTATTATGCTTAAGTTTATAGGGCCAATTACACTTGATTTAACCTGATTTAAACCTATTTCTCGCGGTCAAAAGAGAAATTTTAGCTTCAAAGGTCGTTATGTAGGTCTAAGATTTGTTTGCTGGCTTGGATGTGGCCCTATTATGCTTAAGTTTATAGGGCCAATTACACTTGATTTAACCTGATTTAAACCTATTTCTCGCGGTCAAAAGAGAAATTTTAGCTTCAAGGGCCGGTATATAGGTTTAAAATTTGTTTGTCGGCCATAATGTGACCCTATTATTCTTAATTTTATAGCCCTAATTGCACTTGATTTGATCTGATCTAAGTCTATTTTTCACGGTTGGAGAGAAATTAATGGCCAAATATTGAAGGTTATAGGCCTAATATCGTTATGATTTACACAGATTAACCCTATAATGAATAATATTAGGAGGGTTGGCAATCAGAACCTCATAACAAGCAATCAGAACTCCTTAACAACTTGATATCCTCTATTAAAAAAATAGCTTGCACAAACGGCACCCTTGTGGTAATCTATCGGAGGTTCTAAAAAACAGGAATGGCTGCAAGTATAGAACTGTAGTATTCCACTCCCTTTTGGGAGTTTTTTTATGGCCAAAATCCGGCCGGCCCCTGGGGCTCGCTTTCTTTTAGCGTAGTCATCATTCGTCTGATCTTTTTAAGTCAACGCAGATAGTGTCTACTAAGCTATGAAAAAACAAAGAAAGCACCTTGAGAGCTGAATAACGAAGATTGAACATAAGAAGAGTGTTTAGATGAGCAGGATTAGACGCAATTAAGGGCTTCGGACAGGTATGCCGAAGCCCATCAGAGCAGTATAATCCAGTTACTGCTGTCAAGGGGCGGGTAGTATTTCCTGCGCGAGCGCAGAAAATCTCCACCCTTATACCCTTGACAGAGCGACAGTGTCTTTTATGCGGACTGAATGTTGAGAAGGTGACGCTGAGAGAGTTCAATAAGCTTCTGCCATTTGGCCGGCATATTCGGCAGCGATTCAAGCTCCGGAATCTGGTTGAGAGGCTTCCAATAACTGTAGGCATGCGGCCTTAGGAAATTGTAGTAAGCGACGAACACGGCGACGTGGGAGTCTGCGCCAGAAAAGGAGCCGTATCCATTGGTTACACGATAGGAGTGCTTGAACGTGCGGTTCAAAAGGAGGAATTATCTATGAAAGAACAACGCAAAATCATTCAGGTAGAGGACCGGGTACCATTGTCAAAAGGCATCCCGCTCAGCATTCAGCATACCTTTGCCATGTTCAGCGCATCCGTCCTGGTTCCCTGGCTCTTTGGCATCAACCCTGCTATCGTCCTTCTGATGAACGGTATTGGCACTCTAATATTCATACTCGTTACGAAAGGTAAAGCCCCTGCCTATTTAGGTTCCAGCTTTGCTTTTCTTTCGCCTACATTTCTGATCCTAGCAAACCCCGAAATGGGCTATTCTCATGCTTTGGGCGGGTTTGTGGTCACAGGCCTTCTATTCTGTGTTGTCGCGGTTATTATTAAATATGTAGGAACAAATTGGATCGATGTTCTCCTTCCCCCGGCTGCAATGGGTCCCGTAGTCGCTCTGATCGGCCTGGAGTTGGCAGGTTCAGCCGCAAGCAACGCCGGACTCATTCTGACGGAAGAATATACGGCAATCAATCCTAAATATGTAACGGTCTTTGCCGAGACACTTCTCATCGCAGTTTTCGGACAAGTTCTATTAAGAGGCTTTCTAGCGGCCATTTCCATCCTGATTGCCATCTGTGTAGGGTACGTGCTGTCTCTGGCTTTAGGGCTGGTGGATTTTTCAGCAGTCAGCAGTGCATCTATCTTTGCACTGCCGCACTTCCAGCTTCCGGTGTTTGATTTTTCCGCCATTATCATCATCATACCCGCCACCCTGGTGGTTATCTCCGAACATATCGGTCACCAGGTGGTCACCAGTGAAATCGTTGGCAGAGACCTTTTGAAAGACCCCGGTCTCCACAGATCCATGCTCGGCGACGGAATCTCAACCACACTTTCCGGTCTGTTCGGCGCCGTGCCAACCACCACTTACGGTGAGAACATCGGCGTTATGGCCGTAACGAAAGTGTACAGTGTAAGAGTCATTGGAGGCGCCGCTATCTTCTCCATCCTGTTGGCTTTCATAGGTAAAGCCTCGGGCCTTATCCAGACCATCCCCGCTCCCGTAATGGGCGGCGTAAGCTTTCTCCTTTACGGAATGATTGCAGCATCCGGACTGCGCTTATTGGTGGACAAAAAGGTGGATTACAGCAGAGGGCGCAATCTGGCCTTGTCGGCAGTGGTCTTTGTGACCGGCCTCTCCGGTGCTTTTATTCAGATTGGCGAAGTTAAGCTTACAGGCATGTGCCTTGCCACCATTGTGGGCGTCGTTTTTAGCTTGATCTTCTACCTTATCGACAAAGCTAACCTATCCAACGACTAACATCTTATGTGAAAAGAATTTGGGCAGCAAGAAATCGAATTTGAACAGATCCTTGTTACCTTTTCCAAAGGGACAGTATCCTGTGTATAAATGTGTGTTAAACATACAGGATACCTGTCCCTTTTGAGTTGAAGACCACAAGGGGGATGTCTCCGTATGTGGCCCGTGTGTTATGCTAGATTGCACCCATTCTGAGTTCATCTAAAAAAGTAGCCACCAGGTCTGAACCCGTGGCTACTTTCATATCTTTATGTTTTCGAGTTATTTTACTTTCTTTTTAGGATGCACGTGGATTACCTTTGTGGGGCAAACCTTAGCGCAGAGCGTACAGTTGGTGCACTTAGTGTAATCAATTACAGCGTGGTTATTCTCCACGTGGATGGCATCAAATTTACAGCTCTTTTCGCACAGCTTACAGGCGATACAGCCGATGCTGCAGATGTCCTTTGTAACGCTGCCCTTATCGATGGAGCTGCAGCCAACCACCACACGCATCTTGTCCGGAACGATCTCGATGAGCTGATTGGGACAAACCTTAGCGCAGGCACCGCAGCCGACACATCGGTTGCGATTCACTACTGCAATGCCGTTTTCAATATAGATTGCTCCATAATCGCAGACCTTGACGCAGTCACCAAATCCCAGACAAGCCTTCTCGCAGGTACCTCTGCCTCTGTAAAACAGCTTATTGGCCGTACAGTTCTGATAGCCTTGATAATCCATTGAATAACTTGTTTTTTCTCTGGTTCCGGAGCACTTTACGATAGCCACCTTTGCTTGGGCACCCTCAAACTCCACGCCCAGAAGCTCACTGATAGCCATAGCCACCGCATTGCCTCCCGGCGTGCAGAGATTCGCAGGAACAGAGTGATCGGCTGCCAGTGCGCCGGCATAATCCGCACAGCCTGCATAACCACAGGCACCGCAGTTTGCTCCAGGCAAAGCCTCCGCAATATTAGCCGCCGTCTCATCCACTTCCACAGCCATAAACTTAGCTGCCACTGTGAGCATGATACCGGACAGGAGACCGATCCCAACTACGATTCCGACTGGTATTACAAATTGCATGATCAGGTCCTCCTTTCTTTACAGTCCGAATATGCCATCTATCACGCCGGCAAAGCCCATAAAGGACAGGGACACGATAGAGGCCGCTACTAGAGTTGACGGAACACCTTTAAAAGCGATGGGGAAATCGTTGCTTTCAATACGTTGCCTTACACCGGCGAACATCACCATGGCCAACATGAAGCCCACACCTGCCCCAAAGGAATTGACCAAGGATTGTATATAGGTGTAGCTCTCATCAATGTTCAGGATGCACACACCCAACACGGCACAGTTGGTGGTGATCAGCGGTAAGTATACGCCCAATCCTTTATGCAGAGCAGGCATATATTTCTTCATTGCGATTTCAACCAGCTGAACCAAGGCTGCGATAACTAAAATAAACACGATGGTCTGTAAATACTCAATTCCAAAGCCGGCCAAAAGCCCCACATAAATGGGATAAGTTACGGCCGTTGCCAGAACCATGACGAAAATTACTGCAAGGCTCATGCCCACCGCGGAATCAAGCTTCTTCGAAACACCCAGGAAGGGGCAGATGCCCAAGAACTTGACGAGTACAAAGTTGTTGGTCAGGACCGCGCCCATCATAATGATTGCTAATTCTGTCATTGTGCGCACCCTCCTTTACCTGCAGACGGGCATCCGCTTGCAGAAGGACAGCCCTCGCATCCAAATTCTTTCTTCTTGATGGCTCTTCCTTTGGAAAGGTAATTGATCAATGCTACCAAACAACCATATGTAAAGAAGGCGCCCGGTGCAAGCATGAAGATAGCCATCGGGTCGATCATGTCCGCAGTCAAATTAATACCAAACCAAGCACCGGATCCGAGGATCTCACGAATGGAGCCCATCAGGAAGAGTGCCAAGGTAAAGCCAAGCCCCATTCCCACTCCGTCAATTGCTGCATTTGCAACGGAGTTTTTATTTGCAAACATCTCTGCTCTTCCCAGGATGATGCAGTTTACAACAATAAGGGGAATGAAAAGCCCCAAAGCTTCATTGATTGCCGGAGCAAAGGCCTGCAACATTAAGCTGACTACGGTAACAAAGCCTGCGATAACTACGATATAGCAAGGAATTCTTACTTTATCAGGGATCACATTTTTTAATATGGAAATAACAATATTGGAACAGATCAATACTGCCATGGTGGAAACACCCATCCCCAGTCCGTTGACCGCCGAAGTGGTAACAGCTAAAGTGGGGCAGGTGCCTAACAGCAGCACCAGTACCGGATTTTCTTTAATGATTCCATTCCGAAGTAAGGTCAGTTTATTCACTACCTGCCACCTCCCATCGTTTCAAATTGTGCAAGTGATGCCTCAACTGCACGGAAGATTGCATTGGAGGAAACAGTCGCTCCTGTAACCGCATCAATCTGTGTTTTATCAGATTCATTTGTACGGGTTACAGCAATTTGGCCCTGATACTGCGCCAGATACTCTACGGTCATGGCTTTCGTTCCAAGCCCCGGTGTTTCCGCATGTCCGGTTACTTTCACACCGGTAATCTCTCCCTCGTCGCTTACACCCACCATAACGGTCATTTTCCCACCGAAGCCTTTGTCCTGGGCAGTGAACACATAACCCGACTTATTGTCCGCCTCATAGACCTCCAAAATGCCTGGAGATAATTCCGTTTCCAACTGCGTAAATGCCCCTTCCCCATCAGGAAGCACTTCTCCCCGGGCAAGGTTGGCATTCCGAATGTTTATTTCATCAATAATCGGTTTTGTGACCTGATAGGTTCCTGCCAGAGCGGCGGTTATAACCAGACAGATCAGAAACAGCACCAACGTTGGCACGATCATTTCTTTGCGTTCGGAAGCATTCATTTCTTGCCACCTCCTCCGTAGATCTTACGCCTCGACAAGTTGTCAATATGAGGTGTCAATATGTTCATCAGCAGGATTGAGAAGGATACACCTTCCGGCAAAGCGCCGTACAGTCTTATGATCATCGTCAACAGACCGCATCCAATTCCAAAAACGATCTTTCCCTTCGTCGTGAGCGGTGAGGTGGAATAATCCGTTGCCATAAAGAAGGCTCCCAACATTACACCGCCGGCACACACATGGAAAATAGCATCTTGCCCGGCGATCAGCGCAATGACAAACACAGTCCCGATAAAGGCTACAGGAATGGTTGGCTCGATCACCTTTCTTCCAATTAAGTAAATCCCTCCGATGAGAAGTGCGATGGCACTGGTCTCTCCAAGAGATCCTCCAACAAAGCCTAGGAACATATCAATATTGGAAGGCAGTGCCGACAGATCTCCACCCGAGTTCATGATGCCCAAAGGTGTAGGTCCGGTGACGGCGTCTGCAGCTTCCATGATCTGCTTCGGCAAAGGCCAAGTAGTCATCGGTGTAGCAAAGGACAGCATCAGTACAATCCTTGCGGTAATGGCAGGATTTGCAAAGTTCTGTCCAATGCCACCGAAAAGCTGCTTTACAATGACAATAGCTACAAAGCAACCGATCACTGCCATCCAATACGGCAGCGAGGACGGCAGGTTAAAGCTTAACAAGACTCCTGTCACCACCGCACTCAGGTCCGAAATGGTATTTTCCTTATTTGTCACCTTTTCAAAAGCCCACTCAAATACCACGCAGGATACCACACAGGTAATGGTCAGCAAGATGGCTCTGGGTCCGAAAATCACTCCCGACATAATGAACGCCGGCACCAGGGCGATGATCACATCCAGCATGATCCGCGATGTGTTGATGTTATTCAGTACGTGAGGAGAGGAGGAAACGATAAGGGTTCCTTGATTGTAACGACTCATTGCTTTTTCCCTCCTTCCGCAACTAGCTGTTTTGCAAGTCTATTCATAAAGCTCAACTGTTTTTTTGCAGGACATACATAAGAGCATGACCCGCATTCCATACACAGAGTCACATTGAGCTTTTTCAAGGCTTCTATATCTCTTCTTTCATAGGCTTTGAAAAGCGTAGTGGGCATCAGCATCATGGGGCAGGCCTTCACGCATCTGCCGCAGTTGATACAAGCTGTTTCTTTGGAAACGCTGCCCATTCCTCATCAAAGGCCAGGATAGCGTTGTTATTCTTAATCACGGCAATCCCGTCGTCGTAGATAGCTCTTCCCATCATAGGTCCACCCATGATGATCTTCTTCGGAACCCTGCGATAGCCATCGCAGAACTCGATAAGCTTGTTGATGGGAGTACCGATTAGGACCTCTACATTTTTCGGTGTCTTAATGGCAGTACCGTCTATTGTGATCTTTTTGGAAACCAGTGGCATGCCCGTCTCGATGTAACGCTGAATGGCTACTAGGGAACTGACGTTAGACACAAGAACGCCCGAATCCGCAGGTAACTTACCCGGGGGAACCACTCTTCCCGTAGTCTCGTAAATAATGACTCGTTCCGCTCCCTGGGGATACATGGGCTTTCAAGCGCAAAGACCTCAATGCCCGGCTCGTCTTTCACCATGTCCGCTAACTTCTTGATGGCCGGTTCTTTGTTGGCTTCGATGGCAATGATGGCTTTCTTGAGGTTCAGATACTTCATGGTGGTCTTGATCCCGCCGACCAACAGCTCCGAATCCTCCATCATGGTGCGGTAGTCCGCCGTGATGTACGGCTCGCACTCCGCGCCGTTTATAACAAGCGTATCCACTTCATCCGGATTTTTGGGATTGAATTTTACGTGGGTCGGGAAGGCTGCTCCTCCCAGACCGACAACGCCGGATGCGCGGACTGCTTTCAAGAAGCTTTCCTTATCCGTTACCTCCGGAGGCGCAATGGTCTCCAGAACCTCCTGCTTTTTATCCACTGCAATCGGTTACGATGGGATCCCACATGCCCACGGAACTCATGGTTTTTTCAATGGACAATACTTTTCCGGACGCGCCGGAATGAATCGGTGCGCTGACGAATGCTTCGCTGTCACCGATTACCTGGCCCACTTTGACCAGATCCCCCACTGCAACCGTCGGCTGGCAGGGGGCCCCGATGTGCTGTACCATGGATATGTACACCTTGTCAGGGAAGCGGCATTTTTTCAGTAGGGCATTCAGCAGTGTTCTTGTGATGCTCTACGTGAATTGCCGGCAGATGTTTGTTGAAAATACTCATAGCTACCCTCTCGTTCTACCACTGATTGATCTGCTTTATCTATGTCCTTCCGTTGGTTTGAAAGGTAATCGAAAGTCGATAAGCGGTTCCGGCCTAACCGCCCCAAAAAAAGATTATACCACAATAATCTGCAGTCATATACAGCTTTTTTTATCGATTTATCGGCTTTTTTGTCGGGAAGTTGATGACAGTATTACGATATTTGCGATATTCTCGGAATGTGCCCCGAGCCTTGCCGAACGCCCGAGGCAATTTAATTCAGAATATTGGTTTTTATTTGAGCGATGCCTTTACGGCGTCGGCGAGAACATCCTTTTGCAATGTGGTATTATGTGACGGATCTCCTTATGCTCAAGGCCCTCTTAACCCGGACGGGAATCTTTACTCCGGTAGCCTCATGGATGCGCGCGGATGCTGGCAAATCCGTCGGCTTCCTCGGGAAGTCCTATAGCAGCGATAACACTTTCGGCAAATTTATAAGCGCTGGCCGTGGACGCAATGACTGTGGGCGTTTCGTCGCGGGTGGCCTTTCCGGTAATCCTCATAGACCTTGTATCCGACCGCCGTGTGGGTGTCCATCAAGGTAGCGGTTTTCTCTATACATCCGGCCGACGGCATCATGGGTAGCGGCTTCGTCGGCGTAGCCTCCATAGAAATCTCTGAGTCCGTGTCGAATTTTTTGGCTCACCTCATATTTCTTATCCTTATCCAGCTCCTGCATCAAAGCGGAAACCTCTTCTCCGTCATCGTCGGAGAGGTGGTAGAGCAGTCGTTCCAGATTGCTGGAAATGAGAATATCCATGGAGGGTGAGCTGGTTACATAAAACTCCCGGTTGCTGTCGTAGATCCCCGTTTTGATGAAATCCGTCAAAACCTTATTTTCATTGGAAGCGCAAATAAATTTCCCCACGGGAATCCCCATTTGCCCCGCATAATAAGCTGCCAATATATTTCCAAAGTTCCCCGTAGGAACCACAATGTTGATTTTTTCGCCGATTTTGATTGCACCCTGTTCAATCATTTTCACATAGGCCCACACGTAATAGGCCACCTGAGGCACCAATCTGCCAATGTTGATAGAGTTGGCTGAAGAAAGCTTGTAGCCTTTCGCCGCCAGTTTCTTCTGCCAATTGCGTATCATTGAAGATATTTTTAACGGCAGTCTGAGCGTCGTCAAAATTGCCTTCAATGGCATAGACATGAGTGTTGGCTCCCTCTTGCGTAACCATCTGCATTGCCTGAACCTGGCTAACGCCGTGTCTCGGGAAGAAGACGATGATCTCTGTGTTGGGCACGTCTGCAAAGCCTTCCAACGCAGCCTTTCCCGTATCTCCCGAAGTGGCGGTGAGAATGGCAATCTTCTTGTCTTCCTTTTCCTTCTTCATGGCGGTTGTCAGCAGATAGGGCAGAATGGAAAGAGCCATATCTTTAAACGCGGCTGTGCGGCCGTGATATAATTCCAAGAACCAGGCATCTCCCGCCTTGACTAACGGCACTACCTCTTCAGCCTCAAATTTGGAATCATAGGCATTATCGATGCAGCCACGGA
>JBMNMN010000007.1:0-49201 GCA_050953365.1 Anaerovoracaceae bacterium | reverse complement strand
AAAGTCAAGACCCAAAATGAAAAACTTCGGATGAATTGCAGAAATGCAACTCAGACAAACTGTACCTTGATAATTGCATGACAAAATTAGCACCCCTAAAGAGCTGCTCTCGGAATTACAATGGCATAGTGCCTATGCTTGGCTAATGAAGGTCTGATTCGTTTTCACAAGGTGAAAGATTACCCGAGTCAGTTTCTTGGCCGCATGGGAAACGGCCACGTTGTAAGGTTTGCCCTCAGCACGCTTCTTCGCAAGGTACTGACCGAAGCCTCCATCCCAATGGCAGACATATTTTGCGGCATTAAATAGGGCGTAGCGTAGATATTTAGAGCCACGCTTCACCATTTTCGCATGTGTGGAGGTCAGTTGTCCTGACTGATAAACGGAAGGTTCCAAACCGGCGAAGGCAAGCACCTTCTCCGCCGAATCGAAGTTGCTGAAGTTTTCTGTTTCGGCAATGAGAATGGCAGCCATGCGGTAGGAGATTCCGGGAATCGTCAGAAGCGGGCTATGAAATTCATCGACAATGGGATTGATTTCTGCTTCGACCTGCTTAATCTGGTCTTCCATCATCCGGATCCTTTGGATGGTCTGCTGCAATTCTAAGGATTTCACGTCGCTGTAAGGACCGATGGAGTCTCGTGCTGCATTCCGGATTTCCATCGCTTTCTCCTTACCGTAGCGCCCCTTGGATGCAGTGGTAAGAAGATTAGATAGTCTAGTAAGGTGACACTGGGATATGGCTCTTGCGCTTGGAAATTCAGAGAGTAGAGCATATACAGAAGCCATATGCAGCGACGGGACCAGCTTCTCCAATTCAGGGAAAAGGATGACGCAAAGTCTTGCATAAGAGGATTTGAGTCTTGCGCAATCTTGCACCAAAGAGAAGCGGTATCTTGTTAGTGACTTAAGTTCGCGGACATGGTAAGATGTTTTCGAGTAGGGCTTTAAGCATTCTGTCCTAAGCATAGTCACAATCGAGTGAGCATCGACCGTATCCGTTTTCGTCTTTCTAAGGCTTAGACCTTTTCTGTAAAGATTGGTATGTAACGGATTGATTACCGTAGTGGGGAGATCATTGGCGATCAGAAACTCCAAAAGATTATCGCTGTAGTGACCGGTAGCTTCCAGTCCTACTTTAATTTGAGCGAAATCACTCCCACATGTCTTGAGATTTGTAAGCAATTCACGAAACCCCTGTTTGTTGTTTGGGATGGTGAACGTCGGGAAACGGATCACCCCATCCGAATCAACGATGATACAATCGTGCTTGTCCTTAGCAACATCAATACCGACATAAATCATAGTGGCTTCTCCTTTGAATTTGTATTGACACTGTTTTCTTCCACAGACCGGTTTGCCCAATGTAACCTCGTGCTAAATGAAACGTCATGCGTTATCCAACTAATTACCACTTAAGCAAACGACTGTGGTTATAGCCTTTCTTAAAACGTCAAGCGTTAGGAGACTAGGACTAATCCACAGCGTCTGTAAGAAGTATAGCATTAAGTCCTTGGAGAGGGACTATAAACACTACTACTTTATAATACGAGGAGACTAGGACTAATCCACAGCGTCTGTAAGAAGTATAGCATTAAGTCCTTGGAGAGGGACTATAAACACTACTACTTTATAATACGAGGAGACAACTTAATTTTTTTCAATTCGTGTCTTGACAACGGGGAGCATTATACGTTAAGGTATTGCCACTTTGTAACGTAGTTATTTCTAATTTTATATCGTTTAATTATTTTCTCTGTATAATCACAATACATTATGATTTACCTCATATCCTGCAAAATAACATATAACTTGCAACAAGTCCTTAATCATCTGACTATTATAAAGGCTTATATAGGGATAAGTAAGTTTCTTCTGGCATGTCGAGTGCCACAATGTTGATCTCCGGGAACTTTTGAGTTAGCGCAAAGTAAAGAGAACGGTATATATTTTGGCATTCCTTTTCAAACTCGTTTTTATCATAGCTATTGTTTATGAAACATTTTAAGTCCCCAACAAATAAAACATATTTAAGCAAGCTTCTTCCTTCAAAATATTTCTCAATTGCATCCATGTTAAACAGATGTTTATATCGATAACCTTTTTCGTATAGTCCCCATGGGTCATATCTTTCCGTGTTATAGCCCATTACACCCATTGCCTTAGATATAATTTGTTGGAAAGCTTTTCGGTCAAAGTTATTAGAAGCAAGAAATATAATTGAAAACACCGCTTCCCTAAAGATCATGTATATCTCCTTTACTTACTCCACATCAAATACTTTTCTCAATAAAATCTTCTCCTCTAAATAAGTATAACTCTCCAAGTCATGCAGCTTAGCCCACTGTAACGTTTTAAGCCAGCGAATTCTCTTGTCTTCAAAGGTAGAGCCCCACCAACCTTCAAGTACCAGGGGTGTCGGGGGGCCACCTGAAGCATAAATTTCCGTAACTGTTTTAGGCAGTTCTTTTATATATTTTCTTTCATATGCCCGTATCAAATCCTTATATACTTCATTCCATCGGATTGGGTTAGGACAAATATAATCCAATGATTCTATTTTAAGCTCTTTCACGTCGGGATCACCGGCTTAGGTAATCGGAATCCTCACTGTCTATAAGGTATAGCACCTTCCCTTCCCCCGTTTTTAACTATTTCAGCTTAATTATATTGGGTGACTGTACTTCAAACATATTTGTATAATTTTCGCTTCGCGCTCGGATCTGATTGACTTTAGCCTTCGTACCGTCTTTCTTTCGATATAGCCCTCTATTGTAGATTTCATCTGCAAGATCTACGGCACGCATCGTTTTATTAGGCTGTTCGCTTAAAACAATCTGCATTGCTTCATGCAATGTGTAACTTGGAGCAATAACCCTTTTGTTACTGACAGATCTGTCTGATTCTTTGTATTTTGTTAACACGTATGAAGGCTTATTGTTTTTTAGTATCACAGCTTTTTCGTATTTCTCCACAATTTCAAATACATCTTCCGGTTTGTCTATCAATTGCTCAACAGCCACAAGCATTTCAAGATTAATATTATCCATCAATTCTACCTCCTTTTAGGTTCAGATTAGCAGACTTGGCTATTCAAGTCAATACAAAATATACTTTTAAGTATATTTTGTATAATATAAATTAGTATACATTATAGGACTTACCGAAGTTATTATTCTCTTTCCTATAAACGCGAAATCCCATTTATTGAATATTACATCTATTTTATTACATTTTTATTACAAACACTGACAGCGTAATCCAATCATGCTACATTATAGTTGAACCTTGAAAACTGAATAACTGCTGATGGGGTTCAGAAAGGAATGTAAAGAAATGATTGATGAACTCAAAAAACAAGCCATGAGCAGAAATGGCCTCCTGGCATTGGCCTGGAACGTAAGACTAGCCCAAGTCTTTCCCGATTGGCCCGACGAAGAGAAGTATCAGCCAATTAAGATTTTGATAAAGGAAGATTCAGCGTATGTGTATACGATCTGGAATGATGGACCTCCCTGCCTGGATATCTACGATCACCCTACCCTCGTCCACTTCGAAGAGGCGGAGGGCAAGATTAGAATCAATACCATCGAGAAACCGGCAGAGTGCATCACTGAAGATACGTATGAATCAATGAGCAGGGAAGAATATATCGAATGGTTCCTGGAAACTTATGAACTTACAAGAGATGAGTTCGAGAAAATCTCTGTACAAAGAGACTATGAGGGACTTCCTGTTATCGAAATTCTCAGGATGGCTTAAGCATATTCTCCTCCTTCCTACTTTTTATACCGCCAGCTTCGGCTGGTGGGGTACATATTTAAACCAAAGGAGGATAAAAAGATGAAAAAAAATGAGATGGTAAATAAGGCGAAAAACGGTGGCGTGTGGGTTTTAGCGAAATACCTTCTTACGGACTCCCTGAACTTAAGTCAAGCCGATAAGGTAAAAACGCTGTTCCCTACTAAGATCGTAATTACCGAGGACGGAGATGTGGACCTCATTGAAGTAAGAGATGGGATCCCTGAGCTAAAGAGCTACCGGGAAGATCAGGTAGAACTTAAAGACGCAGCGGGTATGGTTGGAATCGTAATCGACGGAAACCCGTACAACAAGATAGAATTCGAAAAAGATGGTAACAGAACCAATGAAGAGTACTTTGGACTTTTCCTAGAAATAAGCGAATTGAATAAAGAGGAACTGGACAGATATATGACTCCAGAATTCAAATACACCCTTCCGAAGGCTGGCATTGTCCCTAAAACAGCAGCTTACCTCATAAGGGAATAGCTGCACTACCCAATTTACAGTTATATCTTGTGGGTTAGCCATTCCCCCATTTCATATAATCGTGGTGCACTTGTTTTTAACAAACTGCAAATGTCGAGGCTATTTACTTCAGTGATAGTGTTAGATGAGCAAGTATACACGGAAAACCCCCGTCTTATCACTGTACTAATAAAAATTTTGACACCCTTACAAGAGACAACTATTTGCAACGCTTCTAGCCTATAAGCGTAAAAACGCAAAAATAAATATCGGTATGATTATGTAGTTGATCCTTAAAAGGATTAATCGCTAATATTTCTGAAAGTCCTCATTATCTCCTGTATCAATTCTTTGATTATAAAGCAAAGCGACATTCTGTCGTCTAGGGATGAGGGAGCAATTCATCCCTAGTCGACAGAATGCGTCCCTGAATAGGGGCGAGCGTTTCTATCCAAAGCACAATGCGAATGTGAATACATTCGCAGACATATAAACACTTCTATATATGAGAAGAGTATGTTGGAGTCTTTGATCCGACATTCACCTTAATGTCTACAATAGTCAAAATTTCGATAACCAATTATTATTCTCACATCGGTTTTCTATGATTTAACTTTATTGGCAAAAGCGGTTATTGATACATTTATTGTAATTATACCCAGTTATAGCCTATAAAGTCCAACCGTTGGACAAATCGCTGTACCTATTGAAATTTCAACGATGATAGCCGATAAAAATGAAACCAAATATTAAGAAAAAGACTTCAAAAGGCTCTGATTATCTCCATATTTCACCGCTACCGGGCCCCACCGAGTCTCTCCCAATTGCTTCGCCAGATGCAGGTAATAAAATGCTAAGTAAACGTCCATCAAAGAGGAATAGTCGAGCGGGTCTGGAGATGATGTGGGACAAATCAGAACCTTACAGCCGTAAACCTCTTCCATTCGGAAAGCGTAGCATGGAGCGGGCCAAGATGTCGCACCCCCAAAGCGTCATCTTGGCAGCCGTGAATACGGCGACAGCGTAATGCAAGCGACCGATTATATCCATAGGGGAAGGCAGTGTGAGTAGCAGGTCAACTACTTACTGAAATTGTGGCGGGGCAAACCAGCGTACGCACAGATTATCTGGTGGGAATAACTACTCTGGTAACCATTCACTATAAACATGGTGTCTATCTATTATGTACATGAGTAGGTCTAGATCAGTTTGGGAGGGGTTCTAGAGCAGTTTTCTTGTCTACTATAGTTTTTCACCTGACGGAGTGTGGAGGGCCGACGTAGGAGGCCCGGATTCCCTCAACTATCCGATGTCCCTATATAAATGGTATTTTCTATCTAGGTCAAGACTAACAAAATCTACTGTGCACGCATTTGCAACATAACAATACACATTCTTCTCCATCAAGTACTCTTTGAACTTTACTTTCTCCCATTTTCTGCGAAAATCATTTCGTTCATTGCTGTTAAAAAAAACAACACGAAATGAAATGTTATCAAATTGACAATTTGTATATCTATATAGCATTCTTACTACACAATGCACCAGATCTTTAAAATGACTGATGCTCATTTTATGAGTATTTAAAACTTCAAATACGATTTCTCTTTTTTCGTTTATATTTCTCCCCCACATTACAACTATATTATTGCACAGTAACGTTCGAAAGTTGAAGGTATCGTATTTCCTTAACCCCGGAAAGTTGACAGGACTTCCCTTGCCATTAGCAATATCAAAATCGTCAGAAAATCCATAGTTGACGGGAAACAAGCCCTCAAACCATTGGTACAATTTCTTTTCCTGCCCCTTCCATGCAAAGTAAATATGATCCTGTGGTAATTCCGCAAGATTACTTGTATTCAGATAGCACTCCGTTCGAAAAATATGATAGATCATGCTTTGTTGTGAAAGGCTTGATGGTCTACTATTATTCTTCTCTCCGAGTGCTGATACTGCTCGTTTACTAAGTATTAGCATGTTGTTTTTACAACCTTCGAATACCTTTCTGCTGGTGATTACATTACTTTTTTGCAGTTCATGGAGTGCCATGCGAACATCGACTTCTGGCTTTTTTGTTAGTCTTGCTACTAATAGCACACACTGTTGCCGAAGCATTACTCCACTTCCATACCTTAATATGACATCTATCACATCTTTATGTTTTTGTATTTGTTGGTCTTGTCGCTTTCCTGAGTTTATCTGTGAGGATCTCTTTTGACCGGAATTAATCAAAACAATATTTATCTCAGCCCCCAAAAATGCAGCAGTATTCCTCTTTGCGTCGATTTCTTCTTCAGTGTATTTTTTTGTTATAATTTCAATGCATCTTATTCTATCATCATCAAGATATGTAAGATCCGGCATAGACATACGCCCACATTTATATTGAACAATAGATTGGCTATATTGATACAGATTTTCGGTTTTTAGTTGTTCCAATCGGGATTCAACAACTCTTCTGATTTCTCTTTCGCTCAAAATATTATTGCAATCGATGTTCCGGTGTACAATTAGTTTTACATATTGTTCCGCCACAGCCACATTATGCTGTATGGCATATGTTGAGCCTGCACACTCAAATGGATACTGCGACTTAATAAAATTTCTTCCCGTCTCCGTTAGTGCCCATATCTGCCCAACTGTACTGTCTCCAGAAGTACTTTGGTGTCCTACTTTCTTGATAATTTCAGCACGGGCGTAACTGTTGATCCGATTGAAAGTTAGCCCTAACTCCATAAAATCTTTTGTTCTGGCATTAACACATGTTGCTATCATATGCATAGCCACTCTATCCTTCTCATTCAGTCTTTTTATAGTCATATTTTCTCACCTCATTCATCACTACCGTGTGTTAACGAAAGACTCTAATACATTGAAATACAACAACTACGTGAACGTTATTTCAATGGAGGAATAACGTCTAAAGTTATACTATTCATTGCTGTTATAAACTATCTAAAAAATTTGGAGATAGTAATTTACTTTCATTCTATCTTCATCCTATATTTTCGGAATTACCTTTATTTGTTATTGTAATCAATATATTGCATTACCGTTACGGATCTATAAAAACCAGGCTATCTATCCATTCACTCGCTAAAGCTGTTTATAATTACCGTTCCTTCTTTGTTAAGTCTTTTAAGGCATGGCTAATAGAAAAACATACTGATAACGGTCCTCCTTAAGGAAAAACTGCGATTTGGAGGCCAAAAAGTTGACTAATCAACAAATACTAAACATACTTAAAGTAGAATATATTAGCACACAAGAAGATTAGATCCATTTATGCATATTCTGGTATGGCGGCGTCACTGGATGCAAATCGAAATATTTATCATTTATGGGTATTGGTCTAATCAAAGCAAAATTAAGGAGGGAGAACAAATGAGTAGTAGACACTATTATCCAATTGGGTCGGTTTATTTCAAAGACTCGGATCACAAAAAGCGGTTACTTCACTTGTTGGCAAAAGACAACACACATCCTGACGATACAGAAAGAATTAGTCTATTCTATCTAATGGCTATTGATGAAAGCCTCTTTGAAAAGTTTCAAACACATCTATACGATTTTAGCGGGCATTATATTGTCCCTAAAGGAGTAGAAGAAATTGACCTTTGTTCTAGTCAAAGGCAATTTGTGTCATTGGGATTTAATCTATACAACAATTATACTTTTGAGGGCGAAGCGCATACTGTTCTATGGACGTTTAACATGCTTAACACAAAGAATTTTTTGGCTGCAATAGAATCTCTAAAAATATGTATGCGATATAGTTATGACTACCACAGCTTTTGTATTAGAGAAAATTCTTCGATTTACTCTCCTTAAGTTTGACTACTCTTTATTTTATGGATTATGTTAAAGATAAGAGGAGAAATGAGAAGCATATTAAAAAGAGGGGGGTAATGTATGGCAAGCGTTCAGAGGATAGAAGGGAAAAAAGGAATTAGTTATCGAATCAGAGTAGGAGCCGGATATGATTCTGAGGGAAAACAGATAAGGAAATCTATGACTTGGTGTCCAAGCCCAGGAATGACAGAAAAGCAGATTGAAAAGGAGCTTAATCGAGTTACAATTGATTTTGAGAAAAAGGTTGAGAATGGGCTTGTTTTTGAAAATGTAAAGTTCAAGGAATTTTCAGAGAAGTGGATCAATGACTATGTAAAAAAGCAATGTAGTCCTAAGTACCTCTTCTTTGCCGAAAGACTACTTGTTGATATTAACCGTGAGATCGGCCATATCCCTCTTCAAAAGTTGAAGAAAGCGCACCTTCAGGAGTTATATAGCAAGTTGGCCAGCGAACCACGGATTTTAGAAAAGAAGGTAAAAGATGAAGAGGGAAAGACCGTCACGCGGGTAGTTAAAAGGTATAAATCACCGTCAACAATTCTGCATTACCACAAGATTGTATCAACGATTCTCACAAAAGCTACACAATGGGACTATATCAGTCATAATATATGCCTGGGTAAAGGAATTGAATTGCCAAAGCGGAACAAACCGAAGCCGAAGTACTTACAGGATGATGAAGTACTGAAGCTAGTTGATTATCTCGAGAATGCCCCCATCGAGTATCGTACTTTTATCATGCTGCTTCTTTATACCGGTCTCCGCAACGGGGAAGCTATGGGCCTTGAGTGGATAGACATTGACTTTGACAACAACCTCATATCAGTTAATAGAGCCAGCCAATACATCAGTGGAAAAGGGATCTTCACCAAGGAAACGAAGAACACTTCTTCAGAGAGAGTGATCCGGGTAGCTCCGGAAGTGATGGCCCTGCTCAAACAGTATAAGGCCTGGCAGAATGAGCAAAGGTTAAAGGTCGGCCCATATTGGAAGGCGAACCCGGAAAACGCTGAAGAGAAGCACTGTGATAACTGGAACCTCTGCAAGCAGAGGAAGGATAAACAAAGACCGTATTGCCCACAAACGGCAAACTGTAATGACTATAAGAACATAGACAGGCTGTTTACGCAGTTCAATGGGATTCCGATGCACCCGGATACAGTTCTAAGATGGCTAAAAAGGTTCATTGCAAAGACGGATCTCCCTGACTTCAATATCCACAGCCTAAGGCATACAAACGTATCGTTGATGATAATGCAGGGAGTCCCACTACCCACCGTGGCGAAACTGGCCGGGCACAGCACAACGGCCACCACGATAAAAATATATAGCCACAGTATTAAGACAGCGGAACAGATGGCAGCGGACCTTGTGGCCAATGTAATAAACCCGGCAAGGCAATCAAAATAAACTCTCAATTATGTAACGAAAAACGAGGCATAATCTATGCCCCTTTTCCTATTTTGTCATTATTGTCAGACTGCTTTCATAAGTCTAAAAGCCATGCAAAAGGCCCCATTTTTCATCAACAAGGACCCAATAAGGACTTAAAATAAACAGCGGCTGAATGCCGCAAAAAACAAAAACCCTGCAGCCATTGCAATTGCAGGGTTTCTTTGGTGGAGCTAAGGGGATTCGAACCCCTGACCTTTTGACTGCCAGTCAAACGCGCTCCCAACTGCGCTATAGCCCCAAAACTCAGCCCTCTTATGATAGCATAACTGCCGATATGATTTCAATCCCCAAAATTTATTTTCTTACGGCTTATGTGCGGAAAGGTTAACCTTTATGCGGAACTTTATTCCGTAAAGTCTTTATGTGAATCTATCAGAATACTCTTGGTGTCAGGATCCCAGTCGACGCCAAAGTTCAAGAGCCTTTCCCAGATCCCGCAGCTTGAAATAGTTGTTGCCGTCAATGTTATAAGCAACCAGGGCAACTTCCTCTCCGTCTACATAAATTGTAGACTGTGTGGCCAAGCCAGTCTTGTTCTCCGCGGAAGGATTCCCTTCCAGATCGCCTTTTTGCATGGTGTAAGATTTACCTGTTGTTAACAAAATGCTGTCGGATTTCGCATCCCATTCGACATTGAACTGCTTTTCCGTTCCGGTCAAAACTGCGGCAATATCGCGCAGATCTAAAATAATTATAGTCGTTGATGTTGTAGGCGAGAAATTCCTGCGGTTCTCCGTCCACAAGCACCTTTGAACCGGTGGGGATTGCAGTGACGATAAGTTCAACCTTGGCATCTTCTGACTGCTGCGGCGCTTCCGCCTTCACAACTCGGAAGAAATAGGAAATCGTTTCCTCGCCTTCCGTAATGTCAATGCTCATAAAGGCATAATCAATATCGCTGTAAGTGACCGCATAGGATACAGTTTCTCCGGCTTCAAGCTCCTTCCTCTCTCCCCTGCCGTACCCGTCAAGGCTCATGGTAAAGGAATCGATCTTCCGGTTGCGCTCGTTGTAACAGGTAATCTGGTGAGAAATTCCCTCCGTCTTGGCTGTCAGGGAAATGACGGAGCCCACCGGCAGCTCATAGAGCATCACTCGATCCGCTTCCGCATTCTCCGGCGCAGATAGCTCATGCTGGTCGCTTATTTCGGAAATGGTGAGAAGGTAGTTTTCTTCATCGGCGCTGGGAGTCTAAATTGAGATTCGTTATGGCATAGACTCCCGCCGCAGCCAAAAAAACAAGGGCAATAACAAGAACTATGTTAACAGATGCTCTGCGAGTGTTTATTCTCATGTGATTTGCTCCTCCAACCGTTATTCAAACGGAATAAATTTATAGGTAGCCTATGCTGGCAATTTGGGTATTACATAACAACTTATTTCTTTTAAGTATACCTTTTCATCCATTGACACGCAAGGGAAAAAGGTATTATAATATCCCTACATTAGCATTCAGGTCTCGCAATCTGAGTGCATTGCACAAGCGTGGGGGCATAGTCTCAGTTGGTTAGAGCGCATGCGTCACAAGCATGAGGTCGCAGGTTCGAGTCCCGCTGTCCCCACCAATTATACTCCGGTATATCCGGGGCTTTTTATAGCAAATAAACATCCCGGGGAATTAGCTCAGCTGGGAGAGCGCATGGTTCGCAATCATGAGGCCAGGGGTTCGATCCCCCTATTCTCCACCAAAGAAAACAGATGGAGTTTTTCTCCATCTGTATTTTATGCATGCAACGATTCAATTATGCACGCAACGATTCAATAAAAGAGTCTCCTAGCCCGCGTTTACCTTATTTCCTACCTTGACTCGAAATACTAACCATTCCAGTAAAAATATAAGAAAATGGTTTACCCTTACTCCCCGTACTGGTTCAAATGCTAACCATTTCTGTAAGAATCTAAAGAAATGGTTAACATCTGCCTCATTCCACGATTCAAATATTAACCATTATAAAATGAATTGTTGGAAATGGTTAATTTTTTTTCTCATCCTCAAGTTACAATTAACCATTTAAGAAAAAGCATTGCAAAATGGCTTATTTTTCAACCTTCAGCACTATTCGATGCTAACCATTTTGAGGGAAATTCTTGCAAATGGTTAACTTTCTTTCTCCATTTGCCGGCTCGTGTTAACCATTTTGGAAAAAAATCTGCCAAATGGTTTACTTTTGTTCCCCAGGTTTTAAATGATGCAAACCATTTTAATAAAAATCCCACCGGATGGTTAATTTCTACCTTGCGCCAATTCTGTATCCGATAGCGCAATAACCGCCACAACGCGCAATATATAACATGTAAACAAAGAACGCTGAATTATTGGGATTTCAGCGTTCTTTAGTTTTACCACAAATAAGTGCAAAATCCGGTTTGCCATAATCGATAGGTAAGCATATAATCCGGATTGCCGAAATCAATATGAAAGAATAAACCTTTGCAATATGGCGGCGCACTCGCTGCGCTTGGCATTGGCCCGGGGAGCGAGAAGCCCGGTTCCCTTACCTTGCAAAAGTCCCTTAGCCACAGCCCACTGCACACTCTCTTTCGCCCAATCTGACGGACTGTCTTTTAACTTATTTTGAACATACAGATTAATCCTTTATTATTTGCTGCCTGATCCGGTCCGCCTTATGGGCCTGCACATTGAAATCCCGAAAGGTATTTTCCCTTGCCATTTGGAAAACATCCTCTTCCCGTTCTCCCACAATGTGCATTTTGAGACTTCTCTTCAAACCTTGATCCGGCGTCTTTTCGTACAAATTATACATATGAGGAACGGCCGCATCCGACAATTGTCCCAGAGCCGCTACATCCACACTTTCCAGGCTTCCTTCCAAGTAGCGGTCGATGTTGTATTTCGCAATCATGCCGTCCACATTCGCGTAGCAGAGAAGCAGGAAACAGATGATAAAGCTGATGCCTGCCACCTTTGTGCCGTTGAAATGCCTAAACTGCCTCAAAATTATGATCACGAACAGGATGGCCAGCATTAACATAAACCAGGTGGTATAGACCCGCAATTGAGTCAGCCCATAGTAGTTGATATAGAGTATCATTTTGCTCAGGGCCGTGGCAATCAACAATAGCGTGAATACACACAGCGTAATCGTCTCGATTTTCAGCATTCTTGGGGGTTCGCTGTCAAATTTTCTCCCGTCTGCCATTTCGGAACCAACCTCTCCTCCGCCTGCAGATCCTGCTTCTCCGCGCATCGACTTCCCCCCTCTGTCTGTTAGCATATGCGCTGCGCCGATTACAAATAAATTGATGCCCGCTACCGCGCAAAGCTCGAAAAATCCCCTTCTTGCATACTGGGCATAGGTCATGGCTTCGGGAAGCCGGTCATTAAAAGCCGAAAACAGATAAGATGTCTGGGACAGGAAAAAAATCAGGAAGACCGCATTCAATAACGTCAACGCCGAATACACGGTAATGCCCGGCACAAACCGCAGCGCCCTGCTGGTTTTCTCAAAGGATGACGAAGTGATGTGCCCTGTGTGCCTGTTGCGGAGATTGCCGTAAATCAGTCCAAACAGATAGGATGCAACGGGTATTCCCAAGACAATTTGAATAAAATACTCCAGAATATCCTCAGAAATTGAAATACGAATACTGCGCATCAAATGCTCAAATGCAGCGTCGGCATTCATGAGAAGCGAAACCACAATGAAGAGCACAGGAATAGATATAAGAATTCCTAAAAGTGCGTTTAAAACACCTTTACTGCGCCGATTGCCGCCGGTTCTTTCCTTTATTCCTAATAATCCACAGCCAAAATTATAGAAAGGCACCAGCAGCAGTTGATTCACTACGTCGCCGATTATGGAAACAGACAATCTTCCTTCCAACCGCCTTCCCGTAATTACTGCAATCCAGTAAACAAAAGCCAAAGTAAGAAACAGGAAGTTTAAACCCTTTAGCTCCATATTATCAAATAAAATGAAATTGACTGCGGATAAAGCCACCACTCCCAGATATGCAAGGCTTGCTTTTGTGGGACGAATTCCGCTTTTCTGCAGATACACAACTGTAAGGACGCATAGAACCGCTGCAAACAGGCTGACGCCCGCGCCTAAGGTATCAAAGCGAATGAGGTTCCAATACAGGAATCCGCACACAAGCATAGCGATTGCAAATCCGAAATCCGATTTCGTAAATTTTATTTCTGTATGATTCTTCTCTAGATAATAATCCCCTGATAACCTCTCATTCATCTCATCAAATCCTCTCTAACCCCTTAATCCTAAATAAGAACTGTTAATTTCTCGCTCCTAATCCTCAATAAGCTCCGGAGCATCTTCTACATACTCCAGGATATCCCCCGGCTGGCAGTCCAATGCCTTGCAGATCTCCTCCAGAGTAGAAAATCGAATGGCCTTGGCCTTATTGTTTTTTAAAATAGAAAGATTGGCAGGAGTGATGCCGATTTCTTCGGCAAGCTCGCCGGCAGACTTTTTCCGTTTTGCCATAACAACATCAAGATTTACTACGATGGGCATGCTTTTCCCTCCTGTCTATATCGTAAGGTCGTTTTCGTTTTTGATGATCATCGCCTGCTCAATGACATTCTTCACTACCCGAAGTATTAATCCGATAAAAGCTGCCGCAATCGCCACTATGAAAAGAAGCAGGGTCGAAAAGGCCCCGATAAGTATGAGAGCGGATACGACAAAACAACACCAGGAAATCCAGCGAAGGTATCTTACGTTCTTTTCAATGAATACTTCTTTCCTTTTTATATTAGTCAGCAGCCGGTCAAGACAAAACAGCGCAATCAATGCCGGTACGCAGCAGGTATAGACGGTAACAAGGAAATCCGAGGCGATGTCTGAATTTATGGCTGCCGTGTACCCCAAATAGTAATCCACGATATTAGGCGCCACAAAAGCAAAGACAACAACGAGCAGCATCACCAATTTTGTGCATATTAAGGACAAAACAACGGATTTATCAGCATTCCACATACCCATAATTCCTTTCTGTCGGTTTGTTATTTCGCATTCATTATAAGGCGACATATTATTGAATGTCAATATATATTTATCGTTTTTCGATAAATATATGCTTAGTAATATCTGGCACCATCGTATTCGATGACATTTTGAGCAAAAAATGGAGTTATGTGTGGATCGGAAGTCGTAAAACGGTCTTTTTTGTGCAAAATATTGACTTATGTGTAGAATCTCAAGGTTGTTCCCCCTAAAATCCACACACAACTCGATTTTTTGCACATTTTTTTGTTACTATTTACAAGGCCGATCAAGTCCTCAGCCTTTGAAATAACTTTGATGGCAGCAACCTCTTGTTTTCCGATTTAAATCAGTTGCCCCAATCCTCGGTTTAGGAATTTACATGGAGTTTTAGGTATTTACATAGAATAGAGCAAATCTACGTGCAACTGAAAGTACAACTAAAATTTTGCCGGTGGTAATTTCGGGATCTTGTCCTGGGTCGCATTGACGGTAAATTCACCGTGAAATTGACCGTAATTTAAACCTATTTTTGGAAATTGTTTCATTACAAAAAAGTACTTGCCTTTCCATATCGCCTGTGCTAACATAGAATAGCTGTATTTGAGGAGTGTAACTTTGATAGATATAGATTTTAAGGAAGGTGAAAACGATGAAAGAAGGAATTCATCCTGTATACGTAGAATGTAAAGTTACCTGTGCATGCGGAAACGAGTTCATAACAAAATCGACAAAAGAAGAGATGAGATTGGATGTCTGCTCTTCCTGCCACCCGTTCTTTACGGGCCAACAGAAATTTATCAACCGCGGTGGCCGTGTCGAGAAATTCAAGAAAAAGTTCAACATCGAATAATGACCCAAAAAAACCGGAAACGCACATTTCCGGTTTTTTTAAAAGGAACACCGATTTTATGCGCGAGCCGATTTATGTGCGAACCGATTTATGACGAACCGATTTATGCACGAAAAGACATCTTAGCAAAAAGGCCAGAAAATTTATATTCATAAATTCATAGATATATAATTCATATATAATATGAATAGACATCCTGGTTAAATTAGCGAGCGGCCGCATTCGATTCATACCTTCCGTAAGAAACATAATAGGAGTTGAAAATAATGTTTGAAAAACTGGATTTTATGGTGGGCAAATACGAGGAGATCTCTCTAAAAGTGGCGGATCCTGCCGTAATTGCCGACCAGAATGAGTGGCGCAAATTGGTCAAAGAAATGTCCGATATGGAGCCCATCGTAAATAAATACAAAGAATACAAGAAAACGAAAGACGAAATCGCTTCTACCAAAGAGTTGCTGGCAGACAGCAGCACCGACGCCGAATTGAGAGAACTGGCCAAAGAAGAGCTGGCTGCCGCGGAAGATTTGCTTGAGGTCTATAGCCAAGAGCTGCGCACACTGCTGCTGCCCAAGGACCCCAATGACGAGAAAAACGTTATTATGGAAATCCGTGCCGGCACCGGCGGTGAAGAAGCGGCTCTCTTTGCCGGAGACTTGTTGCGTATGTACACGCGCTATGCGGAGCGGCGCAACTGGAAAACCGAAATCATGGACATGAACGAAACCGGCATCGGAGGTATAAAGGAGGCCGTTATTCTCATCAAAGGAAAAGGCGCATATTCCAGGCTCAAGTACGAAAGCGGCGTGCACCGTGTACAGCGGGTGCCCGAAACGGAATCAAGCGGCAGAATCCATACTTCCGCGGCCACCGTGGCAGTGCTGCCGGAAATTGATGACGTAGAAATTGAAATCAACCCCAACGATGTCCGCGTTGACGTGTATCGTTCCTCCGGAAACGGCGGCCAGAGCGTAAATACCACCGACTCCGCCGTAAGACTGACCCACGAGCCCACCGGCATCGTAGTCACATGTCAGGATGAAAAATCCCAATTAAAGAACAAAGAGAAAGCTTTCCGCGTTCTTCGAGCAAAGCTGTACGACCTCAAGATCCAGGAGCAGAACAAAGAAATCTCTGAAGCGCGAAAAAGCCAGGTCGGCACAGGGGATCGGAGCGAACGCATCCGCACTTACAATTTCCCTCAAGGCCGCGTCACAGACCATCGCATCGGCATGACCATATATAAACTGGACTACTTCCTGGACGGGGAAATTGACGAGATCGTTGACGGTCTGATTACTTCCGATCAGGCGGAAAAAATGAAAAACAATTAATTTACCTATAAGGTAGGCAGAGATGATCACCAGGGTATTTGAAATCACGCAAATCGACGATAAGGCAAAAGAGGAGCTGAGAGAGGCCGCCAAAGCGCTGCGAAACGGCGGTTTGGTGGCCTTTCCTACGGAGACCGTCTATGGCCTCGGCGCTGACGCATTGAATCCCGAGGCGGTAAGGTCGATTTATCTGGCCAAAGGAAGACCCTCGGACAATCCGATTATCGTGCATATTGCCGACCTGTCGGCCCTTGAAAGCTTGGTCCCCGCAATTTCACCGGAAGTCAAAATCCTTGCGGAAAGGTTTTGGCCGGGTCCCCTCACCATGGTTTTGCCTAAACTGCCTCAGGTTCCCCATGTCACCACAGGCGGATTGCCCACGGTAGCGGTTCGGATGCCGGATAACCCCATCGCATTGGAGCTGATTCGCCAATGCGGGTGTCCTATCGCAGCGCCCAGCGCGAATATTTCCGGCAGACCCAGCCCCACAAAGGGAGATCATGTGGTCCAGGACCTCATGGGAAAAGCGGACATTATTATAAAAAGCCACGATTGCAAAGTGGGAATCGAATCCACAGTGCTGGACTTAACCGGTCCGGTTCCTACAATCCTTCGTCCCGGTATCCTTACACCGGAACAGCTGGGACAAGCCTTGGGAAAAGAAGTGATCATCGACCCGGGCGTCATGGCCCAGTCGACCATCGATCCCAGGCCGGATTCCGGCAGTAGCATGGCCGCACAAATCGACGACAACGGCAATGTCAGCGGCAACAGCAATACAAACTCCAATAATAGCATTTCCAATAACGGCAATAATAACAATCTCAATACCCCACCTAAATCTCCCGGCATGAAATACACCCACTACGCCCCGAAGGCGGAAATGGTTATTCTGCGCGGCGCCCGGGCGGATGTGGAGCGGGAAATGGAAAAAATACGTGAAGAAAAAGAGCGGGCCGGCCGCAAAGTCGGCGTACTCCTGTTCGAGGAAAAAGACTTCGAAAAGGCCGCTCATGATTTCTTTGCCATACTGCGGGATCTTGACGACCGGAACGTGGACTTGATCCTTGCAGGCGCGTTGAACGATAAAGACTCGATCGGATTGGCGGTAATGAACCGAATGCTGAAAGCCGCAGGTTATAAAGTGATAGATGTTTAAAATGTTGTATCCGGTGAATTGTATTTGATTAAGGACAGGAGGACGGGATTATGAAATTAGCTTTAGCTGCCGATCATGGCGGATTTGAGCTCAAGGAGCAGATCAAGGCCCATTTAGCCAATCGGAACGATCTGGAAATAAAGGATTTGGGTACCCATTCCGGCGATTCAGTTGATTATCCCCAGTACGGAAAGGCTTGCGCCGAATTGGTGGCCGCAGGCGAAGTGGATCTGGGCATCGTTTTCTGCGGAACCGGCATAGGTATTTCCATTGCGGCAAACAGAATAAAAGGCGTTCGTTGCGCCCTGGCCACTAATATTTATATGGCTGAAATGAGCCGAAAGCACAACAATGCAAACATGTTGGCCCTCGGTGGCCGGGTTCTGTCCACAGAAGATGCCATCGCCATCGTGGACGTTTGGCTCTCTACAGAATTTGAAGGAGGCCGCCACCAACGCAGAATCGACCTTTTGGACTGTTAATCGGTCCGGAAGTTGAGATATCGAGCAGCTCAAATCGAGTGCTCGACTTGAAAAATTAATACTATTAAAGTGCTCGCCCGGAGTAATCGTCATGCCGTGAAAGCCGGAAAGCGTGGTTTCGTCGAGCAAGAAAAGGAGGCAAAAATGGGAAACGTATATGTATTTGATCATCCATTAATCCAACACAAGCTGGCTATTTTACGCGATAAAAATACCAGCACCAAGGACTTCAGGGAATTGGTTAAAGAGATTTCCATGCTCATGACCTTTGAGGCCACCAGAAATCTTCCGTTGAAAGAGGTAGAAATCGAAACACCTATATGCAAGGCAAAGATGCGCATGCTTCAGGGAGAGGATATTGCTATCGTGCCGATCCTCAGAGCCGGCCTTGGCATGGTGGAAGGCATGCAGGCTTTGGTTCCCAACGCGAAGGTCGGACACATCGGCGTCTACCGGGATCCGGAGACTCACTGCCCGGTAGAATACTATTGCAAGCTTCCTTCTGATATCAACCACAGACAAGTGTTCGTAGTGGATCCTATGCTGGCAACCGGCGGATCTGCAGTGGCATCCATCGACTTTATTAAAGCAAGAGGCGGAAAAGACATTATTTTTATGTGCCTTATTGCTGCTCCGGAAGGTATTGAAGTGCTTCAGAATGCCCATCCCGATGTGGACATTTTCATCGCAGCCAAAGACAGCCATCTGAACGAACACGCCTACATCGTTCCCGGCCTCGGCGACGCAGGAGACCGGCTCTTCGGAACGAAATAAGGCCAGATGTGGGCATGTGTTAAACGGAATGCCGGGCAATGCTCCTAAGGGCGCACCTCAAACAAAACCCCGGCAGCCATGCGTCAAATGGCACACATACGGACATACACCTGACTGCGCCGTCGAACATACGCAATCGACACGCCGGCAGACATACGCAATCGGCTCGCCGGCAGACATACGCAATCGACACGCCGGGTATACGAATATACACCGCACGGCACGACAGGAGTGACAAACAGGCGATAACGTGATATTATAATAAATCAGTTATTATATTGAGTAGCTAAAGGAGCAGCTAAGATGTACGAGATCAGCGACAATGTGAGCAAACACACAAATGTATATGACGTGTTGAAAGAGAGAGGTTTCATTAGGCAGACCACTCACGAAGAGGAAATTCGGGAACTGCTGGGCAAAGAGAAAATCACTTTCTACATCGGCTTTGATCCCACTGCCGATTCCTTGCATGTGGGGCATTTCATGCAGATCATTACCATGATGTATATGCAAAAATACGGACACACCCCCATCGTGCTCATCGGCTCCGGAACGGCCATGGTTGGCGATCCTTCCGGCCGGACGGACATGCGGCAGATGATGACGAAAGAAACCATCATGGAATACAGCGAGAAGTTTAAAAAAACCTTCAGCCGATTCATCGACTTTGAGGGTGGAAAGGCTATTCTCGAAAACAATGCCAATTGGTTGCTGGATCTCAATTACGTGGACTTCATCAGGGACATCGGCAAGCACTTTTCAGTCAATCGAATGCTGACTGCCGAGTGTTTTAAACAGCGCTTGGAGACGGGATTGTCCTTCTTAGAGTTCAACTACATGCTGATGCAGAGCTATGACTTCTTGGAGCTCTACCGCCGTTACAACTGCAAAATGCAGTTCGGCGGCGACGACCAGTGGTCCAATATTCTGGGAGGCGTGGATCTGGTGCGGAGAGAGGAACAGCAACAGGTCTACGGCATGACCTTCGCCCTGCTCACTACCAGCGAGGGCAAAAAAATGGGCAAGACCCAGAAAGGCGCTCTCTGGCTGGATGCGGCAAAAACTTCTCCCTATGAATTCTATCAATATTGGAGAAATGTCGAAGATGCGGACGTGCGGACCTGCCTCTCCATGCTCACATTCCTTCCCATGGAGGAAGTGGAGGAGCTTTCTTCCCTGAAAGATGCAGAAATCAACCGTGCCAAAGAAGTCCTCGCTTTTGAAGTGACGAAACTGGTCCACGGAGAAGAGGAAGCGCAAAAGGCGCAGGATGCGGCTAGAGCTCTCTTTGCAGGACAAGGCAGCATGGATGATGTGCCTAAGACGGTGATGCCGGCAGAGAAATTCGAAGGCGAAGGCGTGGGCATTGTCACGCTGATGGCGGAAATAAAGCTGGTTCCCAGCAAAGGAGAAGGCTTCCGAACCATCGAGCAAGGCGGTTTGTCCGTCAACGGCGAAAGAGTAACCGATACCAAGCTGATGGTAACCAAGGACATGTTCACCGACGGCCAGCTGCTTCTGAAAAAAGGAAAGAAAACCTTCCACCTGATCGAACTGAAATAAAAGAGCGGAAAGATCTTTTCCCTGATCGACTGAAATAACAATAACCGACTCGGAATAATGACAATATCCCCGCCGCAGTTGGCGAGCCGGAATTGAAATAACAAAAACAAATTGAAGTAACATAATTAACCGAACGAGCATCAATCAATTTACAGCCACGGATCACATCCGTGGCTATACTTTTGCTCGGGAACTCCATGCTTCTTAATATCAACTAAAATCTTACGGTAATAAGATTTTTAGCTGATATTTTTCCCATATATTAGGAAAATCGAGGCTGGTTTTATCAGAAATCAGCTAAAAATATGTGAATATCAAAAATTAGTTGACTTTTTTGCCAAAAAATCAACTTTTTTCAAGGGATCTTCTTATTTTAGCTGATTTCGGCTCTCTAAAATGGATTTTATACCTTTTCGTCACCCAAAAATCAGCTAAATTTTTAATAAGACATCAAATTTAGATAAAGTTCCTTGTATGTATTTTGCCCTGCCATACACTTTTTACAACTACTTGTGTTTGGTGTCAGGCCTAAATACATAATCCGGTTGCTTTCCGGCGAGTACAAGCAAGTGCCAACCAAATAGGACATGCCGTCTGGATAATATGGCACGAAGCGCGTAGCTTCTCCGAGCGGGAGAGCAACCTTACGCTCCAAAACATGTTAAGTTAAATAGATGTAAAAAGTGTCAGACACCAAATGCAAGGCGCCAAATACAACTTCGGTAACTTTTTCGTAAGAAATACTTAAGGAACAATTAGCAAGTATTTTCGTCTACAATATGGTATTATTTTCATATGCCTTAAACGAATTGTAATTGCTGGCTTTAACCGTATATCCTTCGTAATTTTGAGGTGCATTTATGAAACCACTCATCGAAGTGAAAAACATTCGCAAAATATATCGCATGGGCGAGGAAAAGGTTGTAGCTCTGGATAACCTCAGCCTCTCCATCGAAAAGGGTGAAATCATCTGTCTGATCGGAGCCTCCGGTTCCGGAAAATCCACTTTCCTAAATCTGGTGGCAGGACTTGAAAAACCTACCCGCGGCGAGATCTATATAGGTGGCATCCCTATACATAAATTAAATGAAGAAAAGGTCACCCTGTTCCGGCAGAAAAACATCGGCTTCATCTTTCAGTCTTTCCACCTGCTTCCTATGCTGACGGCCCTGGAAAACGTCAGTCTCCCTTTAATCTTCCGAGGAGTAGACCGGAAAAAACGGGATCGGATGGCCAAAGAGATGTTGGAAGCCGTAGGTCTGGTTGGCTTTGAAAAAAGAAAACCTACCAGGATGAGCGGCGGTCAGCAGCAGCGAGTTGGTATTGCCAGGGCATTGGTTGGACATCCTAAAATCATCTTTGCTGATGAGCCTACCGGAAACCTGGACTCCGCCACATCGAAAGAGGTTATGAACCTTATCGTTAAAATGGTGCGAGAAAACAATCAAACCCTGCTCATCGTTACCCACGATCCGGCCATTGCCGCATACGGAGATCGAGTTGTAACTATCATGGACGGGAATATCTTGAAAATTGAAGATAAAAGGACGGGTCAAGTGATGATGCCCGGCTCGGAACAGACTGACGAAACGGACGGAAACGTTGAAGCCGGTGAAACCGACGAACGGACGGAAACGTTGAAGCCGGTGAAACCGACGGAACGGACGGAAACGTTGAAGCCGGTGAAACCGACGGAACGGACGGAAATGTCAAAGCCGGCGAAACCGGCGAGCCTGACGGATTAAAGACAGGGGAACCGATCCCGGGCGAAACCGGCGAAGCTGGCAAGGCACAGGGATCAAATACGGAGCAGCCGAGCTTGGATGAAGCCGGCGAAGCAAACGAAGTAAATGAAATAAATAACGCAATAAATATAAATTTAGAAAAGGGGAAGGATCTGCAATGATGGACAGGAAATCAAAAAGCGTAATTTTCGAAAAGGATAATCGCATTCAAAAAACGAGCAAGAGTAAAGGCACAAAAAACAAAAGTGCCGGTTTCGTACATAAGACACTGAGCATTCTATTGGTGTTGTTGCTATTGGCGGGTCTTCCCGTTCTGCCCGGCACCGGAGGACAGGTCTTCGCTGCGGAAAATACGGCTGTAAAGCTCTCCCAGACCGGCAATTATTTTGCTGTTCCGGGAGATACCAACGTGGCCCTCACTATGAAAGTGGAAAACAGGGGCAATAGCGCGATTACCTTCCAAGCCAAGACGAGTCTGTCCAAGGACACAGGCGCTATAAGGGAGCCGAATCCCTCATCGGCCACAGTGACTCTAGAAGCAGGAGGTACCACAGAGCTGGTTTTCTCCGTAAACATTGCCCGAAATGCCGGCATCGAAACACATAAAGTACCCGTACTTCTTATTGATAAGAGTGACAACAGCGGAAATATTCTCAGATCCGGGAATCTGGAACTTCACGTAATTAAGAAGTCTACCTCACCCGGAGCAGACGAATCAGGCAACTACGTTTACACCCCGGCCTTGGATCTGGTGCATAAACTTAGCCCCACGGACTCCATCATAGGAGGTTCCCTCACAGATCTGACCCTGAACTTCATAAACAGCGGGAATACTACTATGAAGAATGCTGTTGTGACCTTGGGCTTACCCGATGGGATCACGGTAAATAACAGTAGCAATACCCTTTCTGTAGGCTATGTCAGTATCGGATCCGGGAAAACAGTAGTTTTCCCACTGGTTGCGGATGAAGATGTGGAAACAAAGAACTATCCTTTCACCGTTAAAATCGAATTCAAAGATCAGTCCAACGCTTCCCAATCCATCGAGCAGACCCTATACCTTCCTGTGCGAGGCAGCGGCAGCTCCACTTCCCTTTCGGGGCTTTCAATAACGAATATCAGCGTACCGCAGCAAGTGCTGGCCGGCCAAGACTTTACCCTTTCCTTTAAAGTTACCAACACGGGATCAAACGGAACAGGGCCGGTAAAAGTCTACGCCGAGGCTCAGGACGGGCTCGTAAACCGGACCCAGAACGCATTTGTTGAGCAGAACATTGCCGCGGGACAGAGTAAAAGCTATTCCGTCACCTATTTCACCAAAGACAGCGCGCCGGAAACCAACTACATCATTAAGCTGGCTGTTGACCCCACTTCCGGCAGCGGCGACGGCATACAGCAATACACCGGGGTCTACGTAAAAAATGTGGGCACCGACTCCATTAAAACACCTCAGCTAATGGTGAGCAACTACAGCTTCGGCGGCACCTTCGTGCAGGCAGGCGACGAGTTCCGCTTGGACCTTGGCCTTCAGAACACCAGCTCCGCCCATACCCTGCGCAATGTGAAGGTCACCTTGGACTCCGGAGACGGGACCTTTATTCCGGTCCGTTCCAGCAACTCCTTCTTCGTGGATCGAATCGAAAAGAACGGTACTGTGAACCAAAGCGTTTACCTCAGCGTCAAGCCGGATGCGGAGCAGAGGACTACCTCGATCAACGTCTCCATGTCCTATGAAGACACGGAAGGCAATGCCTTTACCGCCACGGACGTGATTTCCATACCTGTCATGCAGGACACCAGATTGCTTGTGGATGACATCATCTCTCCTCCTGAGCTGTATGTAGGCATGCAGAACGGCGTATCCGTAGACTTCTACAATATGGGCAGAACCAAGCTGCACAACCTGCGCATCAACGCGGAAGGTGACTTCGATACCATGGAATCCAACAGCTACTACGTGGGCAACATGGAGCCGGGCACCAGCGATTCCTATGATTTTTCCTTTATCCCAAGAGAAACCGGCACAATGACGGGCAAAGTCATCTTCACCTATGAAGATGCTTCCGGCCACCAGCAGATTTACGAAAAGGAATTCCAATTCCAGATCATGGATATGCCCGTCTGGAACGAAGAACCCTGGCCGCCGGAAGAGATGCCCACGGATGGCGGAGGCATTCTCTGGCTGCCCATCGGTATCGGCGCGGCGATCGCCATAGCAGCAGCGATCTTCTTTATCCGTCGTCACCGGAAAAAGAAGATCAACGAGGAGATGGAAATCAATGAACGGTAAAGATCTGCTGCTGCTTGGGTTGCGAAACCTGCTGCGGCGAAAAACGAGAACATTGCTTGCCGTAATCGGTGTTGTGGTGGGCACCTGCGCCATCATCGTCATGCTCTCTATCGGCTTCGGCATGTCAGCCAATTTTGAGGAACAGATCGCAAGCTACGGAGATCTGCACCTTGTAAATGTATACGGCGGCGGCATGTACGGCCCAATTATTGATACGGGAGACGGCCAGCCGGCCCAGCTGGACGATAAGGCCATAGCTGCATTTGAAAAGATTAAAGGCGTGGAAGCGGCCACTCCCAGGTTAGAGGAATACATGACAATAGCCATCGGAAAGTACGTTGCTCAGGTGGGTATTGTAGGCATGCGACCGGAAGTGATGCAGAAGTTCGGTTACGAACTTCAGGAAGGCAGACTCCTTCAACCAGGGGACAAATTTAATCTTGTTTTCGGCAACCAGGTGCCAAGCTGGTTCTACAACCCGAAAAAAACCATGTACAGCAGTTGGGACGGCGAAGCCAAGGTAGATGTCATAACCGATAAAATTATCATTACCGGCGACTATGAATACGGCCAGAAGCGCCGCTACAGCACCGAAGATATCGATTATAAAACATACAAGGCAAAGGGTGTTGGCCTGCTGGCAAACCCCAATAACGAAACTGCCTATTATGTATACACGGATCTGGATTCTATGAAGGAGATCCAGGCGGACCTGCGAAAGGCCCGGAAAGAGCCGGCGGTAAACCAGTTGACATATAATAATGCTATGGTATATGTAGGAGACATCAACGACGTTCAGGACGTCAGCGATGCCATTCGCGAAATGGGCTTTCAGACAAGCAGCCTCAACGACTGGCTTGAGGCCATGCAGGAACAGTCCCGCATGATTCAGGGCGTTTTGGGCGGCATCGGAGCTATCTCCCTGTTCGTGGCAGCCCTGGGCATTACCAATACCATGATTATGTCCATCTACGAGCGTACCAAGGAAATCGGCGTCATGAAGGTTATCGGCGCGAACCTGCCGGATATACGCAGGATGTTTCTGCTGGAGGCAGGGCTCATCGGGTTTATCGGAGGTCTTCTCGGCGTGATTTTGAGCTTTATCATCTCCCTCCTGTTAAATACCGTATTGGCCGGCGTGCTCGGCGCATTTCTCGGCTGGATGATGGGCGGCGGTTCCAATATCTCCATCATTCCCTGGTGGATAGCCATAGGCGGATTGCTCTTTGCTACTGTTATCGGCCTCATTGCCGGTTACTCCCCCGCAAGGCGCGCCATGCGTCTGTCGGCCCTGGAAAGCCTGCGCAACGAATAAAAAATTACTTGACATATGCAGCGAAAGTCAGTATACTTTTTACTGCATTATGTGCAAAATCCACTAGCCCCGGAGATTAGTACATTATGAAAACAAGCCAGGGTGGGGTGAAACGCCCAGGCAGGAGGATGAACACAATGAAATCATTCGTAGCAAAACCTCACGAAGTGGAAAGGAAATGGTACGTCATCGATGCAGAGGGTAAAACCCTTGGCAGACTGGCGACAGAAGCCGCTTCGATTCTGAGAGGCAAGAAAAAACCAATATTTACTCCTCACGTAGATACAGGAGACTATGTAATCATAATCAACGCAGAGAAAATTAACGTCACCGGCGATAAGAGAAAGACCAAGATTTACAAGCATCACACAGGTTATCCCGGCGGTCTCAGAGAAATCACCTTTGAAAAATTGCAAGCGAAGAAGCCCGATGCCATTATTCGCCACGCAATCAAAGGAATGCTGCCGAAAGGAAAGCTCGGTAGACAAATGTATAAGAAGTTGAAGGTCTATGCCGGACCCACACACAAACACGAGGCGCAAAAGCCTGAAGTTTGGGAATTTTAGAGGGGAGGAATCGTAGATGGCAAAGATGCAGTATTATGGAACAGGTAGAAGAAAGTCGTCTGTAGCCCGCGTCAGATTAATCCCCGGGAAAGGCGAAGTTACCGTAAACAAGAAGCCTCTTGACGATTATTTCGGAATGGAGATTCTTAAGAGAGAAGTAAAGAGACCCTTTGAAGTTGCGGGAGTTGAGGGCAAGTTCGACGTTATCGCAACTGTCAGAGGCGGCGGAACCACCGGACAGGCCGGAGCATTGCGTCACGGCATTTCCAGAGCTCTGTGCGCAGCGGACATCGAATATCGTCCCGCGCTGAAGGCCGCAGGTTTCCTTACAAGAGACCCGAGAATGAAGGAAAGAAAGAAATACGGACTCAAGAAAGCCCGTAGAGCATCCCAGTTCTCAAAGAGATAATCATTGTTTCTTTACACTCGAGTTTGTTCAAACTTACAAAGTTTGTTTGCGAGTTTACAAAACCGTCATAGGTATAAAAACCTTTGGCGGTTTTTTTGTGTTCAAAAATAGATATAGAAATAAATAAAAATATGCTAAACGGACGTAGTTTTAATCCCTCGAAAGCAAGTAGAATTCCGATGTGTAGGTGGTTTCGATATTTCCTCCCGTAGGTTATACCCTGCGTATGAATACTCATTACCTTCCACGAGCAAACTTTGTCATTCTTCACTGCTCACGAGCAAACTCGCTTGTCATTTTCTCATTTTTTATATCTTTTTTTATATTTTTTAAGGTAATAAAACCCGAGAGCAAACTTTGTCACTACAAGGGAAGAAACAGCGAGAAGCCTTGAAACAACTACATTTCAACACGAGCAAACTTTGTAACTACGTGAGCAAACTTATTTGTAACTGAACATCATCTCTGTATTACAAACCCCCGAATCAAAGCGATTTGGGGGTTTTGGCATGTTTATCGAAGTATTTCTAGGGGTACACTTTTAGCCAGGAGGTGGCGTTATGAAGTTTAAGATGATTCACAACAATCTCAATGTCCTGGACTTGGAGTATTTATTGCATAATAAAAACGGACGAAGTTGCAAAAAAATTTCCCCAGTTTTGCAACGATGATTTCCTCATAATTGCAAAAGGCCATTGAAGGCACCACACCAACATAATATCCTTGTGATTGATGACAAAATCAGTTACAAGGAGGATTGGAGGATGCTATCAATGACCCAAATCAAGGATATCAGAAAAATGTATTTTGAGGAAGGGAAAAATATCAGCGAGATAGCCAGAGAAACCGGCCATGACCGCAAAACGGTAAGGGCATATCTTGACAAAGAGGACTGGAATCAGGAACTGCCGAAAGTGAAGAAGGAAAATGCCTTTCCGAAACTTGATCCATACAAGCATGACATTGATGCATGGCTAAACGAGGATAAAAAGGCCAGGCGCAAGCAAAGACACACAGCAAAACGAATATACGACCGGCTGGTGGAAAAGTACGGAGAAGGCTTCAACTGTTCCTACAGGACTGTAGCGGGATATGTAGCTGTAAAGAAAAAAGAGATATTCAGCGCAAAAGAAGGATTTCTGCCATTAGAGCATACACCTGGTGAGGCTCAGGCAGACTTTGGCGATGCTGACTTTTATGAAAATGGCAGGCACTACAGAGGGAAAAGTCTGACTTTATCATTTCCACACAGCAACAAGGGATATACTCAGCTATTCAAAGGAGAGAACCAAGAATGCCTGTTCGAGGGTTTGAAGGCAATATTTGAGCACATAGGAGGAGTGCCGCCAAGGATATGGTTTGATAATGCCAGCACCATAGTAGCTAAGGTAATAAAAGGCGGAGGCAGGAATCTGACAGATGACTTCATGCGTTTCATGGAACATTACCGTTTCGAAGCGGCCTTCTGTAATGTAGATGCCGGACATGAAAAAGGCAATGTGGAGAACAAGGTTGGCTATCATAGGAGAAACATGCTGGTACCGGTACCACGTTTTGAAGACATCAGTGAATTCAATGAAGAACTCCTGAGAAGGTGTGAAGAAGATGCCAAAAGGACGCATTACCGAAAGAACGGGACGATCGAAGAGCTATACAGAGACGATAAAACAGCCCTTCTGGAACTGCCCAAAACAGCTTTTGATACAAGCAAATACATAACAGTGAAGACAAACGGATATGGCAAATTTTTGCTCAACAAAGGCCTGCACGAATATTCCTCAGCGCCTAAATTCGCAAACAAATATGTACTGGTCAGGCTGACTGCCTTTCATGTAACAGTGCTTGATGAAAGCTATCGGGAGATAGTGCGTCATGAAAGGCTCTACGGTAACTATAAGCAACAAAGCATGCAGTGGTTGCCGTATCTTAATCTGTTGGCACGAAGGCCGGGCGCGTTGAAATACACAGGTGTTTATCATATGTTGCCGCAGCCCATAAAAGAGTATATGGAGGATTTAAGCAAGCAAGAAAAAGGGAAAGTGTTAAGAACAATTGCCGACCTGACACAAAGGAGCAGCTTTGAAAAAGCGGTTGAGACCATTCGTGCTGCACTATCCTATGGAGTTACTGATGTAGATAGTTTAATAAATCTACACAGCCGGCTGCATGAAAAAGCACTGCAGCTTGAACCAGTGCGTCTGCCTGAACATATACCAAATCTAAAAAGGTACGAGCCTAACTTTATAGCCTATGACAAATGTCTTGGGAAGGCAGGTGTAAAGGGATGTTAGAGTATGATATTGCTTCTTGCTGTAAGAGGCTTCGTTTAAGCAAAAACATCGTGGAAATGTCGGTGAAGATCCAGGCAGACAGCCATCAGGAGTATCTGCTTAAACTTCTTCAAGCGGAGATAACACACCGTGAAAAAGCAAGGAGGGATAAGTTGCTAAAAAAGGCTGGTTTTTATACCATAAAGACCTTTGAAAGCTTTAGGTTTGATGAAGTAACTCTTCCCAGCGGTGTTACTCCGGAATACCTTAAAGAATGTGAATTTATCGCAAACAAGACCAACATTGTCATGTATGGCAACGTTGGAACCGGGAAGACGCATCTTTCCATAGCCTTAGGAGTGGAAGCGTGTAAGAAGGGTTTAGAGGTTAGGTTTTTCAGGACATCAGCCCTTGTGAACAAGTTGGCGGAGCAAAAGAAAGCCGGGAGTTTATCTGCTTTTCTAAAAACACTTAATAAGGCCGATCTATTGATCTGTGATGAGTGGGGTTATGTCCCTCTTGACCGTGTAGGTGCGCAGCTTTTGTTTGAAGTAATATCAGAGTGTTATGAGCGTAAATCGGTAATTATCAATACCAATATAGAGTTTTCAAGATGGGTAAATGTGTTCTATGACGAGCAGATGACTGGAGCTATCATCGACCGGCTACTCCACCACTGCCACCTGCTGCTGTTTCCCGGTCAAAGCAACAGGCTACGGGAATCAGCACTAAACATATGAGATTTTGCTGCTAAAGTTGCTGGGGTTGACATAAAATTTCCCCACCGGTGCCTGGGGAAAAATTTTTGCAAAAGTGAGGAAATTTCTCTTGCAAAAAACAACTTGGAGAGATCGCTCAAGTTCTACGAAGAGGCTCTGGGGTTAAGAGTGGTTCGGGAAATAGACGACCCGGAAGGAAGTTATAGGCTCAGATTCCTTGCCAATGACGAGTCATCGCACCAATTGGAACTGACCTGGCTTCGCGATCGTAAAGAGCCTTACAATCTTGGCGACAACGAATTCCATCTGGCTTTCGAAGCCGATGATTACGAAGCAGCATACACCAAGCACAAGGAAATGGGCGTAATCTGCTATGAAAATAAAGAAATGGGTCTTTATTTTATCTGCGATCCCGACGGATACTGGTTGGAAATCTTACCAAAGCGATGATCTATAATAAAATTGGGAAGCCCCCCTGCTCACGCAAATGGGCGGGAGGACTTCCCTTTATCAAGAGAGCAATCGCGGAGATTCCCCCGTGTTTGCTTTCAAATATAGTTGTCAATTCTTTGTGTTTTCTCAAGGTCCGCATGCTTTGCAGGACCTTTTTTAGACCTTGTGACCCGCCGGACGCAAAGCCCGCTTTTGTATTTTCATTTACATCCTTACAGTATTTCTATAATTTATGTAAAGAAGGCAATTCGTGTGACAAAATGCCTCTGTGAACTTAGAGCCTCATCAATGCGCCGTTGGGCTTGGGAAGTTTTTCTTTGTCAATTCGGTTCATACTGCAAAAATGGTCGAAAAAGCGTTGAGCGCTCTCCTTCTCCGAAGCTTTTTTCCTCATAGAAACGACGTCCCATAGAATTTGAGCCATCATAATATTATCGAAATAACGGTACCTTCCCGTGTTCCACGTAATACTGTGGGGACTCTTTTCTTTCACGTAGTAATTCCAAAAGAGCATCTTTTTTGATTCTTTTTCCGTGAGTCTGATTCGGTACTCTTCATGGGCATGGATTATGCCGTCTTGGCATTGTTTGCCGACGAATGTTGTGCCCACCATGAAAGCGCCTAGGATACGCCTGTCTTTTTCCGGTTCGTCGGGTTCCCTTAGCGTTAATAAACAGGCACTGTTTTGATGCAGGCGGATCGGACGGTTGACCCTTCCTTTCTTGTCACCGCTTTTCACCTCGCCGGTGAAGACGCTCCAATCCGCAAAGACCTTTTCCTGTTCGTCCTGACCGCACCAAAAGACGGCCTGAGAAGCGGGATGAATCTTGAGGTTTTTAATAAGGTTCTCCGCCTCCATGCGAATCTGCTGCTCCTTGAGTTGGGCAATTCTTTCTTCCGCCTTCTTCTCTTCCTCGAGTCTAAGCTGCTCCTCGCGTTCTTCTTTTATTTTATGAATCGATTTCGCGATCTTCTGGTCCTTAAGAAGCAAATGAGTCCCAAAGGCATCGGGAAATACAAACTTCTTATTCCCTATGGGGAACTGAACTTCCACAAAGCCATCCGAAAGATCAACCACAATTCCCTGCCCATACATCCTGTGAGTTACTTCCTTATTAATAAGTTTCACTTTCATCTCTCCCCACTTTTCTATTACCTAACCTATTGCTTATAGAAGCGCATACAAACACAAAAACCGCACCCATTTCCTTTCAGCACATAATGCGGCAAGGATTGAAATACGGCCGCTGTATTGATTACACATAAGGCAAGCCTCTATCGGCTTGCTTCACAACGTTGCTATAATTTTTCTGAGTAAAAACGACAAGGTTTTGCTGCTTTAAATCATTATAACACATTTATATGCGGGAAGCAAATTTAATATTGACTGGTATATACTCATAGTATATAATTAAAAATTTATACTTCGATGGCAAATATTGCGATGTTGTATTCGCCGGCGGTACACCGCCAAATACAGCTTTTTATTATGATTTGCTTTTCCTGTAGTTCAATAGTAAAATGCTGTAATATGGCATGTCAAAAAAGCCTGAGCAACACTAAAAAACTATAAATTAATATGCAAACAATACTATAAAAGATAACGGAACCGGGGGTTGTCGAAAATGGTCAAACAAATTGAAACAGTCAGCATTATCGGTTTGGGCGCGCTGGGCATCCTTTTTGGACACCATCTGTCCAAGCGAATGCCGCCGGGAACGCTGCGCATCATCGCCGATAATAATAGAATTGAAAATTATACCAGAAATCCGGTATACTGCAACGGCGAAAAGTGTGAATTTCATTTTGTCACTCCCGACGAAGATACCGGTCCTGCAGACCTGGTTATTTTTACCGTTAAATTCGGCGGTTTGGATAAAGCAATTCAAGATATGAGAAATCAAATCGGGAAGGATACCATTATTTTATCCGCGCTGAACGGTATCAGCAGCGAAGAAGTTATCAGCCGCGCCTACGGCTGGGAAAATATCCTTTATTGCGTCGCCCAAGGCATGGACGGAATACGTACAGGAAACAGCCTGCGATATGAAAATATGGGGATGCTTTGTTTTGGCGACCGGCAGCCCGGCACCGTTTCAGACAAGGTAAAGGCCGTAGAGCAGTTTTTTCTTCACACTGACTTTCCCCACGAAGTGGAAACCGACATGCAGAAACGGATGTGGGGAAAATTCATGCTCAACGTAGGAGTGAACCAAACCGTCGGAGTGTATCGAGGCACCTACGGAGATGTTCAAGTTGAAGGAGAGGCGCAAGACACCATGATAGCCGCCATGAGAGAAGTCATCTCCATTTCGCAAAAGGAGGGCGTTCCCCAGACGGAGGAAGACCTTCATTACTGGATTAACGTCATAAAAGCTCTGCATCCCGATGGAAAACCTTCTATGGCGCAGGATATAGATGCAAAGCGCCCCACCGAAGTGGAGCTGTTTTCGGGGACCGTGATTCGCCTCGGGAAAAAGCACCGCATCCCAACACCGGTGAACCAATTCCTCTATGACCGCATCAAAGCCATGGAGAAGGAATTTCAAAACAACACCATTTGAATTTACAGCAAGATCGTGACCTTAACCTGCCTCTGAATTTACAACAAGGTTGTGACCTTAGCCTGCCTCTGAATTTACAACAAGGTTGTGACCTTAGCCTGCCTCTGAATTTTCAACAAGATCGTGGCTTTAACCTGCCTCCTCAATAATAACAAGTGAAACTGTGCAAAAAACCGACTTATGTGTGGATTTCAGAGAGGGATGAGGTGCTACACTAAAGTTGTAATAGTGATGTGCGTTATGTAAAATATTATCAATTCGAAAGGAGCACATCTTATGCATTACGTAGAACCTGAACTCAAGGAGAGGATCATCAAGTTATATATCCAAGATGGCCGAACCTATCAAAGCCTTGCAGATGAATATGGTTTTTCTCGAGAGGTCATCACCCGGTGGGTCAAAAAGTATCGTGAAAACGCTGCCGCTGATACCGAGAAGGCAAAGCAATTGGCAAACATGGAAGAGCTTCGGAGCCTTCAAAAGGAAGTGGAAGAACTCCGGAAGGAAAACGATTTCTTAAAAAAAGCGGCGGCGTTCTTTGCCAAGGAGAGCAAATAGCTCGATACCGTTTTCTCGACAAGTACGCCGGGCGCTACGGAACGAATTGGCTATTACAGCGCCTTGGAGTCTGTCCGAATGGGTATTACAATTACAAGAAGCATCGCAAGAGCGCCGACAAAAAGCAAAAGGCTTCTGTTCTGAAAACCATAGAAAAGCTCTACCACGAGGCGGGAGGCAAGCCCGGCTACCGCATGATGAAACAACTTCTTGCCAACAAAGGTATTTGCCTTAGTGTGCAGACTGTCCGCAAATACATGAATGTAGAGCTTGGGCTCAAATCTGTGACACGAAAACCAAAATACCGTTACAGCAAAGGGCCAAAGGCTTATGCCATATTTGGAAACCTTCTAAACCAGGGTTTTCATGCAGAAAAACGGAATATGCGCTGGTGTATCGACTTTACATATCTGTTCCTGGCCAATCACAGCAAACGATACAATTGCAGCATCATGGATCTGTTTGACCGTCGTATCGTGGCAAGCGTAAACAGCAATCGCATCAATACAAAGCTTGCAATCGATACGCTGACCAAAGCCATAGCCAACTGCGGAGGTAAAACCGGGATTGTTCTCCACTCGGACCGTGGAAGCCAGTTTACATCCAAAGAATTCATTGAATTCTGCCAGGCGCACGGCGTGGTCCAAAGCATGAGCAAACCCGGTTGTCCCTATGACAACGCTCCCATAGAACGATACTTTAATACATTGAAGGCAGAGCTGATCAACCTGAGATCCTTTGAAACCGAAGCCAAACTGTACGAAGAAGTCACTGCCTATGCTTACGGTTGGTACAACAATCAACGGCCTCACTCTTACAATTGTGGATTGCCACCGGCAAAAGTCGTTGAAACAACACATAGCCATTACAACTTTGATTGACCAGAACACTGTTTAAAAGAAAATGTGCAAAAAACCGAGTTATGTGTGGATTATAGGGGAGTAAATCTGGAGATTCCACACATAACTTCATTTTTTGCACAAAAAGGACTGTTTTACAGCTTCTAATCCACACATAACTCCATTTTTTGCACAGAAAAGATCGTTTTCTGGATACCCTTTCCTCAGGCAAATGCGATTTCTACCTTTGATCCACACATAACTCCATTTTTTGCACAAAATCTTGATCCCTCCTATTGACAAAGCTCGGCCAAATACCGATGTAAAATAGCAAGTCCGCTGTCGATTTCGCCGTCTGTTATCGTCAGCGGCGGCAGCAACCGCAACACATTCGAGCCCGCAGTCAAAACTACAAGACCCTGTTCCAACAGGTCGGCAGCCATTTCTTTGACGCCTTTGCCTCTTTCCTGAGAGATTTCTCCCTCCTTCTGCGTATTTCCTTCCCCTGCCATTTGAATTCCGATCATGAGGCCTTTGCCTCGTATGTCCTTGATTACAGGCAGCCCCCAGCCGGCTGCCGTCCGACGAATCTTTTCTCCTTTTCGCCTTACCTGCTCCAAAAACCCGTCTGCTGTAATAATATCCAGCACCGCATTGGCCCCGGCACAAGCGATAGGGTTTCCGCCGAAGGTAGATCCGTGAGTGCCCTGAGCAAGCACCCCGCTGCATTTATCATTTGCCAGCAAAGCGCCGATGGGAAGACCTCCGCCCAATCCCTTTGCCGTAGTAACCAGATCCGGCTCAACTCCAAACTCCTGGTAGCAGTACATGTAACCTGTGCGCCCGTTGCCGGTCTGCACCTCGTCAAAAATCAGCAAAATATCACGCTCGGCTGCCAAGGCAGCCAACGCCTCCGCATATTCTTTCTCCAAAGGAATCACGCCGCCTTCGCCTTGAATTGCCTCTACCATAACGGCGCACACATCCGGAGTGACTGCTTGCTTCAGGCCTTCTAAATCGTTGGAATTCACATAGCGGAACCCCTCAACAAAAGGACCAAAGTGTTTATGATAAACCGACTGGCCCGTTGCCGTAAGCGCGGCTAAGGTTCGGCCGTGAAAGGATTGCTTGAGGGTAAGAATGACAGATCTTCCCTGTCCGTATTTATCTCTGCTATATTTTCTTGCTAACTTAATGGCCGCCTCGTTGACTTCTGCGCCGCTGTTGGCGAAAAACACCGCTTTCATTCCCGTCAGCTCGGTTAACCGTGAAGCCAGAACCGCATAGGGCTCTGTGTAAAACAGGTTGGAAACGTGAGCCAGCCGTCCGGCCTGGCGAGACACCGCCTCCACCCAGCGAGGATGCCCGTAACCGATACTGTTGACACCGATTCCGCTGGCAAAATCGATGTATTCTCTACCCTCCGTATCGTATAAAAAAGAGCCTTTTCCATGGTCAAAAGCTACATTGAATCGCCCATAATTTTGCATACAATGCTGTTCATCCAGCTGCTTGATCATCTGCAAGTCCACAAACCCCACTCCCATTCATCTTTTCGATCTCATTTATCCGTTGCAAATCATAGTTCCTATGCCCTCGTCGGACAACAATTCAATCAGTATGGAATGTTCGATCCTTCCGTCGATAATGTGGGCCCTCTCAACACCTCCCCGGAGCGCATCTGCACAACATTCAACCTTGGGAATCATGCCTCCGGAAAGCACGCCTCTTTGCTTAAGCTTTTCAATGTCGGAAAGGTTCATCATGGATACCAGAGTATTTTCATCCTTTTCGTCGAGCATAACCCCTCTCACGTCCGTCAGTAATATCAACTTTATGGCGCCAAGGGCCACCGCCAGTTTGGCCGCAGCCGTGTCCGCATTAATGTTGTATAGCTCTTCTCCGTCCACGCCTTGGGCAATGCCGGAGACCACCGGTATGTACCCCTTTTCAAGCACGTCGTTGATAAGCTTCGGATTGATTCCGATGATCTCTCCAACCAGACCGTAATCCTTCTCTCCCTTAAGCTTGACGGCACGGATCATTCCTCCGTCCATGCCGCATAATCCGACGGCTTTCCCGCCCACATTGTTTATCATCGATACAATATGTTTATTCACTCTGCCGCAAAGCACCTGCTGGACGATCTCCATGGTTTCTTTATCGGTGTAACGCAGGCCGTCCACAAAGTGTGATTTTTTGTTTAAACGATTCAACATATGGTTGATTTCCGGCCCTCCGCCGTGAACCAAAACAATGTTAATCCCCACAAGAGACAGAAGCACGATGTCCCGAACCACCGCATCCTTTAGGACCTCTGTGACCATAGCATTGCCTCCGTATTTGATAACTATGGTCTTTTTATTGAATTTCTGTATATATGGAAGCGCCTGCACCAACAGATTGGCTTTGTCTTTTTGCTGCTGAACCACCGAGCCACCTTCCTTCTTCAATAATATATAAGATAAGCGCATTTAATGCATTTTCCTAACTTCCGCCTCACCACACTACGTCCGGTAGCTCCCGTTAATTTTTACATACTCGCAGGTGAGATCACAGCCCCAGGCCGTAGCCTCGGCTTCCCCCTCTTTTAGATCCGCAAGGATTTCGATCTCGTCTGCAGAAAGGATTTCTCCGGCTAAAGCTTCATCAAATTCCAATCCCTGACCGTTTTGGCAAACCAGGATCTCCCCCGCCTTCGACCGAAACCAAATATCCGTCTTCTCGTAATTGAATTCCGCTCCGGAATAACCCATGGCGCACAGCACCCTTCCCCAATTGGCGTCCCCGCCCCACATAGCCGCCTTGGTGAGTGAAGATGCTATGACTGCCTTGGCCATGATTTCCGCCTTTTCTTCGTCGGCGGCATTTTTCACCGTACAGGATAGCAGCCTTGAGGCGCCTTCTCCGTCCCTGGCCAGCTCTTTGGCCAGATGTACGCAGACTTTGAGCAGAGCCGCCACGAAGATCTCATATTCTTTAGAACCTTCACATATCCTGGGATTTCCCGCTAATCCGTTGGTCAAAATGCATGCCATGTCGTTTGTTGATGTATCTCCGTCAATGCTGATGCGATTAAAGGATCGATTCACGCAATACCGCCATGCTTTTTCCAAAAGCTCCCCGTCCACATCCACATCGGAGGTAATGAAATTGAGAGTGGTTGCCATGTTGGGATGGATCATACCGGAACCTTTGGAAGCGCCTCCTATCCGGACAGTTTTGCCGCCAAGTTCGAAGGCAACGGCATATTCTTTTTTATAAGTATCCGTGGTCATAATGGCCTCGGCAACATCGCTTCCGCCGTCGCAAGAGAGCTTCTCTGCAAGTGTCGGCACGCCTGCTTCTATGGCGCCGATATCCAGAGGCACTCCTATGACCCCGGTGGAGGCCACAATCACATCCTTGCAATCGATACCTAACGCTTTGGAAGCGGCCGTGGCCATTCTCACAGCATTTTCATAACCCTCTGACGCACAAGCGTTGGCATTGCCCGAATTCACAATAATTGCCTGCGCTTTCCCGTCTCTAAGGTGCTCCATCGTCACGTGAAGAGGAGCCGCCTTCACTTTGTTTGAAGTGTAAAGGGCAGCCGCATTGCAGGGCACCTCACTGTAAATGAGCGCCAGATCCTTCTTATTCTTATTTTTTCGAATCCCGCAATAGGTGGCGGCAGCTAAAAAACCCTTCGGGGCGCAGACACCCCCTTCTATTTCAGAAATGTCTTTTATCGTATCTATATCAATATTTTTAATTGATTTCATTCATCCAGCTCCTCACATATAAAATATTAGAGTTTAGAGTCCCTCTTCAAGGACTGCTATAATGTGATAATGTTTCGAATTCCGCTGCGAAGACCTGCTAAAAGGCCGGCGCCAGAGCAGTCAGCCCTGCGGTTTCCTCAACTCCGAAAACGATGTTCATATTTTGAACAGCCTGACCCGCAGCCCCTTTCACCATATTGTCGATGGCGCTGCAGATTATAAGCCGATCGGTACGCCTGTCAAAATGCAGCGATATATGACAGTTGTTGGATAACCTTACGTTGCGAATGTTGGCGTATTCCCCGTCTTCCAGCAGCACCACGAAGGGCTCTTTTTCATATGCTTCCCGATAGCATCGCCGCAGCGCATCCGGCATGGCTTTGCAGCTGCAGTAGATCGTTGAAAGGATCCCCCGGTTTACGGGTAGAAGATGAGGTGTAAAGGTTACTTTCACCGGCTTATCCGCTAGTTTTGACAGCGTTTGCTCGATTTCCGGCGTGTGCCTGTGGCCGCCCGCTTTATATGCGGAAAAACCTTCGTTGCATTCGGGAAAGTGGGTGTTTTCAGTTAAGGTTCGTCCCGCACCGGTGACTCCCGATTTGGAGTCGATGATGATAACCTCCGTATCGATCAGCCCTGCCGAAAGGGCAGGATACAACCCCAGAGCAATAGAGGTTGGGTAGCATCCCGGGTTCGCAATCAGGCGGGCCCCCTTAATCTCATGGCGGAAAAGCTCACAAAGCCCGTATACAGCCTGTCTATGCAACTCCTCGTCAAAAAAACTCTCCCCATACCAGTCCTTGTAGTCCTTTTCCTTCTCCAACCGGAAATCCGCACCCAGGTCGATGAAAAGGATATTCCTGTCCGCGCATTCCTTTGCCAACTCCTGGGAAAGTCCATGAGGCAGAGAAGCAAAGATTACATCGCATCCTTGCATCATTACTTCCGGGCCTCCGTTCAGGATCAGGTCCACACTGCCTCGCAAGTTCGGATATAATTTAGAAAGCTCCTTTCCGGAAAAGCTTACGGAGCTTATGGCCGCAAGTTCTACATGGGGATGACCGCTGAGTATTCTCACCAGCTCAACCCCGGCATATCCCGTAGCGCCGATCACGCCGGCTTTAATCTTTTTTATAGTCATAATGCCTCCGCAAATTGTAAACTGTAATAATTTTGTTTATTTTCCATGCGAACCGTACAGCATCAATGCAACGTTAATTAATAATTATACATAATAATGAATATTATGCAATCCTTTTTTCTCTTTTTTCCCTGCCGCCTCCACATGATCATAAAAAATGAGTACACCAATTTAAGATATTGGCGTACTCACTTTTAATTTATACTCCTATGAGTTGAAGTTTACAGAGCCATCACGGCTTACTGTGCATTATTATTCTACGCAGTGTAACGGGCATCCGGGAGCATTGCCGGAATTAAAGCGGGCCAGATCCTCCTGGAATGCGGGCGCTCCCGTGGTTCCTCCCGGAGGCGACGTGGCAAGGAAGTTGTTGGCCGCATTGATCGCTTGGATTGCGAAAGGGCAGATTTCAACGCCCTGGGACTGCAAATTCAGGACATTCAGATTGGCAGCCAGTAACTGGGCATAAAGAACCTGGTATTGCTGGGCCAGCGGAGGATTTTCCGGCGCCGGGGGAGACGGAGTATTGAAATTCAATACATCATTGGCATTGGCGGTAGTCACGGTAAAACTAAGCCCGTCATCGTCAACACCCAGAACTATCGAACCGCCTGCGCCTTCAATTAACTCATTGGTGAGCGGATTATCCCTGAAGGCTCCGATTGACAGTGTGCACCCTCCGGTTCCCGTACACGGGCCGATATCGGGCACTCCGCAGATAATCCCGTCTTCTTCCGCCGAAGCTGTTGCAGAGAAGGTCAAAGGAATCTGAACACAGATGTTTTGGCTTACTGTGAATTGACAGGTATCGCCAGTTCGCCTCCGCATCTTCCGATTCTAGGATTTCCTATACAAAACGACGTGCTTTCACCGCTCATTACAGAAGGTGTAATGGTCACGGTGCCCTGCACGCATACATTTTCATGAACAATTGATACACAAGTCGGCTGCTGTTGCAGTATTGAAATACTATTTTTATTATCAGCACAAACTGACATTCTTTTCACGCCTTTCAAATTTAATAGTTTTGGGGGCTGCCGAGCAAACCTGGTATTACAGTTCGTTCCGGAGTCGAGAAAAGTCCGACGAAAGCAGCCCTGTATCATTTACAAGCAACACTGTTTTATTTTCTTATTTATATCATCCAGCGGCTGAATTTCAGGCTCTCCGCAGCAGAGAATGCCCTCTTTAATATCTACATCCGCATCGATGGAAATGGGAATTTCTATACAGATAATCTGCGTAAGCGTATAATTATACTTACGATTCATTGCGTGCAATGAATCATATTCGCAAATGTCACAGTGACAATCGCCGTAAAATTTGTGCAAATTTCGATGATCTCGCCTTCCGCCACAAGACAAGTAGGACCTGTTAAGTAAAGAGCTTTAATAAGAGCGTCTTCCCTAAGCGCCGTCACGAACAATTCGCCGCCGGGCACACAAACCTTTGTATTATCGCCGTTTACCTGCCCTGACATAGTAAGCGCCGCAACTGTGGCCCCCGCCCCGGTGCCGCAGGCAAGGGTAAAGTCCTCAACTCCGCGCTCAAAAGTTAACAAGCGCACTTGATTTTCTGCCGTCACTTCATAGAAATTTATATTTGCGCCCTTTGAAAAAACTCCATGGTACCGCAATGTCCTTCCCAGTTCCTTTAACTCCCTCAGACCTCTAAGTTCTCTGAAATCTTTCGGTTTCACAGATCCTAACCCTTCCATCCTTAGAACGGCATGGGGAAGTCCGGGATTTCCCAGTTCCACATAGGAGTACTTGTATTCCCTGCCCAAAACATCTGCGCTGCAATTCTGCTTTATTTTCGTCACATCATTTAAACGAATCTTATAGAGCCTTTCACTTTCACGCCAGCCGTAAACCATTCCCGAAGCAGTTTCAATCTTCTGTCTTTCCCCCGCCAATTTCTTCTCCCATCCGTAGCGGGCGATGCAGCGGGCGCCGTTACCGCACATCTCGCCCATGCTTCCGTCCGCATTGTAATACCGCATTTTAAAATCCCCGCCTGCATCGGGATAATCCACTGCCATAAATCCGTCTGCCCCTATAGACAACCGCCTGTTGCACAAGGTTTTTGCCAAGGCGCCCAGTTCTTGTACGGGGATTTTTTCTTCCATATTGTTTATGATGATAAAATCGTTTCCGGCTCCGTGCATTTTCGTAAATTTCATAGTATCCGTCTCCTCTGTCTACCCTATCATTTATTTCAGAAGCGCAAGGATTATGCTGCAATTAAAAAGAGGAGCTGCAAAAGGTTCAAAACACCTTTTGCAACTCCGCCTTTATAAGCCCTTATCCAGCCAACTATCAGCAAGTCACTTTTTTAGAAATCCCATCTATAAACAGCCTACGGGCCTTGTCCTTTTATAGTTCAATGTATTTCTCTCCAAATCCGTAATTCTCGATCACGTAATCCATATCTTTGTCGCCGCGGCCGGAAAGGTTAACTAAAATCGCTCTCTGTTTGCCCTCCTTTGCCATCCTCATTGCCGCAGCCACCGCATGGGAACTTTCCAGCGCAGGAATGATTCCCTCGTATCTGGAGAGCTTAAAGAAAGCTTCTATCGCTTCTTCATCCGTGGCAGTGATAACGTTAACTCGGCCCTGCTCCTTCAAAAATGCGTGTTCCGGACCTGATGAGGGGTAATCCAACCCGCTGGCAATGGAGTGAACCGGCGCAGGTCCTCCTGTTTCGTCTTTGAGCATAATGCTGTTAAATCCGTGAAGGATTCCTTCTTCGCCGTAGGTCATGGATGCTGCATGATCCCCCATAGAAGGCCCGCGACCAAGGGGCTCTACGCCGTACAACTCTACAGGATCATTCAGGAAGCCCGAGAATATGCCCATGGCATTGCTGCCCCCTCCGACGCAAGCTACTACCGCATCCGGCAAAATACCTGTCATTTCCATAAATTGTTCTCTCGCTTCAATTCCGACAACCATCTGGAAATCGCGAACCATCATGGGGAAGGGATGGGGGCCCACAACGGAACCGATGCAGTAAATGGAATCTTTATATTCTTTCATATATGCCTGGAAAGCCGCGTCTACGGCTTCTTTCAACGTCTTTAACCCGTGGGTTGCCGGAATCACCCGGGCGCCCAATATCTTCATGCGCGCCACATTGGGCGCCTGCTTGGCGATATCCACTTCACCCATGTAAATGTCGCATTCAAGTCCAAAATATGCCGCTGCCGTAGCCAAGGCAACACCATGCTGGCCGGCGCCCGTTTCTGCAATAATTTTCTTCTTTCCCATAAATTTTGCCAGAAGCCCTTCCCCCATACAGTGGTTAAGCTTGTGCGCGCCCGTGTGGTTCAGATCCTCTCGTTTCAGATAGATCTGAGATGTTCCCAGCATCCGGGACAACCGCTCGCAATGGTAAACAGGCGTAGGACGCCCCTGAAACTCTTTTCTTATTCTGCGAAGCTCGTTGATAAACTGCGCCGAGTGACAGATGGTCTGATAGGCTTCCGTAATCTCTTCGAATGCCGGAACCAATTCCGGGGGCAGAAATGCGCCGCCGTACCTGCCAAAGTAGCCCTCCTCATTTGGATACTCCCTGAAATACGTGTTGAAGTCCACATCATAGTTCTTTTTCATTTCCTTTTCCTCTTCCTTTCTTTCTTTATTAGAGAAATAACGAAAGGGGTCTCTGCATGAAGTGGGTAATAAAAAAACACCTGCCCTGATTATTACAAGGACAAGTGTTAACCTGCGGTACCACCTTGTTTGATATGCAAATAAACATATCCACTCTGCAGAGTGCCATCACACCCTTGGCCAGATAACGCCGGCCTTGCGTCGGATACTACTCAGGCAAACCTGCCTTTTCGCTCCGCCCTCGGGGGACCATTTGTCTGAGGCTGCATCTGTCGGGCTCACACCATCCCCGATTCGCTGTAGACCGCTTCCCAGTTTTACTTCCCCGTCATCGGTTTGAAAGTGATAATAACATCGCCTTCCCGTTTTGTCAACTGTTTTTTTCTATTGTTGCGGATTTTGCAGCTTCCGCTTCAAAATAATTGTAAATGAGGATCCCTGCGATAATCATGGTGCTTCCGATGTACTGCATGAGAACCGGCACCTCATTGAATAGAAGATATGCAACTAAGGCAGAATAGACCACTTCCACTGTCTCACTGGTTGCCAGATACAGCGGAGAAATATAGCGCAGCGACCAGTTGAACAGACCGTGGGCGCCGATCTGACACACGATGGCAAGAACCAGAACCCAAAAGTAGCTTTTCGGCTCGTAACCGGTGAAACTCGTACCGCTCATAATCATCCCCAGACCGAAACATGCCCAGCAACAACTGAAGACAATGGTAATGTACACGGTAATATGCAGACCGCTGGCGAGTTTTTGCCCGGCAAGTAAATATAGCGCCATAAAAACCGCCGACATGAAGCACATTATATCCCCTATAAATGCCTCACCGGCGATTGCATAATCGCCTCCTCCGACAACGGCGCCGCCAAGAAGCGCGATGACAACTCCGGCCACAATCTTCATGTTGGTCTTTTCCTTAAAAAACACCGCTGTGATTACTAAAATAACCACAGGGTGTAAGCAGGTGAGGACCACCGCACTAGCCACCGTTGTCTTTCCTACCCCGATGAAAAACGTTAAGAAATGTAGGAAAAGAAAAACTCCCGCCATGGCGGGACCTCTCAATTGCCGCTTCGAAATCTTCCTAATCTCCTCACGATGATAGATGAGGGAGGTTGCAATGAAGAAAGGAAGACCGAAGGTCAACCGGTAAAAACCCACCGCCATGGGAGGGATGCCCTCTGCCAAACGTATAAAAATTGGGGACAAAGAAGCCGCAAAACAGGCTAACAATACTACGATTTTTACATTGCGTCGAATAAAGTCCATACTCGCTCTCTTTTCATTATTAGCATAGATAAGGACAGTTCGCCGATGATCCCTGATAAGATCATGAACTGTCCCTAGCTATTGATATTATTCTTTTTCTCTCTATTTGTCAACTAATGCGCCTTGCTCCTTTTCACATTTCCCCATTCTTATATTCCCAGGTATGCTTTTTTTACTTCCGGGCTGTTCAACAGTTCCTTGCCCTCACCCTCCATAATGATTCTTCCGTTTTCAAGAACGTAAGCGCGATCTGCCAGTTTTAAAGATTGGCGAACATTTTGCTCGACTAATAGAACTGTCGTCCCATCCTTCGCAATGTTTTTAATCAACTTCATAACTTCGTTGACAACGATGGGAGCAAGTCCCAGGGAGGGTTCATCGAAAATCAACAGTTTTGGATTTGCCATTAAACCTCTGCCGATGGCGCACATCTGACTTTCTCCACCGCTTAATGAGCCTGCCAGCTGATCGGCTCTTTCCTTTAATCTGGGGAGCAGTTCATATACATATTCCAGTCTCTCTTTTCGAGTACTCCTGCTGTTTTTATTATAAGAACCAAGCTCAAGATTCTCCCGAACAGTCAGCCTGGGAAACAGAAGCCTTCCTTCCGGTACCTGAACAAGCCCACGCTCTACAATCTGGTCAGGTCTGAGATTACTTATGATTTCCCCTTCGAATTCTATTTCTCCGGTAAAGGTTTTAACTGTCCTGGATATGCAGGATATCAAGGTGGATTTGCCTGCCGCATTGGCCCCGATCAAGGTTACGATTTCCCCTTGGTTTACGTGCAAAGAAACGTCCTTTAAAACCTGTACCTCGCCGTAAAAAGAATTAATGTTTAATACCTTAAGCATATTCTTCATCACCTTCATCAACCCCAAAATACGCTTCAATAACCCGCTGGTCATTGCTCACTTCATCGGGCGTGCCTTCCATAATTTTTTTGCCGAAATTGAGTACTATAATACGCTCAGATAAAGACATGATCGCCTCCATGATATGCTCAATAATTATTATCGTTATTCCGGAGGCATTGATCTCTTTAATGATCCTGACCATCTCCTGTACTTCTGTAGATGTAAGCCCTGCCATTACCTCGTCCAGGAGAAGCAGCTTGGGCTGAGTGGACAGAGCTTTGGCAATTTCAAGCTTTTTACGCTCACCAAGGTTTAAATGCTTCGCCACGACTTCTGCCTTATGGTCAAGCATTACAGTCTTCAGAGCATTCAAACCGATGGATTCGGCCTCATAATAATCCTTCGTTTTACAAAATGCGCCCACCATAGCGTTCTGCAATGTAGTCATATTACCGAAAGGCTGTGTAACCTGATAGCTTCGCGCTATGCCCAATCTGGCAATCTGGTAGGATTTTTTGCCGGATATTTGCTCGCCGTCGAAGGTTATCGTCCCTTCCGTAATGGGCAGCGTACCGGTTATACAGTTAAACAGGGTGGTTTTTCCTGCTCCGTTTGGACCGATAAGCCCTAAGATGGTTCCTTCCTCCAACTCAAAGGAAACCTCAGAAACTGCGCTTAATCCTCCAAACTTCTTTGTTACGGAATCTACTTTTAGTAACATAATTCAAACTCCTTTTTTTGCCTTGCTTTTTTTAATAAGACCGTTAAAGAACAGCTTAAGCTGAGGTAATATTCCATCCGGTCTGAATAGAAGAACTGCTATCAGAATCATCCCCAGCACAAAAGTATGCAATCCGCTGACCGATGAAAGGTAACCTCTAAGCAAGTTTGAAATCGGTGTCAGGATAAAGGATCCTACCATAGGACCAAAGGCAGTTCCCAGGCCGCCGGTAATTGCCAGCAAAATAAAGTTTACCGAGTTCATAAGTGACATTACAGACGAGGGTTCTATAAACATAATGTATTGGGCATAAAGGGTTCCTCCAAAAGAGGTAAGCACCGCACTCATAACAAATGCGATCAACATGGTTCTGCTGGAGTTCACGCCCAGATTTTCCGCAGCTTCCTGATTTTCGCCCACCGCAATCAGCGAATATCCAAGTTTTGATTTTTCCAGCTTGACACAGATTAATAAGACAATAATCATATATAACCAGGTAAGAAGTGCATATGGTATTTTGCTTGCCCAAATCATATTCGCAAATCCGGGTTGATAAGGAATAAAGACACCAAGCGCACCCTTAGTAATGTCTTTTGAAGTAATGGTCATAACCTTCAGTATCTCTGCAAAGGCTATGGTGGAAAGTACAAAGAAAGTTCCCTTCAGCCGCAAAGTGGTGCCGCCTATGATTAAAGCCGCCACTGCCGAAAGAGCTCCTCCTACCAGCATCCCTATCCAGGGAGATATTCCAAAATTGACATAGAGCAAGGTGGATGAATATGCGCCAATCCCGAGATAAGCCGCATGTCCGATACTCAATCTATTACAATAACCGCTGTAGAGGTTCCATGAACACGCCAATCCGGCCCACAAAAAGGTCATAATCACTATATCCTGGAAGTACCTGTTTGGCATAAGGAACGGTACAACAACAGAAGCCAGGGCGATGATCCATAGAACAGCGTTATTTTTTGACAAAAGTTTCGTAATCATTTCATACTCCCTTCTTTCCTAAGATCTGCCAAACAAGCCGTTTGGTTTAAATATCAGTACCAAGATAAACAGAAGGAAATATGCTGCCTGCTGATATGCAGGTCCGGCAAAATATCCGGCGAAGCTTTCCACAACTCCAATAAGTAAGCCTCCCATAATGGCTCCCGGAATACTCGTCAACCCTCCTATTACCACCACGATAAAAGCCAAAGTGCTGAAGTTGGATCCCACCAACGGAAATGCAGGGTATATAGGAGACAGAAGCAGTCCTGCCAGTCCTACCAGAGTGATGCCGATTGTAAAGGCCAGTCCATAAGTCCTTTTCAAATTGATCCCCATAAGCTGAGCCGCTTTGCCGTTTTGGGCAACGGCTCTCATTGCCGCTCCGGTATAGGTCTTTTGCAGGAAAAGGTACAGTAGAACGGACGCTCCTATGGCAATAAAGAATGCCACAACTCTGGGTGTGCTGAGCGTAAGAAAACCGATATGTGTCGTATCCGTTGTCATATCAATTCTTATGTTTCTATAATCCGCCTTCCAAAGCATAAGCGCAAGGTTTTGCAACGCCATCGACAGGGCCAGCGTCAAGATAATCTGTATGGAGTGATCCGCCTCAAGGACACGCTCCATTATGATTTTATAGGTCAAATATCCGATGATAGCCATAACGACCAGATTGATCACCATGGATTGATATGGATCCAGCCCTATAATGTTATACATCCAATAGGCAAAGTACATTGCCAACATCAGATATTCGCCGTGAGCAAAGTTTACGAGCCCTATAATACCGAAAATCAGAGCCAGTCCGACACTGACTAACGCATAAACCCCGCCGGAGAAAATACCTGAAATAAATACTTGTACAATTTGTTCCATGTTTTGCTCTCCTTTATGTGTAACAAAGAGCCCCCACAATCATCGAAATGATTGTGGGGATTCTTATATTATGTTACAAGACCTTACTCTGACGCAATTGGGAGAGGTACATTGATAACATCTCCGGTCTTAAGTCTTTCCGGAGAAATCGTAACAACTTCTCCACCCTGCCACTGGTTTATATTCGCAGAAGCGGCATAGTTTTGTCCGTCCTCTCCTAAATCCCATCCGAATCCGAGAGTCGTCATCTCCAGCTTCGTATTCAGCGCAGCTTCACGAATGGAATCGGGTTCCAAGTCCTCCGCATTGGGAAGGATCTCAGTCATAAACGTATATGCGCCCGCAAAGGCAGCCTCGGCAGCGATGGATACATTCAGCAGATCCGGATATTCAGCCAGGAAAGCTTCTCTGAATGCGCTTACGGTAGCTCTCATCTCCTCATCGGCAAACACATCCAAAGGAAGGTTCGTCGGCATATCCGTGCAGAAGAATCCGTCGGAATCCGGTCCGATGGTAGCGGCAAAGTTTGGATCCGTCGTGCCTGCGCCCAGTCCCATGAATACCTTCGGTACCGCATTATACTGTTTTAATGTGTCAACGAGCAAGATCGCATCGTTTATGTAATTTACAGACAGCAATACGTCAGGTTTTGCTTCCTTTATCTTCAATACCAAAGCAGACATATCTGTGATCGTCGTTGCATAGTGCTCACGGGCAACTACATTCAATCCAAGCTCCTTCGCTTTGGCTTCTGCGCCGTCGGCAACGGATGTGCCGTAGCTGGATTCTTCGTGAATGATGGCAACCCTCAGATCACTTGGAGCGATGCCAAGCATGTCCGCTATTTCTGTTCCAACATAGTTGGCGCCGGTTGCACCGCGGAGAGATCCCTTATCGAGAATTCTATAGACATATCTGAATCCGGAATCTGTCAGCGCATCGGCGACGCCGCCGGATTCAACAAGGATGACTCCTGCTCTGTCGGTAACTCCGGCAATGGCAATGGCATTTCCGCTGGCCAGTGATCCGAAGACAATCTTTACACCTTGCTGATCGACCAATCTACCGGCTTCTGTAGTAGCTGTGGTCGGATCCGGAGCATCCGCTTCGATCAATTCCACCGGTCTGCCGTGAACGCCGCCGGCTTCATTGACCATATCAACCGCAATTCTGACAGCGGTCAGACACTGGTTTCCTAAAAGCGCATTAGCTCCGCTTAAGGGGTAGATAGCGCCCACTTTCAGCGGTTCGCTTTCTGTTCCCTCACCGCCTCCGCCGCCGCAGCCTGTAAACATTGTGGCCATCAGTACAAAGACCAACAGTAAAGGCAAAAATTTTCTCATTTTTTCCCTCCTTGACACTTTTTTAGGTACTCATTTTTCTTATTACTTAGACCTCTCCATACTGTTCCAATTCCCAAATAATAAAGCACCATCTCCCCTCTTTCGCGTTGTAATTTCCGAATTGTTACCCTTTCCAAGCTGCCAAAGCTTGCTTATTTAAAGGTATAAGTTTGG